>JAZRDP010000020.1:0-246606 GCA_045660345.1 Acutalibacteraceae bacterium
TCGGAGAATTTTGTGATTAAGTATTTTTCACTCAGATGAGGCAAAAACGCAGCTAATCCTAACGGATTGGCGAGTATTTTAACGAAATATGAGTGGAAAAGACTATCCCAAAATCTGATTCGGATACGCTTTACCCACTCTCGAGGTGAGTTTATGTATCTTTGCCCCCAACCTAAAATTCTTGAACTTAAAAAAGGAATGTTGAATTTTCCTGTGGGTGAAATGCCCAAGGTGGAAAAGAAAAAAACACCTGAGCTTTCTGAAAAAGAAAGCTACAGAATCAATATTAATGAAAAGGGTGTTTTAATTGAGGGTGCAGATGAAAAGGGTCTTTATTATGGCGAGCTTACCCTTAAACAATTGATGCTTAACTATCGCGGATGTCTTCCGTATCTTTACATATACGATGAACCTGAATTCGCTTATCGTGGCTTTATGATAGACTCCTGCCGTCACTTTTTCACAGTTGATGAAATCAAAAAAATGATTGACGGTGCGGCACTTTTCAAATTCAATAAATTCCATTTCCATCTTTCCGAGGACCAAGGCTTCAGAGTTGAGATGGGGTCATACCCGTTGCTTACAAGCGTTGGCTCTGTAAGACCTTCTTCAAATTTCGGTAAGGGTGAAAATGATAACACGCCCTATGGCGGTTATTATACAAAAGAAGAGCTTAAAGACATAGTTAAATATTGCGAGGAAAGGTATATTGAGGTTATTCCCGAGTTTGATTTCCCCGGTCATACAACTGCGGTTATTTCCGCCTACCCTGAGCTTTCCTGCACAGGTGAAAAAATTGAGCTGAAAACAACAGGTGGTGTTTTCAAGGACATTCTTTGCGTAGGAAATCCCGAAACATTGAAGCTTATTTATGCAGTTGTTGATGAATTCTGCGAAATATTCCCCTCAAAGTATTTTCATATCGGTGGGGACGAAGCACCCAAAACCCGTTGGCTCAACTGTCCTAAATGTAAAGCCAAGTTAGCAGAAGAGGGTCTTCACACAATGGATGAGCTTCAGGGCTGGCTTGTAAATGAGGTTGCAGCATACCTTAAGAAAAAGGGCAGAAAGGCAATCTGCTGGAATGAGTCATTGAACGGCAATAACCTTGATAAAGATAATATTACTGTTGCCCAATGGACAAATAAAATGGATAAGGGTATTGAATGGGCGAATGGCGGAAATCCGCTCATTATGGAAAGATTTACACCTTATTATGCAGATTATCCCTACGGTATGCACTCATTAAAGGATGTTTATATGTTCAATCCCCGAAGGGTAAGAGGTCTGACCTCTTTAGGTGCGGCATCCATAAAGGGTATCGAGTCACCAATCTGGACAGAATATGTAAGAGATTTCTCTAAAATGAGCTATATGTGCTTCCCTCGTTGGCTTGCAGTTGCGGAAACAGCGTGGAACGGAGCGAACCCCAAGGGCTATCAGAGCTTCCTTAAATCTGCAGAATTTTATTGCGATATATTAAAGGGTATGGGTCACACTCCTGCGCCGAAAAGCGATTGGAATGTAGCACCTCATACAAGAGTAAACGAAACCGTGGGATTCTTTACAAACTTTGTAACTCCCACAATTATTAAAGATTTTTTCAAGAAAGATAAATAATTATGCTTAAATATTCCGTTATCGGCACATCCTGGATTACAAAATCATTCATTGACGGCGCAAATCTTTACGAGGATTTGAGCCTTGATGGTGTTTATTCCCGTTCCTTTGAAAAGGGCTCCGCCTTTGCAAAGGAAACAGGTGCAAAAAGAGTTTTTACAGATTTTAATGACCTTGCTTCTTCCGATACGGATTTGGTTTATGTTGCAAGTCCTAATGTGTGCCATTATGAGCAGTGCAAGGCTCTTCTTATGAGTGGTAAGCATATAATCTGCGAAAAGCCCATTACAATTACTGCAGAAGAATTCAATGAGCTTTGCAGTATTGCAAATGAAAGAAACCTTGTATATTTTGAAGCGATTATGTATATGCACACTCCTTTAAGACAGGTTTTAAAGGATGCAGTGAATAAAATCGGTAATATCAGAAGCGCAACAATTGATTTTTCACAGCTTTCTTCAAAATATCAGGCACTTAAAAATGGTGAGCTTCCCAATATTTTCAATCCCGAAATGAAAACTGGCGCACTTAATGATTTGGGTATTTACTGTGTTTATCCCGTAATTGATTTATTCGGTATGCCCGAGAAAATCACACCTGTTCAGCATTTTCTTCATACAGGTGCAGATGGCAGCGGTAGCGCAGCTTTTGAGTATAAAGATAAATTGGTTACAATTACATATTCGAAGGTAGGTCAAAGCCGTTCAGCATCACAGATTATGGGTGACGAAGGAACAGTTACTATCGAAAGCATATCAAAGCTTGATAATATAAAGCTTTATAACAACAATGGCGAAGAAACACTTTTAAATGGTGAAACCGATAAAAAATATCTTATGGGTAACGAAGCGAAAAGCGCCATTGACTTTATTCTTAAAAAAGAAGAAACTGACAATTTTCTTAAAGAATGTCAGTTGATGAACGAAAAAGTTCTTTTATGTATGGAAAAAATGAGGGTAGAAAATGCTTGAACAAGAGCTTAAAGAATTTTTACTTAGCAAAGGCGTAACCGATGTCGGTTTTTCGGAAATCGACAATGCTGACACAGGGGATTTGAAGTATGCGGTCAGCATTGTGGTAAAGCTTTCTGATGCAATTATTGATGAAATTGACGGCGCGCCTACACCTACATATTTTAATCATTACAGAACAGTGAATGCTTTTATTGACCGATGCCTTTTAGAAGCGGGATTGTTTTTGCAAAGTAAGGGCTATAAATATATAACTGTTGCCGCATCCCAGAGTATGCCGACAACGCCTTTTAACGGCAGATATTCCCATAAAGAAGCAGCCCATAAAGCAGGTCTTGGGAATATAGGTAAAAATGATTTGTTTTTACATAAAAAGTACGGCGCAAGAGTTCGTTTAGGAACACTTTTCACAGATTGTCAGCTGAAAGGCGAGGGCATATTAAAGGAAAATCCGTGTATTAACTGCGACAAATGCGTCAAGGCTTGTCCAAGCGGTGCGATTCTTGGTGTCAGCTATTATGACGGAATAAAGCGCGAGGAAATGTTCAGTCCGTCAGTTTGTAGCGAATATATGAAAAAAGCCTATCAGAAAATCGGTAGGGGCGCTGTGTGCGGTATTTGTATGCAGGTTTGTCCTGCGTATAACAAAAAATAAGCGTGGTGAACAGCTATGGCAAAGATTTTAATAGCCGATGATGAACAGCTTATCAGAAAGCTTATCGGAGACTGTCTTAAAAAAGAGGGTCACGAGATTTTAGAAGCAGAAAACGGCAAAATTGCATTAGAGCTTTTTGAAGCAAATAAGGATTTGGAGCTGGCGCTTCTTGATATAATGATGCCCGAGGTTGATGGTTGGGAGGTTTGCCGAAGAATCCGCGAGAAAAGCGATATGCCCGTGATTCTTGTTTCAGCTCGTTCTCAGGACTTTGATCAGATAATGGGCTTTGAATCCGGCGCAGATGATTATGTTACAAAGCCATTTTCTTTAGTGATTCTTTCAAAAAGAGTTGACACTCTTCTGAAAAGAGGAACAAACCTTAAAAGAAAAGATAAAAATTCAGATGATATTGTAATAGATAATCTTATTATCAAGCCATCCTCTCACGAGGTAACAATTGACGGCAGAAAAATAGAATTAACTCTTAAGGAGTTCAAAATTTTAACAAAGCTTTGTAAAACACCCGGTCGCGTATATACCCGAGACGCTCTTCTTGATGAGCTTTGGGGTATGGATTATGCAGGCGATACAAGAACAGTTGACTCCCATGTAGCAAGACTTCGCACAAAATTAGGCGAATGGGGAATAAAGTACATTACAACTGTTTACGGAACAGGCTATAAAATCAACGATAATTGATTAACTGAAATATTTTAAAAGGAGGTAGCCCTATGAAGCATAAGGGATTAGGTATTCGAGCCAAGGTTTTCTTGGAAATCGGAGCAATAATTGCGGTTTGTCTTGTGGGTATCTCCATAGCTAACTCTCAGCTTCTTGAGAGTGTGTATATCTGGAATGTTGAACGCTCTCTGACAATGATGGCGCAGAATGCAGAGAATGCGGAGGGCGACTATTTTTCTCTTCTTTCAGAATATGAGCTTAAAGAAAATGTAAGTATAGATTTATACGATAATCAGGACAACTATTTATATGAAGGAATGGGAAGCTTCCTTTCTGCAAATAAATTAAATGTTATAAGCAGAAAGCAGAATGAAGATGGAAGCTATTTCAATGTGGTTGCAGAAGAGGGTAGCTCAACCCAGTATATCGTTTACGGTAAGGATTTTGAGAATGGTTATCATATTGAAATTACCGCTCAGAAGGACCCCATTCAAGAAAATGCAAATCTTGCAACGGGCGTTACAACGACCTTAACCGTTCTTGCTCTTGTCCTTGCACTTGTATTTATTTCTGTTTATTCAAAGCATTTCACAAAGCCCCTTATTGAGATGAGTGAGGTTGCAAATAAAATTGCAAACCTTGATTTTTCTGCAAAATGTGAAATCAACCGAGGCGATGAAATCGGAGCTCTGGCAGAAAACATAAATGTTGTTTCCGATTCTCTCAACACCGCTCTTTCAGAATTGAGAGAAAAGAATGAACAGCTTATGGAAGACATTGAAAAAGAGCGAAGAATTGAGCAGATGAGAGCAGATTTCATTTCTGCCGCATCCCACGAATTGAAAACTCCCATAGCAATCATAAGAGGCTATGCAGAGGGCTTGAAAATGAATGTCAGCGAGGAAAACGAAAGCGCTACTGAATATTGCGACATTATCATGCGCGAGTCCGACAGAATGAATGTGCTTGTTCTTAATATGCTTGAGCAATCTCTTTATTCGTCAGGTGTTAAGAAGCCTGATATGGCTGAATTTGATGTCGGTGAGTTTATAGATGATTTAATCAAAACAGTAACACCCATATTCGAGGAAAAGGGTGTTACAGCAAAATATATAAAAACAGAGGTCTTAACCGCTTTTGCTGATAAGGCTCAGATGACAACGGTGCTTTCCAATATTGTTCTCAATGCCTGCAGTCACGCAAGTGGCGAAAAGCTTATTGAGATTACGACGGAGAAGGCAGACGATAAAATCAAGGTTAATGTGTTTAATACGGGAAGCCGTGTTGAGGATAAGGACAAGGATGGAATTTTCACCTCGTTTTATCGGGCAGATAAGGCTCATTCAAGAGCAGAGGGGAGATTCGGATTAGGTCTTTCAATAGTAAAATCGATTACAGAAAATCACAATTGTGATTGTGGTTTTGAAAATAAAGAAAACGGCGTAACATTCTGGTTTACTATGCCTGAAAATAACGCTGCGGAAAGGAAAACCCAATGAAAATTAATTTTGTAATACCCTGCCTTTTAGGCGTTGAAGGTATAATTGCTGATGAGCTTCGATTTTTAGGAGCAGAAAATGTTCAGGCTGAAAACGGCAGAGTGCTTTTTTCAGGTGACGAAAATATGCTTGCGAGAGTTAATATCTGCTCTCATTTTGCAGAAAGAGTTCAGATTAATATGGGCTCATTTACTGCAAAAACCTTTGAAGAGCTTTTTCAGGGTGTAAAGGCTCTTCCTTGGGAGGAATGGATTGGAAGAGAGGATGCATTCCCCGTAAAGGGCTATTCTCTCAAATCTGCTCTTTTCAGCGTAAGCGACTGTCAGGCAATTATTAAAAAGGCAGTTGTTGAAAGACTTAAATCAAAATACGGTATTTCATGGTTTAATGAAAGCGGTCCTGTTCATCAGATTCAGTTTTCTATTATGAATGATAATGTTACTATGCTTATTGATACAACTGGAGCAGGTCTTCATAAGCGTGGCTATAGACTTTCCCAGAATGGTGCACCAATTAAAGAAACCTTGGCGGCATCTCTTTGCGCTCTTGCAAAGCTCCGCCATTATCATACACTTTATGACCCAATGTGCGGTAGCGGTACTCTTCTTATTGAGGGTGCTTTATATGCTCATAATATTGCACCGGGTCTTAACCGTCACTTTGCGGCGGAAAGGTTTGATGTTCTTCCCAAAAATATCTGGAAAGAGGAAAAGGAAAGAGCAATAAGTCTTGAAAAGGTTGATACTGATTTCGTGGGCTATGGCTCCGATATTGATGCAGAGGCAATAAAAATTGCTATGGCAAATGCATCAAGACTTCCCATTGGTAAAAAGCTCAACTTTGAAAAACGCGACTTAAAGGATTTCAAGAAATTAAGCGAACGCGGAACAGTTATCTGCAATCCTCCTTATGGCGAAAGACTTCTTGATTTGCAGGAGGCACAGCGTCTTTATAAGGAAATGGGCAGAGTGTTTGACAAAGCTCACGGTTGGAGTTATTATATAATCACTCCCGACGAAGAGTTTGAGCAATGCTTCGGCAGAAAAGCCGATAAGAGCAGAAAGCTTTACAATGGTATGATTAAATGCAGATTGCATATGTATTTTAAATAAGGTGAAATTTATGAAACATTTATTTATTGTAAACCCAGTGTGCGGTAAGGGTATTTCAATTGAAAGATGTACCAACGGAATTGTTGAAACAATGACCGAAATGGGTATAGAAAATTACGAAATATATACAACAAAAGCACCTCGCGACGGCTATCAATATGCTAAAAAAGAGGTTGAAAAGGGCGAGCACATCCGTGTTTATGCTTGTGGTGGTGACGGTACTCTTTATGAGGTAGTTAATGCTTGCGCTTGTCACGAAAATGCAGAGGTTGCAGCTTTTCCCTTGGGTAGCGGTAATGACTTCATTCGTATTTTTGGCGATAAAAAGGATTTAAGAAATGTTGCAGACCATGTAAATGGTACTGTTATGGATTTTGACCTTATTAAATGCGGTGACCAGTATGCGATTAACCAGTGCTCAATGGGTGTTGACGCAGAGGTTTGCGCAAAGCAGGCAGATTTCAAAAAGATTCCTCTTCTTTCAGGTGAGGCAGCATATACCGCAGCCCTTCTTTACTGCTTTATCGGCAGAATGAAGAGCAGATTTACAATTCAGATTGATGATGAAGAGCCATTTACAAGTGATGTACTTTTCTGCGTTGCAGGTAACTCCCGTTGGTACGGCGGTGGTTATATGGCAGCCCCCAAAGCTCTTACATACGATGGTTTTCTTGACTTTATTATTGTTAAAAAGGACTGCTTGAGAGTTAAGCTCCTTTCTCTTATTGAGCCTTATAAAAAGGGACAGCACCTTGGCTGGGACAGAACAATTTTCAAAAGAGGTAAAAAGATTAAGATTACAAGCGAAAAGCCCGCAGCTATGAATGTTGACGGCGAAACAGACTATGTAACAGAATGTACCTTTGAAATCATTGAAAAGGGAATTAAATTTGTTGTTCCTGCTTGCTCTGATTTTATGGATAGAGTAAAGAATAATAATGTGTGATAAATAGAAAGCGTATTCCGTTTATAGAGTTATGAACGGAATACGTTTTGTTGCTTTTATATTGAGTGGGGGATTTTAAATGAAAACAAAATTAAAAAAAATACTATGCATAGTGCTTGCGATTTTTATGGTGAGTTCTATTTTTAATGTAACGGTATTTGCAGCAGAATATACGGTTACTTATATGCCTGGTGAGGGTGTAGAAGGTGAACCATATTATGATGTATTCACAACAACAATTACAATTAGAAGTGCTACCTATACCCGTGAGCACTATACTCAAACCGGTTGGGCTATTGAAGATGGTGGTATTTTAAAATATAGATTTGGGACTAGATACAGAACAAAGAAAGATGTGGTTTTGTATCCCGTTTGGGAAGGCGAGGAGTGTACAATATCTTATTCCCCAGGTCAATATGGTAAAGGGGAAGAAACAATAGTAACAGCAAGCTATGGTAAAACTTTTATTTTATCAGATGCCATTTTTACACGAGAGGGCTATATTCAAACAGGTTGGTCTCTGATTGATGGTGGAGAAAAGTCCTATGATCTTGGTCGTAGGAGTGACGTTATTGAAGGCGACATTACCTTGTATCCATATTTTGCTAAGATACATACGATTCTTTATGTGCCAGGATCGTATGGTGCAGGAGAAGAGGTTGCTGAAAGCGTTGAAAATGGAGAATATATTAAAACTTTGGATGCTATTTTCACAAGGGAAGGCTATACTCAAACGGGTTGGTCACTTGAAGATAGCGGAGATATGGCTTATGGTTTTAATAAGATAATTAGCAATATTACACAAGATATTACATTGTATCCTTATTGGGTAGAAAACGAGTGTGGCTCTAATTTTCATCACACATGGGAAAACGGAACGTGCTCAGTTTGTGGTGTTGTATGTGGAATAGATGTTGAGCATGTTTGGAATAATGGCGAATGTGTAAATTGCGGCGCGATTTGCGGAACAGATGTAGAGCATAGTTGGGAAAATGGTAAGTGCACTATATGTGAAGCTATTTGCGGAACAGACACAGAGCATATTTTTGGAGAGAGTGTTTGTAAGGTTTGTGGTATAATCTGCGGAACGGATATGGAGCATGCATGGAAAACCGGTGTTTGTTCAACTTGTGGTTTCACTTGTGAGCATAATTATGAAAATGGAATATGTCCTGTTTGCAGTGATTATGAGCCAGCAATACTTGTTACATCAGAAAATTATGAATCACTTAATCTTACTATAAGCTATTTGGGTTATTATGCAGTAGGGAATATAGGTCAGATTCATTGGTTTAGAGATTTTGTCAATTCAAACAAACAACTTTCGGGCGCTGATACAGAGGATGACACAACCGATGATATTTTTTCAAACTCTGCAAATGCTGTTTTAATCAATGATATTGATATGAATCCGGAGTATATGTTTGATTTTGATGGTGCAATAAAAAATGGAACACCAAGTATTTATGATAAAAACGGCAATCAACTTCCTGAAGGGAGTTTGAATTTGTTACATTGGAATACAGGAATAGGTGTAAGTGAAGCAACACCTTATACAGGGGTATTTGATGGCAATTCTTTAACAATAACAGATGTTGTTTTTTTAAATACAGGATTATTTAATTATAACGAAGGCATAATTAAGAATTTGAATGTATGCAATAGTTATGGTGTTTCTTCTATACAAACAATAGGGCTTTTCTGTACTACTAATTCAGGTGAAATTTTAAATTGTAATAATTATAGTGGTTTCGCAGTTTCTGCAGAAGAATTTACGGGTGGTATTTGTGGTTATAATGATGGGGGCATAATTTCCGGTTGCGTAAACTATGGCTATGTGGTTTATGGTGGGGGAATATGCGCCCGAAATGCGGGTGTTATAGAAAATTGTTACAATGCATCTCAAATGGTTCAAGAAGCTGCAGCTGGAATAGCGGCATATAATTATGACACAATAAAAAATTGTTATAATATAGCAGACATGGCAGACATTCCTATTGGTGCTGGGATTTGTTTTTTGAATTGGGATGGTACTATAGAGAATTGCTATAATACTGGTGACATTAAAACGACATATAATAATGCTAACGGAATATGTTTAGAATCTGCAGCTGGTACAATTAAAAATTGTTACAATACTGGCGATATAAGTGGATTAAATAGTGGCGCTAGTGGTATATGCGGAAATTCCAATAGTACAATTTTTGTAAATTGCCATAACACAGGTAAAATCACAGGGAACGGTAATTATGTAGGAGCTATTTGCGGAAACGCTCAATATACAACCATAGAAAACTGCTATTATCTTGAAGGTTGTGCAACAGATGGTAACGGAGTTACTCAGAATGGTGTTGGTAACGAAACATTGGGAATAACAACCGAAGATGTTGAAGGCTCAACCATAGCAAAAACTGCAGAACAATTTGCATCCGGCGAGGTTTGCTACCTTCTTAATAGCGGAGTAATTGATGGAACACAGGCTTTCTATCAGAATATTGATAATAGCGAAGAAGTTGATGCAGCACCTGTATTTTCAGGTGGAACTGTATATAAAGTTGGTCCTTGTACAGGAATAAAAGAATATACAAATATTGAAGCAGATGCAGTTTGCGAACATATGTGGGAAAAAGGTGTTTGCTCCAATTGTGAACTTATCTGTGAGCATATCTGGGAAAATGGTAAATGCACAACTTGTAAAAGTGTTTGCGGAACAGATGTAGAGCATATCTGGGAAAATGGCGAGTGTAAAATTTGTGATGCTATTTGCGGTGTAGATGTAGAGCATACTTGGAAAGACGGCGTATGCTCCATTTGTAGTGCAGTTTGTGAGCACGATTCATTTGATTCCAATGGTTTTTGCGCTGAATGTGGAATTGCCTATGAACCTGCAATCCTTGTAACAGAAGATAATTATATTTCGCTTAATTTAACAGAGGATTATATTGGCTATTATGCTATAAAAAATGCAGGTCAGCTTTATTGGTTTAGTGAATTCGTTAATTCCCATACACAACTTTCAGGTATCGATACTGCTGATGATACAACCGATGATATTTTTTCAAATTCTGCTAATGCAGTATTGTTAAACGATATTGATATTAATCCAGGGTATAAGTTTAATTCAGATGGTACAGTTACATATAACGGAAAAGAAGCGACAGAAGGATACAGAGAATGGGTACCTATTGGTTCTATTGAAAAACAAGCGTTGTATGGTGGTGCATTTGATGGTAATAACCATTGCGTAAAAAGTGTGTATATAAATAGCACCAAAGGATGTACAGCATTATTTGAAGCCAATATCGGTACAATTAAATCACTCGGTATTGAAAACAGCTATATTATTGGGCAATATTATGTTGCCGGTATATGCGGTAGCAACATAGGAACAATAGTAGATTGTTATAGTTCGGATAGTTATTTTTCCGGAGAAGAGTTTGCTGTTGGTGGTATATGCGGTGGTAATGGCGGAACAATAACTGATTGCTATAGTTCAGCGAACTTATGGGGTACATGTTATATAGGCGGTATATGTGGTTCTAATGAGGAAACAATTTCAAACTGTTATTTCTATGGGGATTTTGCTCAGCCGTTAACCTCGTTTACTGGTGGTATATGTGGTTCAAATAATGGAACTATAACCGAATGTTATAATTTAGCAGATCTCGTGGGAACTGCATATGTTGGAGGCATTTGTGGCGAAAACAATGATACTGGGGTAATTACAGAATGCTATAATTGTGGTAAAATTACAGGAAATCCGGAAGAGGAGCAGTCTTGTGGTATAGCAGGTATATGTGGTTATGGCGAAGGTGGAACAATAAAAAATTGCTATAATGTAGGTGCAATAGGTGAAACTGGCCGTTGTGTAGGTGCAATTTGCGGACAAAGCTTAGAAACAACCATAGAAAATTGCTATTATCTTGAAGGTTGCGCAACTGATGGTAACGGGGTTACTCAGAATGGTGTTGGTAACGAAACATTGGGAATGACAACCGAAGATGTTGAAGGCTCAACCATAGCAAAAACCGCAGAACAATTTGCATCCGGCGAGGTTTGCTACCTTCTTAATAGTGGAGTAATTGATGGAACACAAGTTTTCTATCAGAACATTGACAATGGAGAAGAGGTTGATTCAGCACCTGTATTTTCAGGTGGAACTGTATATAAAGTTGGTCCTTGTACAGGAATAAAAGAATATACAAATATTGAAGCAGATGCTGTTTGTGAACATTCCTGGGAAAATGATGTTTGTTCAGTTTGTGGTTTGAGTATGCTTAAATCCGTAAGCGATAAAACAGAAATTGACCACACAGGAAAAAGTATTTTCACAGAGCTTCTTCTTTGCAAATTCCTTGATGAGATTGTAACTGTAATTGAGGGCTACACTACAAAGCTTACCGCAAGCTTTGGTGATTACATCGGCACAGGCTCAACAGTTGAGGTGCTTGACAGTGATGCAAACACAGTTTCCACTTATACAGTTGTTGTAGAAAATGATGTCAATGGTGACAGCGTGTGCGATGTACTTGATTGCGCACAGGTTGCCCGCGTTATAAGTGGATATGATTCTTTTGAAGGCGTATATAAATTAGCTGCAGATAGCGACAATAATGGTGAGATTGATATAAATGACTATCAGGCTATTGTAAATGCAGCGCTCCAATAATTCCGATTTCAATTTTCTCTATAAAAAATCAACTGCACCGAGTTTTGTGCTCGATGCAGTTGATTTCTTTATGTAATAATTATATCACAAAAAAGAAAAATTACAATACTTGCATAAGCGGGAGAAATATAGTATCATTAACTTTTACAGAGACTATATTTTTTGTTTTTGGAGGTAGTATTTTGCTCGGTAAGGATATGCAAATCGAAGAACAGAATGCTCAATATGTTCAGGAATTTTTGGATAATGAAATTTTAAGATTAGGGGAGCTTATTGAAGAATATAAAGCCAATGTCAAGGTTATGGGTGAGGATTTCAATATGGATAACCCAAACGGTGGTATGTATTCGGGTATGGAGCTTACAGAAATTCATCACGAGATGGAAAAGCAGTTCCTTTATTCCGAAGAGGCTTCAAGAGATATTTATTTCTTTAAAAAGCTTCGTAATGCTCCTTATTTTGCAAGGGTGGATTTTAAAAGCGAAAAAGCTACCCGAGAAAAAACAATATATATCGGTTTAAGAACACTTCAGAAGCATGACACCTTTGAAATGCTTGTTTGCGACTGGCGTGCACCTATCGCTTCTCTTTTCTATGAAGATTTTGAAGATAAAGCCTTTTTCAAGGCACCATCAGGAGAAATACGCGGTGATTTGCTTCTTAAAAGGCAGTTTAAATTTGAAAACGGTAAATTGAAATACTATGTTGACAGTGACCTTAAAATTGATGACGATATTTTAAGAGATGTGCTTTCGTCTTCTTCAGGAGAACACCTTAAAGTTATTGTAAACAGTATTCAGAGAGAGCAGAATAAGGTTATCCGTTATACAGATAATGAAAATCTTCTTGTTATCGGACCTGCAGGAAGCGGTAAAACCTCTGTCGGTTTCCACAGACTTGCTTATCTTCTTTATCAGAACAGAACCGAGCTTTCCTCTGCAGAAATTATAATGTTTTCCAATAACGATATTTTTTCAAGCTATGTTGCAGATATTATTCCCGAGCTTGGTGAAATGCCCATAAACTATTCTTCATTTTATAATATTTTTGCTGCAGAAATTCCTACTGTTTCAACGGGAGATTATTATTCCCTTGCAGAAAGTATAATAAATGGTGATAGTAGGCGCGGTAAAAGTGCAGGAATTAAGCTAAGCAAGGAATTTGTGAATTTCCTTGAAACAGATACGGATGTTTGCGAGCCCGAATTTAGCGATATTACTCTTTTCGGTGATGTGGTTTACTCAAAAGAAGCCCTTTTAGAAAGATTTTTAAGTGATACTGAAAACTCTCAAAAATCAAGAGGAGAACGCCTTGCGGCTTATATTCAGGGCGTTATTGATGAGTATTTTATCAGCCACAGAGAAGAAATTTATCTTCATATAGATGCAGATTCCGAAATTGATGAAGATACTGCAAAGCTCTTTAAAGCAAAGCGCAGAGAGGTTAAGCAGTACGCCACAGAAATGATTAAAGCTGCAATTCTTGTAGACCCCATAGCAGTTTATTTCAAGCTTGTGGAAAAATATGCAGAAGAAATAAATTGCCCTGAGCTTCTTGATACAAAAGCTACACTTGATAAAGGCTATCTTGAATTTGAAGATGCTCTTGGTGTTGTGTATGTGAAATCCGTTCTTGGTATGTCTGCGGTGCTTTCAGGTGTTAAGCATATTCTTATAGACGAGGCTCAGGACCTTTCATATATTCAGCATAAGCTTATTTTAAAAATGTTCCCAAGAGCAAGAGTTACTCTTCTTGCCGATACAAATCAGGCAATTGTTTCAGAGCTTAACACAACAAGCAAGGAAAAACTTGCAGAGATTTACAATGCAAAAACACTTAATCTAAATAAAAGCTATCGTTCAACAAAAGAAATCAATTCCTATGCCTTGAAGCTTCTTCCCGAAGATAAAAGATATGACATCTTTGAGCGTTCAGGTGAAGAGGTAAAAGAGCTTGGCGGTAATGTTGAAGAATTTAAAAATGCAGTAACAGATATGGCACAAAATAGCCCGTCGACCTGTATTATCACCCGTAATCTTAAGGAGGCTATTGAGGTTTATAACGAGCTTAAGGCTACAATTAAGGGCTTAAGAATCTGCGATAATAAATCCTTTGAGCTTTCCCATAATCCTATTGTTATGCCCTTGGCGCTTACAAAGGGTCTTGAATTTGATAATGTAATTGTGTATGATAAGGATGATGCTTTTAGTGGAGAGGAAAACAAAAAATATCTCTATATGGCATCAACAAGAGCGTTGCACAGACTTACAATTTTTAATTGTGAATGAAAAATTACGAATTAGAAATGAGAAATTAAGGGGAAGCGATGCTTCCAATCATTATAATAATTAGGAGTTAATTATGAAAGAGTTAAAGTTTTTCGTTATTACCGATCCCCATTATTTCAGTGAAAAATTAGGTGCTTACGGCGAGGCTTATGAGGCATTTATGGATTATGAGCAGAAGTGCTATGCAGAAACTGCTGCAATCAATAAAGCCGTAAACGAATATCTGAAAAACAGCGACGAAGCAGATATAATTCTCATAGCAGGAGACCTTTCCTTTAATGGCGAAAAAGAAAGTCATATTGAATATTCTGCAGAGCTTAAAAAACTTAAGGAAAGCGGGAAAAGAATTTTTGTTGTTACTGCAGGTCACGATATTGAGCAGCATCCCTTTCAGTATAATGGTGGAGAAAGAGAAGGTGCAGAATGTATTCAGTTCAATGACCTTTTAAGCTATTATGCTGATTTTGGTTATAATGATGCAATCGCTTTTAATAAAGAGCATCTTTCCTATGTTGCAGAGCTTTCTGAGGATGTCCGTCTTCTCGTTATATGTAACGATACCGCCGAGGGTAAGAACAGAACCTATGACGATGAATTCTTAGGCTGGATGTCAGAGCAGGCTAAAAAGGCGAAGGCAGATGGTAAAATGATGATTGCAATGGAGCATTATCCTGTCCTTGCAGGCAAACCCATTCTCAATCTTATACCTGATGCTCGTCAGAAGGAAAGTAAAAAGCTTATTGAAGCTCTTGCAGATAACGATGTGCACCTTATTTTTACAGGGCATATGCACAATCAGAGTATAAATATGGTTGGAACTGAAAAGGGCAATAAATTTTACGATGTCTGCACAGGCTCGCTTATCGGTTGTCCTGCATTTATGCGCCTTGTTACCATTAAGGACGAAAGCACAGTTGAAATAAAAAGTATTCCCGTACCCGAGTTTGAGTGGGACAAAAAAGGAAAAACAGGCGAGCAGTATCTTCAGGACCAGTTTGACAGAATGTTGATAACTTTAATAAGCGGTATGGAGGAAAAACCTGAAAAGGTTTTACATAAATTCGCTATGGGTGATATGCCCGCGCTTCACAAGCCATTTAGAATGTTGGGCAAAATCCTGAATACCTGGTCTGTGGGAAAAGTTGCAAGGGTTTTCCTTGTTAAAGCCCATCCCGATATTAAGGATGACAGATTTTTTGATTACCTTGTAAGCCTTGTAAGAAATATGTTTTGCGGTGACCAGCCCTATACAGAGGACACACCCTTCGGCGAAACCTTTCTCAAGGTTTTGAAAAGATTGAAGCCAATCCTTAAAATTCTTAACAAAAAGCTTCACGGCGCACAAGGCGAAGAACTTGATTTTTACGAAATGCTCAAGCACTCCGCAGGTAACTACGGAATTTCAGATTACAATGCTACATTAAATCTCAAATAAAAAGCAAAGCAGTAGGTGAAAAAACCTACTGCTTTATATTTTTGTTTAGTTAGCTCAGAATGCGATTTTTTCTTCGATGTAAGCTTCGAGCTCATCAATAGAAATACGAACCTGCTCCATTGTATCTCTGTCACGGACTGTTACGCAGCCGTCTTCGATACTGTCAAAGTCATAGGTAATGCAGAAGGGTGTACCGATTTCGTCCTGACGGCGATATCTTTTACCGATAGAGCCTGCATCATCAAAGTCAACATTGAATTTCTTTGAAAGCTTTGTGAAAACCTCAGTTGCCTGTTCATTAAGCTTCTTTGAAAGGGGAAGAACAGCGCATTTGAAGGGTGCAAGGGTGGGATGGAAGCGAAGAACAACTCTTGTATCGTTCTTTTCTGCATCAACAACCTCTTCATCATAAGCCTCTGTGAGAATTGTAAGGAAGAGTCTTTCAACACCGAGAGAGGGTTCAACAACATAGGGAATGTATCTCTCGTTTGTTTCGGGGTCGAAATAGTCAAGGCTCTTGCCTGATGTGTTTATGTGCTGAGTAAGGTCGTAGTCGGTTCTGTCTGCAACGCCCCAAAGCTCGCCCCAACCGAAGGGGAAGAGATATTCGAAGTCTGTTGTTGCTTTTGAATAGAAGCAAAGCTCCTCGGGGTCATGGTCACGAAGACGAAGATTTTCTTCCTTGATGCCGAGAGAGTAGAGCCAGTCACGGCAGAAGGCACGCCAGTATTCAAACCATTCAAGGTCTGTACCGGGCTTGCAGAAGAATTCAAGCTCCATCTGTTCGAATTCACGAACACGGAAGATAAAGTTACCGGGAGTGATTTGGTTACGGAAGGATTTACCGATCTGAGCAACACCGAAGGGAACTTTCTTTCTTGTTGTTCTCTGAATATTTGCAAAGTTTACGAAAATACCCTGTGCAGTTTCGGGACGAAGATAAAGCTCGTTTTTACTGTCTTCAGTAACACCCTGGAATGTTTTGAACATAAGGTTAAACTGACGGATGTCTGTAAAGTTATGTTTACCGCAGGAAGGACAAGCAATTGCCTTTTCCTTGATGTAGTCCATCATCTGCTCATTTGACCAACCTGCAACATTAGTGCCGTCAAAATCTTCAATAAGATTATCTGCTCTGTGACGAGTTTTGCATTCACGGCAGTCCATAAGAGGATCAGAGAAGCCGCCAAGGTGACCTGAAGCAACCCAAGTCTGAGGGTTCATAAGAATAGCGCTGTCAAGACCTACATTGTAGGGGTTCTCCTGTATGAATTTTTTGCGCCATGCGTTTTTAATGTTGGTTTTAAGCTCAACACCAAGGGGGCCGTAGTCCCAAGTGTTTGCAAGACCGCCGTAGATTTCGCTACCTGCGTAAACAAAGCCTCTGCCCTTGCAAAGAGCAACAAGCTTTTCCATGGATTTTTCTGTGTTTTTCATATATCAATCTGTCCTTTCAGATAATTAACTTTATCAATAATCGGTATCTAATTTTTTGTCGGAAACCTTGCCACCAAACTGACTGTAATACATATCTGCATAAAGTCCGCCTTTTTCAAGAAGTTCTTTATGAGTACCTCTTTCTTTAACAGTACCATTGTCAATGAAGAGGATTTCGTCAGCTTTTTTAATGGTCGAAAGTCTGTGAGCAATAACAAAATTTGTTCTGCCCTTCATAATTTCGCTCATTGCTGCCTGCAAAAGAAGCTCGGTTCTTGTGTCAACGGAGCTTGTTGCTTCGTCGAGAATAAGAATTTTCGGATCCTTCAGAAGAGCTCGGGCGATAGTGAGAAGCTGTCTCTGCCCTTGTGAAAGGTTTTCACCGTTTTCTTCAAGTGTTGTGTCATAGCCTTCGGAAAGCTCGGAAATGAACTCGTCCGCATGAGCAGCCTTAGCGGCGGCGATAACCTCTTCGTCGGTAGCTTCGAGTCTTCCATAGCGGATGTTATCTTTAATAGTGCCGTTAAATAACCATGTGTCCTGAAGCACCATTCCGTAAAGAGAGCGTAAATCATCGCGAGGTATATCGCGGATGTCAGTTCCGTCAATGGTAATCTTGCCGTCATTAACATCATAGAAGCGCATAAGAAGATTTACGAAGGTTGTTTTACCTGCACCTGTGGGACCAACGAGAGCCACAAGACCACCGCATTTAACAGAAATATCAAGGTTTTCCATTAAGGGCTTGTCAGGTGTATAAGAGAATGAAACATTTTCGAATTTAAGAACATCCTTGAATTCAATTTTCTTCCCGTTGTTATCGGGAGCAAACTCTTCTTCGTCAAGAACTGCAAAAACTCGTTCGGAGGATGCCATACTTGACTGAAGGTTATTAACAATCTGCGCAAGCTGAGAAATGGGAGATGTGAAAAGCTTTGAATAGGTGATAAATGTAAGAATACCACCGATAGTAAAGCTTCCACCCATATCATAAAGAACTGTGCCATTAACGGCAAAAACGCCATCATTTACTATAAGATAACCGCCGACAATGGCAATAAGAATGTAGCCGAAGTTATCAATAAGATTGATGAACGGAGCGATTGTACCTGAAATAAACTGAGCCTTTCTGCTGACATCAGTTAATTCATCATTAATGTCATTGAATTCATCAACTGCTAATTGCTCCTGACCGAAAAGTCGGACAATTTTGTGACCTGTATACATTTCTTCAACATGGCCGTTAAGCTCGCCTGTTCTGTCCCATTGAGCCTTGAAAAGCTTTTTGGAAACCTTCATAATGCTCAGAGCTATTGCCGCTGCAGGCGGAACGATAACAAATATAATAAGAGTTAAGAACCAGTTTGTTATAAGCATCATTACAAAAACACCGACAATGGTGATGATAGATGATACAACAGAAACTAAGTTGTGCTGAAGAGTGTTGCTGATATTATCAATGTCATTAATAAGGCGGGAAAGAATATCGCCCTTGGCATTGGAGTCAAAGAATTTAAGGGGTAAATGAGAAAGCTTTGTATTCAAATCCTCTCTGAGTCTTCTGACAACCTTGGCAGTTACGCCTGCCATTGTAAATTGCTGAATAAAGGAGAAGATTGCCATTCCGCCATATACTGCAAGAAGCATAAGAATATAGGGAATAAGTCTTTCTGCGGAAATCTCATAGCCCTCAATTTTGAGAGCAACCTGTTCGTTAAGTACATCGAGAGCATCACCGATATAGGTAGGTCCGATAACATTGCAGATTGTGCTTAAAATGCAGGTTATGAAAACAATAACGCAGCCGCGTTTGTGTTCAAGAAGATATTTTAAAAGACGCTTCAGTGTTGCGCTGAAGTTGTTTGCTCTTTCTTCACCCTTCTGAACAGTGCGGTATGAAGAGTAGCGCATTTTTCGGGTGTTTCGGCGCATTTCAAGAAGTTTTTGACGGTTTTCGTCAAGTTGTCTGGGTTTTCTTGTCATTCTGTTGCCTCCTCTTCACTAAGCTGGGATGCAACAATGTCCTTATAAACATTGCAGGAGGTGAGCAGCTCTTCATGAGTACCTGTACCCACAACCTGACCCTTATCAAGGACGATTATTTTATCTGCATCAATTATTGTGCCTACTCGCTGAGCCACAATAAGAATGGATGAATTTCTGAGATTTTCCTTTAACGCTGCGCGAAGACGAGCATCAGTTGCAAAGTCGAGAGCAGAGAAGCTATCGTCAAACATATAGAAGAGAGCTTCCTTGACAATTGCTCGCGCGATACAAAGTCGTTGCTTCTGACCGCCTGAAAGATTTGTTCCGTTTTGGGATATCATACTGTAAAGCCCGTCGGGGAGCTTTTCAACAAAGTCCTTCGCCTGAGCAATTTCGAGAGCACGCCATAATTCAGCATCGGTTGCATTTTCCTTACCATAGCGCAGATTATCTGCAATTGTACCGCTGAAAAGGAATGCCTGCTGAGGAATATAGCCGATTTTAGAATAAATAGAAGAGAAATCCATCTGACGGACATCATAGCCGTCAAGGAAAACTGCGCCGTCTGCCACATCATAGAAACGGGGAATAAGGTTTAGGATTGTTGATTTACCTGAGCCTGTTCCTCCGATGATAGCGGTCACCTTACCGGGATTTGCAGTAAAGCTGACATTTTCAAGGACATCAGTATATTCCCCGTCGGGGTTTTTATATCTGAAGCTTACATTACGGAATTCGATAACGCCCTTTTCTGAATTGCCTTCTTCTTTAGGAAGGATTTCCATTTCGGGCTGCATTTCAAGAACATCGTTGATACGGTTTGCGGAAATCTTTGCTCTTGGGAGCATAATGAACATAGCTGCCGCACTTGAAACTGCAACAATAACAAACACGAGATAGATAATAAACGCCTGCAAATCGCCGATGGTATTCTGAATTTCAACGGGGTCTGTAAGGCGGTTAATCTGAACATAGCCGATAGCTACAAGAAGAATAATAAGAAGGAAAGCAAGAAGAGTTACTATGGGAATGAGAGAAGCGAAAATTCTCTGAACTGTAACAACCATTCCTGTTAAATCGTCATTGGCATCCTTGAAGCGCTTGTCCTCATGCTGAGTTCGGTTGAATGCACGAATAACTCGTATACCGCTGATTTTTTCGCGGATGATGAGATTGAGTCTGTCTACCTTTTTCTGAATTTTATCAAAGTAGGGTAAAATCTTCTTTGCAACAAGAAGAGCAATAATTGCAATAACGGGAAGAACAATAAGAAGAACGAGAGAAAGTCCCGGATCCATAATAACTGCCATAATTGTTCCGCCGATAAGCATAATCGGAACGGAAATAATTGTGCGAAGGCTCATAAGAATGAAATCCTGAACCTGACGGATGTCGTTAATGGTTCTAGTGATAAGGGAAGGAATACCGATTTTATCAATATCGCCCTGAGAGAAGGACTCAACCTTGTTGAAAATATCTGCGCGAAGCTCTCCTGCAAAGCTTGTTGAAACTTTGCTGGAGCAATAGCTGTTTGCAATAGAAACAAGCATTGCTATAAAGCAGCAAACAAGCATAATAATACCATCAGACTTGATAGATTCAAGGTCGCCCTTGTTGATGCCCTCATTGATGATTTCAGAAAGCAGTAACGGGAAGCCAAGAGTAAGCACATTGTTTATAGCAGCAAGAAACAATGTAAATAAAGCGAAATTCTTGTGTGGCTTTAAGTAACGCAAAAGCTTAAACATGCTTAATTCTCCTGACAAAATTTAATACATAAAAATACACAATAAATATACCAAAAAATAGTAGAGTTATCAACTGTTTTTTACCTTTTTTAAGAGATTTTTAAGAGAAAATAGGGTTTTATTCTTAACAATTTGTGATTAGGGTTTATCTTGCTTGACATAACTTATTAAATATAGTAAAATATTAAACTGTTATATTAGGGTGAAATGAGTTGTCCGAACCTGCCTAAAAGCAAAGCTTTTCAAGTCTTTTCGGCGTTTCGGTCTTGAAAGGCTCCAGCCTATCTTCGCCCTCAACACCAAAAATCCAATAAAAATCTTTCGCTTTTAGGTCGAAGATTTTATACAGTGAGGATTTTTGGTCAGCCAAGGCAAAAACGGAGCTAATCCTTTCGGATTGGCGAGTATTTTAACACAGGATGAACGAAAATCCGCCTGTATAAAACACGGTTCGGACAATTCCTTTCACCCTATGTATTTTCAACGAAATGAGTGTGATTTCAATGCATTGGTCAGAAATTATTGCAGACCGTATTATCAAGCGCAATCCTGATAAGGAAGAATATGTTTGTGCCGCAGGTATCAGCCCCTCAGGTTCAATTCATATCGGTAACTTCCGTGATATTGCAACAAGCTACTTTGTTGTTCGCGCACTTATTAAAAAAGGTAAAAAAGCAAAGCTTCTTTTCTCCTGGGACGAGTTTGACCGTATGAGAAAGGTTCCTGTTAATGTTGCGGCTATCGACAGCGATATGGAAAAATATATCGGCTGTCCCTATGTTGATGTTAAGAACCCCTTTGATACAGAGGAAAAAACCTATGCTGAATATTTTGAACATGAGTTTGAGCGTTCAATTGTAAAATTCGGCATCAATATGGATTATCGCCATCAGGCAGAAATGTACAGAAGCGGTAAATACACAGAGCATATTCTTCATTCTCTTAAAAAGAGAGGAGAAATCTTTGATATTCTTGCTTCTCACCGTACACAGCCCGTACAGGAGGGTGAGCGCGAAGGCTATTACCCCGTTAGTATTTACTGCTCCGAATGTGGTAAGGACACAACAAAAATCGTTTCCTTAAGCGACGATTGCACACAGGCAGAATACACCTGTGCTTGCGGTCACAAGGGTTCATTTGATTTCACAAAGGATTTCAACTGCAAGCTCGCTTGGAAGATTGACTGGCCCATGCGTTGGATGTATGAGGGCGTTGACTTCGAGCCCGGCGGAAAGGACCATGCAAGCCCCCACGGTAGCTACGATACAAGTAAGGATATCGCAAAGAAAATCTTCGGCTATGAGCCTCCGCTCTTCCAGGGCTATGAGTTCATCGGTATCAAGGGTACAACAGGTAAAATGTCCGGTTCATCAGGTCTTAACCTTACACCTGAAACACTTCTTAAAATCTATGAGCCCGAGGTTATTTTGTGGCTTTATTCAAAAACAGAGCCTCTCAAGGCATTCGATTTCTGCTTCGATGATGGTATTTTAAGACAGTACTTTGAGTTTGATAAAATGTATACTGCTGTTAAAGACGGTAGTGCAAACGATGCGCAGAAGGACATTATGTATAACACAACTGTTGGCGATAGAGTTCTTGAAACAGTTCCTATGGGTCTTCTTGTTCAGCTCGGTAGTGTTGTTGACTTCAATGTTTCTATGCTTGAAACAGTTTTCGAGAAAATCGGTACACCTTATAAGAGCGAGCAGTTCAGCGCAAGACTTGATAAAGCTAAATACTGGCTTGAAAACTGCGCACCTGACCAGGTTAATCGTTTAAGAAGCGGTCGCAACTGGGAGGTTTATGAAACTCTCAACGAAACTCAGAAAGCAGAAATCAAAGCCCTCTTTGAATATATTTCTGCAGGTGGTTATGACCTTGATGAGCTTAACAAAAAGCTCTACGCTATTCCGAAGGAAATCAATGGCGAAGACCTCGATGAAAAAGCGCTTAAAACAATTCAGGGCGTGTTCTTCAAGAACGTTTACAAACTTCTCATAGACAAGGAAAAAGGTCCTCGTCTTTATCTCTTCCTTTTCGCAATTGATCCTCAGAGATATGTTGGTCTTCTTGACTTCTCATACCCCAAAACAGAGGAAGAAGCAAAGGCAGAAGAGCTTGCAAAGGTTGAAGTGGTTGTTGAAACAGAGGATAAGCATGTTTACGGTGAAGCAGATGCTTTTGTTCCCTTTAAAGAAGACAAGATTTCTATTGATGTTTTCGAAAAGCTTGACCTTCGCGTTTGTGAAATTCTCAAGGCTCAGGAAATCAGAAAATCTCATAGCTGCTTAAAGCTCACTCTCGACGATGGCAGCGGCGAAAATAGAGTTATTGTTTCTTCAATCAAGAGCGAATATACATGCGAACAGCTTATCGGTAAGAAGATTATCGTTGTTGCAAACCTTGAACCTGCAAGATTTGCAGGTGTTCAGAGTAACGGTATGCTCCTTGCAGCAACAAATGGCGCTTGCGGTTGTCAGGTAGTTTTTGTTCCTGACTGCGTTCCTGCAGGTACTCAGATTAAGTAATATGAATTTAATACCGATTACCGAAGAGCGATTCGATTTGGTTTTCAGTAAAATGACCGCGGCGTTTCCCTATGAGGAGCGCCGCGATATTTCAGACCAGAAAGAATGCTTAAGCAATAAATTTTTTAATTTCTTTGAAATTTTTGATAATGAAGCAGATGTTGGCTTTATAACCATTTGGGAATTTCCTGAATTTATTTTCATTGAGCATCTTGCTATTGATGAGGAAAAAAGAGCAGGTGGCTACGGCTCAGAAGTAATTGAGCTTGTAAAGAAAATTTACAATAAGCCGATAATTCTTGAAGCGGAAGCACCCGAAACAGACCAGCAAATCAAAAGAATAAGATTTTATAATCGTCAGGACTTTAAAGTGAACGGCTACGAGTATGAGCAGCCCTCATACCACGGTGGAGAAGGCGTGCCCTTAAAAATTCTTTCCTACCCCGAGCTTTTAAGTCAGGATGAGTTTGATTTGTTTATCAGAAGAACAAGAGAAAATCCATATAGAAATAGCCTTTCGTAAGAAGGGCTATTTTTGATAAATTATTGCAAAATATAAAATATATGATATACTACAAATAATGTAAATATATAGAATTAATAATATAAATAAAGGAAATTGTTATGATTACTCCCGAAAAAATTGAAAGAATTAATTTTCTTGCCCGCAAATCCCGTGAGCAGGGCTTAACAGAGGAAGAGCAGATTGAACAGAAGGCTCTTCGCGCAGAATATGTTGCTGCATTCAGAGAGTCACTTGTAAGTACTCTTGATAACACGGTTATCCAGCGTCCTGACGGAACAAGAGAGCATGTTAAGAAAAGAAAGAAATCTTCAGGAGATGTGCAATAATGGCAACTATCAGAAGAATGAGAGCAGACGACATCAAGGATGTTGAATATGTCTGCCGAATGACCGCAGGAGAAAAAAGCATCAATGATGAGGCTACAGGAAAGCTGATGTCAGCAATGTTTTCAACCTATTATGCTCGTGAATGCTATGATTCCTGTTTTGTGCTTGCTGATGAGTCTGACAAGGTTGTGGGCTATCTTCTTTGTGAGCCTGATTATCGTCGCTTCAGAAAGGTTTTCAGAAAAGTTGATGTGCCTCAGATTTATAAGATGGAGAAAAAAGCGGGCATCAGATGTTGGTTTTTCCATGTGCCATATTCTTTAATGGGTTGGAAATATCCCGCTCATTTACATATTGACCTGCTTCCCGAATATCAGAGCGGTGGCTATGGTACAAAAATGATGCAGATGCTTTTAGAGGATTTGAAATCCAAAAAAGTAAAGGGCTTAATGCTTATGGCGGGTGGATGGAATCACGGTGCAATCCGTTTTTATAAGCGCAATGGCTTTAAAATGATTTTCAACAGATTAGGCGAGGCTGTAATGGCTATCGATTTGACAAAATAACCTTTAAAATTTTTTCTCACAGGTAGTGATTTTATGGAAAAGAAACCCGTAACAGCAATAATAGTAGGAGCAGGGCATAGGTCTATGGCTTATGCCGATTTCTCTTTAAGGCATCCCGAAAAGCTTAAAATTGTAGGTGTTGCTGACCCTGACAAATTCCGTCAGAAAATGGTAAGCGAGAAGTTCGGCTTCGGTTCAGAATGTTGCTTCAATTCTGCAGAGGAGCTTTCCAAGGTGCCGAAATTTGCAGATGCAATTATAAACGGAACAATGGATGAGCAGCATGTTGAAACAGCTATTCCTCTTTTGGAGGTTGGCTACGATATGCTTCTTGAAAAGCCCTTTGCGGTGAATGATGAAGAAATGGAGCGCTTGATAGCGGTTGTTAAGCGCAATAACAATAAGGTTATGATTTGCCACGTGCTTCGTTATACACCTTTTTATTCTGAAATAAAAAAGAGAATTTTAAGCGGTGAAATCGGTAAGGTAGTTAATATTCAGACCATTGAAAATGTAAGCTATCACCATCTTTCAACTTCATTTGTAAGAGGTAAATGGGCTAACTCTAAAAAATGCCATACATCAATGCTTCTTGCAAAATGCTGTCATGACCTTGACATAATGATGTGGTTAATGGGTGACGATAAGCCTGTCAGCGTTTCTTCCGTAGGCTCAAAAATGCAGTTTACAGCAGAAAACGCACCTGAGGAATCAGGAACACGCTGTCTTGTGGATTGTCCGAGAGTTGATTTCTGTGATTTCAGCGCAAAAAGACTTTATCTAGACCATCCTAACGAGTGGACAGTTTATGTATGGCGCGATATCGAAGATATCGAAAATCCCACAGATGAGCAGAGGCGAGAGCTTCTCACCAGTAGTGAATACGGCAGATGTATTTTCAAATGCGATAATGATGTTGTTGACCATCAGAGTGTTCTTGTTAATTTCAAGAGCGGTGCAACAGGCACTCATAATATGGTAGGTGGCTCACCCGAGCCCTTGAGAACAATCCGCGTGATTGGTACAAAGGGCGAGATTTACGGCGAGTTTGAACACGCTTTCATCGAAGTGAGAACTCAAAATCCTGCAAGAGCAAATTATTTTGATAAAGAAACTATTGATATGAGCCATATTTCAGGCGAGGGCCATAGCGGTGGCGATGAAAGACTTACAGAGGATTTCATTAATTTCCAGAGAGGCGAAAGTCACTCTATTTCCTGCACATCAATTTACGATTCTGTTCCTGGTCACAAGGTTATTTTCCTTGCTGATAAGTCAAGAGAGCAGGGCGGAGAGCTGGTACATATCAATCTTTGATTTAAACTCTTATGAAAGGACGGCACTATGAATAATAAAATAAAGCGTGCCGTTGGCATCGGTTTAAGAGCGGCGCTTGTTCTTGCAATTCTTTTCGTTATAATTTTTAAATATAATGACCTTGTTAACATTGATGTCCGCGCCCTTGTAGAAAAAACAAACACTCTTTTTGAAGCAGGTGCGGCAGTTGTCGGAGTTTATTCTCTCAAAGCAATTGTATTTGTAATTCCTGCCTCAGTGCTTTATATGGCAGTGGGAATGGCATTTGATTTTGTTCCAGGACTTATTGTAAATGCCATCGGACTTTTTGCTGAGCTTAATATAACTTATTTTATCGGTAAGTTTTTAGGTGGCGAAAGAGTAGAGAAAAAGCTCAGACAATCCAAAAAGGGCGAAAAAATAATCGAGCTTCGTGATAAGAAAACGCCCTATCTCTATGTTGCAAGGCTCTTGCCTGTTTTCCCCATTGACTTTGTAAGCCTTTTCTTTGGCGCAAGTAATATGGGATATTTAAGATATATCTTAATTTCATTTTTCGGGGTTATGCCTAGAATTCTTCTTATAACCCTTCTTGGGGACAAGATTTATGATGTTATTCCCGTTAAATTTATGATGACGGTAGTTGTCTTTGCATTGCTTGGTGCTTCTATTGTGGTTTTGGTTAAGTATATAAAGAAGAAATCCAACTGATTCTGAAAGGGTGATAGCCTTGAAAATTTCTTCTCTTTTTAATAGCGACAGAACTGTTTTGTCCTTTGAGGTTTTTCCCCCTAAGAAAACAGGATCTGTTGAAACTGTTTATAATACAATTGCAGAGCTTCAGAATCTTCGACCTGACTATATAAGCGTGACCTATGGTGCAGGCGGTTCTTCTGCAAACAATTATACCTGTGATATAGCATCCCTTATTAAGAATAAATACGGCATTGAGGCTATGGCACATCTGACCTGCGTTAATTCAACAAAAGCGGATGTTGACAGAGTTTTAAATGACCTTAAGGAGCATAATATTGAAAATATTCTTGCTCTTCGTGGCGATAAAAACCCTGATTTTGAGCCGAAAACTGATTTTATGTATGCCAATGAATTGGTTTCATATATTCACACAAAGGGCGATTTCGGAGTTTCTGTTGCAGGCTATCCCGAAACTCATTTTGAAGCACCCAACGGTAAGGTTGATATAGCTAACCTTAAAAACAAGGTTGACTGCGGTGCGCAAAGCATTGTTACACAGCTTTTCTTCAATAATTCATATTTCTATCGCTTCCGTGATAGATGCGATATTGCAGGAATAAAAGCACCGATTTCCGCAGGTATTATGCCCGTTACAAATAAAAACCAGATTGAAAGAATGGTTTCAATGTGTGGTGCAAGTCTTCCGAGAAAGTTTGTTAAAATGATTCAGAAATATGAAAATAGACCTGAAGCCCTTGTAGATGCAGGAATCGCATTTGCAATCGACCAGATTGTTGATTTGGTTTCCAATGGCGTTGACGGAATACATATTTACACAATGAATAACCCTTATATTGCAAAGAAAATTACCGAAAGTATAAAAGGTTTGTTATAATAAAAAAAATCCACTCCTCGCGGAGTGGATTTTCTATTTCTTAGTCTCTTTTATCTCTTTTGTGGAAGTTGTTTCTGCGAGGACGACGTTCTCTTTCGGGCTCGTCATCGTTTTCGGGAACAAGGCCTTCAACCTCAATAAGAGCATCTCTTCTTGAAAGATTGATTCTGCCCTGATCGTCGATTTCTGTAACCTTAACGATTACTTCGTCGCCAACATTTACGCAGTCTTCAACCTTTTCTGTTCTCTTAACATCAAGCTTGGAGATGTGAACAAGACCTTCCTTACCGGGAGCGATTTCAACGAATGCACCGAAGGACATAAGTCTTGTAACAACACCTTTATAAATTGCGCCAACTTCGGGGTCGTTTGCAATTGTGTTGATGATATCAAGAGCGCGGTTAGCATCTTCAATGTCAACTGCTGTAACGAAGATTGTACCATCTTCTTCAACGTCAACCTTACAGTTGCATTCTGCGCAGATTTTCTGAATAACTTTACCCTGCTTACCGATAACATCGCCGATTTTCTCAACATCAATCTTTGTTGTGAGAAGCTTGGGAGCATATTTTGAAAGCTCTGCTCTGGGTTCTGCGATGCAGGGAAGCATAATTTCATCAAGGATATACATACGAGCATCGTGTGTTTTCTGGAATGCTTCTTTGATGATTTCGGGGGTAAGACCATGAACCTTAAGGTCCATCTGAATAGCTGTGATACCATTCTTTGTACCTGCTACCTTGAAGTCCATATCGCCGAAGAAGTCTTCAAGACCCTGAATATCAACCATTGTCATGAAACGGTCGCCTTCAGAAATAAGACCGCAGGAGATACCTGCAACGGGAGCCTTGATAGGAACACCTGCTGCCATAAGAGCAAGAGTTGAACCACAAACTGAACCTTGAGATGTTGAACCGTTTGAAGAAAGAACCTCAGATACAACACGGATTGTGTAGGGGAATTCAGCCATTGAGGGAATAACAGGAAGAAGAGCTCTTTCTGCAAGTGCACCATGACCGATTTCGCGTCTGCCGGGGCCTCTTGAGGGCTTTGTTTCACCAACTGAGTATGAGGGGAAATTGTAGTGGTGGATGTATCTCTTTTCTACATCTTCATCAATACCATCGAGCATCTGTGCATCGCGAGCAGTACCGAGTGTTGCAATAGAAAGAACCTGAGTCTGACCACGAGTGAACATACCTGAACCGTGTACTCTTGAAAGAAGGTCAACCTGAGCGTTAAGAGGACGGATTTCGTCAATACCACGGCCGTCTACACGCTTGCCTTCGTCAAGAAGCCAACGGCGAACAACAAATTTCTGAAGCTTATACATGCAGTCATCAATTTTGTCTGCTTCTTCAGGATATTTTTCGTCAAATTCTGCGTGAACCTTGTCATAAACAGGGAGAAGTCTTTCGTCACGGATTCTCTTGTCATCTGTGTCAAGAGCGAACTTAACATCATCAATAGCAAATGCCTTGATAGCTTCGAAAAGCTCTTCAGAAGGATCGTTTGATTCAAAGGGAATCTTTTCTCTACCGATTTCAGCAACGATAGATTTGATGAATTCAACAACCTTCTTGTTTTCTTCGTGAGCGTACATAATACCGTCAAACATAACCTCGTTGGAGATTTCGTTTGCGCCTGCTTCGATCATAGCAACAAGGCTATCAGTAGAAGCAACAGTAACAGTCATTTCTGTTTTTGCTCTTTCTTCAAGAGTGGGGTTGATAACATATTTGCCATCAACAAGACCAAGAGAAACGCTGGAAACGGGACCATCCCACGGAATGTTAGAAATAGCGATAGCTGTGGAAACACCCCAGAGAGCTGCAATTTCAGGTGAGCAGTCGGGGTCAACGGACATAACTGTTGCAACAACAGAAACATCGTTTCTCATGTCCTTGGGGAAAAGGGGACGGATAGGTCTGTCGATAACACGAGATGTGAGAACAGCCTTTTCGGATGCTTTACCCTCACGGCGCTGGAAGGAGCCGGGGATTCTACCAACTGCATAAAGCTTTTCCTCGAAGTCAACGGAAAGGGGGAAGAAGTCTACGCCTTCGCGGGGTTTGTCAGCCATTGTTGCTGTACAGAGAACCTCTGTTTCGCCGTAGCGAACAAGACAAGCACCGTTTGCAAGACCAGCCATTTTACCGGTTTCGATAACTAATTTTCTACCGGCAACTTCTGTTTCGAAAGTTCTGAAGTCTTTGAAAAACATAATTTTTACCTCTTTTTTATTTATTTCCGCTTCAATGGATTAGCAACAAAGAAAAACACAAAAAGCTTGTCCTTTTCTTTATCGCTAAAACCTAAATCTGCGGATTGTATACTATTATATCACATTTTTTGTGAAAATTAAAGCCTTTTTAAGCACATAATTCACGCCTAAAAAAACGGCTAACGGGACAAACGGTTTTCCGTTTGTCCCATTGTTTTAAGCAATTATTTACGAAGACCAAGACGAGCGATGATTGAACGGTAACGTTCGATATCTGTCTTCTGAAGGTAAGCGAGAAGGTTTCTTCTGTGACCAACCATTTTAAGAAGACCGCGACGAGAGTGGTGGTCCTTCATGTTGTTCTTAAGATGAGCGTTAAGGTCGTTGATTCTTTTTGTAAGAACTGCGATCTGAACCTCAGGAGAACCTGTGTCGCCTTCGTGAGTAGCATACTCTTTCATGATTGCCTGTTTTTCTGCCTGTGTCATTTGTTTTCACCTCATTTTATTATTCCCAAATAACCCAGAAATACGGTAGGTGAATGCCCTTAAAAATAGGCTTGCTCCATACCCCGAGTCATAAGGCTTTGATATTATATCATAAGGTTTTGGAAAATGCAAGAGTTTTTTGAAAGTGAGGAGTTAGGAGTGAGTAGTGAGGAGTGAGTAGTGAGGAGTGTCGGGACCTGCGGTCGGCATTTTAAAAGTTGAAAGTGGATAGTGGAAAATTTCGGGGCGCGAAAATGCGCCATAGAAGAATTTGTAAAAGTATTGCGAAGCTTATCATCCCTATTAGCCTTTAGGCTAATAGGGAGGGGGACCAAAAGCGTTAGCTTTTGGTGGTGGGTTGCCTCGTAAAGAAGTTACCTTTGTTGTTGAGTGCAACAATTATCCCTCTTTTTTGCGAAGCAAAAAGGGGCAACGAACACGACCGCGCCCTGTGGTCGATACAGGGAGTGTGAGTTGGCGTAGCGGTCAAAATTGTGCGAAGTGAATAACGAGCAAACAATTTTGGGCACCGCAAGAGGGCTGGGGGACCACCGAAGGTGGTGGGTGGTACAATAGATACGGAAAAAGAAAAGGTATCGAAAACTTAATCTTTTGAACTCTTTTTCTCTTTTATATATTGTACTGCTTTTGTCGTAAAATCAACAAACAAATATATTCTTAACCAACTGAATATGCCGAAAACTGCATTCATAGCGGTGATAATAGCTTGCTGTATATCTATGGAGTTATAGCCCATCATTTTTTCTACAATTAAAGGTGATGTGATATTTTCACCTGCCCATAAAAATACAAACCCGATAACTGCAGCAATAAAATTACTTTTAAATTTCTTGTTTATTTCAACATCATTTTTTGAAAATTTGACGATAGAAAAAATAATTAAGAATAAGATAACAATAAATTGACCCCAACCAATTGCCAATCTGGCATAATTCATACTGTATTCCCATTCGAAAGTTCGCTTTATTACATTCCAGTTTATACCTGTTGCAAAGCGAATATATAAATCAACTAAAGGAATTATTGCCCAAAGGCAGTATAAAAAGTGATTGCTCTTAGCCTTATAATAAATAATGCTACAAGCAAAAAGCGGAATAGCAATAAAAAATCCTGTTATACCAAGACTTAATAAAAGAAAAACAAAAATAGATATTATTCCCGCAATTAGAAGCCCTTTACCAATTTTCTTTTCTCTGTCATTCGATTTTGAAGCAGAAACTTGTTCGGGTGTGTTTATGTTTGTTTCTTCTTTTCCTTCATTCTTTATAAGCTCGTCAAGAGATACATTGAAGATTTCTGCAAGCTTTACTATTTTTTCTAAATCGGGTGTTGAATTGTCGTTTTCCCATTTAGATATAGACTGCCTTGAAACATTCAGCTCATTTGCCAAATCTCCTTGGGAAAGCTTGTTTTGTGTTCGTAACTCATAAATTTTTTCACCGAGAGTCATAATGTGTCACCCCTTTGTTGTGACTTTATTATACTATGCTAAAAGTGTGTTTGTCTATCAAGAATGATTTAAAATTTAGCAACCAACGGTTGCAATTTTCAAAAATTCGAAATTCGGAATGCGAAATTCGAAATTGAGCTTGAATATTTATACAAAAGGAAGAGGGAACGGTGCGACCCACCACCATTCCGCCCGAACATAAAATAGAGGTGAGCATATTTACTCGAAATATACTCACCTAAAAATATAACATATTCAAGAATGGTCCCCCTCCCTATTTGCTAAAGCAAACAGGGATGATAGGCTTCGCAATACTTTTATATACTGGCAGCTGGGAACTGGCAACTGGCGACTAATTACATTTCCACCGCTGCTCTTTCAACGGAAAGACCCTTCTTGTAGCTTTCCATAAATAAGTTGAAGGAGTCAACGATGTCAGCGTCGGGTTCAATTGTTGTCATTTTCTGTGTTGCAAAAATCTTGTTATCAAGATAATCGGGGAAGAGCTCGTTTTCTTCCTTGTTAACTGCGTATGCTGCAAGAACTGCAATACCCCAGGCGCCACCTTCACCTGCAGTTTCCATAACAGAAACGGGTGCATTCATACAAGCAGCTAAAACGCTCTGACCGATAACGGGAGTTTTGAAGAAACCACCATGACCGAGGATTTTATCAATTGCAACATTTTCCTTATCGAGAATTTCCATACCGATTTTGATACCACCGAAAGCAGTAAAGGTCTGAACTCTCATAAAGTTTGCAAGGCTGAATTTGCTGTCGGGCTCTCTTACGAAGAGAGGCTTACCTGTTTCAAAGCCTGTAAGGAATTCGCCTGAGAAATAGTTATAGGAAAGAAGGTTACCGCAATCCTTATCAGCTTCTGCAGATTTTTTGAAGAGAGCTGTAAACAAATCGCCCATTGAACACTCTGCACCCATAAGGTCAAGAACCTCTTTGAAGAGATATGTCCAAGCATTGATGTCAGATGTGCAGTTGTTGCAGTGAACCATTGCAACGGGTGCGCCGTCGGGTGTGGTAACCATATCAATTTCACGATAAAGCTTTGAAAGAAGCTTTTCGAGAACAATCATAGCAAACACGGATGTACCTGCACTTACATTACCTGTTTTAACTCTTACGGAGTTTGTTGCAACCATACCTGTGCCTGCATCACCCTCGGGAGGACACATAGGAATACCTGCCTTAAGGTCGCTCTCTTCGTCAAGAAGCTTTGCACCTGCTTCAGTAAGGACACCTGCATTTTCACCTGCAACAAGAACCTTGGGGAGAATATCTCTGATTTTCCAGGTGAAGCCCTTTTCTTCAACAAGTGCATCAAAGCTATCAAGCATTTTTTCACTGTAGCTGTTGCCCTCCATGGGGAACATACCTGATGCTTCACCGATACCGAGAACCTTTTCACCTGTAAGAAGTGTGTGTATGTAGCCTGCAAGAGTTGTGAAATATGCAATATCTTTAACATGCTCTTCACCATTTAAAATTGCCTGATAAAGGTGAGCGATGCTCCATCGGTCAGGAATATTGAAATCGAAAGCCTCTGTTAATTTGCTTGCTGCTTCACCTGCAAGGGTGTTTCTCCAGGTGCGGAAGGGACAAATCAATTTACCCTCTGCGTTAAAGGGGAGATAACCGTGCATCATACCGCTGATACCGATTGATTTGAAGCTTGTGAGAGTGATGCCGTATTTTTCTTTAACATCTTTTTTAAGTGAGCCATAACAGCCCTTAAGACCTGCGAAGAATTCTTCTTCTGCATAAGTCCAGATGCCGTCTACAAGGCTGTTTTCCCAGTCAAAAGCACCGGTTGCAAGAACCTCACCGCAGTCATCAATAAGAACGCCTTTGATTCTTGTTGAACCGAATTCAATACCAAGTATTGCTTTACCGTCGATAATTAATTGTTTTTTGTCCATATTATTATCTCCTTTTAAGAGTTTTATTTTATATTTTAATATTTAATTCATTAATTTTATCTCTCAATTTCTGAAAATCCGAAAGGGCATCGGGCTTGTTGAGAGGGTTTCGGAGTAATGCAGCAGGGTGGAATGTACCCATAAAAAGAATATTCCCTTTTTGAATGAATTCTCCGTGTTGCTTTGTAACGCGGAAGTCCTCGGAAATCAGCTTTTGCGCTGCAATTCTTCCTAAACATACAATAATTTTAGGTTTTATAAGTCTTGTCTGGTTTCTTAACCATTCAATGCAAACTTCCTGTTCCTCGGGCTTCGGGTCACGATTCTGAGGTGGTCGGCATTTAACAATATTAGCAATATAAATATTCTTTTTTCGGTCAAGGTCAATAACATTCAAATATTTATCTAAAAGCTGACCTGCCTTTCCAACAAAGGGTTCGCCCTGCAAATCCTCGTTTTCACCGGGGCCTTCGCCGACGAAAAGGATATCTGCATTTTCGTTTCCTACACCAAAAACAAGGTTTGTTCTCGTTTCACCTAAAGGACAGTTTTTGCAGTTTGAACAATCTTTCTTTAATTGTTCAAAGTTTTCGTACTTCAAAGAACAATCAACTCCTTGGGTGTGTTGGTAAGGTTTTCGAAACCATCTTCGGTTATAAGAGCCATATCTTCAATTCTAACACCGAATTTATTGGGAATGTATATGCCCGGTTCAACTGTAACAACATTACCAACTTCTAAAATAGCATCACTTCGGGGTGAAAGGTTCGGAAGCTCGTGGATTTCAATTCCAACTCCGTGACCTGTTCCGTGGCCGAAATAATCACCATAACCCGCACTTGTTATAATATCTCTTGCGGCAGCATCTGCTTCTTTGCAGGAAAGCCCTTTTTTCAAAATTTCCAAGGATGATCTCTGTGCCGAAAGAACTATCTCGTAAATTTTTCTTTGCTCTGCGGAAACCTCGCCCACCGCAACAGTACGGGTCATATCACTATGATATCCTTTATAAACTGCACCGAAATCCATTGTTATAAAATCACCGATTTCAACAACAGTGTCATCGGGAACACCATGGGGCATAGATGTTTTTTTGCCCGTTACGGCAATAGTTTCAAATGAAAGAGCCTCTGCTCCGTGGGAAAGCATATAAAAATCAAGCTCTAAAGCAATTCTTTTTTCTGTTACACCGGGTCTTATAAAGGTAAGAATATGCTCGAAGGCATCTTCTGCTATGCTTTGTGCTTTTTTTATGCATTCAATCTCTTCAGCGGTTTTCACCATTCTCAAATCATCGATTTTAGCATCTAATTTCTTTGATGGGGTAACACGGCAAGGGAGAAATACCGTTTTAAGAAAATCTGCCGTGCCAACAGTCATTCTTGCTCTTTCGATATATATTTTAAGAATATTATTATCTTTGATATATTTTTTGATTTCGTCTGCGACTTTTGTTAATAAAAGGCATTTGCAGACAGAAACGCTTTTTTGCGCCGCTTCAATATAGCGACTGTCAGCAAATAAAACAGCTTCGTTTTTTGTTATAAGAAGGTAGCCATCTGAGGACGGAAACCCTGTGAAATATCTTCTGTTTACGGGGGAGTGAATAAGAATTGCTTCGTGAGAATTTTTGAGAATTTCTTGAAGCTTATTTATTTTCTCCATAATAACCGTGCTCCTTTAAAAATGCTTCTCTGATAGGTGCTTCTTTGATTCGGTTTTTCTTGTAGTGATTTTTCCAGAACCATTTATTTTCAACGGGGTCAACAAGAAGTGGAACTGCACCGCAACGGTTAGCGGCTGCAACATCTGTAAAAACCTGATCTCCAACCATACCGATTTTATCAATATCAACCTTTAACTTTCTTGACATTCTTAAGAGTCCGAGAGGCAGAGGTTTTTTTGCGTAAGCATGAAAACGGACACCGAAGGTTCTTGAGAACCAGAGGGCCCTTATATGAGGAGTATTTGTAACAATAGCTACCTGTATTCCTGCATCTTTTAAAGATTTAATCCAGGCGATAGCACCGGGAATTGTAGAGAAAGTTGCATCCTTAACAGTTGTGTTATCCAAATCGAAAAGAATTGCTTCAAGCCCTAATTCACGAACGACCTCAGGGGTTATATCGTGAAAGGTTCTGAACATATATTTAATTGTAGTATCTTTTCTTATCTCTCTCATAAAAACGCCTCTAATCAAAACTACTACAGATTAAATAATATCACAAAACAATAAAAAAGAAAAGATATGAAACCTAAAAATAAGGCTTCATATCTCATTTTCTTAATACTTTCTCTTACGAGCTGCTTCGGATTTCTTTTTTCTCTTTACAGAGGGTTTTTCATAGTGTTCTCTCTTACGAACTTCCTGAATAACACCGTCTCTTGAAGTCTGTCTCTTAAATCTACGAAGTGCGCTATCTAAAGATTCGTTTTCTTTAACTTTTACCTGACTCATTTATAGTTCCCTCCCTCCGCTGTTACCAACAAAGGTATAAATATCAATATACAGCTAGCATTATACTATGTCAACCGTAAAGTGTCAAGAGGGAAATTTAAAAAAGTGTAAAAAAACGGAACTGTTGCAAAATTTGCAATAGTTCCGTTTAAAATTTATTTAGCCATAGCGCCGATTTCGAGCATATAGCCACCGATTTGAGCACCAAATTCGGGAGCGCCATCCATAATGAGCTTACCTTGCTGAACGGATTCAAGCATATCGTCAATTGACATCAATATACCTAAAGCGCTGTCAAGGTTGTTAAAGCGCATTGTGAAGAAGGGGAGAGCGCGTTTATATTCGCCTCTGCCTGCTTTACTCTTACCTGCTTTAATTCTGATATAAGCAGAAACAGAATCTTCACCGTCAACCTTCCATGCATAAACACGGTCAGGGCTCTTTGAAGTCCAATCGTGGATTGCTTCGTGACCCATTTTGTTAAGTGTGCTGATACCTGATGAAAGAAGGTAGAAATAGCATTTAACTGTAAGACGCTTGTCTTCTTCCTTTTCCGGCGGCTTAGTAGCAGTCAAAAGACTTGACATCTTAAGAAGAGCCATCATAAATACGCCGAATTCATAAGCGTTTGTAAGACCAATCATTTTGGGAAGTGTTGCAGGTCCGATTTTGCCTTTGAAGAAAGCATTCATGGACTCAACATTCTTGAACTGAAGCTCAACAAATTTCTGGTCTTTAATTCTGTATGCAACTTTGTTTGCGTGAACAAGCCATTCGTCGCCATTCACAACAAAGTGTGTTGCCCACTTTCCTTCGGGAGCATCCGGGTCAAGACAACTAACCTGATAAATGCAGTGAACCTTCTCAAATTTCTTTTTGAGAGAGGGAACGTCTGCAACGATAGTTTTCAAGAGGGGCAACGCACCACAAAGGAATATTTTATTAGTATATAAAGCTTCCTGAGTATTAGCCAAGAAAAACCATTCCTTTCTGTTTTTTTGAGCATAAGCGCGCATCTTTGCCATTTACCGACCCAAACTCACGTACCTTTGTACGCTACGGGGTCGCTAAATAACAAATCTGCACACTTCTTCTCAAAAAATTGTGTACTTGTTATAACGTCCCCGAAAGTTTGTTGTAAACAAGCAATCGCTACTCAAAAATTAAAATTCGTCGTCCCAGTCGTTGTCTTCTTCAAAGTCAGCCTTCATAACCTCACGAACTGCTTCGATAATACCGTTAGAGTCAATACCGAGGTAGCTCATAATGTCTTCATGAAGACCGATAGGTGCGAATGTGTCCTGAACACCGAGCTTCTTGAATGCGCAACCCTTACCGGATTCAACAACAACCTCTGCAACAGCACTGCCGAGACCGCCGATAACTGTGTGGTCTTCAACTGTGATAATACGGCGAGTGTCCATAACTGCTTTAAGAACAGCTTCTTTATCAAGAGGCTTGATTGTGTGCATACCAAGAACGCGAACTTTAAGTCCGTCTGCTTACTCAAGGAATCCAGCAGCCTGGAAAGCCTGGAATACACAAGAACCGCAAGCGATAATTGTAATATCTGAACCTTCGTGAACTTCTACTGCTTTACCTACTTCGAAGCCATAGTTAGCATCTTTGTAAAGAACACGGTCAAAACCACGGTTAATTCTGATATAGAAAGGACCGGGTGTATTATAAGCTGCCATAACTGCATTGTAGGTTTCGTAACCGTCAGCGGGGCAGATAACTGTAAGGTTGGGGATTGAACGAGTCAATGCAAGGTCGCAGATAGCGTGGTGCGTTGAACCTGCCTGACCGAAGGATGTACCTGAATGAGTAGCAATAACCTTAGCATTGATATTCTGGTAGCAAAGGTCTGTGTGAAGCTGGTCAGCAGAACGGAAGGATGCAAACTGAGAGAAGGTTGAAAGGAAGGGAACAAGACCTGCCTTTGCCATACCTGCAGCAACACCGAACATATTCTGTTCTGCAATACCTACGTTAAAGAAACGGTCGGGGAATTTCTTCTGGAAATCACCGATTTTTGTTGATTTTGCAAGGTCAGCAGTAAGAGCAACAACCTCAGGATGTGCTTCTGCCAACTCAACGAGAGCCTGACCGTAAATTTCGGCTGTGGAGAGAGATGTTGATTGTTCAGCTGTGTAACTTAATCCGCCTGCCATAATTATTCAGCCTCCTTTTCTGCACGAGCAACGCGTTTTGCATATGTTGCTTCAAGTGCTGATTTACCTTTTGCATATTTTTCATCGTCAAATGCACCATAGTGCCATCTGAAGTCGCCTTCAATGAAGTCGATACCGCAGCCCTTTACTGTATCGCAAAGGATGAGAACGGGCTTATCTGTTTCGTTTTCGTAAGCAAAGTCAATAGCTTCGCAAAGCTCCTTGATGTTGTTACCGTCAACCTTTTTAACGATAAAGCCGAATGCTTCCCATTTGTCTGCAAGGGGTTCAAGAGCCATAACGTCCTCTGTGTTACCGTCAATCATATTGTGGTTACGGTCAACAAGAGTGATAAGGTTTGTAAGCTTGAAATGAGCGGCACTCATTGCTGCTTCCCAGTTGGAGCCTTCGTCAAGCTCGCCGTCACCGAGAACAACGAATGTCTTGAAATCTTTTTTGAGGAGTCTTGCTGCAAGAGCAGTACCAACACCGATGGAAAGACCGTGACCAAGAGAGCCTGTTGAAGCGTCAACGCCTACAACCTTGTTGGAGTCAAGGTGCATACCCATTTTTGAACCTGAAAGGTTAAAGGTTTTGAGCATTTCCTTGTCGTTGAAGCCGATGTCACAGAGAACAGGTGCATAAGCAATACCTGCGTGACCTTTACTGAGGATGAATCTGTCGCGATCCTCCCAGTTGGGATCTTCAACCTTAATGTGCATATATTTGTGATAGCACACTGTCATAATGTCCATAACGCTCATACCGCCACCGATATGACCTGAGCCTGCCCAGTAGGTTGTATCAAGGCAGAGGTTACGGAGCTCGTGAGCTTTCTTTTCAAGAGCAAGCCACTCCTGTTTTGAAAGAGCCATAAAAAAAGCCTCCTAAGATTTATTAGGGTGAAAAGAATTATCCAAATCTGTTTTATACAGGCGGATTTCCGTTCATCCTGCGTTAAAATACTCGCCAATCCGAAAGGATTAGCTGTGTTTTTGCCTTGTCTGACCAAAAATCTGCACTGTATAAAATCTTCGACCTAAAAGCGAAAGATTTTTATTGGATTTTTGGTGTTGAGGGTGCAGATAGGCTGTCGCCTATCAAAGCCGAAACGCCGAAAAGACTTAAAAAGATTCGCTTTTAGGCAGGTTCGGATAACTCTTTTCACCCTATAACCGATAACACGGTTTAAATTAGCCTAATTCGGGATGATTTTTCTTAACTGCCTTGAATGCATCCTCTGCAATTTCAATTGAGCGGTTAATATCCTCGTGAGTAAGAGCTGCGTTGATGAAATGGTTATGGTGAGATGTGATGAACATACCTCTGTTTACACATTCTGCAACCCAGTCCTGATGAAGAAGGAGAGAATCATCGTTTGCGATTCTTAAGTAGAAGAGTGCGGGTGCACCTGAAACAACAAGGTCAAAGCCGTGCTCTGCACCAGCCTTCTGGAAGCCTGTTGTAAGCTCTCTACCAAGTGCGTCGAAGAGCTTGGGAGCATCAATCTTTTTGAGCTTGTTGATTGTTGCAATACAAGCAGCAAAGGGAACAGCGCTCATCCAGTAAGAGCCTGTGTATGAAAGGCTTGATGCAGCGTTTCTGAGGAATTCCTTGCCGCAGAAAGCAGACATATTGTAGCCGTTTGCAAGAGCCTTACAGAAGCAGATGATGTCAGCCTCGAAGCCGAAGAAATGGTCACTACCTGCAAGGTCAAGACGGAAGCCGCAACGAACGTCGTCAACAATAAGAACGATATCGTTCTTTGTGCAAAGCTCGCGAACATCCTTCCAGAAGCCATCAATGGGGAAGGAGTTGTCATTGAAGTTACCGTGGTTATAAGGCTGAGCAATTACTGCAGCGATTTCGCCTTCGTTTTCTTCAAGAAGCTTTTTGAAGGCTTCAATGTCATCCCAGGGAGTATAGAGGTTGTTTGCGACATCCTCGGGTGTAACACCGGGGTAGTCGAGCTTCTGAACCATGGGAGAAACACCGTGATAGAAGCCGTTGAAGAAAATAAGCTTCTTTCTGTGGGTATATGCACGAGCGGTAAGAATAGCACCCTGAGTAGCGTCATTACCGTTCTTTGCAAAGAATGCCCAGTCAGCGGTATTAACTGTATCAACAAGAAGCTCTGCGCATTCTACCATAACCTTGTCAGGAGAAGAAACGCAGTTACCTTTCTTAATCTGCTCAATAGCAGCAGCGTCAACATCTTCGTCGCCGTAGCCGAGAATGTTGGGGCCGTAAGCACACATATAGTCGATATACTGGTTGCCGTCAACATCCCAAAAATATGTGCCTTTAGCTTTTTCGGAGAAACGAGGCCATCTGTTTACGGGGATGAACTGACCTTCTGCGGGTCCGAGGTGACCGTAAACACCTGAGGGGATTACCTGGGCAGCACGAGCATACCATTCATCTGATTTAGTTGTTTTATATAATGGGAATTTTTCACTCATTTTGCTACCTCCTTATGCAAGATATAATGCAACTCTGTCAAGAATACGGTTGACATTGTCAAGCATACTAACAAGACCATGCATTTCGATTTTACCTGTACCGATGCAGGTAAGAGCATTAACATTACCATCGAAAAGAGCGCGAGCAGTTTCGATAGAATCGAATACCATTGCTGCACGATATTTTTCGGGAGCCTTTTTAAGAGTTACAAGACGATGGTCTTTACAAACAAGCTCAGCACCGGGGCCGTTTTTGATACCCATATAAACGCTACCGTCAGCAATATATTTTGCGCTGAATTTACCAACCTGATCGTTGTTTCCGATCTGAGCAATTGCAACTGCAATTGTGTAAAGCATAAGAGTTGTGCTTCTCTCAAAGAAAACAGGGTCCTTGAGATCTTCTTCACTTGCTCTCATATATTTTGTCAGAATATCTGTAAGAGCAGTAAATTCGTTGAGAAGAAATTTGATGTGAAGGAAGCCTTTTGAGGGAATGGGTGTTACTGTACCATCAATAAGACCGTTGAATTTTTCACAGCTTGAGAAGGGGAGCTTAACATCACAATTAGAGCAGCCCTGCTCCATACGGCATTTGCCGTTTTTGAAATAAAGAGTAGCCGCGGGGCCATCCTTAACCTCTAAGCCAATAGAGATGGGCTTTTTGCCCTGCAGAAGCTCTGATGCTTCGGGAACGATTTCGCAAAGGTTTTCCAAAGTACCGAGAACCGCATACATATTTATGTAGGCAAGAGTTTTTGAATCCATTAAATTTTGCAAAGCGATTGCCTCCTTTTTAAAAATAGAATTCAGTCCATTATATTTTAACAGAGCTTTCAGGCAAAGTCAACAAATACCAAAAAATATTTAAAGTCTATTATGGTGAAAAATCACACAAAATTACCGAATTAATTTCTGTAAGGGAAAAAAGGTGGCGGAATCGCTGTTTTCTTATAAAAAGTTCATAAAAACCGCACTTTTATTTTGTTGAATTTGAATTCACCGCGTTCTTGACAATTCATTATAATAATGTATAATAAAAGTGAATATGAATTCACTTTAAAATTAGGAGGCATAATTATGGACACAAGATTCGCAATCAGTGAGTATCATGACGCTGCAGCGGTAACAAAACAGCTTGACGAGCTCATCAAAAAACCAATCTATACTATTAAGCCCGACGTGCTTAAAAATTATGAAGAAGAATACTTCAACAAAAAGTGCGCTAAGAGTAAAGAAATGATTGAAGAAGCAAAGCAGGTTATTCCCGGTGGCGTTCAGCACAACCTTGCTTTCAACTATCCCTTCCCCCTTGTTTTCACAAAAGCAGACGGTATGATGCTTTATGACGTTGACGGAAACGAATATTTCGACTTCCTTCAGGCGGGTGGTCCCACAGTTCTTGGCTCAAACCCCAAGGTTGTTAGAGATCAGGTTATCGATCTTCTTAACACCTGTGGTCCTTCAACAGGTCTTTTCCACGAGTTTGAATATAAGCTTGCAAAGAAAATCTGCGACAGCGTTGAAACCTGTGATATGTTCCGTATGCTCGGTTCAGGTACAGAGGCTTGTATGGCAGCTGTTCGTGTTGCAAGACTTGCTACTAAGAATAAAAATATCGTAAAAATGGGTGGTGCTTACCACGGTTGGTCTGACCAGCTTGGTTACAGTATCCGTGTTCCCGGTTCAAAATTCACTCAGGCACACGGCGTTCCGCTCTATCTCTTCAAGCATACACAGGAATTCTTCCCCAATGACCTTGATTCTCTTGAAAGAGTTCTTCGTCTTAATCAGTTCCGTGGCGGTACAGCTGCTGTATTTATGGAGCCCATCGGTCCTGAAAGCGGTACAAGACCTCTTGATAAAGACTTCAACAAGGGCGTTGAAAGACTTTGCCGTAAATATGGCGCACTCCTTATCTTCGATGAGGTTGTTACAGGCTTCCGTATTGGTATGGCAGGTGCTCAGGGTTACTATGGTGTATCTCCTGACCTTACAATCTTCGGTAAGGTTATCGCTGGTGGTTATCCCGGTGCAGGCGGTATCGGTGGTAAGAAGGAATATATGAAATACCTCGGTGCAGGTCTTGACGCAAGCGGTGAAAAGGTTAAGAAGGCATTCATGGGTGGTACTATGGCTGCTACTCCTCTTTCTTGCGTTGCAGGTTACTACACTCTTGAAGAAATCGACAAACAGAATGCTTGTCAGAAGGCAGGCGAAATGGGTGACAGACTTACAAAGGGTCTTCAGGAGCTCATTAAGAAATATAATCTTCCCTTCGTTGCATTCAACCAGGGTTCAGTTTGCCACATTGATACAGTAGGTACAATGCACTACTCAATCAACTGGTCTAAGCCTTGGGAAATCCCCGGTGTTCTTTCCGCAACAAGCGAAAGAAAGAAAGAAATGCAGCACATGGGTGCAGCTTACATGGCAGAAGGTCTTGTTACTCTTGCTGGTAGCCGTCTTTACACTAACGCTCAGTACACACCAGAGCTTATCGACGAGGCTCTCAGAAGATTTGACAGAGTATTCGCAAACGTTGCAGTTAAAGAATAAAAATAAAAAGCCACGGAAAACCGTGGCTTTTTTAGGAGATATTTATGGATATTTTAGAAGCAAAAGAATTAGTCATTAAGGCAGGTCACGAGCTTTTAGCAGCAGGTCTTATTGTAAGAACATGGGGTAACATCAGCTGCAGAGTTAATGACAAGCAGTTTGTTATCACTCCAAGCGGTATGGCTTACGATGTTCTTACTCCCGATGATATTGTTCTCGTTAATATTGCAGACCTTTCTTACGAAGGCGATGTTAAGCCCTCTTCTGAAAAGGGTATTCATGCATCCTGCTATGAGCTTCGCCCCAATATCAATTTTGTTATTCATACTCATCAGAAGAATGCTTCCGTTGTAAGCACTCTCGGTCTTGATATTAACAATATTGATGGCGAGGATGCAGAAATTCTCGGTACAGATGTACCCTGTGCATCCTATGGTCTTCCCGGTCAGCCCAAGCTTCGCCAGGGTGTTATCGGTGCTCTTGAGCGTTCAACCTCAAAGGCAGCTATTATGAAGCGCCACGGTGCAGTTTGCCTTGGTGAAAGCTATGAGGATGCTTTCGCAGTTGCAAATGCTCTTGAAAGAGTTTGTGAGAAATTTATTGCTGCTCGTTGCGCAGAGGTTTCAGGCAAGGCAATTGATACCTTCAGCGGTGTTGTTGATTATGTTACTGATGTTTTCAAATCAGGTGAAAAATACAAGCCCGCAAAGGAATTTGCTCCTTGCGATAGCGAAAGAAAGGGTAACTGCATCTTCGTTGGTGAAGAAGGAAAGACCGCTGCTATTATCGATACAAAGAGCGGTGCATGGGTAGGCGGCGGAGAAATCCCCGATAGCGCAGATATGCACTGGGCAATTTATAAAAAGAGAGAGGATGTTAAATTCATCCGTCACACAAAGAATGATTTCGTTGTTGCAATGTCCAGAAAGGGCAAAACAATGAAGCCTCTTCTTGATGACTTTGCTCAGCTTTGCGGTCCTGTTGTTAAATGCGCAGTATTTAACCCTGCAAGCACTCTTAAAACAAGCAAAAAGGTTGCAAAGGCTCTTGGCAATAAAAATGCAGTTCTCGTTAAAGATAACGGTGCAGTTTGCGTTGCGGGTAATCAGTACGATGCAGAAGCAGTTGAATTGGTTATGGAAAAAGCTGCAAAAACCGCAGTTGGCGCAGAACTTTATGCAGATGTTAAGCCTTTAAGCGCACTTGATTCTAACCTTATGAGAATTATTTATAAATTAAAATATTCCAAGAAGGCTGGAAAATAATAACACAGCACCTCAAAACTTTTTGAAAGTTTTGAGGTGCTGATTTTTTAAGAAATATCTTCCGATACATATATTTCTTCTGTTTCCTGTTGTGCTACTATGAGTAAGTCTTTTGCAATAGGGTCTTTGCATATTTCTATAATCCGAGTAATTGAATTGAAAAGGTGTTTATACATTTTTTTATAAAGTTTTAGTTCTTTTGCCATTGTTAAATCTGTAATCATAAACACACCCACAAAAATGAATTATAAAAGAAGATTATCATAAAAGAAAGCAAATATCAAGTACCCGAAGTATAATTCTAGGGTAATATTCTATACTTTTATCGTGCAAATGAAGTATAGAGGAGTGGCAAAAGTGCATTTAAACGAAGCTGTTGCATTAAGAATAAAGGAATTATGTGAAGAAAATAATCTCACTCAATATCAGTTGTACTTGAAAAGCGGTGTGCCACAATCTACCTTAAGCACTATAATGAAATGCTCATATCCAAGTATGAAATTAAGAATTGTTTATGAAATATGCGATGGTTTGGGTATCTCACTTAACGACTTTTTCAGTTCTCCGCTTTTCGACAGAGATAATATAGAAGATTAAAAGAAAACTGCTTTACCCGATTACGAGTAAAGCAGTTAATTTTATACACCAAAATTTTTACGATTGATATTAAGCACCAAATCTCTTGAATCTTCATCAAATCTTTCTAAAAGCTCTTCTGCAGAATGGGCGGATTTGAAATCAAGTTCTTCTTGGTAAATGGGAAATACTTGATAGAAGTTTATTTTTTTGTTACTGCTGAGTCTTAATTCGAGTGGTTTGGAATTATAGTCAGTAGTATACAACAATAAAATATTGTTTAATTTAGTGTTTTCGGCAAATGGGGATTTATCTTCATTTGCCTGAATGGTATGACCGAAGCCAACCCATGTATTATAATTGATTGGAAGTCTGCCTAAAACTTTTAAAAAGTAAATGGGCCAGAAATCTTTTTCGTCCTGAGATTGAATGTTCCAATCAAGAGGCAAATAAAAGACAAGCTCAGCATGTTCTAATTCAAGCTCTTTTAATTGTGCAGGAACATTCATAGGAAATGCACCCATACCCATTGTAATAAGCTTATAAAATGGTTCCTCATCAGTAGGGGGAACGGGAATAATGTCCAAATGTATGTCAGGAGAAACTATTTCATGCAAAACCTCTTTATAGCTGCCGAAAGTTGTTTCTATAAAGCTTTCATATTCAAGTTGTTCCGCCTCGGAATAATAGTAGCACTTTCGTTGCTTCTTTTTAAAAAGGTTAAACAAACCCATAAAAACAGCTCCTTATTTTACCTCACTAATTTCATAGAACACAACTGCATGTGGGTCAAGGGTTGTGTTAAGAGTGATTTTTCCGTTTTCAACCGTTACAGTTTCTTCTGATGGAGTAAGCTTTGAGCATTCGGTATATTTACTGTAAAGCTCATTGAAATAAATATCTCTAGCCTCTTGATTTTCAAGAGTTGTGGGGTTATCTATCTGGGGGTCATCGGGTGACCAGTTGAAGCAATCGTCACCGATATTATAGGTTTTTCTATCTTCAACCCATTCGTCAAAATAGTTGCAGTCATCATCTATTGTATAGGTGGTGATTTTTACTTTTTTGCCGTCAAATTGAGGTGCATTTATTTTGAAAGTCAATTCGGCTTGAGTTTTATAATCGAGGTCATTTTTAAAATTATATGCCATTATGTTAAGAGTATTTGTTTCTTCATTAAATGCAGAAATTGCCTCTACTTCACTGTCGCAAAGTATGCCAGCTTCAGTTTTTTGGGTTTTGGTGAGCTTAGAGCCTGCGAACTTGGCAGCATTCTTTGCTACATGGTAGCTTACAGTGGGGTTACCCTGAAGAAGACCGTTTGAAAGATAAGACCAGGCCGAGAAATAGTTTATGTCATTTGTAAACATCTGTGCCATAAGGCGGGCATCGTAAGCAGCCTGATAGGTGTAACCACAGGTTCGGCTCAAAAGCTCAACATTATTCGCACCGCTGTTTACACCATAAAGAAGCCTACCCTCGTCAATACCGTAAATAAGGTCGGTAAGTCCTACGCTTTCGGCGGTTTTGCGCAGATATTCAATGGTTTCGAGGAATGTTTTACCACTTGTATATTCGCCGGGCTTTGAATCGTAAAAAGATGCGGAAAGATAGCAAATACGAGCGCCTGTTTCACCGGTTTTGTAATTCGTTCCGTCTGCGCAGTGCCTGATAAATATAGCTTCATCCCAAAGGCCTTCTGTAACGGTCATTGAATGTGCGCCAACAAAAACATCGTTACCTATAGCGTCAATCAATGCCTGAACAGTGTAGTCGTAAAGCTTACAGTATTCAACGGCGGTGGCTATGGCATTTTCTTTGGTGTTATCGTCAGAAACCTTGAACCAATCAGAATTTTCATATTCGGTCATAACGCCGAATCTCCAGGAAAGAACCTCTTCCTTTCCGAATTCATCTACGAGAGCTTCCGCGAGAGCGTAGATGTAGTTATAGTAAACATCGTAATCATCGGGTGGATAGGGATTTGTTCCGAAGGTAGCATCGGTAGTTGCGTTTCTTGAGTATTTAAGAGGAACACTGCCCAATTTAAGCATTGGCTTTGCGCCTAAATTAAGAACTCCGCGGCAGTTATCTACAAGAACGGTAAAATCGTAATCATCAAGAACTGTTCTGTCGAGAGGGTCTTTGAATAAATCACGGGCCTCTGTACCGCCTGAGCACTGCATAAGCTGAACATACTCAACAAAATCAAAAATATTATTTTCTTCGCTTGCCTGAGCATTAACGAAGGGATTACCCTCAATAGACCAGATGTTTACGTTGCTTACGGGGTTTGAAAGAGTGTTACCGGTTTTAGAGGAATCAATACTGAAGGTGAATTCTTTTTTAGCTCCGTCAACAATTAATGGCATAGAATCGGTTGCCTTTTTCTGATCTAAAAGTGCGAGGTCGGAGTTGTCAATTACTTTATCAAAGTTCAGATCACAAACATATTTTTGAGTTGTTGAAAGGTTTGAGGTAACTTTAATTGCTTCTTTCATAGCAGCGATATCATCCGCGGTAAATGCAATTCCGTCAAAATCGAAATCACCTTTCAGATAAACGCTGATGTTTGTTTCATGACCATTTATCAATCTTTCAAGAAGTGTGCAGTCGATAACGTCCAAGACACTGTCGCCATCAAGATCGGAAATGAAATAGTCTGAATCGTCAACGGCATTGTCTGAAAGCACCATATTTACAAGCTGTTGTAAATCTTTTGCATCAATAACATCATCATCATCCATAATATTACCGATATCGACTAATGAATAACCTTGGTTTTCGGATTCTATAACTTTATATTCACCGCTTGTATCAAACACGGGGCAATAACCTTCAATGTTGGTTTTCTGTCCCCAGAGCTGTTCTTTATTTGCTTTCTGAAGCAAGTATGCAATCTCACCCGATGCAAATTCCTTCACAGTTTTGCCTACGGTAGTGGAATCTATGGTTGTGTTGCCCTTTATGGAATTTCCTATACCGTTCTGAGAAACTCCTGCTCCATCTTTTGCGCTTTCCGAAAGGTAATAGCAGTTAGATATTTTCGTTGCTGATGAAGCACTGCCGGCAATACCGCCGCAATAATTGTTGATAGAATTAGTAACACCCGCATTATAGCAATTTTTTACTGCACCGCTTGTGTAGCCAACTGTTCCGCCCACATATGAAGTACCGGACACAACGGTACAGTATGTGTAGCAGTTTTCAACGGTACCGATATTGTAACCGCAAACACCGCCCACATATTGGTTACCGCCAAAATAAGAGTTGTCAATTCCTGTTTTTCTGACTGTTGCGCTTGAACCGATATATCCGAACAAACCAACATTGGTTTTTGTTGAATCGTTCACATATAAACCATTAACTGTGTAACCTTGCCCGTCAAATATACCGTTATACCGGTATGTAGCATTTCCTATGGGCTCCCAGACTTTAAGGGCTGATGGGTTTGAGTTCAATATTCCGTAAGCAGAAAGCACATCGGTATTATCTGTGATATCGCAAAGGAGAACGGCGTTTGCGTTATTGTCACCGGAATTTACGTTGGCACTGAACCAATGAAGCTCACCGGCATTGGAAATCTCATAAACATTTTCTTTTGTGCCATCGCCGTTGAGGTCATATTTATCTGTTGTAAGAGTCGGAACCTGATATTTTCCGCAATTATTACAATAACCGTTAGTGTAACCCACGTTACATGGGTCAGCAGGGTTTGTAGCAACCGCTTTGAAATTATTTCTTATAGTATCAATATTACCTGTTGTAATATAGTAAGAGTAAGAAACGGGATTATAACTTCTGAAAGTAAAAGTATCAACAGCGGCTATATAAGAGGTGGGACCTTCCGTCGCGGGAGAAACAGAGGTGCATTTATCTTTTTGGAAAACACCTGTATATAAATTTGTTTGACCGGGACAGTAAAGACCTATGCCGAAGCTATCAGCATCATCACCTATAAATGCTGCCCAGTTTTCGTTACAATTAAAGAACTGGTTGGGATAATCAGCCCAAAAGCCGAGGTCACTTTTAGTAACCTTGGTGTTACTGTCTGACCAAGGCTCACCGCCGGAATAATAAACAAAGTTATTAAGAGGCTCAACACAATAGAATGCGGGAAGCTCCTGAGTTGTTGTTGCTTCAGGATAACCCGAATAGTCAACAAAACGGCAGGTTGCTCTCATTAATCCGTCTTCAAGAGTGTACCAGGCTTCCATATAAGAGGGTGTAATATGCTCTGCAGTTTTACCCCAGTCAAGAGGACGGCATTTTACATATATTTCGTTATCTGTTACCTTAACGTCAACTATTTTACTTGGTTGATTATGTACATTACCACCCTGTACAGGGTTATAGTTCCACGGAGTACCGTTATAGTCACCTAATTCGTAAGGCGGAGAACCGGTTCCGTAATAGGATTGCTGAACAAGGCGACCTGTATCATTACAGTTAATAAGATTAACACTACTGCTTGTGTTATACAAAAGACCTGTTTTTACCTTAGATGAAAAATCAACCTCGGTTATTTTACTTTCCCAAAATGTTGTGGATTTGGGTATCGAAGACATAACACTGTTTTTTAAATCTTCAAGATACGAAAGTGCACCGCCCCAATCCAAATCAATACCGATTTTATAATTAGCGTCCGAAAGATAAACCATACCATTGGAATCACCGAGATTAGTTGCTTTAGATAAAGTAACGGATTCTAAAGTAAAATCCATAAAATCCTTATCAAGAGCAGTAAAGGTGATTGAGGTAATCTGATTTTGAGTTGTTCCTTCGAGGAAGCCGTCAATATATCCTGAGAAAACGCCGTTTTCAGCAGGTTCAAGGAAGAATTCTTCGGTAGTGTTACCCATAAGAATAGTTCCCCTGATGTAAGCATCGGAAGAATAGCCGATTTCATAGCGGTTGAACGCTGAAAGAGCTTTGTTTAATGTGTATTTATAATTTGCCATAGGCACGGTAATTGAGGAACCGTTCAAAAGGAAAGATGTATCAACAGCTTCCTTGACATTTACCGTAAACTCTGCGGATTTATTGCTGTATGTAACAGTTATAGTCTGAGCTCCGGCTTCGTTTAATATCTGTGGAGAGCAGTAAAAGCCGGAATCAAGATTTGCAGTTGTTCCGTCAGGATAAGTTACCGAAATAACAAGACCTGACGTATTAAGCTTTTCACCCACACAGTAATCGCTCTTTTTGGGCAGAGAAACAATAGTTATATCGCCTATAAGCATAGGCTCCCATTTTGAATATAAGTTGTAGCTTGCGTCGGAAACGGGAGTGCTTGCAGTAATCTTTTCCCCTGTTCCGTCAGGACCTGTATACCATCCCGCAAAAACAAAATTTTCCCTTTGGGGCGTGGGAAGCTCTCCGTAAACAGCGTTTGAAGAGTATGTATATGCTTTTCGGAAAGCAATATCTTTTGAATATTCATAAACTTCGGTTTCGCAAATTCTGATATCTGAAACAGTTACATACGAATTCGGAGTATTGTTATCAAAGCGAATCTGAATATATTCGGCATTTTCAGGAGTTGTAAAAGTCCATTCATTATGTCCGTATTGACTAGCAAAATTATTTTTCAAGTCAAAATACGCACCTGTAGAAGCAAAATAGAAAACAAAAGTTTCAAAGCTTGTAACAGTTCCGTTTGCAGTATATTCGAAAATGTAAGTTGTGTTAGGCTTAACCGGCATAGAATAAAAGCCCACATTTTCGCCCATAGAGTAAGAGGTATAAATTTCGGAGTCCGAAGTGTTAGTAAGAGTGAAGCTACCGGTTGCAATATCCGTTGATATCGTTCCGCATGTTGCGTTAGGGGATACAGCGCTGGAGTTTTCATTGTTTGCCCACTGCTCAAAAACAAAAAGATTGTCAAAAGCAAGCTCGTATACGTCTCCTCCGGCGGCACCGGTAGGGACAACACAAGCCATACAAAGCAGCACAAGGCTCAACATCAAAGAGATTGAACTTTTAAAAAACTTTTTCATAATACCAACCTTTACTTAACAGTATAATGTTCTAGTGGAAGCATACTCAATGGGTATTATAATATATTTAAACTATTTTGTAAATGATTAGATACAAAGAAGCACAAGCATAGTTTATGAGATTAAAAGAACTGCGACAACAAAGAGGTATTACCCAATTAAAGCTTGCTATGGATCTTGGGTTGAATCAAAATTCCATCAGCCGTTATGAAACAGGGGAAAGATAAGCAGATTATAAAGCCCTTATAATGTTGGCTGATTATTTTGATGTTACCATTGATTATTTACTTGAAAGAACAGATGATGAAAAATAACACTCCGTTATTCGTATTGTGAATAACGAAGTGTTTTTTATTATTCGGCTATTTCGTAGAAAACAACAGCGTGAGGATCAAGAGTTGTGTTTAATGTAATCCTGCCGTCTTTAACGTTAACTGTTTCTTCTGTAGGCACGAGTTTTGAACATTCTGTATATTTACCATAAAGCTCATTGAAATAAATATCTCTTGCCTTTTCGTCTTTGAGGGTAATAGTACTGTCTATTTCAGGGTCATCAGGTGACCATCCGAAGCAATCATCACCTATATTATAGGTTTTTCTGTCTTCAACCCATTCATCAAAGTAGTTGCAGTCATCATCTATTGTATAGGTGGTGATTTTTACTTTTTTGCCATCAAATTGAGGAGCATTTATTTCAAAGGAAAGGTCTGTGCTTGTTTTATAATCAAGGTCATTTTTGAAATTATATGCCATTAAGTAGAGCGTTTCGGTTTCTTCGTTGAATGCAGAAACTGCGTCAATATCTCCACCTAAAACAAGACCGCTTTTGCTCTTTATTGTTTCAGTACGGGTTGCCCCAGCCATTTTAGCGGCATTTTTTGCAACATGATAGCTGACAGTAGGGTTACCGCCGAAAAATCCGCCTGAAAGGTAGGACCAAGCAGAGAAATAAGCAATGTCATTATTGAACATCTGCGCAATAAGACGGGCATCGTAAGCAGCCTGATAGGTATAACCGCAAGTACGGGTCAAAAGCTCGTCATTATCAGCACCGCTGTTCACACCGCAGAGAATTCTGCCCTCGTCAATACCGTAAATAAGGTCTGTAAGACCGTTACTTTCAGCAACATTTCTTATGTAGGCAATTGTTTCGGGAAGAGTGTAGCCGTCGGTATAATCGCCCGGTGTTGAATCATAGAAGGACGCGGAAAGGTATTTAAGAGGTGAGCCGATTTTACCGGTTTTATAATTCTTACCCTTTGCACAATGCTCAATGAAAATTGCTTCATCCCAAAGACCTTCTGTAACGCTCATTGAATGGGCGCCAACAAAAACATCTTCTCCGAGAACATCAACAAGTGCCTGAGCGGTATAGTCATAAAGCTTACAGTAAGCTTCGGCACTTTCTTTTGCAAGAGTTTCTTTGTCCTCACTGTCAGAGCCTACAAACCAATCAGCATTTTCATATTCGGTCATAACACCGAAACGCCATGTAAGTACCTCTTCTTTACCGAATTCCTTAACAAGTGCATCGGCAATCGCTTTTATGTAGTTATAATAAACATCAAAGTCATCGGGTGGGTAGCGGTTCATACCAAAGCCTGCATCAGTAGCGGCTTTTTCTGAATATTTAAGAGGAACGCTACCCAATTTGAGCATAGGCTTACCGCCCAACTCCAAAACACCTCTGCAGTTTTCAATAAGAACTGTGAAATTGTAGTCATCAAGGACAGTTCTGTCGAGAGGGTTCTTGAAAAGGTCACGAGCTTCAGTACCACCTGAGCATTGCATAAACTGAACGAAGTCCACAAACTCAAAGATATTGTTTTCTTCGTTCACTGCTGCATTAACAAAGGGGTTCCCCTCAATTGACCATATGTTGATATTGTTTACAACATTATGTAATGTGTTGGAGGTTTTGGTGGCATCAATTGTAAAGGTATATTTATTAAAAACACCGGTCGCGATAACACCAAAAACCGAAAGACCAACAATTATTACAGGAATAACAACGCAAAGAATTTTTTTGAAAAGCTTCATTAAATCACCTTATTCTTCGATAGCAGCTTTCTTTGTATTGATTTTGTAAAGAATTTCAGAATCGAATTTCTTTGTTCTGTCATAGTTGAAGATACCGTTCAATTCCTGCTCAACATCAGTAAGCTGAGTGTAGCAGAAGCCGATCATTTTAGGACAGTCAATCAAAGCGGTTGTAAGTCCATCGTAACGAGCGTAGAATTCGTCAAGGCTTGTTGCGGCGTTACCGTAACCCCAAGCTTTTTCACGGTCATTTTCCTCGAATTCTTTAAGTTCAACTCTGATACCGCCGTATTCACTCATAAATACGGGTTCACCCTTCCATGTCTGACGGTGACCCTGATGGTCGAAAAGAATATTTTTATTTGTAAGGTCTTCATAATGACTCTTGAAAAGCTCACAATCCTGATCGTAATCGTGAACGTCAAAAATATCTGTTTCAACGTGGAAGTTACCGCTTGTATCGATGCAAGGACGGGTTTTATCAAGGTTTTTAACAGTTCTGTAAACGATTCTGATAACGTCATCATCCTGCTGTCTTCCGTTAACATCCCATGTTTCATTATAGGGACACCAACCGATAAGTGAGGGGTGGTTGAAGTCTCTTTCAATTTCTTCTTCAATCTCAAGAAGGAAATATCTTAATGATTCAAAATTAGTGTGGTCTGCACCCCAGTTGCCATGTTCGCCCCATACAATATAGCCTAATTCATCGCAATAGTGGAGGAAGAGAGGCTCGAAAATCTTCTGATGAAGTCTTGCACCGTTGAAGCCAACTTCCATTGAAAGAAGAATATCATTTTTGAGAGCTTCTGCAGAAGGTGCAGTATAAATGCCGTCAGGATAGAAGCCCTGATCAAGAACAAGTCTTTGGAAAACGGGTTCGCCGTTGATATTTATAGCGTTATCTGTAAGCTTAACCTCACGAAGACCGAAGTAGCTTGAAATCTCGTCACCGCCAAAGGAGAGATTAAGGGAATAAAGTCCGCCCTTTCCAACCTCCCAAAGGTGTTTTTCAGAAAGCTTAAGAGTAAGAGTTGCAGTCTGACCGAGTGTATCGGTTGAGGCATTACCAACCTCTTTACCATCCCAGAAAGCGGCTGCGGAGAATGTGCCGTTGCCAACAAGCTCTGCGTGAATTGTGAGAGTGCCGTCTGTAATGTTGGGGTAGTATTTTACTGATTTAATATAGTTTTCGGGGCAGAATTCCATATAAACAGTCTGCCAGATACCTGTTGTTCTTGTGTAGTCGCAGTCGTGAGAATAAACAAGCTCACTCTGCTTACCGCGTGCCTGAAGAGGTGAACGAGTGTCATCCTGAGCGCATACAGTAATAGTATTTTCACCAAGCTTTAAGAACTTTGTTGCATCAATTCTGAAGGTTGTGTAACCGCCGAAATGCTCGCCTGCAAATTCACCGTTAACATAAACACTTGCATGAAAATCAACTGCACCGAAAACGATGAAAGCCTTGCCTTTTAACTGCTCTTCTGTGATTTCAACAGTTCTTTTATACCATACTGCAGCCATAAAATCTTTATAACCAATGTCTGAAAGCTCACTTTCGGGGCAGAAAGGAACATTGATTTTCTTTGAAAATTCAGCATCAACTGCGAAAAGCTTTCTTTCCTTACCGCTATCGCCGAAGTCAAATTCAAAATCCCATTGACCGTTAAGGATTATATAATCATTTCTTTTAAAATTTGGATTTGGATGTTCGTTTCTTGGTATCATAAGAATTCTCCTTATTTCTTCAAATATATTAAAAGCACCGCAATATCAGCAGGGGAAACACCGCTTATTCGGGATGCCTGACCGATAGTTTCGGGTTTAATTTTCTTTAATTTTTCTCTTGCTTCAAGGCGAAGATTCTGAACATCATCATAATCGATGTCTTCGGGAATCTTTTTAACCTCAAGTCTTTTTTGCTCTTCAACCTGAGCCAATTGGCGTTTGATATAACCTGCGTATTTAAGGTTGATTTCGACCTGCTCGAAAACCTCACGGGGAAGGTCAGGTCGCTTTTTATCAAAAGGAGTAAGCAGTTTATATGAAAGCTGAGGTCTTTTAATAAGCTCTGAAAGTCTGCATCCTGTAACAGTTGGCGCAGTTCCTGCTTCTTCAAGAACCTTTGAAAGTTCTTCTGAGGGCGGAATTGTTATTTTTGAAACTCTTTCGGTTTCTTCTTCAATAAGCCTTTTCTTCTCTTGAAGCTTATCATATCTTTCCTGACTGATAAGACCGATTTCATAACCCATCTCAGTAAGCCTTAAATCTGCATTGTCCTCTCGGAGTATAAGTCGATATTCGCTTCGGGAGGTCATCATCCTGTATGGGTCACGACAACCTTTTGTAACAAGGTCATCAATAAGAGTGCCGATATATGATGTGCTTCTGTCAAGGGTGAATGGTTCTTTACCCTGAACCTTTCGAGCAGCATTTATACCTGCAATAAGACCTTGTGCAGCAGCTTCTTCGTAGCCTGATGAACCATTGAACTGACCTGCACCGTAAAGTCCCGGAAGATTTGCAAATTCAAGGGTGGATTTAAGTGCCAGGGGATCAACGCAATCATATTCAATAGCGTAAGCAGTTCTCATTACCTTAACATTTTCAAGACCCTTTATGCTCTTAAGAATTTTCAACTGGACATCTTCGGGAAGAGAAGAGGAAAGACCTTGAAGATAAAGCTCTTCTGTACGAAGACCGCAGGGTTCAATAAATACCTGATGGCGACCTTTTTCAGCAAAGCGGACAATCTTATCTTCAATGCTTGGGCAATATCTTGGACCTACACCCTCGATTTTGTTTGAATAAAGAGGGGAGCGGTGAAGATTATCGAGAATTACCTGCTTTGTATCAACATTGGTATATGTAATGTGACAAATAGCCTTGTTTTCTAAAACACCCTCGGGAGTTTCAAAGGAGAATGGAGTGATTTCCTCGTCACCAACCTGCTCTTCAAGACCCTCGAAATTAACACTGTTTCTGTTCACTCTTGGCGGTGTACCTGTTTTGAATCGCCTTAAGGGTAAATCTAATTTGACAAGAGATTCGGAAAGCTCGTTTGACGGAAACATTCCGTCAGGACCGCTTTCATAGGAAACATCACCAACATAAACCATACCTTTAAGGAATGTACCTGTTGCAATAATAACGCATTTTGCGGTGTACTCTGCTTCAAGCTTTGTTGAGAAAACCCAAAGACCGTCTTCATTTTTTGAAAGCGAAACAATTTCCGCTTGTTTTAAATCAAGGTTTTCCTGATTTTCAAGACAACGCTTCATATATTCCGTATAATCACGGCGGTCAATCTGCGCCCTTAAAGAGTGAACCGCAGGACCTTTTCCCAGATTAAGAATACGGCTCTGAATTAAAGTTTTATCTGCGGCTTTGCCCATTTCGCCGCCGAGAGCATCAATTTCGCGGACAAGATGTCCCTTTGATGTTCCACCGATTGATGGGTTACAAGCCATATTGCCAATCCAGTCAAGGTTAACGGTGAAAATAACAGTGTTTGCACCGAGCCTTGCGGAAGCGAGAGCGGCTTCAATTCCGGCATGACCTGCGCCGATAACCGCAACATCATAATTTCCTGCAAAATATTTCATAAATGTGTCCTTACTTAATAAATTTGATATGTCCGTCTTCTCTTTCCTTGAAAGGAGGTTTTTCATTGGGATAACCTAAAGACATACCTAAAATAAATTCCCAATCCTGAGGGATATCGATGATAGCTTTCCATTTTTTTGCACCTTCTTCATCATCAAAAAGCGCACCAAGAGAAGCTATCATACAAGAGCCGAGCCCTAAAGAATGTGCTGCAAGAGCGATATTCTCTGCCATAAGTCCGCCGGACATACCATCTTTTGTTGGAGCAACTATGAAAATGAAAACGGGTGCATTGTGGTAAACAGGGCGCAAGTTCCAGCCTGTGTAGGCGGGTGTGTCCCAACCAACAATATCTTTAAAATCCTTGTTCATTTCCTCGAGTTTTTCGCGATTAGTCAAAACTCTCAAATGGCAGGGCTGAGAATTTCTTCCGCTTGGAGCGCGGATTGCCGCATCAAGCACAACCTGAAGAAGCTGGTCGGGTACTTGCTGGTCTGTGTATTCGCGGATTGTTTGTCGCGACATTATATTTTCAATTATAGGATTCATTTTTATCACCTTTTTCTTTTGCGATAAGTGAATAGTAGCCGTTGGCAAGAGAATTATCAATTTTTGTTTCAACCATTAAGGATTTTTCGATTTTCTCGTTAATTTCATCCCCGACGATTATTTCAATCATTTCTGTTCTTTTTTCATCGAAATATGTGCTCTTTGTGTCAGCATCACCGCGCAGAACAAGAAAAATATATTCCTCTGTACCGATTACGGTTGCACGGCGGGATTCTGTGTTTTTTACCTTTTCAAAGAAGCCTGGGGGATAGCTTGTGTCATCCTTATGGAGAACAACAGTCTGAACAGAGCCCTGATAGCCTGATTCAGCAAGGAAATCTGCCGCTTGCTCCATATTCTGCTCGCCTGCATTTACCATAGCGGACATGTTCTGGAATTTGAGAATCAGCGCCTCTTTTTCAGTTTCGTTTATTTTTACTGTCTGACCATTAAGATTGGTCTGAGTAAGATAGCCTGTAATAGCCTGAAAAACAATGTAGTTTGTTTTGAACTGAGCATAAAGTCGTGCTAACGGAATTTCCTCCTCGCCACCTGTACCATAGTAGTGAACAAGAAGTGCTTCACGGAAAGCATCTGCAGTAAAAATCTTTGTGAGAGTTTCTTTGGTTACACCGATTTTGGTGTAATATTCATCGTAAAAGCCCCAATAAGCATTGACTTTTTCGGAAACCTCTTTTTTCTCTGCGATGGAAAGAGTAACGCCTTGGGAATGGGCGAGAGAGTTAGTTTTAAAATAGGTTTCTGCATAGACTGTCGCTTTTTCCTTTAAGGATTTTAATGGTGCATCAACACCTAAATCCACAACTGCAAGGTCAAGAAAATATGTGAAAACATCGTCGCTTATTTCAACTCCGTTAATTTTCATAGCAGATTCCTTGTCTGCAAGAGAGCAGCCTGAAAAAGCAAAGCTTGAAGCCAAGCAACAAATTGCTAATATACAAGATAAAATTCGTCTGAAATTCATATTACACTTCCGAGAAATTATTTGTTAAATTAGTATATAAATATACATAATACAGTATAGCAGAGTTGTTTTCTTAAAACAAGTATAATAAATAAAGAAATTCAAATAATATATTCAATTAAAGCTGCCAGCCACCAGTATGTAAATACAGAGCAAAGCCTATCCCTCTTTTTTCGTGAAACGAAAAAGGAGGGGGGACCATTCCTCAATTTGCAAAATCTTTAAAGAAGTTAATTTCGGGTGACGCAATTGTTGGTGAAATATAGTTTGGACGGAATGGTGGGTGGTACAAAGCTAAGGGGAAATAGAAAAGGAGGGGCAATTATGGAAAAACAAAGGCAGAAAAATCACCGCCGAATTGCAAAAATCAACGGTGTAAAAATAGTAAATGCAGAAAATTCAAAAAAACAACAGGAAAAACCGCAAAAGGATGCAACCGCAGGCACAAGAGATTTAATTTGGTTAATGGATAAGGACAATCTTGAGTTATAAAAAGACCCTATTGCAATCTGCAATAGGGTCAATAATTTAAGCGCCTAAGCTTTCGTTATTCTTTCTTACATATTCATAAACAGGCTCGAGCTTTTCTTTTGTGAGTGGGTAGAAGAATTTGTAAAGAATAAATACAAGTGTATATGTAACTGCAGGAATGAGGGTGCAAACAGTTAAGATGCCCTCGCTTATACCGTCAACGAAGCCTGCATTTGCCATGGTTTCTGCTTCATAGCCAACCTTACCGAGAAGAACAAGTCCGCCGTAGTCTGCGGCAGTCTGACCAAGTTTTCTGCAGAAGGTGTATACCGCGTAAACTGCGCTTTCGTTTTTGATACCTGTTTTATAAAGCTGATAGTCAATAACATCTGCAACGATTGCCCAGTTTGTAATAGAAACAAAGGAATAACCGAAGCCGATGACGAACTGCATAGCAAGGAAGAGCCAAGCCTGATCGGGAGCGGGCTTAATAAAGAATGTGGCAACTGCTGCCGCTGCTGCAACAAAGGAGGTTACACCGCATATCTCTTTTTTGCCGAATTTCTTAACGATTTTTCCTGAGAAAGGAAGCATAAGAACAAGGGGAGCATACTGTGCGATTGTTCCCATAACGGAAAGAGATGTATCGCAGAAATAGTTTTTGTAAAGGTACTGGTTAAGAGAGTTGAACTGAAGCTGACCGCTGATAAGAATACCTGTAATAGCGAGAACTACGAAGGGCTTGCTCTTGAGCATACCGCTGTAAATTTGCTTCATATTTACCTTGGGCTCTGCCTCTGACGGAACCCTTTCCTTTGTCATACCGAAGCAGGCAAAGTAGAAGATAATTGAAAGGACACCCATTACAAGAGCGAATTTAAACATACCGGGCCCGTCAGCAACATCGTAGGTTGAGCCGTCTGCGGCGGTAACAGTTGTGTAAATAAGGAATGGTGCTAAAAGTGCAGGCGCTGCACCACCAACACCACTACCGATAGTACGGAAGGTAGAAAGAAGAGTTCTTCCGTCAGGGTCATCGGTAATAACAGATGCAAGTGAGCCGAAGGGCACATTCATACCTGTATAGAGCATACCGAAAGCAATATATGTAATATATGCGAAAACGAGAAGCAACAAGGGATTTGTTGTGTAGGAAGAAACATCAATGAAGCACAAAATCTGTGAAAGAGCAAGTGGAATTGCCAACCATTTAAGGTAGGGTCTGTATTTGCCATCCTTAGTTGGTCGCTTTTTTGCTACGATTGCGCCCCACATAGGGTCATTGATTGCATCCCAGAGTCGAGTGAAAAGGAAAAGGTTTGCAACCTTTGCGGTAGGTATTTTCAAAACATCTGTATAGAAAACCTTAAGGTATGAGGAAACATAGGTGAGCAGAAAAAGATTTCCGCCGTCACCTAACATATAACCGATGCCCTCGCGAACACCTATTTTATTTGGATGCTCTTTTTTTACGGTTTCTGCTGCCATGATTTCAACTCCTCTGAAAATATATTTATCAATCTAAAGCCTGATAATTTACTGCAAGACCGCCTTCGCTTGTTTCGCGGTAGTGATGCTTAAGGTCCTTACCGGTCTGATACATTGTTTCAACAACTGTATCAAACTTAACTTTTCTTGTGGATGTAAGGAAATTTGCAAGGGAAAGAGCGTTTATTGCTCTCATTGCCGCAACTGCATTTCTCTCAATGCAAGGAATCTGAACAAGACCGCAAACAGGGTCGCAGGTAAGACCGAGATAATGCTCCATAGCATTTTCAGCAGCATATTCTATCTGGTCGAGGTCCATAAAGTGAAGCTCTGCAAGGGCTGCTGCCGCCATTGAGCAGGCAGTACCGATTTCTGCCTGACAGCCCGCTTCTGCACCGCTTATAGATGCATTCTGCTTAACAACATTTCCTACAATACCTGCCGCAGCAAGTGCCTTTGCGATTTCAAAATCAGTAAAGCCCTTTTTCTCCTGCATATAGAAGAGAACTGCAGGAAGAACGCCTGATGCACCGCAGGTGGGAGCAGTTGTGATTGTTCCACCGCCTGCATTCTGCTCGCTTGCAGCATAAGCATAAGCGCAAACAAGCCTGTTTTCACGGGTTTCGGGAGTTTCGTCCATATGACGCTGAGCATAAAGATATTTTGCTTTCCTTTCAACCTCGAGTCCTCCGGGGAGAATACCCTCAACTGAAAGACCCTCGCGGACAGTCATTTTCATTTGCTCCCAAACAGTTTTAAGGAAAACGAAAATGCCTTCGCCCTCATATTTTGCAACATAATCGCTTAAACGAAGATGGTGCATAAGGCAGTATTCCTTGATTTCGTCAAAATTCTTTTGGGGATAAATTTCGGGAGCGGTAACCGCAGGTACACCCTCTATACGGATTTCGCCGCCGCCAATACTCATAGCGCGTACCCTTGCAACCTCATTTTTATCGTTGTCATAAACGATAAAATCAAGTGTATTGGGATGGGGCAAATCCTTGGTTTCAGTATCAAGAACAAGCTCGTTTGGTGCAGAAATTGTTTCTCTGAGAACCTTGTCTGTGCCGTGGCCCTCGCCTGTGAGAGCAAGTGAGCCGTAAAGAATAACCTTTACGAATGCGGCATCAGGAAAATTCTGATTAATATATTCTGCGGCATACTGAGGACCCATAGTATGTGAGCTTGAGGGTCCGTGGCCTATTTTATAAAGCATTTTTAAGGATTGCATATTGTACCTCCGCCAATGAGAATATCGTTAATATAAATTGCTGCGGTCTGACCGGGTGCAGCGGCTCTTTGAGGCTCTGCGAAAATGATTTTTCCCATATCACCCGAAAGAGTAAGGGTTGCTTTTGCAGGTCTTGCAGCGCAACGGATTTTAACCTCACAGTCTATTTCGTTGCAGGGTGCTTCGCCTGACAAAAAATTGATATCTTTTATATATATTTTGTCCTTGAAAAGCTCGGGGTTGTCGCCGATTATTACGGCATTTTTTTCTGCATCAATTGAAAGCACATACATTGGCTTTCCGAATGCCCCGAGACCCTTTCTCTGACCGATTGTGTATTTATATATCCCTGAATGGGTTCCTAATTTTTCACCGCTTGATGAAAGGAAGTCGCCGGGAGTTGCTTGGGGGTTGAACTCTCTCTCGATAAAGGAGATGTAGTCATTATCGGGAATGAAGCAAACCTCCTGACTGTCCTTCTTTTCTGCAACAGGAATGTTATTGTCCGATGCCAGTTGACGGATTTCAGGCTTTGATAAATCCGCAATAGGGAAAATTACATGGGAGAGAATATGCTGATTAAGACCGCATAAAAAATAACTCTGGTCCTTGCTTGATGGGTTCCTTTTTATATAGTAAACGCCATTTTCGTCTTTAATGATGTTTGCATAATGACCTGTTGCTAAAAGGTCACAGCCCTGAGCGAGAGTGTATTCAAGAAGCTTTCCCAATTTAACATTGGGGTTACACATAACGCAGGGGTTCGGAGTTCTGCCCTCAAGATATTCCTTACAGAAATAGTCAGTAACCTTTTTGAATTCCTCTCTCATATCGAGAACATCAAGAGGAATATTAAGTGTGTCTGCTACGGCTTTAGCGTCCTCGATATCCTTGTCTGCAAGATTATCGGGCTTAAGGCGCAGAGTAACGCCACGGACATTGAATCCGCTCTCCTTTAAAAGTATTGCTGCTGCGGCAGAGTCAACGCCACCGCTGATAGCTACAAAAACCGTTTTAGACATATTTTACTCCTGAAAAAACATTCTTTAAAAATAATAACATACGCATATAAAAAAATCAAACTATATGTTTATATTACTGATAAAAAATATTTCTTTTTTCTAAAAAAGAAAAAGAAAATCTCTTGCAATTTTTGGGGATTTAGTGTAAAATGATAGTATCGATATATTCGGGGTATATATGCTATTTTGCAGAAAAAACAGGGGTTTAGCAAAAAAGTATATATAGCTTGATTTAAATTTAGGTAAATGTGGAATTAATTTCGTTATAGCGGAAGTACGAAAGGATGGATTTTTTTGTCAGCGGATTTGCATTGCCATACTCGATTGTCAAATGGTACTCTCGGTATCGAGGATTTAGTCATACTCGCTAAAAAGCGCGGTGTATCAACCATCGCGATTACAGACCATGACTGCCTTGCAGGTACAGTCAGAGGTAAGGTTATCGGCGAAAGACACGGCGTTACAGTTATTCCCGGTGTTGAGCTTTCAGGTACAGACAAGACTACAGGTCAGGAAATACATATGCTTTGCTATAAGCCTGATTTCCCTGACAGACTTGAGGGTCTTTGCCGTCGCAGCTCTCTTATCAGAAAAAAATCCTCTCATATTATGATGCTCAAGGCAGCTCAGCGTTATCCCATAACTCCTGAATTTGTTGTTAAATGTGCATCAGGCTCAACAAATATTTTCAAGGTTCACATTATGCAGGCTCTTATGGAAGCAGGCTATACTGACAGAATTTATGGTGACCTTTATAAAAAGCTTTTCTCTAACGATGTTGACGGCAATATCAATAATGTTCCCGAATATGAAGACATTTTTGATGTTCTCAAGCAGATTCACGAGGCAGGCGGTATAGCAGTTCTTGCTAACCCCCAGCGTTGCAAGAATAAAAATCTTGTGGACGAGCTTGTTAAAGCAGGTCTTGACGGCGTTGAGGTTTATTCTCCCGAGCTTTCTGACGAAGAAAAGGCAGAATTTATCAAATACGCAAAGAAAAATAAAATCCTCGCAACTGGCGGTTCAAACTTCAAGGGTCTTTACAATAAGCTTGTTGTTTCCGTTGGCGATTGCGATTTACCCGATGACTGTGTTCAGGAATTGAATACTTATAAAACCCGCAAGAAAAAAGCTGAAAGAAAAGCAGCTGCTAAGGCAGAATAAAACAAAAAATTATCAGGTGGTTGAAATTCAACCACCTGATTTTTTTATTGTAGTTTTAGTGGTAAGGCAGAACAGTACTTAATGCAGAATTCAGAATGCAAAATGCAGAATTGAAGGGTCTGCGACGCTATTATATAAAAGAATTCAAGACATTTATCGTCCTGAATTCTTTTTTTGTTTATCATATTATTTTAAGTGTTACAAATCTTATAATCGGCTTTGCCCCGATAATTCTGCATTCTCAATTTTGCATTCTGCATTTAAACAATATCTTTATGCTATCAATCAATTACCACTTATTTTCTACATACTCGCAGAAGGCATACATATCCTTGATTTCAAGCTTTGTGCCGTCGTCAAGAGTTACATCACCGCTCCAGAGACCGTGAACCTGATGAGTGTGCATTCTTGCAATGCCTAAGTTCATATCGGAATGCTGGTCGAAGAAGGGCTTCATTGTAAGATTGAATCTGCCGTCCTCGGAAATGAATTTCCAATCATTCATATATTTATCGGGCTTGGGGAAGGTTTCGACATCAACTGCACCGAATTTATGAGCCTTTCCGTCATAGAAAATGCAGGTTTCGGTTGCGTTGCTTTCATCACCGATTGCCCAAGTGATTTCAAAGCCGAAAATATGCTTTTTGCCCTCAGCATCAGTTAAATAGGTTGAGCCGTTGCCCCAATACCAAACCATCTGATAGGGAGTGTTAACTCGACCCCAGTCAAGAGCGCAGAAGGTGTTTTCCTTTGAGAATTCCCAAACCTCGTCACCATATTTGAATGTACCCTCGCAGGGCATACAGTTCTGCTTTGTGGTCATAAAGTATTTTGTGGGTGCATTTGGGAAGGGGAGAACTGTCGTAATATTTTCAAGACCGGGCATAATGTCCATCTGGAAGTTACATTCAACAATTTTGTCCTTAACAGGCATTTTGAAATAAAGTGTTCTTGAGTTTTCCTTTGTATCAAAATCTAACTCTGCCTTGCCAACCTTAGCCTTGAAGCGGTTGGGTGCATCGCCTCTTTTTGGGAGAATATATTTATTGTCGCCACCAAGGAAAAGAGCGAAAGCATCTGCAAGAACCTTGCCGTTTTTAATATCAATAAGCTTTGCTGCTGCATAGCCACCGATAGAAATATTAGCAAAGCTTATCTGAACGGAATAATCCTTGTTGCCTAACTGATAGAAATCCCATTCCTTTTTTCTCTTGTTGGGCTTTGAAAATGAACGCTCGTAATCAAATACATTGTGTCTTGCCCAACCCTTAACAAGAAGCTCGCCGTCAGGAGAAAGAAGAGGTGTTCTTTCTGTATATTCTGTCTGTTTTGAGGATTCTTTCCATTCGTTAAAGGGTATATAAGTTCTTTTTGTTTCGCTCATAATAACACTCCCAAAAGAAATTTATTTTATAAATGTATTGTAGCAGATTATAGTAATAAATTGCAATATAAATTATAAAAACAAATTCTGGCGTCTGGTGACTGGCGACTGATAGCTAAAAACCCTCTCGCTCCGAAGAGTGAGAGGGTTTTGAAGTTTAATACATTCCGCCGCCCTGAGCCGCTGCCATTGCTGCTGCCTGAGCTGCATCTGCTGCGGGATCGGGTTTGTCTGTAACAAGGCTCTCTGTTGTAAGAACCATTGCTGCAACGCTTGAAGCGTTCTGAAGTGCTGAGCGAGTAACCTTAGTGGGGTCAAGGATACCTGCTTTAGCCATATCTGTGTATTCTTCGTTTGCAAAGTTGAAGCCGTAGCCAAGCTTTTCGGAACGAAGAATTCCGTCGATAATAACTGAACCCTCAAGACCTGCATTAGCTGCAATCTGACGAACAGGCTCTTCGATAGCCTTGCGAACGATTTTTGCACCTGTTTTAACATCTGCATCATCAAGAGAGGCGATGAAAGCATCGAGAGCAGGAATTGCATTGAGGAGAGCAACGCCACCACCTGCAACATAGCCTTCCTCAACAGCTGCCTTTGTAGCTGCGAGAGCATCCTCGATACGAAGCTTCATTTCCTTCATTTCTGTTTCTGTTGCTGCACCAACGCGGATAACAGCAACACCGCCTGAAAGCTTTGCAAGTCTTTCCTGAAGCTTTTCTCTGTCGAAATCAGATGTTGTTGTTTCAATCTGAGATTTAATCTGCTGAACTCTTGCAGAGATTTCGTTGTTATCGCCTGCGCCGTCAACGATGATTGTGTTTTCCTTAGAAATTTTAATCTGACGAGCTCTACCGAGCTGAGTAACAGCAGCATCCTTAAGGTCGAGACCGAGCTCCTCTGTGATAACCTCGCCACCTGTAAGGATTGCAATGTCACGGAGCATTTCTTTTCTTCTGTCACCGAAGCCGGGAGCCTTAACACCAACACAGGTGAATGTTCCACGGAGCTTGTTTACAAGAAGAGTTGCGAGAGCTTCGCCCTCGATGTCTTCTGCAATGATAACAAGCTTTTTACCGGCCTGAACAATCTGCTCGAGAAGGGGAAGAATTTCCTGAATATTAGAAATCTTTTTATCTGTAATAAGAATGAAGGGATCGTCGATTACTGCTTCCATTTTATCGGTATCTGTTACCATATAGGGAGAAATGTAACCGCGGTCAAACTGCATACCCTCAACAACATCACAGCTTGTTTCTGCAGTTTTGCTTTCCTCAACTGTGATAACGCCGTCTGCAGTAACCTTTTCCATAGCCTCTGCAATAAGAGCACCGATGTTTTCATCTGCAGAAGAAACGGTTGCAATTCTTGCAATATCGTCTGTGCTTTCAACGGGCTTTGAGTTAGCCTTGATTGTTTCAACAACATTGTCGACTGCAAGCTTGATACCTCTTTTGAGTACCATAGGATTTGCACCTGCAACAACATTCTTCATACCCTCGCGAACAAGAGCCTGAGCAAGAAGAGTAGCAGTTGTTGTACCGTCACCTGCAACATCATTTGTTTTTGTGGAAACCTCTTTTACAAGCTGAGCACCCATATTTTCAAAGGGGTCATCAAGCTCGATTTCCTTAGCAATTGTAACACCGTCATTTGTAATGAGAGGTGCACCGTATTTCTTGTCAAGAACAACGTTTCTGCCTTTGGGGCCGAGTGTGATTTTAACAGTATCACATAATTTATCGATACCTGCCTGAAGAGCTCTGCGAGCTTCTTCGCCGTAAATGATTTGTTTAGCCATTTATATATGCCTCCTTATTCTACAATAGCAAGAATTTCGTTCTGACGAACGATGATAAGGTTTTCGCCGTCGATTTTAACCTCTGTGCCTGAATATTTGCTGAGAATTACCTTGTCGCCGACTTTAACCTCCATTTTGATTTCCTTGCCGTCAACGATTCCGCCGGGACCAACTGCAAGAATTTCTGCAGTCTGGGGTTTTTCCTGAGATGCAGCAGCGAGAATGATACCGCCTTTGGTGGTTTCCTCTGCTTCGCAGAATTTGAGAACAACTCTGTCGCCTAAGGGTTTGAGTGTCATAGTATAGCCTCCTATATATAAAGTGATTTAATTTCTTTTTAGCACTCTCTGTTGTTGAGTGCTAAATATATAATACCTCTTATTTATGAACAAATCAAGACTTTTTTGTAAATTCCTCCATATTTTTCCACAGTTTTTCCCATATATAAAAAATAAATATGCTCACAAAAAACGTTTAATGTATTTACAGTTGAAAAAACATGTTGCTTTTGATAAAATATTTTCAATATTGATTTTCAAGGGTGACAAAATGTTTAATTTTTTTGTTGATAAAGAAAAAAGAGTAGGCGACTGCTATTACATAACAGACGCTGACTATAACCATATTACAAATGTGCTTCGTATGCAGAAGGGCGACAGCTTTCTTGTAAGCGAGGATGGTGTCAGTAACCTTTGCTTTATTGAAGCAATTAATAGCGATAGTGTTGTTGCGAAGATAATCAAGGAAAATTATCAGGACACAAATCTGCCTATAAAAATAGTTCTTTTTCAAGGCCTTCCTAAAAGCGACAAAATGGAGCTTATAATTCAGAAATGTGTTGAATTGGGCGTTTACAGTATTGTACCCGTTGAAATGAGCAGATGTGTTGTTAAAATTGAAGAAAAGAAAAAGAAAAGCAAAATTTCCCGTTGGCAGGCAATTTCAGAAAGTGCCGCAAAGCAGAGCAAAAGGACAATTATACCTGAAATCAAAGATGTTGTTTCATATAAAAATGCCTTGAAAATGGCGGAAGAGCTTGATGTTATTCTCGTTCCGTATGAAAACAAGGATGGAATGAAAGCTACAAAGGAAGCGCTTTCAGAAATCAAAAGCGGTATGAGCATCGGTATATTCATCGGCCCCGAGGGTGGCTTTGACGAAAAAGAAATTGAAGCTGCTGTTGAGATGGGCGGTAAAACAATTTCTCTCGGTAAAAGAATTCTCCGCACAGAAACTGCGGCTATTACATCTGTTGGTATGTGTATGCTTTATGCGGAAACAGAATTGGGTGACGAATGATGAAAAAATTACCCTTTGAATTTGCCGAAAGAATGAAAAAGCTTTTAGGTGATGATTTGGAAGCCTATGAAAAAGCGGTGAACGAAGCCCCTGTAAGAGCATTCAGAGTTAATACCGATAAAATAAGTATTGAGGATTTTGAGAAAATTAATACATTTTCAGAAGAAAAAATTCCCTATGTAGAAAACGGGTATTATTTTGATTATGACAAAATCGGAAACCACCCCTATCATCACGCAGGAATGATATATGTTCAGGAGCCGGGAGCTATGGCACCTGCAGAATGTGTTGAAATTGACCCTGAATGGACAGTTCTTGATATGTGTTCAGCTCCCGGTGGAAAAAGTAGTCAGTTGAGAAATAAGCTGGGTGAAAATGGCGTTCTTGTTTCCAACGAGATTATTCCGTCAAGATGCAAAATCCTTACAGGGAATGTCGAAAGATTAGGAGTAAAAAAAACTGTTACTACCTGTACCGATACAGGCAAGCTCGCAAAGATTTTTCCCGATACATTTGATTTGATTATGGTGGATGCGCCTTGCTCAGGAGAGGGTATGTTCCGAAAGGAAGATATTGCAATTGAGGAATGGAGCCCCGAAAATGTTTTGAAATGCGCCGAAAGGCAAAAGGAAATATTAGAAAATGCAGCAATTTGCCTTAAAAACGGCGGTTATATCGTTTATGCTACCTGCACATTTTCTCTTGAAGAAAATGAAATGATGGTTGACTCTTTCCTTTCAGCCCACCCCGAATTTGAAATTGTAAGGGTGAGAACGGTTGTTGAAGAAAACACCGAGGACGGCATCTTCTTTGATGGCTGTAAGTGTGAAAATATTTCTTACGCCCGAAGATTTTATCCCCATAAAAATAGGGGAGAAGGTCAGTTTATGGCGGTTCTTCATAACAAAGAAACTTATTACGGTAGTTTCGAAAAACCGAAAAAGAAAGCTGATAAAATTGATAAAACAGTTTTTGATTTTCTTGATGAAACATTAACTGAATACGAAAAAGAGAATGTTTTAATGCATAAGGGAACGCCCATTTATTTTACACCTGATTTTGATGTAAAAAATGTAACGGCATTTTCCGTTGGTGTGACAATTGGTGAAATAAAAAAGAATTATATTCAACCCCATCATCAGTTCTTTATGGCTATGGGTGACTGCTTTAAAAGAAAAATCAATCTTACTGCAGACAGCGAAGAAGTGAAAAAATATCTTCACGGTGAAGAAATTGACGCCGATTGCTCCAATGGTTGGGCGGTTGTTATGGTTGACGGCTGTGCTTTAGGCGGAGCGAAGGTTTCAAACGGCAGAGCCAAAAACCACTATCCAAAAGGATTAAGGACGAAATAAAAATACTGTGAGAGTTTTTCTCCCACAGTATTTTTTATGGCTCGAATTCTGCAATAATCGGCAAATGGTCTGAAAATATTTCTTCGATAGTTTCAGTCTTTAAGCATTTTAAATCTCTGTAAAATATGTAATCAATTTTTTCGTTTGGCTTGTCCGAGGGGTAAGTTCCGTGATTTTTAACGGGGTTAAAATCATCGGTATCCTTGAGTCTTTCTCGTATTGGTTTTAAAACCTTATCTTCGGGTGTTGTGTTAAAATCGCCCATTAAAATTACAGGGGTATTTATTTCATCAAGCAAACCGCAAATTGTTTCAACCGCATTTTTCTGCTCGCTTTTGTTGAGCCCCATATGGCAAATAAGAAAGCAGATATCTTTACCCTCGAAATTAAGAATTGCTTTAATAATACAACGCGATTCAAAACCGTATTTTCCTTTTTTTATTATGGGGTCAGGTATAGCAATAGTTTCGGCGGATTTGAAGGGTGCTTTACTTACAATAGCATTTCCGTAAGGGCTTGTGCCTTGAACCTTGATGGCCTCGCCGAAATAGCCGTTGAAGCCTAAGCCGTCAGCAATTGCGGTGGTCTGATCGGTGTAGCCCTCAACGGGCCCTGCACCGCGCACCTCATTAAGTCCGCAAACATCTGCACCATATTTTTTTATGGCATTAACGAACAAATCAAAATCAATAACTTGCTTTTGATAATCCAGAGCATGTTGAATATTGAAAGTCATTACTTTAAGCATTATTTATTCTCCATCTCTGCCGCTTTTCTTAAAATTTCAATAGACGGACCGGGTATTCTTCCAAGGTGGTCAGGTCCTACATTAACAAGATAGTTAATTCCCAATTCGTTAAGGTGCTTTTTGTTTTTATAAAGCTCTTCAGGGGATTTCCAGTTATGGTCTCTGTATGAAAAGCCCCAGGAGTTGTTAAGTGTACAAGCTGATTCATATAATCCATAGGGACTGGGTTTAAATCCGTCAATGCTCTGATAATTTACCTTATCGGGGTCGATTTTTGAAAGTTTTTCCCATTCCTCTTTAGTTTCGGGAATTTCGTTGTCGCCCAAGGAAACATAGTCATACATACCATTCCCCAAACGAGAGTTTATAAGGCAGTCAGGCTGTAAAGACTTAACTGTATCGTAAATAATTTTGCTTTGCTTATCGTTTAATGTCATAGGCACATCAAACCATGCGAGGAAGATATCACCATAGTTTGACATAATCTCCTTTATTTGCGGGAGAATTTTGTTTTCAAAGCAAATGTCAAAATTCTTCTCTTCGGGATTTGGAAAATCCCAACTGTTATCCCAGGTAACGCCCGAGCAACCCATGGGGTTTGAAAGATAACCGCCACCATGTTTTTCGTGCCAGTCAAGGTCCTGGGAATAGTAGAAACCAAGCTTAACATCGTGCTTTGCACAAGCGTTTGCAAGTTCTTCAATGATGTCCTTGCCGTAGGGTGTTGCATCAACAACATTGTATTTGTCAACCTTTGAATGAAAAAGAGCAAATCCGTCGTGATGCTTTGTTGTAACAACAAAGTATTTCATACCGCAGTCCTTTGCAAGCCTGATTATTTCATCCGCGTTAAAATAAATCGGGTTGAAGGCAGAGGCTAATTTTTCATATTCTTTAATAGGGATTGCAAAATGAGAGCCAATCCATTCTGCATAATTATCACCGAATTTGCCCTTGTATTCTCCGCCTAAAAGAGAATAAAGACCGAAGTGCATCATCATTCCGTAGCCTGCATTTTTAAAAAAATCAACATTATTCATAATATCCACCTCATTTATGCTTTCAGTATATAAAAAACAAGGCATCAATGCAAGAAAAAATGTCAGTTAAAAGAGAAATTCTTCTAACTGACTTTAAATTTATTTGTATTCTATAAAATTATATTTTTCCAAAGTCTTGAAATATTGTGAAAGCCTTTCATAAAGGGGATTTGCCTTTTCACCGAAATGTTCTTCAACAAATTTTCCGATTTCAAGAATATCTCTTTCACCATCCATAAGGGGCCATACAAAGCTACCCATTTCGTCAAGGTGAATGTAACTGATTTTAGGTTTTTTAATAAGCTTCTGCATTATTCTATTAGCAACGCCCTTGTTTTCCATTTCAAGAGTAACGCTGCCGTTTTCGTCCTTGGACCAGTTAAGACCGTTCTTGCAAATTGGCTTTTTTTCAAGATAGTTTTCGTTATTTATATTATTTTTCATATCTTTTTATCACGCTTTTTCCAAATTGTGAATTTAAGGACTGAAAGAATGATTAAAGCGAAGAGGAGTAAGCCGCCAAGGTCTGAAACTGCTGCAGGAATACCGAGCTTTTCAGAAAGGTTGAGCGCTTTGTCAATGCCGAATACTGCAAGAAGAGCAAGAACTATACCAACAAGACCTTCACCTGCAATCATACCTGAGCAGAAGAGAATACCATCATTAACAATTTCTTCTTTATGCTCTGCCTTTTTGCCTTTAATCTTGTCGAGAGCGAGTCTGATAAGACCACCCACCATAATACAAGCATTAAGCTGAACGGGAAGATAAACACCGATTGCAAAGGGAAGAACGGGAATACCGATAATTTCAACTGCAACAGCAATAAATACACCGATAAATACGAGAACCCAGGGTAAATCGCCACCCATAACGCCCTCAACGATAAGCTTCATAAGAGTTGCCTGAGGAGCGCCAAGCTCGTCTGAACCAAAGCCCCATGCAGAGTCGAGAAGGTAAAGTGTACCGCCGATAGCAAGAGCGGAAGCAATAACACCAATTAATTCACCTGTCTGCTGTTTTCTGGGAGTTGCACCTAAAATATAACCTGTTTTAAGGTCCTGAGATGTATCACCTGCAATAGCGGAAACAATACAGATAATCGAACCGATTGCAATTGCACTGCACATTCCGTCAACACCGTCTGCACCTGTAACCTTAAGGATAAGAGTTGCAATAAGAAGTGTTGCAATAGCCATACCTGAAACAGGGTTATTACTGCTACCAACAAGGCCAACCATTCTTGAAGAAACGGTTGCAAAGAAGAAACCGAAGATAACAATGATAATTGCACCTACGGGTGAAACAGGAATAGCAGGAATTAACCAGATAAGGAATGCAAGAATAATAACTGCAGCAATAACGATTTTAAGGTTGATATCTCTTGCTGTACGCTCTGATGATGAAGCGCCTGCACCCTTCATGCTCTTTAAAGCGCCTGTAAAGGTTTTAACAATAAGGGGAAGAGATTTTACAAGGCTGATGATACCGCCTGCCGCAAGAGCACCTGCACCGATGTAGCGGATATATGTGCTCCAGATAGCGCTTGCGCCACCCTCTGCAAAAAGCTCGCCGATGGGGGCAGTTCCGGGGTAAAGAGTAAGCTCTGAACCGAAAAGAACAATTATAGGAATAAGAACAAGCCAGCTGACGATACCGCCTGCGAACATAAAAGAAGCGATTCTTGCACCACAGATATAACCAACGCTCATAACAGCAGGGTAAATCTGAGTACCGATTTCACCTGCAAAGCCTTTGACTCTGAAGGAAATTTCACCGGATACGAGCTTAAGACCGTCAATGATGAATTTGAAAAGTGCAGCAAAGCCCATACCTGCGAAAACAGTACCTGCATTTGCACCGCCCTTTTCACCTGCAAGAAGAACTTCTGCACAAGCAGTTCCTTCGGGGTAGGGAAGAACTCCATGCTCCTTAACAATAAGAGCATTACGAAGGGGAATCATAAAGAAAACACCCAGAAGACCGCCGATAAGAGCAATAAGAGTGATTTCAACAAGGTCGGGCTTGTCCATTTTGCCCTCTGCTGCCCAAAGGAAAAGAGCGGGAAGAGTGAAAATAGCACCTGCCGCGAGAGATTCACCTGCAGAACCGATGGTCTGTACTACATTGCTTTCAAGAATTGAGTTTCTGCGCATAATAATGCGGATAACACCCATAGCAATAACTGCTGCAGGAATTGAAGCAGAAACAGTCATACCAACTCGAAGACCGAGATAAGCATTTGCCGCACCGAAAACAACCGCCAGAATGATACCCATAACAATGGAGGTAACTGTAATTTCAGGAGTTACCTTTTCTGCCGGAACATACGGCTTGAAATTAGATTTGTTGTCCATATTTTCTCCAATCTTTAACGCTAAAAATAGCATTACATAAAATAATCGGCTTATTCTATCATAAAGTCTCAATAATTACAATATATTAATTATTTCAATTTTTCCAATGTTTTCAAAAGCATGCTGAAAACATTTTCAGTAGAGGAAATGCTCAGCCTTTCGTTAACTGTATGAACATCGTAAAGAGCCGGTCCGATTGAAATGCAGTCAATTCCATCAATTGCATCTGCAAAAACGCCGCATTCAAGACCTGCGTGAATTGCTTCAATCTTAGGAACTTTACCGAAATAGTCTGTGTAAACCTCCTTGTAAAGCTCGCGAAGAGAGGAATCCTCCTTGTATTCCCAAGGGGGATAATGACCATTTGTGGAGCAATCCCAATTAATTGAATCGAAAAATGCCTGAAGCTTTTCAACAAGGAAGGCGAGTCCCGATTTTTTATTGCTTCTTAAACCAAAGCGGAGGGACAAGGCATTGTCTTCAATATTAAGTATGCCGAGGTTTAATGAGGTCTGAACGAGACCTTCAATATCAGCACTCATTTCAAGAACCCCGTTAGGAACGCAGGTGAGAGCAAAAATGAGCTTGGATTTTATTTTTTCGCTAAAAACCTTATAATCTGCCAATTCGCCTTTTTCAAAATTGAATTTGAAGCCATTTTCACGGTCAGAGATTTCTGCTTTTATGATGTTGAGATATTCTTCTGCAGTCTTGATAAATGAATCTGCATCCTCAACGCAAAGCTCAATTGTGCATTTATTTGGAATGGCGTTGTCCTTGTCGCCACCGAAAATATTGATAATCTCAAAATCGCAGTGTTTTTTTAGATGATTTAAAAATCTTCCTGCAAGAACATCAGCATTTACTCGGTTGTTATTAATTTCAATGCCTGAATGACCGCCCTTGAGTCCTTGAAGCGTAAGGGTGATTTTTATGCCATTCTGTTCCTTATAGTCCACAGTAGTCTGTGCAAGAAAATGGCAACCGCCTGCACAAGAAACTGTAACAGTGTCATCCTCTTCGGAGTCAAGGTTAATCATTTTTTTAGCAGAAAGAACGCTTTTGTCAAGCTCTCCTGCACCAATAAGACCGATTTCTTCATCGGAGGTGAAAACTGCTTCAATGGGAGGGTGGGGAATATTGTCGCTTTCAAGAATTGCAAGAATCATTGCAACGGCAATACCATTATCTGCGCCAAGGGTTGTTTCTTTTGCCTTAAGAAAATCTCCGTCAACGAAAAGCTCGATTCCTCGGTTTATGAAATCAGTTGTTGCCTTTTCGGTTTTCTGGCAGACCATATCTGTATGACCCTGAAGAATAACGGGCTCGCTGTTTTCATAACCTGCTGTACCGTCCTTGAAGATGATAACATTGTTTGCATCGTCTTTTACATATTTTAAATTGTGGTTTACTGCAAAGTTTTTACAAAAGCGAGCTATACCGCTGCAGTTACCTGAACCGCGAGGCACATCGCTTATCTGCTTGAAATAATAAAATACTCTTTCGGGCTTTAAATCAGTCATTGTTTTTCTCCTCGTTCTTTTCTGCAATTTGCTTTGAGTATATGCAGCCGCAGTAGTTTTGTCTGTAAAGGTTATATTCTCGGGAAAGCTCACAGGAGCGCTTGTAGCCCTCTTTCTTTTTGAAATCAGAATAAAGATAATTAATTCCATATTCTTCTTCCATCTTGCCGCCGATTTCGTTGAGCGCTTGGGCGTTTTTATAAGGACTTACTGAAAGGGTAGTTGTGAAATAATCAAAGCCCTTTTCTTTTGCGTATTCTGCGGTTTTCATAAGTCTCAGGCGGTAGCATTTTTTGCATCGCTTGTCGCCCTCGGGTAAATCTTCAAGACCTTTTGCAAGCTCTTCAAATTCATTATTGTCATAATCAGGAGCAACTATTTCAATATCGCTGAAATTCATCTCAACAATAAGCCTTTTTAATTCTTCAAGGCGGTAGTTGAATTCGCTTTCGGGAGAAATGTTGGGGTTGTAGAAAAATAAGGTAATATTGAAATGCTCATATAAATATTCCAGAACCGCACTTGAGCAGGGCGCACAGCAGGCGTGGAGCAAAAGTGAGGGCTTGATGTTCAGCATTTTGTTTTTCTCGATTACATCATCGAGCATCTTCTGATAATTGATTTTCATTTTTATACACCAATCCATAAAATGTCATAGAAATTATATATTATTGGTATAATAAATGCAAGGCGAAAGAAGCGGTAATTTTATGGCAAAAGAGGTTGAAAAAACTTTTTGAAAAAATTTAAAAATTTCTCTTGACAAGCAATATCTTTTGTGGTATAGTAGTCAAGCATTAAGTTGCTGGTGTAGCTCAGTTGGTAGAGCAGCTGATTTGTAATCAGCAGGTCGGGGGTTCGAGTCCGTCCACCAGCTCCATTTTTTTGAATAGTGAACATGGGAGTGTTCCCGAGTGGCCAAAGGGGGCAGACTGTAAATCTGTTGGCACCGCCTTCGGTGGTTCGAATCCACCCGCTCCCACCAAAAAATAGACTTGCGAAAGCAAATCTATTTTTTTATCCATTGCGAAAGCAATGGCATATCATCAGCCGTCAGGCGAATGTAATCGCGCGGAGCGTGTATGTCATCACCAAAGGTGTATTTCTGCAATCCTTCGTATTGATAACATACATTTCTTTTTGAAATGATTACATACGCAACCAAGGTTGCGATTACATTCCGTCTTGCGACGGATTACATACACGGCTTGCGCCGTGATTTTTTATTTCGCATCAACGATGTTACTCTTTGTGCAAACTTAATAATAGGAAACAGGTATTTTGCAAGGCGTTGCCTTGCTTTTTTGTTTTGTTGAAGTATAATAAAAGTGAAAGGTGGAGTTGCTATGACGGATATCCCTTTTCCTCTCGTGGAATATTGCATACAGAGTGGCTTTATGATATAATTGAGAAAATTGTCGAAAGAGGTAAATAGATATGAATTTTAAATTTGGCGCGTATCTGATTGTTCCTTTTAAATATTCTCAAATGGTCGATATGCCGATTATTTCGGGGAGTGGCATAGAGCAGTGTCCGATAACTACCATGGATATCAATGAAAATATTAAGCAGATGTTCAATGGAGAACAAGGGGATTCGGTGGGCACAGTATATAAAATTGTGGCTGAGACGATGCGTACTTCTCTTGATAATGGAGCGGGTTATGAGCATTGTATGGTTTCCGAAGGAGAGGAAGCATATCGTTTTGAAATTTTAGATTCATATCTGTATGTATTCAATACCAAGATAGCATTTTTGTGCATAGGAATCTCTTTTGATAAAATGGAAGCATTGAAAAAAATATGCAATCCGGGTTATGCAGTTAATCCTGCTGTTTTTTCAATCTCCTATAAGAACGGAAGCTCTTCCGATTTTATCTTGGACGAATGGTTGCAAAAGCTCTGTGAATCTTGGAATTTAGAGCGCTTTTACGATAATAATTCATCTATGCTGTTGGAGGCATACACCTATATTTTAGGCTTGAGCGATACCTTTTTTTCTTCCTTGGAGAGCCTTCGGGAGATTACCTTTCATCTTCACCAGATGCATGACCCTGAAGCTTCCTTTGAAGACGATTCGGAGGACGATGTGCGCTATGCCTATGCGGTTAAAAATGTGAGTCGTGGAGGTTACAGGTGGGGCTGTTGCGTTACCTCGCAGACTACCGCCTATGCAGTGGCTGATGCTAGCGGTGAATTGGATTTGAAGGCTGAAATGGTTGTTCAAGCCACAGATGGTTTGCCGATTACATTGTTAGCGCTTTATGAAAAATATACCTGCTTACGCTTTACTGAAATGATATCAAATCTGCAAAAGCAGAAGCTTAAGTCAATTATTCAACTGAAAAGAAACCTCCTGAATTTCCAAGCGTTGGGTACGGTAAGCTCAGCTAACCTCTCTCGTTGGAATAATGTTCGCCAGATTTATGGTTTTTTGTTAGAGGTTTTTGATGTGGAATCGGCAGTCAGCGATATCAGTACAAAAATTGAGATTCTGGTTGCGCAGCAACAGGAATTGGAAAATATTCGAAGCTCACGAGTTATAAATCTGATTACAGTGTTTGGTGTGGTCGGTATTCTGGCTTCTGTGCAGGAAATTGTGCAGATTCTGTCAGATGGTAGCAATCTGATGTGGAGTGTTACTATGTTGACCTTTGCAATTCTGACGCTTTCCTTCGGACTTGCTGTGCGAAAAAAATAACGGCATTATAAAATGTGGGCTATACCTTTAAGTCAATTACAATAAATTATGACCGACATCTGAAAGTCAGGTGTCGGTTTCGTTTTGTTTACGGAAAAATCACTAACTGTTACTTTCGCGGTAGGTTTTCACTAAACGCAACAAGGCTTTTTTGTCAGAATGGTGCATTGAGGAAAGGTGTATATTATGGTATGATTTTTGTGTATAACAATTAAATGACGGAGGTCGTTTTTTTATATGAAAAAGGTATTGAAACGCGCAGCGGTTTTGTGTGTTTGTGTGGTTTTGCTTGTGGCAAGCTTTTTAACACCTGTAGCTTATGCGGCATCAGGAGTTTTTGAACTCGCATTTGACAATATGTTTGTTTTTGAGCAGTGGGCAAATTACCCTAATTTAAATGTGCATTCTGTTGATGGTTCTACAAGCAGTACGATAGCTGTTGATATTGAAAATGGCAGCGTCATACTTACAAATAATTCAACTAACGAGATTTTTACCACATATTCAATGTCTTCTGTGGATTTGTTTTATTCAATGGCCGTTGAAGAAAATACAGAGTATACATTTTCTTATATTGCAAATGGAACAACAGCCAGTTTTGAAACCTTTGTTTTTTATTTTGATAAAGAGGGTAATTATACATCTCACGAGTCTGCATTTGCTTATCAATACGGACAAAATGAATGGACCTTTAAAACTCCTGAGGGAACAAGCTATATTCAGGTAAGATTTGATAACAATTCACCTCAGAGTAATGTAACCGTTTCTGATATCAGAATCTGTACAAAGTCAGTTTACGAGTTTTCAAAGAATTATACTCATCGAAAAGCATTTACATATAATTCAGGTGCAACATATGGTACTCTTCCTGCTCCTCAGAGAGAAAATCTGGTTTTTGTAGGATGGTTTACAGAGCCTGACGGAAAAGGAAAAGAGATAACTGCAGAAACAGTTATGGATTCCGGAAGTTATGCTTTGTATTCAAAATGGGATCCGGCTACTAAGGGAGACTTAGAGCTTGTTTCTCTTCCGATTAAGCAGAATTATTGCCTTGGAGAGAAGCTTAATGTAACAGGTCTTGTCATAGGGGTTACATACCCTGACGGAACAAAGGAGAATCTTGATGAGGGCTTCAGATGTACTCCTTCCGAATTAACTAAAACAGGAACTCAGATAATTAAGGTTTCTTATGGTAGCAGTACTGCTGAGTTTCAGGTAAATGTTTCGGCATACAATAATCAGAGCATTGTGGTAAACAATACCGAATATGAGGTAAAGGAAGTTGATAATACATATACTCTTAATTATTCGGGGAACAGCTTCAACAAGTATACATTGACATATTCTTCTGATGCATATGTAAAAGGAGAATTAAGCTTTAACGGAACTATTGAGGAATTCTTTTTAGAGCCTGCTCAGAACGGAAGCTTCTCAGGCTATATTGATGGATTCCTTGCTGGAAAAACACAGACTCAGATTACGTCAGTAGTATTTAAACCTTTAGATAAAAAATCAATGGATTTTACTCTTTGGGCTGTTGATATTAACAAGGCAACAAATCCTGCCGACTCTTATGGTATGGTTTATCTTTCTGATTCCAATTATAAAATTGGTGTTGATTTAGACTGGGGTGGTGCACTCAGCTACCTTGAGGATTTAACAAATGATGTTATGTCATCTGTACCTAAATATAGCTTAAATAAAATAACTGAAGTAGATTTTTCATCTAAAGTAAAAACCGGTATTCTAAATAAAACAAGCAGCAACGTTAACTTGATTAACTGTAACGATACAGGTCGTCTTGTTCAGCAATCTTATTACGGAACGGGTTCTCCTCCTTATGAATTAGGTAACTATAATGGTACTCCATGGAACTATAACCCTGTTCAGGGTGGTAATGTACATAATGAACCAAGTAAAATAGTTGACTTTAAAGTGACAGACAACGAAATATATGTAAAATGCCGTCCTCTTGATTGGGGCAAAACAGCAGAGCATATTTCACCCTCTTATATGGAAGCTTGGTATACTCTTGAAGATGGATTAATGAGAGCAACTTGCAGATTTGTTGATTACTCAGGCTATCCCCAGGCAACTACCACACAGGAGCTCCCTGCCTTTTACTGCGTTGAACCCCTTAACAATTTTGTGTACTATTCAGGTGGCGAGCCCTGGTCCGAAAGCAACACCAAGGTGACCGAAAGCGATCTTGGTTTCTGGGGCGAAAATACCGATCAGTTTTTTAACTGTAACGAAAACTGGGCAGCCTATATCGGCGACGATGCCGATAGCTTTGGTATAGGTCTCTATTGCCCGGAACAAACAAATATGCTTACGGGAGTTTTTAACAAAGATGCCTCTGAAACTGCTGATCCTTCAACAGAAAGTCCCACATCGTACATTGCAGCAGTTGATACATTCACTTTCAAGAGCTTCAATCCATTTTCTTACGCTTATTACATTACGACAGGTAATGTTGATACTATAAGAAATAATTTTAAAAAAATTGCAACAATATCTGCTGACCCCTGCAAAGTAGGTTATGCTAATGGCTTTTGCAATGTTTGCGGAAAGTATGAGGTACCCACTCTCACAACCGATAAACATGACCTTAACGGTGACGGTACAAAAGAAAATGTTTATGAAATTTCGAATGCGGGCGAGCTTCATTGGTTCAGCGACCATGTAAATAGCGGAAATGTGAACGCAAATGCGGTTCTCCTTTGCGATATTACTGATAACAGTGATGTTCTCACAGACTATGGCACAGTAGCAAGCGATACATCCGCTTTCAGAAAATGGATTCCTATCGGAAACGCAACCAATAAATATAACGGCAATTTCAATGGTCAGGGCTATACAATCAATGGATTGTTTACCGATGCAACATCAGAAGCCTATGGAGGTCTTTTTGGTTATGTAGGCTCTTCTGCCGTAGTTGAAGAGGTAGGCGTTGACTATTCATTCCTTAAGGGCGGTCAGTATGTTGGTGGTATCGTCGGCAGAAACGAGGGTACTATAAACAACTGCTACGCCTTATATACTGTAATAATGGGTAATTCATATGTGGGTGGAATTGTAGGTTATAATAACGGAACGGTAAAGAATTGCTATAATGCAGGTATTGTAAATGCAATAAGCTATGCGGGTGGTTTTGCAGGCGCAAATAATGCAACCATTTCAAACTGCTATTACCTTCTTGGTGCTGTAACAGATTCCAACGGCGTTGTTGAAAATGGTATTGGTTCAGGAAAAACAATTGAAGAATTTGCAAGCGGTGAAATTGCATATCTTTTGCAGGCTGCAAATACAAAGCAGCTTTGGGGACAGAACTCCAATATTCCGGGCACGGCTCCTATTTTTGATAAAACAGGAAACTATAAGGTAAGTGTTGTTAAGGACGAGGATAGTTATGTTCTCGTTGATACTGGTAATATTGTTAAAGATGATGAAGTGGATATCTATGACTATCAGCAGCTGGTGAATCAGGTGCTTTCTGATACAAGTCTTGATTTTGAGGGTATGCTCAGCTCGGATATAGACGGTGACGGCTACCTTGATGTTATCGACTGCTCACTTCTGCAGCGGATAACAAGCGGTCATAATAAGATTGATGTTTATTTGAAGGGCGATTTTGATTTTGATGGGGTACCATTCACAAAGGAAGATATACAGGCAATTAAAAAAGCGCTTATAAATCAGGATAAGCTGAACACAAGACAGAAATATGCCTGTGATTTGAATTTTGATAGTGTTCTCGATATTAATGACAGGGATATTTTAATCAAGCAAGGTGTAAATAATAAAAATTCATTTTTAACAAATATGAAAGAAGCAATCGGATTAAGAAGCAAAACTGCAAATGTAATTATTCTTGCAGGTCAGTCCAATGCTTATGGAATAAGCCCCTTGACCAATGAGGTTAAAGCGACTATTGGTGATACAGATTTTTCAAATATTAAAATTAAATATACCAACATCAATAGTGATGATGGTGTTAATAATTGGCGAGTTCATTTCTCCAACAGTGAATTCGAAACCTATCGCTTAGGTATAGGCGGTCAGGCTGATAGGTGGTTTGGTCCTGAGCTGGGCGTTGCATACCATCTTGCAACTAACGAAGCAACAAAGGATGAAACATGGTACATCATCAAAACAACTGCTTCAGGAACCTTTCTTGGCGGTCAATGGCTTTATGATACAACCGATAAATATTTTAATGCAACAAATGCCGGAGACATAAAAAAAGATCTGGGAGTTTATCTTGCGGACGGTATGATGGATCTTGTTAGCGCAGACCTTGTGGCAATTGCCAATAAGCACGGTGCAAATAACGTTAATATCCGTTCATTTATGTGGATGCAGGGTGAAAGCGATGCATCTATTAAGGAAACGGCAGAGCAGTATGGCGAGCTTGAGAATATTCTTATAAACAGAGTTCGTACAGAATTGGGTGGCTATGACAAGGAGGGAGGCATTCCCTTTGTTGATGGTGCTATTGCAGCATATAAAGAGGGTGTTAATATCTGGCCGTATGCTGATATCGTAAACTCAGCTAAAGCAAGTAACGCAACCTATTGGTATATTCCCGAGAAAACTGCAGGAAATGTAATAAATAAAACTACCGCAGGGCTTTATGCAAATGACGGTAGCTCAGCAACCAAGCTGGCTGAGTCTATCTGGATTGATACATCAACCTGCTTATCCAAATTGGAAAACAATAATGAGAATGGTGAAAACGATGGCTACCATTATTGTGGTGAAGCAATGCTTAAGCTGGGTATCTGGTTTGCTCAGGGTATGCTGGTGTTCTGAATAAAATAAAGAATCGTCTGAAAACTCAGCTTTTCAGACGATTCTTGTGGCTGATTAAATAACGGAGGTCGTTTTTTATATGAAAAAGGTATTGAAGCGCATATCAATTTTGTGTGTCTGTATGGTGTTACTTGTGGCAAGCTTTTTAACACCTGTAGCTTATGCTGCATCAGATGTTTATGAGCTTACATTTGATAATCTGTTTATTTTTGAGCAATGGGCAAACCACGCCAATTTAAAGGCTTATGCAGGTGATGGCTCTACAAATAGCACACTGACAACAGATATTTCAAGCGGTAGCTTTGTGCTTACGAATAACACTACAAGTACAGAGGTTTTTACAGCCTTTTCTATGGGTTCGGTAGGTGCTTTTTATTCAATGGCCGTTGAAGAGAATACAGAATATGTGTTTTCTTATGTTGCAAACGGAACAACAACCAACTTTGAAGTATTTGTTTTTTATTTCAATAAAGAGGGTCAGTATACATCGCACGAAAGCACCTTCGCATATCAATACGGACAGAATGAATGGACATTTAAAACACCTGAGGGCACAGGATATATTCAGGTGAGATTTGATAACAACTCACCCCAAAGTAATGTAACTGTTTCTGATATAAAAATCTGCTCAAAGGAAATTTATGAGGTAGCAAAGAATTATGCTCACAGAAAAGCTTTTACATATACCTCAGGTGCAGCATACGGCGAGCTTCCCGTTCCTCAGAGAGAAAATCTTGTTTTTGCAGGCTGGTATACAGAGCCTGATGGAAAGGGTAAGGAGATAAATGCAGATACTGTTATGGATTCTGCAAGCCATTGCTTGTATTCAAAATGGGATCCCGTTACTGTAGGCAATCTGGAGCTTATTTCTCTTCCTGTTAAGCAGAATTATTGCGTGGGCGAGAAGCTTAATACAACAGGTCTTGTTGTAGGCGTTACTTACCCTGACGGAACAAAGGAAAATCTTGACGAGGGCTTCAGATGTTCACCCTCTGAAATAACAAAATCAGGTGTTCAGACCATTACTGTCTCTTATGGTAACAGTACTGCAGAATTTCAGGTGAATGCTTCAGCCTTTTATAGCAAAAGCATTGTATTGAACAATACGGCGTATGAAGTAAAGGAAGCGAATAATACATATACACTTAATTATTCAGGTAGTAGCTTTAATCAGTATGTAATAACATATTCCTCCGATGCTTATGTAAAGGGTGAGCTGAATTTTAACGGAACAATAGAGGAATTCTTTTTGGAGCCTGCTCAGAACGGAACCTTCTCAGGCTATATTGACGGATTCCTTGACGGAACAACCAGAACTTCAATTTCAACTATTACATTTAAACCCCTTGATAAAAAGTCAATGGATTTTACATTGAACTCCATTGATTTAAACAATGCAGCCGATATCAGTAAGGATTATGGTATGGTGTATCTTAATGACTCCTATTATAAAATCGGTATCGATTTGGATTGGGGTGGCGCGCTTACCTATATGGAGGACCTGAGCAATAATGTTGTTGCCGCGCAGAAAAAGAAAAGCATCGGAACAAATAATAATCCTGTTGAGGTTGGTTTTTCATCCGATTTTCCCACATCAGGATCACTTTTTTCCACTAAATATGATACCAAGGGTAATGTAAACTTAATCAACGCCCACGATACAGGTCGTCTTGTTCAGCAGTCATATTACGGCACAGGCTCTTATCCTTATGAGCCGGGAATGTATGGTGATGCTGTTTGGAATTATAATCCCGTTCAGGGTGGTAACCTTTATAACGAGCCAAGTAAAATAGTTGACCTTAAGGTAACAAATAACGAAATTTATGTTAAATGTCGTCCTCTTGATTGGGCAAAGAAAGAGCAATATATTACCCCAACATATATGGAAGCTTGGTACACTCTTGAGGGTGGTATGGTAAGGGCAACCTGCAGATTTGTGGATTATTCAGGCTATCCTGCAGTTACAACCACTCAGGAACTTCCTGCTTTTTATTGCGTTGAGCCTCTCAATAATTTTGTTTATTATGAAGGTGGCGAGCCTTGGTCAGACAGTAATACTAAGGTTACAAAATCTGACCTTGTTTTCTGGGGTGAGCCAGCAGGTGCAGGTCAGAACTTCCAATGCAATGAAAACTGGGCAGCATATATAGGTGATGGTGCAAATGGCTATGGTATAGGTCTTTATTGTCCCGGTCAGACAAATATGTTTACAGGTGTTTTTGAAAGAGATACACTGAAGTCTTTAAAGGACAGCGATGAAGTGGCAAGCAATAAAAATCTTATTCCCGGTCAGCCGGCAGCTAACCATAACTCAACCTCATATATTGCTGCTGTTGATACACTTTATTTCCAAAGCTACAAGCCTATATCATATTGCTATTATATGACAACCGGCGATGTAAATACTATCCGCGAAAATTTCAGATCTGTTGCACAGACAAAAACAGACATCTGCAACACAACAAGCACAAACGGCTTCTGCGATATGTGCGGAAAATATATTGCACCTGAGGCTAATGAAAAGGGTGTTTATGAAATTTCAAATGCAGGCGAGCTTCATTGGTTCAGCGATTATGTAAACAGCGGAAATGTGAACGCCAATGCAGTTCTCGTTTGTGACATTACAGATAACAGCGGTGTTATTACAGACTACGGTACCGTGGCAACCGATACATCAAAATTCAGAAAATGGACACCTATCGGAAATGCAACCAATAAATACAATGGTCATTTCGATGGTCAGGGTCATACAATCAACGGCTTGTTCACTACTGCTTCCGCAGTTGCTTACGGCGGTCTTTTCGGATACACAGGCTCATCTGCAGTAGTTGAAGAGGTGGGTGTTGACTACGCCTTCTTGAAGGGCGGTCAGTATGTGGGCGGTATCGCAGGCAGAAACGATGGTACAATAAATAACTGCTATTGCTTATATACAGTAACAATGGGCAATTCCTATGTTGGCGGTATTGTAGGCTATAATAACGGCACAGTTAAGAATTGCTATAATGCAGGTATTGTAAATGCAACAAGCTATGTTGGTGGTGTTGTGGGTACTAACACTGCAACAATTTCAAACTGCTACTACCTTGAAGGTGCTGCAACAGACGGGAACTCTCGGGCACAGAATGGTGTTGGCAAAGCCACAAATGGTCTTTCAATATCTGATGTAGCAGGAGCAACTGCAGGTAAATCTATTGAAGAGCTTGCAAGTGGTGAAATTGCATATCTTCTTCAGAATGCTAACACAGAGCAAATCTGGGGACAGAAAACCAATGCTTCAGGCTCAGCACCCATATTTGATAAGACCGGCGTTTATAATGTAAGCGTGGTTGAAAACGAGGATAACTATATTCTCGCTGATATCGGCGACATTGTTAAAGACAATGAAGTAAATGTTAATGACTATCAGCAGCTTGTGAATCAGGTGCTTTCTGATGCAAGTCTTGATTTTGAGGGTATGCTCAGCTCCGATATTGACGGCGACGGCTCTCTTGATGTTATCGACTGTTCGTTTATGCAGTTGATTATAAGCGGTCATAAAAACAAGGTTGACGTTTATCTTAAGGGTGACCTTGATTTTGATGGTACACCATATACCAAGGAGGATATAGCAGCAATCAAAAAAGCACTTATAAATCAGGACAAATTGAACACAAGACAGAAATATGCTTGTGACCTGAGCCTTGATGGTGTTCTTGATATTGATGACCGAGAGCTTCTTCTCCAACAGGATAGCAAAGCACTCAGACCTGTTTTTTCTGATATTGAGGAGGCAATGGTGCGTAGAAAAACACCTGTAAATGTTATTATTCTTGCAGGTCAGTCTAATGCTTACGGTGCCAGCCCCTTGACTCAGGAGGTTCGCAATACAGTCGGCAATACAGATTTTTCAAATATCAAAATCAAATATACCAATATCAACAGCAAGGATGGTACTAATAACTGGAGTGTTCATTACGCTAACAGCGAATTTGAAACCTATCGTTTAGGTATAGGCGGTCAGGCGGATGCTTGGTTTGGCCCCGAGCTTGGAATGGCTTATCACCTTGCGACCAACGAAGCAACAAAGGATCAGACCTGGTATATTATCAAAACTACCGCAGCGGGAACCTATCTTGGCGGTAACTGGCTTTATGACACAACAGAAAAATACTATAATGCATCAAACTCCGAAAATATTAAAAATGATTTGGGCGTTTATCTTGCAGACGGAATGATGGGTCTTGCAGGTGCTGACCTTGAAGGCCTTGTAAATAATCATAACCCCAATAATGTAAATGTACGCGCATTTATGTGGATGCAGGGCGAGAGCGATGCCTGCGTTAAAGAGTGGGCAGACCAGTACGGTGAATTGCAGAACATTCTTGTAAACAGAGTCCGCACAGAATTAGGCGGCTTCGACAAGGACGGCAACATTCCCTTTGTTGATGGTGCAATTGCTCAATACAAATCAGGCATTAACGGTTGGGCTTATTCCGATACTGTCAATACAGCTAAGGCAAACAATGCAGCTTATTGGTATGTTCCTCAGAATACTTCAAAGAATGTAATAAATAAAACCACTGAAGGGCTTTATGCAAATGACGGTAGCTCTACAACAAAGCTTACCAATTCAATCTGGATTGACACAACAACCTGTCTTTCCAAATTAGAAAACAATAATGAAAACGGCGAAAACGACGGCGCTCATTACTGTGGCGAATCAATGTTCAGAATAGGAATATGGTTTGCACAGGGTATGCTATATTTTAATTGAAGATAATAAAAAATGTCCGAACCTCTAAAGGCTCGGGCATTTTTATATGCTTTTATTATATGTTTTTTGCTATTTCGTTATTAATTCTTTCTCTTAAGCCAAGCAACCATTCCTGTTCGTGAGGATAGCTCTTGAAGGAAAGAGGAATGTCTAAGCCTTCCTCAATGAATTTAAGAACATATTCTCTTGATGTGAGAGTTTCAAGTAATCTTAAGGCTCTTAAATCCTGGAAGCCATCAAAGAAAACGAGGTGGCGTAATGAGTTTAATGGCTTGCCGTCCTTACCGGGGTAAACCATAAATGAGTCGCCTGCAGGGAAGCTTCCGCCTGCATCTGTAACCTTGAATGGGTTAATAGGCTTTATGGAATATTGAGAATACCAGAAATTATGCCCCCATTGTAAGAAGCCCTTTGCATCGTATTTATAAAGGAGCACACCTAAAACGCGGTTTCGGAGTGACGGCTGAGCGAACATTCTGTTGGGTAAAAAGTCAGTAATCTGAGTGCAACAGTAATATGTCCAGAAATCCTTAACCTCTGCGCGGAATACATCTGCTTCACCCTCACCACAAACAGGAGTCTTAATAAGACCGTTTTTATAATATCTGATGTCAGAAAGAGCATCAAGCATATTGAAGTCTGAGAAAAGCTCTCTGATGATGCTTGCTGCTTTTTTGTATTCGGAAATCTGCTTTTCGTTGGGCTCGTCAGAAACATGCAACCAGCACTTTTCTTTAATTCCTAATTCCTCAACTTCTTTTTTGAAGGCGGGTGCGAATGCAGTTAAAAATGCTTTGTAGGGCTTACCGCTTGCCTTTGTTGTCCAACCGAAAATCTGTTTTTCCTTGCCATTTACGGTTGCAATAATTTTAGGCGCGTGCTTTGCACCCCATTGAGTGAAGAAATGAGAAATTTCAAATGCTTCAATGCCACAATTAAGGCAAAGCTTCACATATTTTCTGAAATTAGTAAAATCAAAGGAATATGAGTCCTTTTCCTTGATGACCTTTACTAACTGAACAGTGGGTCTTTCACCGCCAACCGCAGTATCAAGAGGTGGAGTGAAAACAGGTGTGAGAAGCATATTTATGCCGTGTGCGGCGGCATTTCTTATATAGCTTTCTACAATTTCCCAATATTTGTCGGAAAAAATCTCAACCTTGTAATATGTGCAAAGACAGTCGTTGTGGAACCAGTTGGTATAAAGAAGCTCCTGCTTTGGTAAATCGCAATCAATAATATTAAGGGTAAATACCTTTTGGATGGTATTGCCGTTGGCGGTGATTGTGATTTTAATTTCGTGGTTACCCGCAGTAGCACCGTCAGGCTTACATTCAAACCAAAGAGAAGACCACTCGTTTTCTTTAAGGGTCAGGTGGCTTTCAACAGGCTCCAGCAAATCAGGAAACTCCTTGCGGTTAAGGTCGTAATGGAATGAGTCGTATTCGTGCTTTTTATTTCTCTTAAAGGGGATATTTTTAACAAAATATGAGTTGATATTTTCAAGGTCAGACTCTATTTTAAAGCTTACCTCAGCTTCCTCTGAGGCTTCGGGAAAAAGAGCAAGCTGCAAGGAAAATGCTTCATTCTTCAAGCAGGAGAAGGAACCGAACTCCTTGAAGTTCGGCTCTTTATCCTTAAATACCTTAACGAGTGAAGATAACAATAATGCTTTCATAAATTAATCCTCTTTTTTGTCAATGTTTCTTTTTCTGAGGAGGAAAAGGGGAATGAACACAAGTGCAGAAACAACTGCACTGTAAAGGAACATTTTTGCATCGGGTACTGCTAATTCAGTTACAACAATTTCGCCTGCAACAATGTTTTCCTGAGTATAGGTTGCGCCCGCGCTTCTGCAAGCAAAGTCACCGATAGCAGGACCAACAACCATAGGAATAAGCACGAAGAAAATCATTCTGATACCCTGGAAAAGACCTGTTTTCTCGGGAGGAGTAAAGTCACGGATTGATGCGCTGAACTGAATTGTAAGAACAAGGTAACCGATTACTGTGGGAGCAATACCCGCAAGTAATACAAAGAGGTTGTTTGATGTAGAGAGAATGAGAAGACCTACAATGAGAGCTCCAACAGCGGGTACGAATGCGCGAAGCTTTTTCTTTGAAGCAACCTTCATAAGAGTAACAATACCTGCTCCGAGAACTGCAACTGCAATGACGCCCACGATGATAACTGCAGGAAGAGATGTGCTTAAAAGCTCCTTGTTTGCGGGGCTTTCAAGAACAACATACTGAAGATAAACGATAAGATAGGGGAAGAATACCTGGAATGCGCAGTTGAAAAGAGACATTGCCGCAAGAATGAGGTAAAGAGTAGAGTTCTCCTTGATAACTGAGGGCTTGAATCCGTAGAAAAGGTCTGCCCAGTAGCTTGTTTTCTTTTCTTCCTTAACAATATGTGCGGGCTCTTTGAGAGTGAAAAGACCGATAACACCGGCAATAGCAACCAATAAGCCGAGAATTCCGAAGAAGAGCTTATATGAAACGAGACCTGTCTGAGTAACGGTACCCGCACCCATAACAATACCCATAGCAACAAAGCCGACTACTGTAAATGCGGTTTCAACCTTGGGTCTTGAGGAGGGAGTAGTGATATCTGTAACCCATGCGTTAAAGGCGGAGTCGTTACTTGTTGAACCCATAAAGGTCATAACCATATCCATAACAATAACTGCCCATACTGTGCAGGTAAGAATCTGCGCTGCGTCAGATAAGCCTGTGAGGGCGGAAATGTTTTCCTTTGTGATAAAACCGAAGGTAGCGGTAATACCACCCCAGAGAATATAACCGATAGAAATGAACACCTTGCGGTTCTTCATTCTGTCGCTGAAGGTACCCATAATGAAGGTGGTTACAACAGCGGTAACAGCAGAGAGTGCAACCATTCGGCTGACAGCGGTTGAGGGCTCCATTGCACCTAAAACTGCTTCCTTTGTTGCGGTTGCGTAAATCTCGTTATAGAGGAAGGTGTTGAAATACATATTTTCAAGGTTCCATGCGATACCACCTATAAGACAGAACAAACAAACATTAAACCAATTTACTAATGAAAGCTTGTCTGTGCTAAGCGGACTGATTTTCTTTTTACTCATAAAAATACTCCTAAATTTAAAGATAGTTATATTATAAATACAAATACAGTAAGTGTCAAGGAATTTGATTTTGTATAAAATAGCAGAAAAAACCAATAATTTTTTTATTAACAATTTTTTGAATGGTTTACAAATTGCAGAATATGTGATATGATAAATTGATTATGAATTTTTACAGGAAGGAGGTATTGCAGTTGGAGCATAGGTTAATACGCCTTGGCGCGAATATGGCGTTGTCAAGAATATTAAAATATATTGATAAAGCACCTGAAGAAAATCTTTTGAAGATTCTGAAGGTCGCAGAGAAGTATTTTACAATGTACCCCAAGGAAAATTACGAAAAAATGCGTAAAGCCGTAGGGGATAAGGACAATGTCTATATGCAGCTTGCCAAGAATATTCTTAATGATGTTGATCGTGATTTAGTTAAATCAATGCTTATTTCTTTAGGTATTCACGCAGGCTATTTCGGTACTAAAACAGTTCGTGCAAAGCGCGATAAATATAATTGCAATATTCCTTTCATTATTCTTTTTGACCCGACGAGTGCCTGTAACCTTAAATGCAAGGGCTGTTGGGCGGCAGAGTATGGTCATAATTTCCAGCTTTCTCTTGATGATATGAGAAGCATTGTGACTCAGGGTAAGGAATTAGGTACTCATTTTTATATGCTCACAGGTGGCGAGCCTCTTATCAGAAAAAATGATGTAATTACTCTCGCTTCTGAAAATCCCGAATGCACCTTCCTTATCTACACAAATGCAACTCTTGTAGATAAAAAGCTTTGTGACGATATCAAAAAATGCGGAAATATCACTCTTGCTCTTTCAATAGAGGGTGACGAATCAAGCAACGATGACCGTCGCGGTCTGGGTGCTTATGAAAAAACCATTGAAGCTATGAAGCTTCTTAAAAGAGAGAAGATTCTCTTTGGTATTTCCGTTTGCTACACAAGCCAGAATGTAAATCAGGTAACAAGTGATGAGTTTCTTGATAAAATGGTTGATTTGGGCGTGAAATATGCCTTCTATTTCAACTTTATGCCCGTTGGTAAGGGTGCGGACAAAGCTTTGATTCCCACACCGTCGCAGCGAAAATATATGTATTATTGGCTTAAGAAAATGCGTAACGGTCATACAGGTAAGCCCTTGTTCGTTATGGATTTTCAGGACGATGGCGAGTATGTTGGCGGTTGTATTGCAGGTGGCAGAAACTATTTCCATATTAACTCAAAGGGTGATATGGAGCCCTGTGTCTTTGTTCATTATTCTGACTCCAATATTAAAACAGATACTCTTCTCGAAGCACTTCAGAAGCCTCTGTTTATGGCATACAGAAAGGGTCAGCCCTTTAACGATAACCATCTGATGCCTTGTCCGATGCTTGAAAATCCTGACATTTTAAGAAAAATTGTCAATGAAACAGGCGCAAAAAGCACGGATTTCGTTTCTCAGGAAACTGTTGAGGAGCTTTGCGCAAAATGTGATGATTTCAGTAAGGCGTGGAAGCCTGTTGCTACTGAAATATGGGAAAACAATCCTCATCCTAAAACACATACACAATATTATAGAGACCATAAATAAAAGACTTGCAGTTGAAAATGAACTGCAAGTCTTTTTTAGTGAAGAGTTAATAGTGAAGCGTGAAAAAGTGAGATAGTAAGATTATCTCACAATTTTTTCGCCGTCGAATACGATGATTCCGTGACCGTGACCGGTTTTGCCACCGCTTAAAACGTGCTTCTTGAAGGCTCTCTGCATAGAGGTTTCTTCGTCCCATTTTTTAGGTGATTTGTAACCGCTTTTGTTGAAAATTCTCCATGCATCATTAAATTTATCTTTTGCTTCGCTTGAAACAATTTCAAAATCACCGATGAATTTGAGTATGTTGGAGTTTTCGGGAAGGAAATCCTTGTAGCCCTCATAAATGAGCCATGAGCCACATTCAAAAATCATGAGTCCATCTTCGCGGCGGAATTCAGGGAAGAATTCATAAGCCTTTTTGAAGGAATCGAGTCTTACATCATCGGTAAGCGGAATGCCTGAAGAGGGAATGTGGAAGCCGAGAGTTTTGTCACCTTTTTTAATTGTGATACCTGCAGAGGAGGTGAAATCTTCACCACCGTATGTAGACATATCAAACTGATATCTGCCCAATGCAAAACGGCGAAGAGCGAAAAATTCAGTATTCCACCAAGGAACGAAAGTGCCGTGAACCTCTTTACATTTCACACATTCATCATATTTATATTTCAAGTCTTTGATTGTGTGCCAGAAAAGGTCCTCGCTTAAACCTCTCTCTTTGTAGAGGTTATGCATAACCTCTGCGGCACGGATAAGGAAAACCATATCAAGGCTGTATTCCTTGATTCTGTAGCCAATAGAAAGAAGAGTTATCTTGTCGAATAATTCGCCGAAATCGTGAGCCTTTGGGAAAAGATATTCATTGAAAAGTGCTTCAAATTTTTTGTTGAGGCTTTTTGAATTGTCAATTTTGGTTGCAATTCCCTCAAAAATCTCAACTGCTTCCTGAGGGAAGCCTAATCTTTTTTCAACTTCTTTAAAATGTTCATTAAGTATTATCATATTTACACACCCTTTAGTTTCTTAAGCTGTTAAGCGGAGCAGGAATTCTTCCGCCTCTGTTAATGAAATCTGCGCAACCCTCGTTATGAACGGGCATAACGGGAGCAGTTCCTAAAAGACCACCCATTTCGATAGAGTCACCAACAGTTTTGCCCGGTGCGGGAATGATTCTCACAGCGGTAGTTTTGTTGTTTATCATACCGATTGCGGCTTCGTCGGCAATAATTGCGGAAATTGTTTCTGCGGTAGTATCACCGGGAACGGCAATCATATCAAGACCAACAGAGCATACGCAAGTCATTGCTTCTAATTTATCAAGAGTAAGAACGCCTTTTTCTGCGGCAGCAATCATACCCTCGTCTTCAGAAACAGGAATAAATGCACCTGAAAGACCGCCAACATGAGATGATGCCATAACGCCACCTTTTTTTACTGCGTCATTAAGCATAGCAAGAGCAGCGGTTGTGCCGTGAGTTCCGCAAGTTTCAAGACCAATTTCTTCAAGAATTCTTGCAACAGAGTCTCCAATAGCGGGAGTGGGAGCAAGGCTTAAGTCAACAATGCCGAATTCAGCGCCCAAACGCTTTGAGGCTTCACTTGCCATTAACTGACCCATTCTTGTGATTTTAAATGCGGTTTTCTTAATGGTTTCTGCAACAACATCAAAGGGCTCACCTTTAATTTGTTTGAGAGCATTGTAAACAACACCGGGACCTGAAACACCAACATTTATTGCACATTCAGGCTCGCCTACACCATGGAAGGCACCTGCCATAAAGGGATTGTCCTCAACTGCATTACAGAAAACAACAAGCTTTGCACAACCGAAGCCGTCGCGGTCAGCAGTTATCGCAGCGGTTTTCTTGATGGTCTGCCCCATAAGCTTGACCGCATCCATATTGATACCCGCCTTTGTTGAGCCGATATTAACAGATGAGCAGACAAAATCAGTTGTTGCAAGAGCCTCGGGGATAGAATTTATAAGCCTTCTGTCGCCGATTGTAAAGCCCTTCTGAACGAGAGCAGAGAAGCCACCGATAAAGTTTACGCCACATTCCTTTGCGGCTCTGTCCATTGCCTTAGCGAAAATTGTGTAATCCTCGGTTTCACAGCTTTCTGCGGCAATTGCAATAGGTGTAACAGAAATTCTCTTGTTAATAATCGGAATACCCATTTCTCTTTCAAGGTCTTCGCCGGTTTTAACAAGATTTTCCGCGTATTTTGTTATTTTATCATACATCTTATCTGCGCAGATTTTGGGGTCAGGATGACCGCAGGAGCGCAAGGAGATACCCATTGTAATTGTACGGATATCAAGATGCTGATTATCAATCATATTTAGAGTTTCGATAATTTCGCGTTGATTAAGCATAAGTCACCTCAGATTTTGTGCATAGCATCAAAGATATCTTCACGCTGAATACGGATGCTTACGCCTAATCTTTCGCCCTCTTTATCAAGAGCATCAACGATTTCAGGGTAAGAAACATTAGCTTCCTTAACATCTACAAGCATATTCATTGTAAACATATTCTGCATAACAGTCTGACTTATATCGAGAATGTTTACGTTGATTTTCTGAAGAACAACGCAAACACCTGCCATAATGCCCACCTTGTCTTTTCCAACAACAGTTATAATAGCATTCATAAAACTACCTCTTTAGAACAATATATACTATATATTATCACAATGAGTTTAATAATACAATAAAAAACCACCACTTTTTAAGTGGTGGTTGAATAATTTATATTAGTTGAGTGCTTCCCAGATATATCTGAAAATATCAAGAGAACCGAGGAATCTGATAAGATTATCGGGGATGAAGCTTGCGAATTCCCAGAAATCGTAGAATTTTTCTTCTTCAGTTGTGTCGATGGGAGCACCGTCATATTCAAGAAGGAAAGCCTGAGTATAAACGATACCGCCAACACCGAAGATTTCTGCTCTTACATAGCTACCGATTTTTGAGCCGTATTCGTCAAGGTCGATAGAGTTGCCGTAAGCGATTGTGTTGCCGTTTGCAATCCAACGGATGCAAAGGTCATCGGTTGTTTCAAGAGTGATTCTGTCTTCTGCTTCGTCAACAATTACAGAGTTGATATAAGGAGCTTCAACATCAAGGGGAGCTTCATATTTTGCATTGTAATCGTCAACCTGACGAGCAAGAACATCCTCTGCAATAGCAACTGCTTCTGCATCGCCGTTTTCAAGGAGATAATTGCAGATTTCCTTAAGCTCTTCGTTGTTACCGAGCTTTTTACTTGCAGCAAAGAAAGTACCCTTGCTCATTGCTGTTTTAAGGTTTTCTGATGTGTTTTCGGGCATAATCATCATTGTGTAGCCTGTGTAAGCAGCACCAACACTGTGAGCATCACTTGATGCAATACCGAGAACATTTCTGCCTTCTGGAGCAAGGTTCATAAGAAGAATGTCCCAGAGCTTTCTGTCGAAACGAGTTCTGGAGTCACCCTTACTGTTCATATCAATACCCATACAGGTGGGGTAATCCCTGAGAAGATTTGTGAATTTGTCGATATAGTATTTATAAGTTGAGTTGCTGTAGTCATAAGCGTCTGCTGTGCAGTCCTCGTCACGAGCATTTGTATATTCACCGGGGTGATTGATAACTGAAAGACCACCGAGCTCGTCAACAGCCTTGATAGGAGTTTCATAGTCGCTTGTACCACCGAGAATACCGTGACCATAGTCAACGAACCAAGAGTTAACATGAGCATTGTTAAGTGAGCTGGGGTTGTTTTCAATACCGAAGGGGACGCGGAGCATTTTCTGTCCTACTGTACCATCTTCATAAGTCTGGTAGTAATAATCGTCGCCGTTTTCGGTAACAAGGTCGTAACGGTCGCCCTCGAAGGTAAGACCGCCCTCGGGATTGAGAGCTACCATTTCTGTGCCGGGCTCCTTCATATCAACGAAAACCTTGAGAGCAGGGATTACATCCTGTTCTGTCCAGGAGTAGCTTACAGTACCGTGGTCAGTAACTGCATATACATCGAAGCCGTATTTGTAGTTAACCTCGAGCATATCCTTAAGGGAGTCGCTACCGTCGGATGCGGTTGTGTGAGAGTGAAGGTCTGATTTGTACTGGTTCCAAGACCAGTCAACATCTGCATAGGGGTTGATGATGGTGTAATCTCTGTCAGCCCTTGCTGCGTAGCCAACAGTTGAAAGAACGCCTGCAAGCATAGCAACAACGCAGATAACAGCAAGAAGTTTTTTTGTTTTCTTCATTGTATGTCACCTTTCTTTATTTAATAAATTCTTTTTTGTTTATCATTTTTTCAAGGGCTTCTTCTCTTGTGATTTTGCCGTTGTTCGCGTCTGTCATAAGCTGAACATCGTGGTCACGGAGCTTGTAGAATGCCCAGAAAATCATACCTAAAGCAATACCGATAGCGGGTACCATAATGAAGAGGAACCATAAGCCATCAAGAGTTTCGGGTGATTGAGTAATTCCTAAATCCTTAAGCTGGTCAAAGTTTTCTGCAGCGGAAACATCCTTCCATTTGATAACACCGAGAAGGAATAAGTAAAGAGCCGAGGAAACTGCGCCTGTAAGCTTTGCCATAAAGGTCTGAATTGCAAAGGTGATGCCCTTCGCATCAATACCGGATTTGAATTTGCCGTATTCTGCGCAGTCAGGTGTGAACATAAAGAGCATAACACCGCTGACGCTCTGAGGAATTGAACGGATAACATAAATCGCAACAATGAGCCAGATGTTGTTGTAGCCCAAGAGCCACATAAGAACACTCAAAGCGATTGTAAGAGCACCGCTGAACATAAAAATCTTCATCTTGTCAAGCTTTTCTACCATTTTGGGAACAAGAAGAGAGAAGACAAGAGAGGGGATAGCCGAAAGAGCCATAACCACCAGGCTGAACTGTGAGCTCTTGAAAAGATAGAAGGCTACAATCAAGGTCATTTGTCCCGCGATATTAGCACCGCTGTAGAAGAATACACCTGCATAATAAATGAGAAGATTTTTGTTTGAGAAAAGATATTTGAACATCTTCCTTACGGTGAAGGCTTCATCCTGCTCACCAACGCAACGCTCAACACCGTTTTTGCAGATAAATGTCATTGTAATAAGAGCAACAACCGCGATGATGATTGAAACTGTGCTGTAGCTGAAGCCGATTCCTTCACCTGCGAGAAGCGTTGCAAGAATAGTTGAAAGACCTGAACCAACGCCACCCCAGATGCTCTTGTAGGATTGAAGAGCGGTTCTTTCGTCAAGTCGCTCTGTCATAGCAGTAACCATACCGTAAATGGGAACATCGCAGAGAGTATATGCGGTATCCCAGAGAATATAGGTTATTGCATACCAGGCAAGCTTGAATGCCTCACTTCCGTCCTTTGGCATTGAGAAAAGCAATACCGTTGAAACAGGAATAGCAATCAAAGAAACCTTAAGCCAAGGAATAAATTTCTTCCCGCTTCTGAAACGGACCTTATCAAAGATGCAACCGAAGATAGCATCGTTTACTGCATCCCATACCTTGATTAACAAGGTGATACCTGCAGCCTTGGCAACATCAATACCCTGAAAGAGAAGAGCGGTTGTCAGAATTGTTGTAACAAGAGTGTAAATCATATTCTGACCGGTAAAGTATATGTAATAGCTTTTCCTTTCTTTATTGGTGGTCTGCCATAAGGGGTTTTTATTCACTTTTTCTTTTGTCAAAATATCACACTCCAATACCACCATACTAAACTGTATTATATTGTAATACTTTATAGGGCTAAAAACAAGTAACAAGTTATATAATTTTATAAAGCTTTTTATGTGCAAAAAATAAAAACGGAACTGCCGAAACAGTTCCGTTTAGAATTATTTTTTAGATGAGCCAATCTTATTGAGTATGGAAACGCTGCCGATGATGATACCAACAACAACGAAGATGCCGACCATACCTGCGCCTGAGCAAAGAAGAGCTTCACCAATGTTTTCTGTTGTGAAGGAAAGTCCTTCAACTGTGCCTGCCTGAGCAGCCTGTGAAAGTAAATTAAACATATTCGCTACCTCCTATCAGTTACCGAAGAAATTAAGAATCATACCACCTGCGATAACGGAGGCAACCTGACCTGAAACGTTAACGCCTGTTGCGTGCATAAGAAGGAAGTTCTGGTTATCTGCCTCAAGACCAAGCTTGTGAACAACACGGGAGCTCATAGGGAATGCGGAGATACCTGCAGCACCAATCATGGGGTTGAATTTCTTTCCTTCGGGAAGGAAGATGTTTAAGAACTTTGCGAAAAGAACGCCACCTGCAGTATCGAAAATGAAAGCTACAAGACCAAGACCGAGAATGAGAGCAGTTTCCCATGTTAAGAAAGCGTCTGCATTCATATTTCTTGCAACTGTGATACCGAGGAGAATTGTGATAAGGTTTGCGAGAACCTTCTGTGCTGTTTCTGAAAGTGAGTCGAGAACACCACATTCTCTGATAAGGTTACCGAACATAAGGAAGCCGATAAGAACTGCAGACTGGGGAGAAACAACACCTGCAATAATGGAAACAACGATGGGGAAGAGAATTCTTGTTGTTTTAGAAACAGATTTTCCTTCGTATTTCATACGGATTCTGCGTTCGTTTTTAGTTGTGAGAAGCTTGATAACAGGGGGCTGAACGATGGGCACGAGAGCCATATAGGAATATGCCGCAACGATGATAGCACCGATATATTTTGAGTTAAGTGCAGTAGCAACGAAGATTGATGTGGGACCGTCTGCAGCACCGATAATAGCGATTGAAGCAGCCTCGTTGATGGGGAAGAAAAGTGATGCAACGCTGAGGGTGAAGAAAATACCAAACTGAGCAGCAGCACCGAAAATCATAAGCTTGGGGTTGGAGAGAAGAGGACCGAAGTCAATCATCGCACCGATACCGATGAACAGGAGCAAGGGGAAAAGCTCGTTTGCAACACCTGCGTTGTAAAGAACCTCAATTGCACCGTGCTCGGAAATAACACCCTCTGTAAGAGCAAGGGGAAGGTTAACAAGAATTGTACCAAAGCCCATGGGTAAAAGGAGAGTAGGCTCCATATCCTTTGCAATTGCAAGGTAAATGAGAAGTCCGCCAATTGCCCACATAATAAGCATAGGAACGATTTCAGATGTAAAATCCATTCCCAGTACGGCTTCAAAAATGCTCATAATTTTTGAGCCGAAATCCATTAAAGTATCCATATTTTTCCTTCTTTCATTTTATATATAGATTTTTATTCAACAATTCCTTCAAGGAAGTTTGTTTCTTTGACATTAAGCTCTCTGTCAACGCGGAAGGTTTTGATTTCGTGTTTACCAATATCGAACCAGAAGCCGTTATCGAAGAGCTTTGACATAATGTAGCAACGGGTAGACTCGATACCCTTTGTTTCATAAAGTCTTATGATAAGGTCACCGCTACCATCCTCGCAGCGCTTAAGAGCAGTAATGAGAACATTGTCTGCATTTGTGTAAAGGAAGCAGTCCTTCTGAGGAAGTGCACCCTTGTGGTAGCTCTCGGGAACTGTAACAACATTGTTGTTGAAAAGATGTGCTTCCTTAACAACATCGCTGTCTTCAGCCTCGCCATCGTGAAGATAGATACCATAAGAGAAACGATTCAAGCCTTCATCTGTGAAGTTGAAGTTTGCATCAGGTCTGTAAGAATAGTGGTCAGCGAAAATAACATTTCTCAAAGCAGTAAGTCTTAATTCTGCACCGGGACAGTCATAGCTGTATTTTGAATCACTCATTACAGAAATACCGAAGCGCTTGCCGTCCTTGGAAACTGTAAGGTCAGCCCAGTTGAGAGCAACTTCCTCGTCACCGTCGCAAGGGCGTTTGATGAAGCTTGCAGGAATTTCATAGGTAGAAATCTCTTCACTACCGCCGATGGGGAATGCGAATTTAAGAAGAGAGAATTTCTCCTGCCACATAGCCTTGCAGTCAACCTTTATAGTCTTCTGACCCTTAGCAAGGATGAATTCCTGAGTAAGATATGACTCGTTGAATTTATGAACAGTACGGATAACTGAACGAAGAGCGCCCTTTTCAACTCTTTCAATGCTTACCAATTCCATAAGACCCTTAACATTGTGGAATTTGAAAACATTATGAGCCCATGTGTCAGTTTCGTGGTCGTCAATAACTGTGGGAATAGAAAGGAAATTGTCGCTTGCGTATTCTGTGTTGGTTTCTTTGTTTACGAGGCTCTTGATGTAGCCTGTCTGAGGGTCAAGCTCAACAGAAACGAACTCGTTTTCCATAAAGAAATCCTGCTCACCTGAAAGCTCCTTGTCAGCCTTTATCTCGGTGTCAAGCTCCAACCAATATGTAGCATAGCCGAATGCGGGAACCTTAGCTATGAACATTGTGTCAAGATGGTTGTCGTTTGAACGGGAAGCGCGGACATTCTGGAAGAGAACTGAATTACCCTCTGAATCTGTAACTGCCTTTGAGGGATGGCTTGTTCTTACGGGAAGCTCGATATCATAGGAATGAGGGTTGAAAACAATAATGGGTCTTGGGAAGCTCTTGGGCATAAAGCCTGCAAAATGACGCTCCTCAAAGACGGGGTCGCTTACGCCGTCAATCCATGTATCAATCTTGCGAGCAATTTTAAGAACTGCATTGTTGTAGCCTTCGGAGGCTATATTCATAGCATATCCCTGAGAATCCTTAACATCCTCATAAGCCTCCATAATGGAGCAGCCGCACATAATATCGTGGAACTGATTGAAGCAAACCTTTTTCCAAGCGTCCTCAAACTGCTTTGTTTTAGGAGCGGAATCGGTAACAATTGAAGAAATTGTATCCCATTTTTCTGCCGCTGCAAGAGTATTTTCTGCTCTGCGGTTAAGAGCCTTTACAAGGCTTGTTGCACTATAACAGCCACTTGCATGATGCTGTAATTCATCCTGCCATACAGGGAGCTTGAGGAACTGACTGAGCATATCCTCAAAATATTCATCGGGAGAAGAGAATTCAAGGTCATTGTAGCCCTCTCTTTCAAGGTTCTCCTTAAGATATTCAATATCGCCTCTTGTGGGTCCGCCACCGTGGTTACCGATGCCGTAGAAGAGCATCATTCCGTGACCTGTCTGCTCAGCTCTCTCGTTCATGCTTTCAATTCGTCTTTCGAGAGCCTCGATTCCGTCTGTGCCGTAGCCGTCGGGAAGTCTGTAGGTCATAATGCGGGTGCCGTCGGGACCATCCCACCAGAAAAGATTTTCGGGGATTTCTGCATTTTCATGCATACCGGGACGCTGGAACACATATGTGTTCATACCGCCCTTTTTAAGAAGCTGAGGAAGGTTTGCATTGTGACCGAAGGAGTCAACATTGTAGCCTGTTTTACAGGTGATACCGAATTTTTCGTAGTAGTAAAGCTGACTGTAAAGGGCCTGACGAGCGAAGCTTTCGCCTGAGGGCATATTGCAGTCGGGCTGAACCCACCAGCCGTTGACGGGTACCCATCTGCCTTTTTTCACCATAGCCTTGATTTCTTCGAACATAGCGGGGTCAATTTCCTCAACCCACTGATAATATGCTGCAGAAGAGCAGGTAAAAACGAAGTCCTTGTATTCTTTTAATCTGTCCAAAGCGCTGCGGAAGGTCTGAAGAACCTCTGCACAGCCCTCCTGCCAACGCCAAAGCCAGATAGGGTCAAGGTGAGCGTTGCCGATAAGCTTTATTGTTTTATCCATTATTCTTCACCCTCCTCAATAAATCCGAAATATCTTCCTAACCAATAGCCGAAAGTGAAAACATAGCAGCTTTCAACGCAGTAAACACCGCCGCTGTCCTCATCCTTGAATTCAAGGGGATTTCTATCAAGCTTTGCAATAAATCTTTCGTCATTTGTGGGAAGAGCGGAAACCTCTTTATAACCGCCCATATATGTGCGAACAGGATAATCGCGTCTTGAGGTGAGAGAAACATTACTTGCAAGACGGGAAACATTGAAGCGATAGAACCATGTTCTCACTCTTTCCTCGTTGGGCTTTGCCTCGGGGTCGGAGAGGAAATAGGGGAAATCGTAGCAGGGATTGAACTCAGGAGCAAGAGAATACCTCCAGCTTCTGAAGCCGTCAAGGAAGCGTTGCTTTCTTACGGGGTCTGTTTCAAGGGTTGCAAGTCCCCAATGAGCAAGAACTGCAAGGTTATGGTCACCATACATAATGTCCTCGCGGTCATCAATGCCTGCCTGAAGGCATACCTGATGGAAGCGGTCAAAGTGTCCTGTTGCAAGCTGGTCATAGCCCTTTTCGTCGCAGAGCATATTATAGGTTTCGAGGAATCTGCCCTCTTCGCCTGTGATGTGCATTGTAACTCTCAGGAACATAAGAAGCTCAGCGGAGTTAAGGCAGGCATCTGCCCAGCCCATACCTGAGTTGAAATAATCCTCGTTCCATTTTGCCCATGTAGTAGGTTCGCCGCTTGCCTCGCGAAGCTGGAAGCCGTTGTCAATGATATGATTCATTGTGTTTCTTGCTGCAGTTTTGAGAAGCTCATCATATTCAGGGTCTTCGCAGCCTAAGAATTCGTGAGCAACAAGAAGGTGCATATAGTGGTGAGTGATTTCATCACTGCTTGTGTCACCCTTGTATGTGATGTCGGTATCTTCATAACCATCACAAGTATAGTGTTTGCGAAGTCTTTCAGGAATTGGGGCATCTGCTTTAACCTCAAGACCTACAATGTTTTTCTTTCTTGAATCTGTTGTGTTTATGCAGGATGCAGTTGCGCCGTTTTTCTTGTAGAAAAGTCCGTCATCGGGAACAGGCTCGTCCTTTGTAAGATAGGTTCTTGCAACGAAGCCGTTACCGCGGCCTGCGATATACATAAGAAGGAGGTTTGCTTCACTTGCTCTCATAGCAACATCTCTTGCTTCAAGAGTTTCGTGAGCATAATCGCCCTTCTCTCTTTTAAGAGTTGCATAGCGGAAGATTTCGCCCATAGCGTAGCCTGAAGAGAAGCTACCGTCATTATCTGAATGTCCGTAAGGAAGAGCAGATTTGAGATTGCCGGGCTCTGCAAGACGCTTCTGGCTTACCATACCGTGGCGCTGAACATAGGTAAGAGTTTCCTCAAGAAGCTTGTAGGATTTCTCTTCCATAGTCATTTTAACCATTGCGATATGAGTTACGCCGTTATCTGTGAGAACCCATACGCCGTCTGCATCATCGGAAACAAGAGCCTGAACATTATTGTCCATAAGGTCTCGTCTTGCACCGAAATACATAACAACATCATAGAGGTTGTCTGCGTTGGGGTCGTAACGGGTAACACCACCGTTTGAGCCATACCACATAACACCGTTTCTGCCTTCGCAGAAGCAGGTGTAATCCTTCTTTTTCTGGGGAAGAGGATATGGAAAATCTGTTAAATCAGGCTTCTGAGGGCGAACCTCTAAAAGAGCCTTCGGCACTTCAATGTCATACTTTTTGAAGTGACTTGATACCCTTGTAAGCTGAGGGTAAAGCTTGATAGGCTGTGCCATCTGAACACTCCTTTTCAATTTAGTTGGGTGCATTAAATCCAAATTTATACATCATAAATCATATCAAAATTTAATGCAAATTTCAATATGTAAGATAAAAATATATTATATTAAAAATTTAAAATAACTATTGGAATATGAAAAAGAAAGTGATATAATAAATCCGATAATGGCATATTATGGTGCATTTGAAAGGAAAATGCTTATGAATACATCAGTTTTTGACAAATATGAATCAGAGGTCCGTTCCTATTGCCGTAATTTCCCTGCAGTTTTTACTAAAGCGAAGGGCTCAATTATTACCGCTGAGGACGGAAAGGAGTATATCGACTTTTTCTGTGGTGCAGGTGCTTTGAACTATGGTCATAACCACGACTATATCAAGGAGCAGATTGTCAGCTATCTTGAAAGCGACGGAATTATTCATTCTCTCGATATGTTTACATCAGCAAAGAGAGATTTCATCGAATATTTTGAGAAAAATATTCTTGAGCCCCGTGGCTTTGATTATAAAATTCAGTTCCCCGGACCTACAGGAACAAATGCAGTAGAAGCTGCTCTCAAGCTTGCAAGAAAGGTTAAAAAGAGAAACAATATCTTTGCATTTATGGGAGCTTTCCACGGTATGACTCTCGGCTCTCTTTCAATGACAACTGACAGAGATTCAAGAGAGGGCGCAGGCGTTGTGCTTACTGATGTAACTCATATTCCCACTCCATATATGTTCCCCGAGCTTGATGTTCTCAAATATATGCAGACTCTTATTGATGATGACCATTCAGGTATTTCAAAGCCTGCAGCAGTATTTATTGAGCCCGTTCAGGCAGACGGCGGTATTCATGTGTTCAGCGTAGAGTTTCTTAAGGGTCTTCGCGAATTCTGTACAAGAAATGATATTCTTCTTGTATGCGATGATATTCAGGTTGGCTCTGCAAGAACAGGAACATATTTCTCCTTTGAAAGAGCGGGTATCACTCCCGATATTGTTACTCTTTCAAAGTCCATCGGTGGCTATGGTATGCCCTTTGCTCTCGTTCTCTTCAAGCCTGAGCTTGATGTGTGGAAGCCCGGTGAGCATAACGGAACCTTCCGTGGTAGTCAGCTTTCAATAGTTGCTGCTAAAGCAGGTCTTGAAATAATGCTTAAGGACAATGTTGAAAAAGAGGTTCAGCGCAAGGGCGAAATTATCAAGGCGTATCTCGGTAAGGTTAAAGAAATCAACAGTGATTTTGATGTTCGCGGTATCGGCTTTATGTGGGGCGTTGACTGTAATAATGTAGCTCCCGATGCAGTTTCAAGAGCAATTGTAAGAGAATGCTTCGATAATGGTCTTATCGTTGAAAGAGCAGGCAGAAACAATGATGTTGTTAAATTAATGCCCTGCCTTCTTGCAGACGATGAAACCCTCAGAAAAGGCCTCGAAATCTTCGTAAATGCTGTAAAAACAGTTGTTGAAAAAATGTAATTTTAAGATTTTAGCGGATAGCTGTTAGCTATCCGTTTTTTTTAGTTAGGAGTGAGTAGTGAGGAGTGTCGGGACCTGCGGTCGGCATTATAAAGCTTAACAAGGAGTAAATATAAACGAATAAAATTGATGTATGGGGTACCTCCTTTCGAAAGGAGGGGGACCATCGCTTGCGATGGTGGAGGATTCTTGACGCGAGCCCTCGAGCGTCTTTGAAGCATAGCTTCAACTGTAATGCACCTATCTTCTGAATATATAAATTCATAACAGCTAGTTTATTACAATTCCACCTGCGGTGGAACGACGCTCGGCACTCGCGTCGAGAACTCTCCACCGCCCGACTAACTATATTTAAGCACTTTATTTACTACACGCTTTAAACTAAATTTAAACATATAAAAATCAAAAGGCGGTCCCCCTCTCTTCGAAGAGAGGTACGAACGACAAAAACTCATTTACCTTAAATTTACAATTTTTTCTACGGCGCATTTCCTCATTCCTCACTAAAAAATAGCACACCTTTAAGAAATTTATAAAATGCCTTTTTGCCTCTTTTTTTTCAAATTATTATATGGTAAACTGTACTTGTATAAATATCATTAATATAATGAAAAGAGAGCTGTATGAAAAATAACCGTAAAACAAGCACGGCGAAGCTCCTCAAAAGATTTTTGCCGTATTACAAATTACATATCAAAACATTGATATTCGATTTATTCTGCGCGTCGCTGACAACTGTCTGCGAGCTGGCGCTTCCTATGATAGTGCGCTATATAACAAACGCGGTAACAACAGATATTTCTATGCTGACTCCCTCAATTATTCTGCTTGTGGGCGGTGCATATCTTGTTATGAGAATAATTGACGCGGTGGCAAACTATTATATGGCGTCCGTCGGTCATATTATGGGTACAAAAATGGAAACCGCTATGCGTAAGGATTTATTCGGTCATCTGCAGAAGCTTCCATATTCTTATTATGACAATACCAAGGTTGGTACAATTATGTCCCGTATCACAAGTGATTTGTTTGACGTTACGGAATTTGCTCATCATTGTCCTGAGGAGTTTTTTATAGCGGGCATTAAAATTGTTGTTTCCTTTACAATTTTAAGCTTTATAAATCTTCCATTGACCTGCCTTTTGTTTGCAGTTATTCCCGTTATGGCAATCTGCCTTAAATATTTCAAAAATCGTATGCACGAGGGCTTCCGTCAGTCGAGAGTTGTTGTTGGTGAATTGAACTCTCAGATTGAAGATTCTCTTTTAGGTGTCAGAGTTGTCAAATCCTTTGCAAATGAGCATATTGAAGAAACCAAATTCAAAAAGGGTAACGAAAAATTCCTTGAAATTAAGTCCAGGGTTTATAAATATATGGGCTCTCACAGCTCAATTAACAGAGTTTTTGAAGGCGTAATGTATATTCTTATAGTTGTTGCAGGTGCCTTTACTCTTGTTAAGGGTAAAATCACCGCCGCAGACTATATCGCATATCTTCTTTATATCGGAACTCTTCTTACATCCATAAGAAAAATCATTGACTTTGCAGAGCAGTTCCAGAGAGGTATGACAGGTATCGAGCGCTTTGCAGAAATTATGGACACAGAGCCTACAATTCAGGATAAACAGGGCGCAAGAGAGCTCGTTGTAACAGAGGGCAGAATCGATTTTGAAAATGTGACCTTTAAATATTCCGAGGAAACCGACGAAATTCTCGATAATATAAATATCAGCATCGGCAGCGGTGAGAGCTATGCTCTTGTAGGTCCCTCAGGTGGCGGAAAAACTACTATCTGCAACCTGATACCAAGATTTTATGAGCTTACTGATGGTAGTATAAAAATTGACGGAACAGATATCAGAGAGGTTACGCTTAAAAGCCTTCGTGAGAATATCGGTATTGTTCAGCAGGATGTTTATTTGTTCTCAGGTACAGTAAGAGAAAATATTGAATACGGCAGACCCGGTGCTACGGATGATGAAATAAGAGAAGCGGCTCGCCTTGCAGGTGCAGAGGAGTTTATTGATAAGCTTCCCAATGGCTTTGACACCTATGTGGGCGAAAGAGGCGTTAAGCTTTCAGGCGGTCAGAAGCAGAGAATCAGTATTGCACGAGTATTCCTGAAAAATCCGAAAATACTTATTCTTGACGAGGCAACAAGCGCTCTTGACAACGAAAGCGAATATCTTGTTCAGCAGTCTTTGGAAAGACTTGCCAAGGGCAGAACAACAATAACCGTTGCCCACAGACTGACAACAATCAAAAACGCCGATAAAATTCTTGTTATTACCAAGGACGGAATTGCCGAAAGCGGTAATCACGAAGAGCTTGTTAAGCAAGGCGGACTTTATTCGACGATGTACAAAATGTATAGATTATAAATGCAGAATGCAAAATGCAAAATGCAGAATTTAGGGGCGCGAAAATGCGCCGTATAATAATTCAGGAGGAAAAAGTATGAACTACCCAACACCTCATATCAATGCAAAGCCTGAAGATTTTGCAAAAACCGTGCTTATGCCCGGTGATCCCTTAAGAGCAAAATTTATTGCAGAAAATTTTCTTGAAGATGCGAAATTAGTCAACAATGTCCGCGGTATTCAAGGCTATACGGGAACATATAAGGGTGTGCCTGTTTCCGTTATGGCTTCAGGTATGGGTATGCCCTCAATCGGCATTTACAGCTACGAGCTTTTCAATTTCTTTGGTGTAGAAAATATTATCCGCGTTGGCTCTGCAGGTGGTATGTGTGAAAAGGTTAAGGTGAGAGATATTATTATCGCTCAGGGTGCTTGTACGGATTCAAGCTATGCCCACACCTTTAATCTTCCCGGCACCTTTGCACCTATTGCGGATTATAAGCTTCTTAAAACAAGCGCAGATATAGCAGAGGAAATGAAGCTTCCCTTTGTTGTGGGTAATGTTGTTTCATCCGATGTATTCTATAATGACAATGAAAATTTACCTGAGGGTATGACTTCAGCAGACCTTTGGAGAAAAATGGGTGTTTTAGGCGTTGAAATGGAAGCGGCTGCACTTTATATGAACGCTGCGAGAAGCGGTAAAAACGCTCTTGCAATTTTAACTGTTTCAGACCATCTTGTAACAGGAGAAGCCCTTTCCTCTGATGAAAGACAGAATTCCTTTACAGATATGATGAAGCTTTCTCTTGAAACGGCGATTAGATTATGAAGAAAATAAAACGAATATTCCTCATTGTTCTTGATAGCTGTGGTATCGGTGACGCTCCCGATGCCAAGGACTTTGGCGATGAGGGTGCAAACACAGTAAAATCGATTTCAAAATCAAAACAAATTAATATAAAAAATCTTCTTTCAATGGGCTTTTCCCATATTGACGGACTTTCTTATCTTGGCGACGGAACTTTGAAAAGTAAGGTGGCAAGGCTTTGTGAGAAATCAAAGGGCAAGGACACAACCATTGGTCATTGGGAAATTTCGGGAGTCACCTCCGAAAAGCCGTTGCCCACCTTTCCTGACGGATTCCCTGAAATCATATTAAAGGAATTTTCAGAGAAAACAGGCAGAGGCGTTATCTGCAACAAGGCTTATTCAGGCACAGAGGTTATAAAGGACTATGGTGAGGAGCATATTAAAACAGGTGATTTGATAGTTTACACCTCTGCGGACAGCGTTTTTCAGATTGCTGCCCACGAAAGCATTGTTCCACCTGAGAAGCTCTATGAATATTGCAGAATTGCCCGTGAAATTTTAAAGGGCGATTTTGGTATCGGCAGAGTAATTGCAAGACCCTTTGAGGGAGAATACCCTTTTAAAAGAACTGCAAACCGCCACGATTTTTCCCTCGAGCCACCGAAACCAACGATTCTCGACACTCTCAAGGACAAAGGCTTTGATGTTATCGGTGTTGGAAAAATCAACGATATTTTTGCAGGCAAGGGTCTTTCAGAATTTGTATATACAAAAAATAATGCGGATGGAATGAGCAAAGCAACCGAGTATCAGAGTAGGACTTTTAACGGACTTTGCTTTATAAATCTTGTTGATTTTGATATGGTTTTCGGTCACAGAAGAGATGTGGACGGCTATGCAAAAGCCCTTTCTGAATTTGATGAATGGTTAGGTGGCTTTGTTGATAATATGAGAGAAAGCGACGCTCTTATTATAACCGCTGACCACGGCTGTGACCCCGCATTTAAAGGTACAGACCATACAAGAGAATGTGTACCCTTTGTGATGTACGGGGAGAGCATTGAGCCCGAAAATCTCGGCACAATTGGCGGCTACAATTACATTTCAGAGGTAATTAAAGAATTTCTTATAAAAGAGTGATTTTATGACAGATAAAGAGCTTTATAATTCAGCCATAAAGGCTATGGAGTTTTCCTATTCACCATATTCTGATTGCAGGGTAGGTGCGGCTTTGCTTTGTAAAAACGGCAAGGTCTTTACAGGAACAAATATTGAAAATGCTGCCTTCGGACCTACCGTATGTGCGGAAAGAGTAGCAGTTTTCAAAGCAATCTCCGAGGGTGAAAGGGATTTTGAGAAAATAGCCGTTGTTGGCGGAAAAAATGGCATAATAAACGGTGTTTTCGCACCCTGCGGTGTCTGCCGTCAGGTTTTAAGAGAGTTTTGTGATGACGATTTCGAAATTCTTTTAGGGGAAACAGAAGATAGCTTTAAAAAGGTTACATTGAAGGAGCTTCTTCCGTTGTCATTCAGTCCTGATAATGTAAAATAAGTAGCAAGCTGAACCTTTTTACTATCACGCTGGCGACCAGCGACTGGTGACTGGCGACTAAACGAGGTAACTATGAGAATCTACGACATTATAAAAAAGAAGCGCGATGGCTTCGCGCTTTCAAAGGAAGAAATAGAGTTTTTTATAAAGGGCTATGTTGACGGTTCTATTCACGATTATCAGGCATCCGCACTTTGTATGGCAATTTTCTTTCAGGGTATGGACGAAAGAGAAACTGCGGATTTAACACTTGCTATGGCTCATTCGGGCGATACTGTTGATTTATCTCGCTTCGGCAATCTGACAGTTGATAAGCACAGCACAGGTGGTGTTGGTGACAAAACAACCTTAATAGTTGCACCTATTGTTTCCTCTCTCGGCTGTGTTATGGCGAAAATGAGCGGTCGCGGTTTGGGTCACACAGGGGGTACTATTGATAAATTAGAGTCAATTGAGGGCTTTGATACCGCCCTTTCACCCGAGGAGTTTTTCAGTCAGGTGGAGAAAACAGGTGTTGCGGTTGTAGGGCAGACGGGTAATCTTACCCCTGCAGACAAAAAGCTTTATGCTCTTCGTGATGTAACCGCAACTGTTGACAATCTTTCACTTATTGCTTCAAGCATTATGAGTAAAAAGCTTGCGGCAGGCTCCCATACAATTGTTCTTGATGTCAAATGTGGCTCGGGTGCGTTTATGAAAACTCCCGAGGATGCAAGGGAATTAGCAGAAGCCATGGTTAAAATCGGTAAAAACTGCAGAAGAAATGTTGCTGCGGTTATTACCAATATGGACAGACCCTTGGGTAACAATATCGGAAATTCCCTTGAGGTTATTGAAGCGATAGAGGTTCTCAAAAATAACGGACACGAGGATTTAAAAGAGGTTTGTCTGACTCTTGCTTCGGAAATTGTTTCTCTTTCGAAAAATATTCCCCTTGAAGAAGCGAGAAAATTAACAGAGGATGCACTCCTTTCAGGAAAAGCATTCGAGAAATTCAAGGAATGGATTTCTTCTCAGGGCGGAAATAAGGGATGGATTGAAAATACCGATTTGTTCCCCAAAGCAACTCACACCTTTGAAATAAAAGCGGAAAATGACGGCTACATTTCAAAAATGGATGCAGAAAGCATCGGTGTTGCTTCCGTTATTTTAGGTGCAGGCAGAGAAACAAAGGATGACATCATTGATATGAGAGCAGGCATTGTGCTTAATAAAAAAACAGGAGATAAAGTCTCAAAGGGTGATACCCTTGCAACACTTTATTCCTGCAACGAAAGGTCATTTGAGTCTTCAAAAGAAAAGTTTTTATCTGCTATTGTGTTTTCTGAAAGCCCCATAAAGGAAGAACCGTTGATAATAAATATAATAAGATAAAAATATCGCCTCTACGATAATTCGTAGAGGCGAATTTCTTTATATCTTCATCAAATTGGGAATACCCTTGATAACTGAGGGGATTGCTTTAACAATCATAATTGTAATACCGCTTACAAGAGGCTTCTTATCGTTAAGAATGTCAAGAAGCTGTTCAGCCATTTTGGGACTGAAAATACCGAAGCTCATTGAAATAAGGTTCTTGATAGGTAACTGTAAAGCAATACCTGAAGCCATACTCTCTTCACCAACAAGCTTTTTGATAAGACCAACGATTTTAGCACCGTTCTTACCTGCTGCAGAATCTTCAATTGTATTAACAAGAGTAAGGTTAGGATAAGCTTTGATTTCACGAGGGGGAAGCTCTCTTCCGAGAACTGCAACGAATTCCTCATCCTTAATATCCATAATATCTGCTGTGTAGTATTTTGCAGCAGTTGCTCTGTAATCGGGGATTACAGCTTCAACTGTGGATTCAACATTAAGTTCAGCAGAAAGTCTGATATCACGGCTTGATGCACCAACATTGATAGTGAATTTACCGCTTTCAACGTGCCAATCGTGAATGTTTACATTGTAGTAAGCGAATGCGCGCTTGCAAAGCTCAATGGAAACCTCTTTTTCTTCGCCTGCTTTAAGGAATACCTTCTTAAAGCCCTTAAGCTCCTGCTTGGGTCTGAAAATTGTGCTTTCGTTGTCGCAAACATAAAGCTGAGCAACTTCTGCACCGTCAACAGAGCCTGTGTTTTTGATTTTAAAGGAAACAGTCACCTTGTCTGTGTCCTTGATAGAATCAGCAGAAAGCTTGATGTCGGAATATTCGAAGTTAGTATAAGAAAGACCGTAGCCGAAGGGGAAGAGAACATTTTTCTCTGCAGTATCGTAGTATCTGTAGCCAACGAAAACGCTTTCCTTATATTCAACTGATGCGGTATAACCGGGATAGTAATTGAAAGAGGGGTTGTCAGAAAGAGCGAGAGGATATGTTTCTGCAAGCTTACCACTGGGGTTTACATCACCGAAGAGAATATCTGCCGCAGCACTGCCTGATGCCTCACCACCAAGAACGCAGTTAAGAATACCCTTAACTTTGTTTGCCCAAGGCATTTCAATAGCTGAACCACCTGAGATAGCAACAATAACATTTTCATTTACTGCGCTTACTGCTTCAACAAGCTTTGAGTGAAGAGCGGGAATACCAAGGTGACGACGGTCGAAGCCTTCGGATTCGAATTCCTCTGTAAGACCGATGAAGAGAACAACTGCATCCTTGCCCTTTGCTGCTTCAACAGCCTCTGCGATGAACTGCTCGTCAGAGATTTTATTTTTCTTTGCGGTTGAATAGCCGGGAGCGTAAGTAACCTTTGCGCCCTTAGCAAGAATTTCGTCATAAGCGCAGTCAACCTTGATAGCATTAACAAGAGAAGATCCTGCACCCTGATAACGAGGATTCTTAGCCATTTCACCGATAACTGCAATATTCGCATCCTTCTTGAGAGGAAGAATATCAGCATCATTTTTAAGAAGCACCATACACTGAGCTGCGATTTCGCGAGCCTTCTGATGATGAGCATCCTTATCGTATGTATAATCGCCGAGAACATCCTTGGATTTCATGATAACAGTAAGAACATTATCAACCATTTTATCAAGGAATTCCTCGGGGATTCTGCCGTCCTTAACTGCTTCAACAATCTGAGCGTTGCCAAGACCGTTAGAGGTGGGCATTTCAAGCTCCTGACCTGCAAGAAGACCTGCAACACGGTCATTTTCTGCGCCCCAGTCAGTAACGATCATACCCTTGAAGCCCCATTCATCACGGAGAACATCTGTAAGGAGCCATTTGTTTTCTGCGCAGTATGTACCGTTAAGGCGGTTGTAAGCATTCATTATTGTCCAGGGCTGAGCCTGTTTAACTGTTTTTTCGAAAGAGGTAAGATAAATTTCTCTTAAAGCACGCTCGTCAATAACGCTGTCGCAGGTCATACGGCGTGTTTCCTGGTTGTTACCTGCAAAGTGCTTGAGAGATGTACCGATTCCCTTTGACTGAACACCGTTTACAAATGCGGCGGAAATTTCACCTGCAAGATAAGGGTCTTCAGAGAAATATTCGAAGTTTCTTCCGCAAAGGGGAGAACGCTTGATATTAGTACCTGGTCCTAAAAGAACGCTGACCTGCTCTTTGAGACATTCTTCACCGAGAAGAACGCCCATTTCATAAATAAGGTCGGGATCCCATGAGCAAGCGGTTGTTGCTGCAGTAGGATAGCAGATAGCGGGAACACCCTTAAGGCTTGTTGCTTGTTCCTTGTCCATTTTTTCTGCACGCTTTCTGATACCGTGAGGGCCGTCAGTCCACATAACAACGGGAATACCAAGTCTTTCAATTCCGGGTGTGTGCCAATAGTCAAGACCGGAACAGAAGCTTGCTTTTTCTTCAAGAGTCATTTGTTTAATAAGGTCTGCGTGATTCATTTTCTACCTCCGTAAATCTTATAATGATTGTGATTAGTCGAAACGCATTCGCGTTTCGCAAAAGCCGGTTTTATCGGCTTTTAGCAAAATTGTTTTTCATAAATACAATTTTGCATTACATTCATTGAAAGGATTATAGTCGAATTTTCATAGAAAATTCGATACCAAATCTTATGTTTTGGTATCGAAACAGTGTAATTTTACACTGTTTCGACTAACTATAATCGTTATAAATATACATTTAAATAATAGCATACAAAATATGCCAATGCAAGAGTCAAATATTATATAAAAGAGTAAATCTCGCATGCGTCAGGCTCTCTGAACATAGAAGCGAAATATAAGGCTCGGTCAAGCTCAAGATAATATGCCTTTGTTTGCTTGTTCAGTATTTCATTGTTTCTTTTATTCACCTGCTTTTTCCATTTTTCGTCGCTGACAGCGACATAATGAAGTTCACAGTCAATATTACGGGATTTAAAAAATTCCTTTGTAGAATTGCGCTCTTCTTTTGTCCAGAAGCCCCAGTCGAGAACAACATCAGAGCCTTTTTTTAGTATCTCCAAGGATTTGTCAAAAAGATAGCCCTTTATTCTTCTGTCATACTCCATATGCAGTTCAGGTCCACAGCATTGATCAAAAAGAGAAAGCATAATTTCATCAACCGAAAGAAGAATTGCATTATTTTCTTTGCAAAGCTTTTTTGCATAAGTTGTTTTGCCACTGCAGATTTTACCGCATATTAAATGTACCTGTGCCATGTTTTCTCTCCTGTAGTCAGCTTCGTTGTCTGTTTTTAGGCAAAGCCAAAAGCTCAATAGCGCGCTTTTCTATGTGCTTTTCGATTGCTGTCAGGCGTTCCTCGGGCAAATTAATTGAGGGATGCCTTTGAAATTTAAAGCCCAAAAGCTTGCGAAGCTGAGAAGTCTGCTTTTTGCCTATTACCTCCTGACAGATGCTTTCAAAAGAAACGCCGTAAGGAGTTGTTCGGGTTTTTGCATATTCTCCGATATTGGTAAAATCATCGGGCATCGCAAAATTGAAAAGGGAAAGACCATTATCAAAAATCGGTGCAGGAGATAAAATTTTACCTGTGAGATTATCACGAAGAATACCGAAATTCCCGAAATGACGGTCTTCGTTATATATAACAGCATCAAAAACGAGCATACTGCAAAGCTCTTCGTAAGCCTGAGGGCTCAGGTTTTTGTAAAAGTCAAGGCAAGCCTTGATGCCACCATCCTTTACTAATTGTCCAATAGGGACAAAGGCGGTGTTAATATCAGTAAAGAGTTTGCACCTGGAAGCGAGAATACCCTTCCAGTTTTCCAATTCATAAGAAACGGCATTCAGCCCCATTGCTTTTGCCACCTGACAGGCATAAAATTCGCTGTACGGTTCATTACCTGAATTAGCCGCACCTTCTGTTCCACCCTTGTAAAGGTAAATACCATCATTGTCGATAAAACGCCAGGCTTTTCTGAGCATACCTTGAGTAGTAAGCTCGGGTGAGGTGGTAAAAGCCCTGTTTGAGGCTCCGACACCTGTGTAGGCAACGAGAGACAAAACCTCAGAAAAACGATTTTCATAAAGATTATATTCTTCAAATGTGCCGTTAAACTCCTGAGGCACTACCCAGAAGCTGTCGTTAAGAGATAAACCCTTGCAAACATCTATAATCCCTTTTGTATTGTTGATGCTTAAACCAAGAGATTTTAATATTTCATCAACAAAAGCACGGTTTTTAGGAATGACTCTTTTTCTCAACCATTTTAATACACCCTCAGCGGTAGGCTCTAAGCTTAAGGGTAATAAATGCCTGAGTTCGTCATTTATGCTCTTTATTTCAACTGATAAACCCTCCAAGCCTTTTTCCTCAATGGAAAAGGTTAAAAGCGTATCGTTATATAGCTTAAGGCTATAAATGTTGCTCATAGGCTCACTCCTTTCTTCTAATATAAATTTAAATTCCTTTCCTAATGCATCAGTAATCTTTATTAACATATCAATAGTCAGGTTCTGGCTTCCGCTTTCAATTCTGCATATGTTGCTTCGCTGAGTGCCTATAAGGTTTGCCAAATGAGCTTGTGACATACCTTTTTCGAGACGGGCAGAAACAAGCTGTGATATTATTTTTTGACGAGAGTTTGTTGTGTTATTCAAGAAAACACCTCATAATAGTATTTATGACATTATGTTATCATATGTGATAACATAATGTCAATATATCAAGCTAATTCCTCATACATAACCTTAATAATTTTTGTACTGTTAAGACAGCAATCGGTGTTGTTTGAGTGGTAGTAGGCAATAAGAAGATAATCCTCACCCTCTAATGTAGCAGGGTAGCAGTAGCCGTTGTTCAGGTCATCCTCAAGATAGAAAAGCTTTTCTTGTGTGAAGCAGTTTTCCTCTTTTTTTGTTACTGCCATTACATAAGGTGTTCTGCCCCAGAATTCTGCATCGTCATCTCTTAAAATATGCTCGGGAATGGGATTGAAAATTGCAACCGTAAGGTCTTTAAAATCTTTGACCGACATAGGTGAAGCAGGGGATGAAAAGAATACATTGGGTTCAGGTGTTGACCAGGTTTCGCCGTTATCTTCGGAATAACATTCGTACTGATAGCCTAAAAGAGTTCTGATGTAGCACCATATTCTGCCATCGGGAAGCTCATAAAGTCCCGGCTCCTGAAAGCCTATTTTGTCATTTGGAAACGGTGTTTTCAGCTCTTGCTCGGTTTTCTTCCAGGTATAGCCGTCGTCATCGGAATAGAAGAAAATAACTTCACCAACGGACAGCTCCTGACGGGTGTCATAAATTGTGTGACGGGCTAAGGGCAGAATAATTCTGCCGTTTTTAAGCCTTAAGGGTCTGTCATTATTGAGAATAAAATAGTCAGGTCTTTCCAGAGAGGTTAAGCAGTCCATAGGCTCGCTCCAGCTTTTTGCCTCGTCAGAGGAACGGCGCATAACAATAGTATCGGAGCCGTCTGCATTTTTAACAATGTAAAAAGCACCGATATCGTCATTTCCCATTCTGAGAAATGAAAAGCTCATAATATTAACATCATTTTCAGCCTTTTCAAAAAGAACTTTTCTTTCCGACCAGCTTTCGCCCTCATCAGTTGAAGAAATAAGAGAAATTCTGGCAATATCTTCGTCCTCTCTGCCACCTAAAAATTCGGTAAAGGCAAATAAAATACTGTTGTCCTTCAGACGAATGAATGAGCCCTCGCCGATTCGTCTTACTGAGCCCTCGGGAGACATTAATTGAACTTTTCTGCCGACTTTTTTCACAAAAAATCACTCCGAACAAATAAATATACAATGATTATATCATACAATTTGCACATATATCAACCGCGAAATTGTAACTTCCCGATAGGTTAATTTTATTGCTTTTAAAATTCCGCTATGATAAAATTGAGATAACTTGAAATAGGGAGGAAAACCTATGCTTTATAAGAAAAATTCTACGCCCTCTTTAACAGAGGAGCTGTTTAAAAATCCGACTGCGGAATACCGCGGAACACCATTCTGGGCTTGGAATAATATGCTTACAAAGGAAGAGCTTTGCCGTCAGATTGATGTTTTCAAGGAAATGGGTCTTGGCGGATTCCATATGCATGTTAGAACAGGTCTTAAAAATAAATATTTAAGCGACGAATATATGGAGCTTGTGAAGGCTTGCGTTGAAAAAGCAAAGGGCGAGGAAATGCTCGCGTGGCTTTATGATGAGGACAGATGGCCCTCAGGTGCGGCAGGTGGTCTTGTTACCTGCGATGAAAGATATCGTGCAAGAGATTTGCTCTGGACTGCAAATAAAAACGGTCAGGCGTTCTCTTCGGGAGATGTCAGCCGTTCTGATGCGGGTCGTTCAGGTAACGAAACTCTTATTGCCTGCTATGATGTTGTGCTTGATGAGGATGGTTATCTTGAAAGCTATAAGAGAATAAATGAAAACGACGAGGCTCAGGGTACGAAATGGTATGCCTTCCTTGATGTTTATACCAAAAACAGCTGGCATAATGACCAGACCTATGTTGATACTCTCAACAAGGATGCAATCAACCGCTTTATTGAGGTTACTCACGAAAAATATAAGGATAGCGTAGGCTATGAGTTTGATAAAACCGTTCCTGCGATATTTACCGATGAGCCTCAGTTTACAAGAAAGCAGACATTTGATAACTCCTTTGATACAGAGGATGTTACAATGCCTTGGACCGATAAGGTTCCCGAGCTTTATAAAGAGGCTTACGGTGCAGATATTCTTGATACTCTTCCCGAAATTTTCTGGGATTTAAAGGATAGCGCACCCTCAATCCATCGTTATCGTTATCACGATTTTATTGCAGAGCTTTTTGCACAGTCCTTTGCAGACACTGTTGGTAATTGGTGTGCAGAAAACGGAATTGCTCTTACCGGTCATATGATGGAGGAGCCCACCTTACATAGTCAGACCGCCGCTTTAGGTGAAGCAATGCGTTCCTACAGAAGCTTCCAGCTTCCCGGTATAGATTTACTTTGCAATTCTCACGAATTTACCACCGCAAAGCAGGCTCAGTCCGCCGCTCATCAGTTCGGCTATGAGGGTGTTCTCTCCGAGCTTTATGGTGTAACAGGCTGGGATTGTGATTTCAGAACCTATAAGCATCAGGGCGACTGGCAGGCAGCTCTCGGTATAACAATCCGCGTGCCCCATCTTTCTTGGTATGCTATGGCAGGTGAGGCAAAGCGTGACTACCCTGCATCAATTTCTTATCAGTCACCATGGTATAAAGAATACGGAGCAGTTGAAGACCATTTTGCTCGTGTTAATACTGCTCTTACAAGAGGTAAGCCCATTGTTAAGGTTGGCGTTATTCATCCTGTTGAAAGCTTCTGGCTTCATTGGGGTCCCAATGATAAATCTGCTATCTTCCGCGATGGTACAGATGAAAACTTCCTTAATCTTACAAAATGGCTTCTTGAGGGTAGCATAGACTTTAACTTTATCTGTGAATCTCTTTTACCAACCCTTTGCGAAAAGGGTTCTGCACCCTTTAAGGTTGGGGAAATGGAATATGATACAATTATTGTTCCTGCCTGTGAAACTCTTCGTTCAACAACTTTGGAGCGTCTTGAAGAATTCCGTAAAAATGGCGGCAGACTTATTTTCCTTGGCGCTGCCCCCAAGCTTTGCGATGCAGTTGCTTCCGAAAGAGGTAAAGCCCTTTACGATATCAGCGAACATATCGACTATACCCGTTCTGCGCTTATTACTGCTATGGATAAAGACAGAACTCTCACAATGCGTTATGATAACGGTAATCTTACAGATGATCTTATTTATCAGCTTCGTCAGGATGAAGACTGCAGATGGCTCTTTGTTTGCCATGATAAAGAACCCCATAACAAGGATATTGACCGCGGTGATGATATAAGAATTACCATAAATGGTGAATATGGTGTTGTTATTTATGACACAGAAAACGGAAATGTTGTTCCTGCAGATTATAAAATTCAAAACGGAAAGACAGTCATTAGTGACCATATTTATGGCTATGACTCAAGACTTTATAAATTGGTTGATGCAGCTTCTGTAACAGCAAAAGTGTCTGAACAAACAGAAGAAAAGACAGAAATCCGCGTTCCCTCTCAGGTGGCTTATGAGCTTTCCGAGGAAAATATTCTTGTTCTTGATATGGCAGAATTCAAGGTTGAGGATGAAGAGGATTTTTCACCTAAGGAAGAAATTTTAAGACTTGATAATATCTGCCGTAAGAGATTGGGTCTTCGTCATCGAGGTGAAGCTATTGTTCAGCCTTGGGTTTACGGAGAAATGCCCGATGTAAGCAAGGTTACTCTCAGATATACCTTCAATAGCGAAATTGATTATGAGGACGCCTTCCTTGGTCTTGAGGATGCTCATAAAGCGGAAATTATCTTCAATGGTGAAAAAGTTTCCAATGAAATAGTTGATAATTATGTTGACTGTTCAATTTGTAAGGTGAAGCTTGGAAAAATCAAGAAGGGCGAAAATGAGCTTATTATCATTTACCCATTCGGACCATCCGCAAATCTTGAAAATGTATTTGTTTTAGGCTATTTCGGTGTTAAGGTTGTCGGTACAGAAGGTACAATTGTTGCTCTTCCCGAAAAAATCGGCTTCGGTGAAATTCTTTCTCAAGGCTTCCCGTTCTACAGCGGTGCTATTACCTATAAAATCCCTGTTAATGTTGAAAACGGAAGCGTAGAGGTTGAAGCATCCGATTACCGCGGTGGTCTTATAGCGGTTGAGGTTGACGGCGAGAAGAAGGGCAGAATTATTTACCCGCCGTATAAGCTTGAGATAAAGGATATCGAAAACGGTGCTCACGAAATCGGAGTGAAGCTTTATGTTCACAGATACAATTCCTTCGGACCTATTCACCTTGTTAATGAAAAGGAATCATGGCATGGTCCCGGTGCATGGAGAAGCACAGGTCAAAACTGGTCTTATGAATATGTATTAAGAAAAACAGGTATTCTTAAGGCACCCGTTGTAAGATTGTAAAAGTCGCCAGTCGCCAGCTGCCAGCGTGATAGTGGCAAGTTGAAAATGGCAAGTGGCAAATTTCGGGTCTGCGACGCGATTATAAAAGAAAAATCACTCTCGTGAATTCACGGGAGTGATAATTTTTTATACAAACAACTTCTTCGCCAACCAAGCGCGAACCTTTTTACTCTTGTTAGCGTAAAGCCAGAAGAAAACAAGAGCAAGACAGCAGATTGACGAAACCAAGGTGATTTCATAAGCTATGATGTAGCCACCTATGAAGAAGCAAAGGGTTGCAACTGAAAGGCATATTACAAGGTCAATAAAAATATGAAGCACCTTTGAGGTCCAATGGCGTTTTCTTTTTCTGTACCAGAAGGTGAAATATAAAACCGACGCGGAAACGATAGCGATAATGGGTATTGCAATAGTAAAATACCATTTTGCATCGCTTGGGTCGTTGGCGTAGAAAACCAAGGTGTAAAGAGATACCGCCAAGGTATCAAATGCCCACATTAAATAGGGGTGAAGCTTTTTTGTGAAGAAAGGGAATACAAATAAAATCCAACATAAAAACGAGCTTGATGCTACGAAAACAAACCATAAATTTTCAGGATTTACGAACAGATTGATGAACATACATACAATGTTGGGAATCAAAAGTATGAATGAAACAACAAGTGCTATGAATTTTTGCTTTATTCCTACGGGAATATCGGGTGTATGTGAAAAGGGGAGAGCCTTTTCCTCGCTCTTTTCATTGGGATTATAAACGGGCGTGTCACAAAGGGCGCATTTATGGGCGCTTTTATCTAACTCCACACCGCAATTAACACAATATGACATATTTAAACATCCTTTATAATATGTATTTAATCTCTATTGCTTTCAATTTTTACATGGAAGCCCATTTTAACAAGTCTTGTGAAAATTTCTCTTTCAATATCGGTTTCCTTGTAAATTCCTGCAATTGTAAGAACAAGCTTGTCGCCAACAGTTGCAAGACCGCAACGGACAGCATTTCGTACTCCGGGACCGGGCATAAGGAAGGCTTTTTCAACAAAGGGTAGCATATCCTCGGGAAGCTTTACGGCACCTAAGTTGGAAAGAAGAACAGAGGTGGTCTGTTCGCCCGTTATAAGGAATGAAACTCCTACCCCTAAATCCTTTACTGCTAAGGGTAAGAATTTTAAAACGGGATTTCTTTCAAGCCCTAAATTAGCAGTTACCATAGCGTTAAGCTTCTTTTCGTCATTTGCAAGGCGCAATTGATATGCAACCTGCTTTAAAAGTTCTTCAAAGGAATAATCGCCTAACTGAGGGTCGACCTTTGCGCGAAGACAGATGGTAAAGTTCCTTAGCGTTTCGGTTTTATAAACACTTCTCAGGTCAATGGGAATCTGAACTGAAACCTCCTTCTGCTTTTTCTGTTCCTTGCGTTGCTTGTCAATATGCACCTGCATAAGAAGAGCTGCGAAGAATTCCGTTATGGTTACTCCGTGAGCCTTTGTATATTTATGGATTTCGCTGAAGGACATTGTACCTGAAATAATATTTACCATATGCTTGGGAAGCTTTGTACCTCTCGCGTGATAAACATATTTGTCGCTTCGCTTGATTTTGCCCTTGGAATTGGCAATTTTTGAAAAGGTGTCCTCCAATTCAACTTCTCTTGGTGGCTGGCTTGCATCAAGTACAAGACCGCCTGCAGAAATGCTGTGACCCTGAAGCTTCAGATACTCTGCAACAAGTGTGCAGGAAAATATTGCGGCTCCGTGACCATCGGAAATAGCGTGATAGGTGTCAACTGCAATTCTTTTTCCGTGATAGTAAACTCTGAAAAGATAGCCCTTGTTCTCTTTGAATTTAACACGATGACAGGGGTTCTGAATATCGGGCTTTACATCGGGTGCAATGTTGGGGTTCTTTTCGAAATAATACCAAAAAAGACCTTTGCGGATTCTTACATCAAAGCCGGGGAATCGAGGCATTATATTTTTTAGTGCTTCTGTAAGAATTTCAGGGTTGATTTCTTCCTTTAATTCGATACAAAAACGGAAAATATTGGACCATGTGCCTGTATTCTGTCCGGGAAAAACGGAGGCTGCATTGTCGAGCCTGAACCATTCGGGTACATTTGTATTTTTCCTCTCGCGCGTTCTGTTTTCCGCCAATTTCAAAACTCCTTTCTTTAGAGTGACTGTATTAAACCATATGTGGTTCGAATCCATTCACTCTGATGCTTTAATAAAAATACCGTTTTACTCATTCAGGGTAAAACGGTATTAAAATTTTTAAATTGTTCAGATTCTGACTGCATCCTTGATTTTGATTTTGCCAACAAATGGTATTTTCAAATAACCATTGCAACCGTCCTCATCGAAGGTGAGGTGAATGTCAATTTCCTTACCGGGAAGAATTGCAACAGTTGCCTTTGCGTCAAGGGTGTCGTCATCTGCCTCGAATTCGGTTATGGTAACATCCATATCAAAGTCGGCATTTTCGATATCAATTTCAAATTTGTAATTGTCGTTTTCAAATTCGATTTCAAAAATAGCCTCGCCCTTGAAAAACATATGGTCAATATCAACCTTATATTTACCTATACCAATCATAATAGTTACTCCTTTATTCAATATTCATTCCGCCTGCAAGACGGAGAATTTTACGAGCATCAGCTGTTGTGATTTTGCTGTCCTGAGAATTGTCCACATTTGCGGTAGCTTTTTGCTCAGGTGTCAATGTAAGCGCGTTTGTAGAAGCGTAAAGAGCGGCCTTTACATCAAAAAGAGTAACTGCTCCGTCGCCGTCAATATCACCCTTGAGAGAAAAGTCGTTATTAACAAGTACGATGAATCTACCTGCTTGTGTGCTCTGAGCACCGATAAAGGGTATATGGGCGCTTCCGCTGACAAGAACAAGCTCATCGCCGATTTGCTGATAAATTTTGGTGGCGCTGGGAATTGCGTCAGGACAAATTGCACTGAAATCTAAAACAAAGCTTCCGTTGGGAGTGAATTGAGCGCCGTTTTTTGTAAATCCGATGTCAAAGGCATAAGCAGAAGAATATCTGATGGGTAAAAGCTCTTCAACCGCACCTAGAGGAATCTCATTAACAATTATATCAACTGCCTCATCCTCAGAAAAGATTTTATAAGCATCAATAAGCTTTATGCCTGTATTGTTGTCTGTAATTGAGGGATTGTTGAGAATAATAATGTTTTTAGGAAGAGCCTGGTCAATAAGATAGTGATGAGCATATGAATCCTTTGTGCAGGAAATTCCGTCAACGAAGAAATAAACCTTGTTATTATCAGAATCGATCGTTCCTAAAACTGCATCTGTCCCGATAGAGGTTAATTTTGCGGGTAAGTTAATTTTTTTGAGCGAGTCGCAGTGAGCTAACGCTTCCTGACCTAGATATGTAAGATTATCGCTTAAACGGATACTTTCAAGACTCCAGCAATATGAAAAAGCGTTCGCATTTATAGAAGTTACTGTGTTATACATATCAACAGAGGTGAGCTTATAGCAATGGTCGAAAGCATATGAGCCGATAGACTCAATTCCGTAGGGAACAGTAAAATGTCCGCCTTTTCCTGCAGGGAAGAGAGCAAGAGTAATTGGTTCTCCGTAGGTTTTAGAGTCTTTAACTGTGTCCTTTCGATAAACAACACCATCAATGACGCAGAATGTAGCTGCATCGGGGTCAATATCAAACTCTGTCAATGAAGAGCATAGGGTGAATGCTTTGGCAGATAAGCCTGTTAATGTTGAGGGAAGCTTAACATATGTAAGGCTTTCGTTTTTTTCAAAGGTATCTGCGGATATGCTTAACACGGGAAGACCCTCGATTGTTTCAGGAATTATTACTTTTGTTTCTTTACCATTATATTTTGTAATAATAATTCTATCGGGATTGTTAGTCGGGATTTTTTTGTATGTAAAATCAGATTCGGGGGGTATTACGGGCTTCTCGCTTTCGTACACAGCGGAATCACTGCCCATTGCCGTGGGAATAGTATCTGAAAATAAAACACCCGACAACAAAACACATAAGCATAAAACAAAGCTTAACAGCTTTTTCTTGCTCATATTTTCACTTCCTTTCAAGCGGTAATATACTAATATAATTATATTATAGGCGGAATTGAAATTCAATAGGAAGGTTTATACAAAAAATATATAAAATTTTGTTTATTCATAATATAAGAAAAAGAGAATAAAAACCAAAAAAAGCAAAGCTCCGAAGCGAACTTCGGAGCCGTATGCTTTTTAACAATTCAGTTACTTAGATAGCGCGGGTAACCTTACCGGAGCGCAAGCAGCGTGTGCAAGCATATACTCTCTTGGGAGAGCCGTTTACGATTGCTTTAACTCTTTTTACGTTGGGTTTCCATGTTCTGTTAGAACGTCTGTGTGAGTGAGAAACCTTGATGCCGAAAGCAACTTCTTTGTTACAAAATTCACATTTTGCCATTGAGCTGCACCTCCTTCATAAATTTTCAATTAAGTCATAAGACAACGAAATGTATAATATCACCTTTCTTCGTCAAATGCAAGCATTTTTTTTGAAATTGTCCGTTTTTATGAACTTTCACATATATTTAGGGGTAATATTCCAATATTTTTTTCAAAATTGCTTGATTTTTTCAAAATGATGCTATATAATGCTTCTTGTAACCGAACATTTGTGCGAACAAATTGTAGTGAGCTTGTTACGCACATACCAATTATATAAAGGAGATATATTGAGAAATGGCAGAAAAAAATGAAAAAAGCAGAGCGCTGGAAACCGCTCTTTCACAGATAGAAAAAAGCTTTGGTAAGGGCGCGATTATGCGTTTGGGCGAAAATGCAGGTCTTAATGTTGAAGCAATTCCTACAGGTTCAATTGCTCTTGACGCAGCAACAGGTATCGGCGGTCTTCCCCGTGGCAGAATTGTTGAAATTTATGGTCCTGAGAGCTCAGGTAAAACAACTCTCGCTCTTCATGTTGTCGCAGAGGCTCAGAAAATGGGTGGCGAAGCAGCATTTATTGACGCTGAGCATGCTCTTGACCCTGTTTATGCAGCTGCTCTTGGTGTAGATATTGATTCTCTTCTTGTTTCTCAGCCTGATAATGGTGAGCAGGCTCTCGAAATCACAGAGCATCTTGCTCGTTCCGGAGCTCTTGATGTTATCGTTGTTGACTCTGTTGCGGCTCTTGTTCCCAAGGCAGAAATTGAGGGCGAAATGGGTGACTCCCATGTTGGTCTTCACGCTCGTCTTATGTCTCAGGCTTTAAGAAAATTGACAGGAGCTATTTCCAAATCAAATACAGTTGTTATCTTCATTAACCAGCTTCGAGAAAAGGTTGGCGTTATTTATGGTAATCCCGAGGTAACAACAGGTGGTCGTGCTCTTAAATTCTACTCAACAATCCGTATTGATGTAAGAAGAGTTGAGCAGCTTAAGGGTGCAGGAAACGAATTTATCGGCTCAAGAACAAGAGCAAAAATTGTTAAAAATAAGGTTGCTCCTCCCTTTAAAGAGGCTGAGTTTGATATTATGTATGGTGAGGGTATCTCCAAATACGGCGAGCTTCTTGATTTGGCTGTTAAAATGGAGGTTGTCAGAAAAAGCGGTGCATGGTTCTACTATGGCGAGGAAAGACTCGGTCAGGGTAGAGATAATGTTAAGGAATATCTCAGAAATACTCCCGAATTCTGCGAAGAGGTTGAAGCTAAGGTTCGCGAGGGCATTAAAAACCTTATTTCTGCAAGAAATCCCATTTCCAGAAGAGAGGCTGCAGCGCCCGTTCCTGTTGAGCCTGTTTCAAAAGCAACTGCAAGAGCAAAAATTGATATTGCAGTAGACGATGACGAATAATTAATTAAGCGAAAATGAAAATTACTTCCAAGCAGGGTAACGGCAATAAGGTTCATATCTATATTGACGGAGAATATACCCTGACACTTTATGACGATTATTGGTACCTCTGCGGTATCAAGGATGGTCAGGAAATTTCAGAGACACAGCTTGCTTCCTTGAAAGAGGAGGCAGGCTTTCGCTCTGCTTATGAGAAGGGAATAACCTACCTTTCTATGAGAGCCTATTCTGAAAAAGAGCTGTATGACAAGCTTAAATTGAAATATGGTGCCCAAAGCTCCCGTAGAGCAGTAGATAAAATGCTTGAAAGAGGCTATATTAACGACGAAGCCTTTTGCAAGGAGTATGTAAGGTATCTTTTTGAGGTTAAAAAATATGATGTAAAGAGGATTACATACGAATTAAAAATGAAGGGTATTGACGGCGAAACTATTAACAATACTTTGAAAATACTTGACAATGAGCCAATTTCGCGTATTATAGAAATGTTAAGGACAAAATATGAAAATAAACTTGAAACGGAAAAAGACAGAAAAAGAATTGTCAACCGTTTCGTAAGAATGGGATATTCCTATTCAGATATAAAATCCGCATTTTACGAATGTGAATTGGAATTTCCAAAAGGTTAGGTGGTAGTTATGTCACGAAAAATCGGAATGATTAGCTTGGGTTGCCCTAAAAATCAGGTTGATGCAGAATTGATGCTCAAAAAGCTTGTTGATGCAGGCTATATTCTTGTTCAGGAAGCAGATAAGGCTGATATTGTTATTGTAAACACCTGTGGCTTCATTGAAGATGCTAAGAGAGAGTCTATTGAAGCAATTCTCGAAATGGCAGATCTGAAGGCAGACGGACTCCTTAAGAAAATTCTTGTAACAGGCTGTCTTGCTCAGAGATATAATGATGAGGTATTTACTGAAATTCCTGAGGTTGACGGTGTAATCGGTATCGGTGCAAATGCAGATATTGTTGAGGTTTGTGACGCAATTTTTGAAAATGACGAGCAGTATAAAAGCTTCCCTGATAAAGAAAATATGCCTCTTGACGGTGGAAGAATTCTTACAACTCCTGAATATACCGCATACCTTAAAATAGCTGACGGCTGCTCCAACTGTTGCTCCTATTGTGCTATTCCCTCAATCAGAGGTGGCTTCAGAAGCAGAAAAATGGAGGATGTCCTTGAAGAAGCAAATATGCTTTGCGAAAAGGGTGTTAAGGAGCTTATTCTTGTTGCTCAGGACACTACAAAATACGGCGAGGACCTTTACGGAGAGCTTAAGCTTCCCGAGCTTTTAGGCGAGCTTAATAAAATTGAAAAGCTTCAGTGGATTCGTCTTCTTTATTGCTACCCCGACAGAATTACTGACGAGCTTTTAACCGCAATTGCAGAAAATGAAAAGGTTTGTCATTATATCGACATTCCTCTTCAGCACGCTGATGGCGGAGTTCTTAAGGCTATGAACAGAAAGGGCGACAAGGAAAGCCTTCTTGCTCTTGTTGAAAAAATCAGAGCAGCAATTCCCGATGTGGTTATCAGAACAACATTTATCGTTGGCTTTCCCGGTGAAACAGAAGAAGCATTTACAGCTCTTTCAGAGTTTGTAAACGAAGCAAAAATAGATAGAGTAGGATGCTTTGCATATTCTCGCGAGGAGGGTACTCCTGCATATGATTTTGATAATCAGGTTGACCCCGAGGTTGCGGCAGACCGCGTTGAAGCAATTATGACTCAGCAGTATACAATTTCAGAGGCAAAGCTTGAAGAATGTATAGGTAAAACCTACGATGTTCTTGTTGAGGGCTATGACCCCTATACAGATAGCTATTATGGAAGAACCTATATGGACTCTCCCGATATTGATAATAATATCATTTTCACTTGTGGCTATGAAATCGAAAATGGTGAAATTGTTCCTGTTGAAATATTTGATAAGGATGAGTATTCTCTCATTGGTGAAGCAGTATGAAGCATATGAATGTTCCTAACCAATTGACAATTATAAGAATTATACTTACACCTGTTTTTCTTGCGTTGTTTTTAAGCAACATCGAGCATCATTATTTAATCGGACTTATTGTTTTTGCAATCGGCTCATTTACAGATTTCCTCGATGGTAAAATTGCAAGAAAAAAAGGTATCGTAACAGTTTTCGGTCAGCTTGCTGACCCTGTTGCAGATAAAATCCTTACAACTGCAGCACTTCTTGCATTTATGCAGTTCGGTCTTTGCAATATCTGGATTATTATGATTGTACTGCTCCGCGAGTTTACAATTACCTCCTTCAGACTTGTTGCAACCGCTCAGGGAATTGTTATTCCTGCTAATATTTACGGCAAGCTCAAAACTATTTCACAGATGGTTTTCTCTCTTGTGATTATGATTCTTGCAGAGCTTAATGATATCGGTGTTCTCGGTGAGAGCTTCCCTATTTCTGCAGTATCAAACGGACTTTTATGGATTACCGCCGCTCTTTGTGTGGTTTCAGGTGTAATTTATGTTAAACAGTCCATTAAACTTATAGATTTTTCAAAATAAAGGTGCGTGAAATCGGACATTTAAGGCATATTTGGTTCGAATTCGCTCACTCTGAGGTGAAATTATGCAACTTTATAACTCTCTTACAAGAAAAAAAGAAGATTTCAAGGAAAATGTACCCGGTAAGGTTAATATGTATACCTGCGGACCTACAGTTTACCATTTTGCACATATAGGAAATCTTCGTAGCTATATTATGGAGGATGTACTTGAAAAGCATCTTCGTTACAGTGGCTATGATGTTAAACGAGTAATGAATATTACCGACGTCGGCCATCTTTCAAGCGATGCTGATACAGGCGAGGACAAAATGCTCAAGGGTGCAAAAAGAGAAAATAAATCTGTTATGGATATTGCCAAATTCTATACAGATGCTTTCTTTGCAGACTGCGAAAAGCTTAATATCAAGGTTCCCGATGTTGTTGAACCTGCAACAAACTGTATTGATGAATTTATCAATATGGTTCAGGGTCTTGTTGACAAGGGCTATGCTTATGTTGCAGGCGGAAATGTATATTTTGATACATCAAAGCTCCAAGAATACTATGTTTTCAATAAACACGACAGCGATGAATTGATGGTCGGTGTCCGTGATGGTGTTGAAGAGGACTCCAATAAGCGCAACAAAAATGACTTCGTTCTCTGGTTTACAAAATCAAAATTTGAGGATCAGGCTCTTAAATGGGATTCTCCCTGGGGTGTAGGCTATCCCGGTTGGCATATCGAATGCTCAGCTATCAGCCTTAAGCACCTTGGTGAATATATGGATATCCATTGTGGCGGTATTGACAATGCGTTCCCTCATCATACAAATGAAATTGCTCAGAGTGAAGCATACCTTGGTCACAAATGGTGTAACTATTGGTTCCATGTTCTTCACCTTAATACAAACTCAGGTAAAATGAGTAAATCAAAGGGTGAATTCCTTACAGTTTCACTTCTTGAAGAAAAGGGCTATAACCCTCTTGCATACAGATTCTTCTGCTTGCAGTCCCATTACAGAAAGCAGCTTGTTTTTTCTTATGAAAACCTTGACGGTGCTGCAACTGCTTACGATAAGCTCCTTAAGAAAATCGCTACTCTTAATCCTGTTGATAGCGACGAGCTTGATATGACAGCAGTTGAAAAGCTTCAGGGCTCATTCAAGGCTGCTCTTGATAACGATATAAATACATCTCTTGCAGTTACAGCGGTTTATGATGTTCTCAAAGAGAAAACAAACGATAAAACAAAGATTTATCTTCTTAATGACTTTGATAAGGTTCTTTCTCTCAATCTTGTTGAGGGTGCAAAGAAGCTTAACGAAGCAACAGAGGAAACAGCAGAGCTTGATGACTTTGCAAAATATGTTGAAGAACAGATTGCTTTGAGAGTTGAGGCTAAAAAGGCTAAAAACTTTGCAGAAGCAGACAGAATCCGTAACGAGCTGGCAGAAAAGGGCGTTACTCTTCTCGACACTCGCGAAGGAACAAAATGGAGTAAAGAATAATTATGACAAGTAAAGAAAGAGCAAAGCTTCGTGCAGAAGCAAACGGACTCGACCCTATTTTCCAGATAGGTAAAGAGGGCGTTACCGATGCAGTTATTGCACAGATTGAAGACACATTTAACACAAGAGAGCTTTTTAAAATTAAGGTTCATCTTGAAACATCTCCCGAAGGTCCTAAAGAAATTGCAACCAAAATTGCTGAAGCAACAGGCTGTGATGTTGTTCAGGTAATCGGCGGAACAATTGTTGTTTTCAGAATTAACCTTATTCTTCGTCAGAAGGCTGCAGAAAAGAAAAAACGTCAGCAGGAAAAAGCAAGAAAAGAAGCTCTTGAAAGACGTACTGAAAGAACAAGAAAGAAATACAGCAGGTAAAAATTATGAGTGAAATTGTTACCGTTAATAAAAAGAAAAAGGTCGGTTCATTTATAATCGGTCTTCTGGTTCTTGCCCTTGCAATAACAGGTGCTGTAAGTATCGGTAAATTTGCAATAGATAAATTCTATTCAGGTGAGGAAGAGGTAGTTGATTATTCAGGCTATGCAGAGTTTCTGACCTGGGTAGTGGGCGTTGACCCCGATTCTTTTTCAGATATAACAAAGGCTGATAAAAATGCACTTCTTAATATCGCAATCTGCACTCTTTTAACAGACGATGTTAAAACAGGGGATTATAATGTTACTGAAAAGGGTATTATCGTTCCTGCAGAGGATGTTGCAGGCTATTTCCTCAAAATGTTCGGACCAGATGTTGAGATTGTTCATTCAAGCGTTATGGGTTATGGTTATGAATTTATCTATGACGCAAGCGCAAATACCTATACAGTACCTCTTACAGGCGTAACCCCACCCTTTACAGTAAGAATTGAATCTGTTGAAAAAACAGGCGGTCTTGCAATTCTTCGTGTAGGCTATGTGGGAACAAACAATGTTGAGGTTGCGCCCGATGGTACAATTGCTGCAACTCAGCCTGATAAATATGCCGACATTACTCTTAAAGAGACCGAAACAGGCTATAACTTGATTTCCGTTATGGCAGTCACCATAGGCGAACATAATTAAAATCTTGAGCGAATAACTTGCCTTACTCGACTTGCAGTATCTTCATACAGCGTCGTCGTGTAAGCCGTCGTTCTTCATCTCAATCTTTTAATTATGACGATAAAAAGAGAATAATTTGACTTATTAAAATAAGGAGTTGTGTAAATATGAAAAGAGCAATATCACTTTTAATGTGTGCAGTTTTACTTTGCAGTATGTTTGCTGTCAGCGTAACTGCTGGAGAAAACCATTTCGCTAAGTTTGACGCTGAAGTTCATAAGCTTTGGTTTTCTGTTGTTTTCTTGGGTGGTGCAGATAATATTTATGAATTTGAGCCCCATCACATCAAATGGATTGTAAACTATAAAATCAATATGTATCAGTATGATTCATACGATGTAGTGCGTGAATATATCGATTATAATGGTGTAGTGCAGACATATACTCTTCGTTATTATGCAATTCCCGCAGATATTTATGAAGCAGAAGCAGCAAAGCATTTTAATATAAGCGATATCAATACCTTAAGAAACGATACTTATAACAGCCCTGTGTATAATGCCGCAACTCATACATACGATATGCCCGATGCAGGCGGTATAGGCGATAGCATCACCTATGCAACAAAAGGCTATAAGGACCTTGGTAACGGTAAATATGAGGTTTACGGTTACACTGTTGAGCAGGCTTATGAAGTCCCCGACGGTGCAGTTGAAGGCGTAGATTATATTATTATGCCTGACTACGGCAACGCTGCAGAAATTCTTAAATGCCTGAGAATTACAATTGAATATAATGGTGCAGATGTTAAATTCCTTTCATGGGAAACAATTGCTCTTGAAGATATTCCTGCTGATGAAGAGTTGGTTTTCGCTTGCAAGCATAATTCAACAAAATGGAATACAGTTAAAAAAGCAACTGTTAATTCAAAGGGTAAAAAAGAAAAGGTATGCACAGGGTGTGGCAAGATTCTTGAAACTGCGACAATTGCCCAGCTTAAAGCAGATAAACCCAAGCTTAAATCAATCGAAAACACCGAATATGGTGTGTTAACAAAATGGAGCAAGGTAAGCGGAGCAGATAAATACAGAGTTTATCGCAAAACAAGTAAAACTGATTGGAAATATATAGCTACAACAAGTAATACATATTACACCGATAAAACTGCAAAATCAGGTACCAAGTACTACTATGCTGTAAAATCTCAGAACGAAGCAGGTAACTCTTCGCTTTCAAGCTCGCTTTCAAAATATTACCTTGCAGATACAACCTTAAGCACACCCAAGAGCACAAAGAGTGGTATTACTCTTAAGTGGAAAAAGGTAACAGGTGCAGAAGGTTATATGGTTTACCGCAAAACAGGTACAGGTTCTTATTCAAAAGTTGCATCTGTAAAAGGTTCAACAAAAGTAACTTATACAGATAAAAAAGCAGCTAAAGGCAAAACCTATACCTACAAAATCAAAGCATATAAGAGCAAAACCTATAGTGCTTATTCAAATGCAAAGAAGATAAAAGATAAATATTGATAAAAATGTCCTTGCGAAAGCAAGGGCATTTTTCTTAGTGAAGAGAGAAGAGTGAAGAGGTTAGGGGAAGCTACGCTTCCAAATATTATAATGTCGCATTACTTATACATACTGGCAACTGGCGGCTGGCGACTGGTAGCTTAATTCCTCACTCCTCATTCCTCATTCCGCATTCCCTTGTCTATCTTCACCAAAAAAAAAATTGTTATATTATGGCTTTTTTACCTTTAAACTATGGAAATCTTTGAAAATATATGTTACAATGGGCGATGGTGTAATAACTCTAATTGCGCCAAAATGCGCAAAAAACTTATTGGAGGTAAACTTTTATGAGCAAAAAATTCGTTTATTTGTTCTCAGAGGGCGACGCTTCAATGCGTGAGCTTCTCGGTGGTAAAGGTGCAAACCTTGCAGAAATGACTCACATCGGTCTTCCTGTTCCCCAGGGTTTCACAATCACAACTGAAGCTTGTACTCAGTACTATGAGGACGGCAGAAAAATCAATGATGATATCCAGGCACAGATCATGGAATTCATCGACAAGATGGAAGAAGTTGTTGGCAAGAAATTCGGCGACAAGGAAAATCCTCTTCTCGTTTCTGTTCGTTCCGGTGCTCGTGCATCAATGCCCGGTATGATGGATACAATCCTTAACCTTGGTCTTAACGAAGAAGTTGTTGAAGTTATGGCTGCAAAGTCAGGCAACGCTCGTTGGGCTTATGACTGCTACAGAAGATTCATTCAGATGTATTCTGATGTTGTTATGGAAGTTGGTAAGAAATATTTCGAAGAGCTTATCGACGAAATGAAGGAAGCTAAAGGCGTTACTCAGGACGTTGATCTTACAGCTGACGACCTTAAAGAGCTTGCAACTCAGTTCAAAGCTGAATACAAATCAAAAATCGGTAAAGACTTCCCCACAGATCCCAAAGAACAGCTTATGGGCGCTGTAGAAGCTGTTTTCCGTTCATGGGACAACCCCCGTGCAAACGTTTACCGTCGTGATAACGATATTCCTTACTCATGGGGTACTGCTGTTAACGTTCAGGCAATGGCATTCGGTAACATGGGTGACAACTGCGGTACAGGTGTTGCTTTCACTCGTGACCCCGCTACTGGTGACAAGGGCCTTATGGGTGAATTCCTTGTAAACGCTCAGGGTGAAGACGTTGTTGCTGGTGTTCGTACTCCCATGCCCATCGCTCAGATGGCTGACAAATTCCCCGAGGCATATGCAAAGTTCGTTGAAGTTTGCGGTATCCTTGAGGACCACTACAGAGATATGCAGGATATGGAGTTCACTATCGAAGAAGGCAAACTCTATATGCTTCAGACAAGAAATGGTAAGAGAACTGCAAAGGCTGCTCTTAAGATCGCTTGTGACCTCGTTGACGAAGGCATGATCGATGAAAAGAAAGCTGTTGCAATGATCGACCCCAGAAACCTTGACACTCTTCTTCATCCTCAGTTCGATGCTAAAGCTCTTAAGGCTGCAACTCCTGCAGGTAAAGGTCTTGGCGCATCTCCCGGTGCTGCTTGCGGTAAAGTAGTATTCACAGCTGAAGACGCAGAAGCTTGGAACGCTCGTGGCGAAAAGGTTGTTCTTGTTCGTCTTGAAACATCTCCCGAAGATATCACAGGTATGAAAGCTTCTCAGGGTATCCTCACAGTTCGTGGCGGTATGACATCTCACGCAGCTGTTGTTGCTCGTGGTATGGGTACTTGCTGTGTATCCGGTTGCGGCGAAATCAAAATGGACGAAGAAAACAAGAAATTTGAACTCGCTGGTAAAGTTTACAACGAAGGCGACTACATCTCAATCGATGGTTCAACAGGTAACATCTACGACGGCATCATCCCCACAGTTGACGCTGAAATCGCAGGTGAATTCGGCAGAATTATGGACTGGGCTGATAAATACAGAACTCTTAAAGTTCGTACAAATGCTGATACTCCCGCTGATGCTAAGAAAGCTCGCGAACTCGGTGCAGAAGGTATCGGTCTCTGCCGTACAGAGCACATGTTCTTCGAAGCAGACAGAATCGCTGCATTCCGTGAAATGATCTGTGCTGATACAGTTGCAGAAAGAGAAGCAGCTCTTGACAAGATTCTTCCTTTTCAGCAGGGCGACTTCGAAGCTCTCTATGAAGCTCTTGAAGGCAACCCCGTTACAATCCGTTTCCTTGATCCCCCTCTTCATGAGTTCGTTCCCACTGAAGAAGCTGACATCAAGCTCCTTGCAGATTCTCAGGGCAAATCCGTTGAAGATATCAAAGCTATCATCGCTTCTCTTCACGAGTTCAACCCCATGATGGGTCACCGTGGCTGCCGTCTTGCAGTTACTTACCCCGAAATCGCTGCAATGCAGACAAAAGCTGTTATCCGTGCAGCTATCAATGTTCAGAAAGCTCACGCTGACTGGAACGTTGTTCCCGAAATTATGATTCCTCTTATCGGCGACGTTAAGGAACTTAAATTCGTTAAGAAGGTTGTTGTTGAAACTGCTGATGCTGAAATCGCAGCTGCAGGCGCAGACCTCAAATACGAAGTTGGTACAATGATCGAAATCCCCAGAGCTTGTATCACAGCTGACGAAGTTGCTAAAGAAGCTGACTTCTTCTGCTTCGGTACAAACGACCTTACTCAGATGACATACGGCTTCAGCCGTGATGACGCTGGTAAGTTCCTTACAGCTTACTATGACAGCAAGATCTTCGAGAACGATCCCTTCGCAAAGCTCGACCAGAACGGCGTTGGCGCTCTTATGGAAATGGCTGTTGCTAAAGGTAAAGCAAGCGGTAAAGACCTCCACTACGGTATCTGTGGTGAGCACGGCGGCGACCCCGTTTCCGTTGAATTCTGCCACAAGATTGGTCTTAACTACGTTTCTTGCTCTCCCTTCCGTGTTCCGATCGCTCGTCTTGCAGCAGCTCAGGCAGCTATCAAGGACTAATTCATAACTGAATTACGGAATATAGCAAATAATTAAACGAATCCCCTTGGAGCAATCCAAGGGGATTTTTATTGCTTATAGCATTTATTTATGATATAATAAAACAGCTATTATAGGAAGTGTTAAAATATGAGCCAAGAAAAAATCAATCCTAAAGAAAAATGCCATATACTTTGGATTAAAGATTCCGCATATTTTGAAGTTCATCCAACAATTGTCGATATTGCGAAACTTTTGTTTAGTGATGGATTTGAATTTTGCTCAGCAAAAGCCGATGGTGGCACAAGTGAGATTAGTCATTCTGGTGTAGATTCATACGATGTAAAATACACTGATTTTACTGCTTTTGAAAACAATTTTTTCGATGACCATTCTAATGCTGAAGCTGAAGTAGCTAAAAAGACTGGTGGTTGGGTATCTTCTCTCGAATATGAAGACATTTCTATATATCTAAAAAAAGGTAATGTTCGTTTTTGGGTAATGGCGTCAAAAAATAAAAGGATTTTAATTAGAGCATATGATTTTGATAATTCTTTTGATATAGATTTAGTAGTTAAGAATATAATAGATTTGTTAGGGAAACCAGTTGAAACAGAAAATAAGCCTTGTTATATTGAAACAGATGAACTGATAATTAAAAGCATGAAACGCTTTGAAACATATTTTCTTACTAACTGGACAAACGAGTCACTTGATTAACACGCGTTCCATTCATCCAATACACAATCAAGGACGATATTATAATTGACAATTTCCCCACTTCGCTAATTGCACCACAGGCAGCAATTAAGGACTAATTCTTAACTGAATTATTCGGAATAAGCAATAAATAACGAATCTCCACCGAGAAATCGGTGGGGATTTTTGTATGTATTGCTAAATTTCTTTTGAAATGCTACAATATAAAAAAATATGAACGGAGTGTTGGTAGCTTGAAAAAATTGTGCTTACTTCTTGCGTTTGTAATAGTTGTTTCGTTTTCTTTCCCTGTGGCTTCAGTGGCTGCTGTTTCTGATAACGGCGGATTTATAGCTTTACAGGATGAAACAGATTCAAGGCTTATTGCAGCAGGAGATACTCTCAAAAAATATATGGAGCAGATAACAGGTCGTTCGTTTTCTGTTTCTGCTGAGGGAGAGGGCTTGAAGCTTGTTCTCGGCTATTCCTCGGAAATTCCTGATAACGGCTATGTAATAGAAACTGCAAAAGATGTGGTTACCATAACGGGCAACGGAACAAGGGGTGTAATCCATGGTGTGTATGCCTTTCTTGAAAAATATTGCGGCTGCGACTGGTACACATCAACCTTATATTCAATTCCCAAGAATGAAAAATTAACTATACCAGCAGGTGAAAGGACAGAATATAAGCCGTTTTTTGAATACACCGATACAGACTGGTTAAGTCCCCGCGACGTTGAATATTCCCTTGCAAACGGTCTTAACGGCAGTCCTTACAGGAGCATCCCTGCGGAGCTGGGTGGCACGGTGGAATATATATCGGGCTTTGCTCATACACTTGGCTCGCAGTTCTGCTCAAGGGATACATATTTTCAAACAAATCCCGAATATTTTGCGCTCCATAACGGTATAAGACAGAGCGAACAGCTTTGTCTTACCAATGAGGATGTGTATAACCTTGTTCTCAGTGAGGTTATGGCACTTTTGAAGGAGCGTCACGACCCTGAAAAATCCTTGCAGATTATTTCGTTGACTCAGGGTGACAGCACCGCGGATGCGAAAATGTGCCAATGCTCAGGCTGTCGGGCTATTGATAATGAAAATGATTCTCATTCGGGAACAATGATAACCTTTGTAAACCGCATAGCAAGGGCTGTGAAAAAGGCAGGCTATGACAACGTGGCAATTGATACATTTGCTTACCGCTATACGAGGAAGGCACCCACCAAGGTTGTTCCTGATGACAATGTAATTGTTCGTCTGTGCACTATTGAGTGTTGCTTTGCTCATGGGCTTGATGATGCAGGCTGTGCTGAAAATACCGAGCTTATGGCAGACCTTAAGGCTTGGGGCAAAATCTGTAAGCGTATTTATGTGTGGGATTATGCAACAAACTATGCTCATACCCTGGGCATATTCCCTGATTTCGGCGTTCTTCAAAGAAAAGTTCAGGTTTTTTATGAAAACAATGTTGTAGGCGTTTATGAAGAGGGGAATTACTATATGAGCGAATGTGACGGCGAGTTCGGTGAGCTTCGAGCTTACCTTCTGTCAAAGCTTATGCAGAATCCATATCTTGATTATTCTGCCTGTATGAATGAGTTTCTTCAGGCGTATTACGGAGCCGGTTGGGAGCATATCCGTGAATTCATTGATATGACCATTGAAAAGCCCATTCCCGAGAATGGTCACTTGAAAATTTACGACCCTATGTATGAAACTCTGGGCTTTACAGCGGATGATATTGAAAAAGCAGATTCTCTTTGGGCGAACGCTAAAAAAGAGGCTGAAAATGAGGTTCACCTTAAAAACATAGAGCGCAGTGAAATATGTTGGCGATATTGGAAGGGCTTTAATGTATTCGATAAAGGCGAAAGCGAAAAGCTTATTGCCGATATGAAGGCGTTTGGCATTGCAAAGGTCAGCGAGGGTGATACAGTAGGTCCCGATAGTCTGAGCTTTTCAAACGGCAGGTTGAATGACGTGGGCGACAATGTCTTGTTCCCCATTTCAACCGTTTTATATGTAATTTCTGTTATAATGTGCCTGGCAATTGTGGTTATAGCCCTCAAAAACAAGCCAAGAAGCTTTGCATACATTCCTTTGCTCGTACTTATGGGTGTGTTTGTTGAGATGTTCGGCTGGCACAAGCGAGCATTTTTCGCAGGCGTTGATTTGTTTGGCTATTGGTTGACCTTCGGGCTTACCATATTGCTGTTTGCTTATGGTGGTGCATTGGTGACAAGGGACAAAAGGAAGAGACTGATTTCAGCGCTTATCTGCGCGTCAGCTTGGACCGCACTGTATTCATTGACGGTTTTCCTTGTTGGTGAGGTAGCCTTAGGCGGCTCTGCAAAAAATCTTTGCTTAGCAGCGGCATATATACTCACAGGCATTGAGGCACTTATAATGCTTGGAGTTATGATGAAAAAAATCATTAAAGAAAAAAGCCTTTGGAATAAGGAGTGTTCATTATGAAAATTATTTTGTTCGTTGTTGACGGTATGCGTCCTGACTCATTAGAGAATATTGAAAGTGCTCAGAGAATTATTAAAAAATCCACTTATACAATGAATGGCGAAACAGTTTTTCCCTCTGTGACCCTGCCTTGTCATATGTCGCTTTTTCATAGTGTAGCACCCGAAAGGCACGGAACAACTACCAATATTTATATGCCACAGGTAAGACCTGTTAACGGCTTGTGCGAGGTGCTAAAGCTGTACAACAAAAAAAGTGCCTTGTTCTATAATTGGGAGGATATCCGTGATGTATCCCGTCCTAATTCACTTGCTCACGCTGCGTTTTACGCAGGTAAAAGGCTTGGCTATCTTGAAACAGGCGAAATGCTTACCGAAGAGCTCATTAAATATGTTAAAGCCTTTGATACTGATTTTACCTTCTTTTTGATGGGTTATACTGATTGGGCAGGGCATAAATTCGGCTGGATGAGTGATGAATATCTTTCTGCAATGGAAAGCAGCTGGAGCAACATTGAGAAAATAATGAATGAGTTAGGTGACGAATACACCTATATCATTACCGCTGACCACGGCGGTCACGACAGAACTCATGGTAGCGATATGCCCGAGGATATGACTATTCCGGTTGTTTTAAACGGCAAATCTTTTGAAAAAGGCAAAAAAATTGAAAATGTGAGCCTTTTAGATATTGCGCCCACAATTGCAAATCTTCTGGGAATCGAGCCCGACGAAGAATGGGAAGGTACATCGCTGATATAAAAGAATTTTTAAAAAGCTTCTTGGAGAAATCCAAGAGGCTTTGCATTTTGCACAGAATATTTTGTTGTGGGTTGGCAGTTTTCAACAAAACATAGAAATGCTGAAAAAGCTTGGATTTTTCTTGAAAATGAAAGAGCCATTGACTATATTTCTATCGAAACATCTGATAATGGTTTTGTTGAGGAGAAGTATTGAATTATCAGGTAAAATATGCTAAACTTAAATAAAACAAGCTAATTAGTCATCAAATAAATATTTAAATAAACTATTAAAGAAACCATATTCGTATTGATTGGAGATAATGATTGTGAACAAAAATTTATATATGATTATGTGTCATAAAAATCTAGATCAAGTTTTATTGTTATCTAAAACACTGCTTACTGCAGATTCCGATGTGGTTGTTCATGTTGATTCGTCGGTTAGCAACGATAAATATATTGAATTTTTAAATGCAATAAAAGACATTCCGAATCTTTATGTTACTGATAAAAGAATACACGGTGTTTTAGATACCAGAACTCTTGTAGATATTGTTTTTATAATGCTTTCATATGTTAAAAAGAGGAATTTAACATATAAGAACTATTGTTTACTTAGTGGGCAAGACTTTCCTATAAAACCGATAAACGAAATCAATAAAAACTTGTTGGCGAACTATCCGACACCACACATTGATTGCACACCATATGATACAAGCAATTGGATTTGTCCAAAATTCCAAAGCACACCGTGGTTGCTGAAATTTAGAAAATCTACATTACGCAAATTGAAATCTAAAAATCCTATCAGAAAATTATTAGAAAAAGCAACAATTAAATTACAAAATTTTCTGGAGTTGTTAAAACTAACATCATATGATAAACTAACAAGGGTTGGCGTTAGTTTATATGGTGGTTCAGCTTGGTGGATTTTACCTGATATCGCTATTGATTTTATTTATAATGAATACATAAATTCAACAAAAATAGTTGAATATCTTTTGGAAACCCGTACTCCAGAAGAAACGTTTTTTCAAATTATGGTCATGCGTTCGCCATGTAAAAATGATGTTCACATTAACCCTGTTCACCAAGTAGAACAAACCTGTAAAACGTGGGCTTATTTTTCTGATAAAGACAAACCATTTACAGGTCATCCTTATGTTTTTACGGTAAATGAATTTGATAAACTTCGTGATTCTTCCTTTTGGTTTGCAAGAAAATTTGATGTGCAGCAAGATAATGAAATTATTGAGCTCATACAAAAGAATCTTATCAATTAGCATACTTATAGATAAAATTTTATCATATCCCTCCTTGTTGGACGGGCAGTTATCAAGGACTAATTCATAACTGAATTATTCGAAAAAGCAAATAACCAACGAATCCCCTTGGAGAAATCCAAGGGGATTCGCATTTTGCACAGAATATTTTGCTGTGGGTTGGCAGTTTTCAACAAAACATAGAAATGCTGAAAAAGCTTGGATTTTTCTTGAAATTGAAAAAATTAAGGCATATAATCAAACAGTGCTTTTATAACGATTATAGTTAGTCGAAACAGTGTAATTTTACACTGTTTCGATACCAAATATAAGATTTGGTATCGAATTTTCTTTGAAAATTCGACTATAATCCTTTCAATGAATGTAATGCAAAATTGTATTTAAAAAAACAATTTTGCTAAAAGCCGATAAAATCGGCTTTTGCGAAACGCGACTGCGTTTCGACAAACTACAATCATTATAGAAAATGGTGGGTATTATGGAGAAAAAGAAACAACCGATTTTCAAACCGAAGCTTATTTCTTGTCTGAAAGGTTATAGTGGCGCACAATTCGGCAAGGACCTTACATCAGGTCTTATTGTTGCTATCATTGCGCTTCCTCTTTCAATTGCGCTTGCTCTCGCTTCAGGTGTTACACCTGAACAGGGTCTTTACACAGCAATAATTGCAGGCTTTGTAATTTCAATGCTCGGTGGTAGCCGTGTTCAGATTGCAGGACCAACTGCTGCCTTTGCTACAATCGTTGCAGGTATTGTTGCTCAGAACGGCTTTTCAGGTCTTGTTCTTGCAACGCTTATTGCAGGTATAATGCTTGTGCTTATGGGTGTGTTCAAATTAGGTAGCCTGATTAAATTTATTCCGTATACCATCACAACAGGCTTTACAACCGGTATTGCGGTTACTCTCATTATCGGACAGATCAAGGATTTTCTGGGACTTACATTTGAAAATTCACCCATTGAAACAATGGAAAAGGCTGAGGAGATTGTCCATCAGCTTCACACCTTCAATTTTGAAGCATTCATAATCGGTGCAATTTCTCTTGCGGTGCTTATTGTATTCCCTAAATTTATTAAAAAAATTCCCCCATCAATTTTTGCTATAATCATTTCAGCGGTGCTTGTTAAAGCCTTTGATATGAATGTAAACACAATCGGCTCACTTTACACAATTTCATCTGCTATTCCTGTTCCGTCTGTTCCCGAGTTTTCGTTTGAAACTGTAAAAGCTATTATTCCCGATGCATTTACAATTGCAGTTCTCGCAGCGGTTGAATCCCTTCTTTCCTGCGTCGTTGCAGACGGTATGACGGGTAGCAGACATAATTCCAATACAGAGCTTATTGCTCAGGGTGCCGGTAATATAGCATCAGCGCTGTTTGGCGGTATTCCTGCCACAGGTGCAATTGCACGAACTGCAGCAAACATCAAAAATGGTGGCAGAACACCTATCGCAGGTATGGTACACGCTGTGGTGCTTCTTCTCGTTCTTGTGGTTCTTATGCCCTATGCGGCTCTCATTCCTATGCCAACAATTGCGGCAATTCTTTTCGTTGTTGCTTATAATATGAGCGAATGGCGAGAATTCGTAGCAATTATCAAGAAATCACCTAAGAGTGACACCCTTATTCTCCTCGTAACATTTATTCTTACAGTAGTATTTGACCTTGTTGTGGCTATTATTGTTGGCGTTATTCTTGCAACTGTTATGTTTATGAAGCGAATGAGCGATGTTACAGATGCTTACGGCTGGCAGGAAATTGACGAAAATACCGACGAGGGACATATCAGGCTAAAAAAGATTCCTGAAAACACAATGGTATTTGAAATCACAGGTCCGATTTTCTTCGGTGCATCAACAAAAATTGCTGATGTTATCAAGCACGCTGACAAACAGGTTCTTGTTTTGAGAATGAGAAGCGTTCCTGCAATTGATGCAACAGGTCTTCATAGTCTTGAAACGATTATCAAGCTTTGCAAAAAGCAGAACAAAACACTCATTCTTTCTCATGTTAATGAGCAGCCAATGAAAAGTCTTGAAAAAGCAAGACTTACTGACAAGGTCCTTTTTGCTGAAAATATCGACTCTGCCTTGGAAATGGCAGAAGTTCAGAAATAATGCATATAAATCCTACCAATTCTGATTTGGTAGGATTTATTTTTATTCTTGTTATTAATTGTTATGTGTGCTATTATTAGAGAAAGTAAATAATTTATTGTTTATTCTTAACTGTTTATGATATAATGAAATCGAAATAAACAGAAGGGAGTCAAAAATATGAATGGAAATACAAAAAGGAAGCTTCCCACAAACAGTCCGTTAGTTAAATTTCCTTTTGGTGGCTTAACATCAAATATGCTCAGGGTAATTGCGGTTTTGCTTATGCTCAGCGATCATATCTGGGCAACTTATATGAGCTTAGGAAACTGGATGACCTATATCGGCAGAATGGCGTTCCCGATTTTCGCATTTCAGATTGCAGAAGGCTTTGTCCATACATCTAATTTCAAAAAATATGCTTTGAGATTGTTGGGCTTTGCTCTAGTTACAGAAATACCATTTAATCTCTTTTATAGCAGCAGATGGTTCAATCCCTATCACCAGAATGTATTGTTTACGCTTCTTCTGGGACTTCTTGCAATTTATGTTTTAGATAATCTCAAAAAGAATTTTAAAGGTAAGAATATTGCACTTTCTGTATTATGGTTATTGTTAATCAGTGTAGCGGCAACCCTCGGCTTTGTGGACTATGGCTTCCTGGGTATGCTGATGGTTGTAATGTTCTATATTTTAAGAGATTTCCCGTTTGCATGGCTTGCTCAGTTGGTGGCAATGGTGCTTATTAATATTGTCTTCTTTGAAGGTCAGGTTGCTCCCGTTGAAATTCTGGGTAAAACCTTCGAAATACCATATCAGGGCTTTGCAGTATTTTCTCTTGTTCCCATATGGCTCTACGGCGGTAAAAAAGGCAAATCAAGCAAGGTTATGCAGTACAGTTTCTACGCATTTTACCCTGTTCATATGTTGATTTTGTATTTGATAAAACATTTTGCGTAGGATTTATGTGATTGGAGAAATTATGAAAAAGCAAATAAAAGTTAAGTTCGTTGGATTCCAAAGCAAAAATTATGTTAATGGAATTAAACTTAAAAACACATGGTTTTATAAAACATTAGAGAAGAATTTTGACATAGTTGAATGTGACGATGCAGATTATATAGTGTGTTCCTGTTTTGATTTGTATGAATATTGCGGAATGAATCAGATTCGTATAATGTATTCGGGGGAAAATTATGTTCCCGATTATAACTTAATTGATTACAGCATTTGCAGTTATCCGATAAGCTTTGGCGATAGAAATTTTTTCTTGCCTGCAAGCCTATTCGGTTATGATGGAGAAAGAAAAACTGTTGAAACAAGAAGAAACTGTTTTGATAAAAGCATTTTAGACAATAAAACTAAGTTTGCTAATCTTATAGCGAGTTATGATTCTGAAAATAATTACAGAAGCAAGCTTTTTAATGCATTATCTGAATATAAATTTATTGATTCTCCAGGTAAATTTCTTAATAATTGCGATGTTAAAGTAAGGTTTCAAGATAATAGCAAGATTGAGTTTCAAAAACAATGTAAGTTTTCATTGTGTATTGAAAGTGCTGTTAATGCTGGATTTAATACTGAGAAAATTATGGATGCTTTTTATGCAGAAACGATTCCTGTGTATTATGGCGACCCAGAAATTGCAAAAATATTCAATCCTAAGGCGTTTATAAATGTTTCTGATTGCAATTCCATTGAAGAGGTAGTTAATAAAATTATCGAAATAGATTCTGATGATGAATTGTATTTAAAGATGTTGAATGAGCCGATTTTCAATGAAGAGAATTATATATCTAAAACTTTTGAGGGTGCCGAAAACTATATAATTAACATTTTTGATCAGCCTATAGAAAAAGCAGGAAGGAGATCAAAGGTGTATTGGCCTTTAGGACATGAGGAATTTTTAACTAAGGCTACAAGAACTCACAAATTGTTATATAAAAATAAAATATATACATTTTTGAAAAACATTTTGCGTAAATTAAGGTGATTATATGACTAGAGGGTTTGTTACATTAACAACAGGCGACATTAAATATTATAAAATGGCAGTAAATATGCTGAATTCTTTCAGAATACATAACCCCGAAACGAAGTTTGCAATTATTTGCGACAGAGAGAACGAATATACCGCCAAATTTGACGATGTGGTTGTTTTAGAAAATGCTAATGGCGATTACAGAGATAAATTTTCTCTTCTTATTAAATCACCTTATGATGAGAATTTTTTTATTGAGCCTGATTGCCTGATATATAAAAATCTTGATTTTTTCTGGGATTTATTAGCGAAAGAATCCGATTTTTCCTCTTATGGTTGGAATGATGGCGGAATAGACTGCTGGTTTAAAACAGAGAAAACTAAAAATCGTTTATTTGAGCTTGTTCCCCAGCTTTCCGAGGATTCGGTTGCGCCGCTTTTCAATCCTGGCTATATCTTTATCAGGAAAGGCGAAAAATGCGAGAAAATGTATAATGATTGCTTGCAGATTGCCGAGAAAATAAAAGATGACGATGTTTTGAATAAATATGATTCTGTATGGTGCAACGGTAAGCTTCGTGATGATCCGATATTGACTTTAGGTATGGCTTTAAATAGCTTCGTTTGTCCTGCAAAGCCTAAAGAAGCAAAATGTATGTCCTTACCCTCAAAATACACTATAAACAAAATCAACATAGTAACAGGCGAGCTTGATGTAACAGATAAAAATGGCAAGGAGTTCAAGGATTGCTCGCTTCTTCATTTCTCAACGAGAAAAGTTATGGAAGAGGGGCTTTACCCTTGGCAATGTGCAATAATGAATATGTATTTAAAGCACGGACAGGCATATAAGCTTTTGAATAATCCGATAGTTGCAGGTTGCTTTGAAATATTCAGAAAGATAAAAACAGTATTGAAAAGAATTCTAAAATTCTAATTAGAAAACACCTCGCTTAAAATAACCCAATCGGAGAAAGAGTATTAATGAAAAAAGTCAGCGAATACACAGCACTTTTTAAGAATATAGGTTCAGAATGGAAATGGCTTTTGAAGGTTATGAGCCGTTACAAGCTGGAGATTGCAGGCTACACCATTATGGGTGTGGTCGGCATAGCTATGGGTCTTGGCGCATCTGTTTCTTCGAAATATCTTATAGATGCAGTTGTGGGGAAGAATGATGAAACAATTGTATCTGTGGCGGCGTTGGTAATTGGCCTCGGCGTTTTTCAGATTGTGATTAATGCATTGAGTTCTATTGTTTCTTCTCGTGTGGGTACTCGCGTTAATAACGAAATCCGATCAGAAATTTATGAAGCAATGGCGAATTCCAATTGGGAGGAAATCAATAAGTATCACTCTGGCGACCTTATAAACCGCCTTGAAGGTGATGTGAGTTCAGTTTCGGGAAATGTCATTTCCTTTTTGCCTGGGCTTTTCACTAAATTTATGCAGTTTTTCGGTTGTCTTATAATAGTTTTGTATTATGATGCAACCCTTGCGGTGCTGGCGCTTATGAGTGCACCTGTTTTGTTTTTCTCTTCAAGATTTATGACTAAAATGATGAGGAAATATAACCTTGAAAGCCGAGAAATGAATGGTAAAATTCTTTCATTCAGTGAGGAGTCAGTTCAGAATCTGCAGACTGTCAAGGCTTTTGGTTTAACCAAGGAATATTCCGATAAATTCAGAGTATTGCTGACTAATTATCGCAATATGCGATTGGCTCATGATAGATTCACAATTCTGACAACATTGCTTCTTTCTTTTATAGGGCTTGTTGTTGCATATGCTTGCTACGGCTGGGGCGTTTATCGTCTTTGGTCAGGGGCAATCACCTTTGGTACAATGACATTGTTTTTGCAGCTTTCAGGTAGCCTTACAGCTTCATTTTCAGGTATAGTTTCGATGGTTCCCAGTGTGATTTCTGTTGCAACTGCCGCAGGGCGAATTAAGGAAATAACAGAGCTCCGAAAGGAAAATACCGAGGACGAAAATCAGGCTAAGGAAATGCTCCGGGCTGCAAGAGAGAAAGGTGCGAGTATTGTTGCGGAAAATCTTACATATTCTTATGCCGATAGCGAAAAATTGGTGCTGAAGGATGTCAGCTTCTGCGCTATGCCCGGTGAAACAATTGCATTTGTCGGTCCGTCAGGTGAGGGTAAAACAACAATTTTAAGATTGATTCTCGGCTTGGTGAATAAAACTGATGGCGAATTGAAGCTTAAGACTGATGGCTATGGTGAGCTTTCTGTTTCACCTTCTACAAGGAGCTTTTGCTCTTATGTTCCTCAGGAGAATGCAGTTTTCTCGGGAACGGTTGCAGAAAACCTAAGAATAGTTAATCCTAATGCAACGGATGAAGAATTAAAGGCTGCTTTAAAAATTGCCGATGCACTGGAGTTTATTGAAAAGCTTCCAAGGGGTATTCATTCGGTAATAGGGGAGAGAGGCGTTAATTTCTCCGAGGGACAGGTTCAAAGGCTTTCAATTGCAAGAGCAGTTCTTTGCAAAGCACCGCTTCTCATAATGGACGAAGCTACCTCTTCTCTTGACAGCGATACCGAGGAGCGCGTTTTAGAAAACCTTATGAAATCAAATGGTAATCAGACAAGAGTTATAACAACCCATCGACCAAGTATGCTGAAATATTGTCATAGAATATATGAGCTTCAGGAAGACGGAACAATAAAAGTGAGAGAAAGAGCGTAATTGCTCTTTCTCTTTTTTTGTGCTCTTTTTTCCTTGTTCGCCTTGACAAATTGACAGATATGGGGTATTATAACATAGAATATCTTTAGATTGGTAAAGTGTTCTCATTATGGTTAGAAAATATGTAATTTGTGAACAAAAAATAAGCATTCAGGCAGATCATTTTCCATCAAATTGCGAGGATTGGCGCATTTTTGAATCAGAGTTTGAAAGCCCTGATTTTTCAGTCAATTGCAATATTTCGGAGACTCTTCCTGAGGTTGAAGGCGCTTTCTGCGGTAAGTCGGGAGATTTTTCGATTTATTGTCAGGGTGAAATGGTTTCCCGTAAAAGAGATATGGGAAAGTATGAGGGCGTTATTTCTAAGTATAATTACATAAGCTGTGCCGAATGTCAGATGTATTTTACGAATTATAGCTTTCCCAATTATGCAAGTGAGCGTTTTTTCTGGGCGAATATTCCTTTGGCTCAGTGCCTTTTAACAAAGAAAGCAGTGCTGATGCACGCTTCGTTTATTGATGTGGGCGGTTCAGCAGTTCTTTTTTCCGCGCCCTGTGAAACAGGAAAAAGCACTCAGGCTGAGCTTTGGCGGGTTCATAGAAGCGCCGAGGTTATAAACGGTGATAAGGCAGGAGTGTATCTAAAGGATGGTAGGGCTTTTGCAGGGGGGCTTCCCTTCTGCGGAACCAGTCAGATTTGCAAAAACCGCAATTTGCCATTGAAGGCAATCGTGCTTTTAAGTCAGGGCAAGGAAAATATCGCAAAGCCCCTTAAGGGTATTGAAGCCCTGCAGGGAGTAATAAATAACATATATCTCGATTTGTTAGCTCCTAGGGAGAAGCAAATGTGTATAGATTTAGTAATTGAGCTTTTGTCAAAGGTACCTGTTATTTCACTTCAGTGTACTCCTGACGAAAGAGCAATCGAAGAGCTTGAAAAGCTTTTATAAATATATAGAAAGGAAATGAAAATGGAAATAACATATGATAATTTTATTTCCTTGATGTATGCGAAGGCTGATCAGAATTCAATTCCTTTTTCAGGTGCATTTGAGCTGACCTCAAGATGTACCCTTGATTGCAAAATGTGCTATATTCATCAGAACGGCGGGAATTGTCCCTCGGCGGAGAAAAACGGCGAATGGTGGATGAATTTAGCCAAAGATGCTCGCGATGCGGGCACGTTACTCTTGCTTCTTACAGGTGGGGAGCCAATGCTTCACCCTGATTTTGAAGATATATATTTAAAATGTCGTGAAATGGGCTTGCTTGTCAGCGTGAATACCAATGCAACTCTCATTGACGACGAAAAGGTCAGATTCTTTAAAGAGAATCCACCTCAGAGGCTGAATATAACTCTTTATGGCGCAAGCGAAGAAACCTATGAAAAGCTTTGCGGAAACGGCAAGGCATTCAGTAAGGTTAAGAGCGCCATTGAAAAGCTAAAAGAGGCCAATGTTAAGGTTAAATTAAATTTCAGTATCACTCCTTATAATTTCGAGGATGCCGAAACGGTGCAGGCTTGGGCAAAGGAATGGGAACTACCAATTAAGCCTGTCAGCTATATTGTTCCGCCCGTCAGAGTATGCGGAGAAAAGGTTCGCCTTAGTCCTGAAGATGCAGCGAGAGCGCATTTTCTGTGGCATAAACGAGTTTTCGGAAGTGATATGGAAGCCTTTGTTAAATCCAAAGGCTTGCCGACGGATATTGAGGATTTCGGTGAATGTAGCGACCCCAATGGTGAGAGAATCAGATGTAGGGCAGGCTTAAGCGGCTATTGGGTAACCTACGATGGAGTTTTGCTCGCCTGCGGAATGCTTCCCGAGCCGAAAATCGAAATCAAATCCTTTGCGCAGGATTTTAAATTCATTCGTCAGGAAAGAGAAAAAATAATTCATCCTGCTAAATGTAAGGATTGCAATTTCAAAAAGGTTTGCGATAATTGCGCAGCAATTTCTTATGCAGAAACCGGAAGCTTCTCGGAAGCCCCCGAATACGCCTGCAAAAAAGCACAAGCATATGCAAAGCTTGCTTTGCAAATTCGAAATTCGGAATTCGAAATTCGGAATTAGCTTCGCATACTGAAACTTGCCACTATACCTGGCATCTGGTATCTGGCATCTGGCATCTAAAATTATAAGCGAAAGCTTTTTATATAAATAAATACATAAATAATTCATTTCGAATTTCGAATTCCGAATTTCGAATTTTATCAATGGAGGTTGATGAAAAAATGAAAAAACATAACATCGCGCAGAAAGGAAAAAGAGCTTTATCAATGCTTTTAGTAGCTTTGATGGTTCTCTCATGCTGGGTATGGGTAGAGCCTAATCAGCTTATGGCTGAAGCTGCTAATAACGCAGTTAAAGACCACTACCTTTTCGCTTATTTCACAGGTACAAGCAAGGAAGGTCAGACAATTCACCTTGCTGTTTCTGAGGACGGCTATAACTATACTGCTCTTAGAGGAAATGACCCTGTAATTATTCCCTCAAAAGGTGTTGGTTGCGTTCGTGACCCATATATTTGGTATAACGAGCAGGATAACTATTACTATATCCTCGCAACTGACCTTGACTTTACAGATAGCGGCAGCGACTATAGCAATAATAGCACAGGCTTTATCGTATGGCGTTCTGAAGACCTTATAACATGGCATGATGAAACATTTATTGATGTTTCTAGGATGGCTCATCTTATTGGTGATACAAGAAATATGAGCGCTGTTTGGGCACCTCAGGTGCTTTGGGACGGCTCTGCTTATGTTGTTTACTTTACGCTTGCTTGTAATGCAACGAGCTGGTTTGATATAGTTTATCTTAAAACGACCGATATTATGGACCCCAGTGCATATTATGAATTTGACTATATTCTCGGTAACGGCACCGGCAACGGTGTGGATAACGGATATGGTGTTATTGACGCTGACATTATTCATAACCCCGGTGACGGTAAATATTACCTCTTCTATAAAACCGAAACAAATAATAAGGAATTAGGTACAACTTCAACAGGCTCCTCTCTTAAGACTATCCACTACTATGTTGGTGATACTCCCACAGGTCCCTTTAGAAACCCCGGCGATACAAAGTGGTCCAATGCAGGTTTCTCTGTTTTCCCCAACTACAATGTATCTCTTGAAGGCTGTAACTCATTCTGGGATAACGAAGGTAACCTTGTAATGTATGTTGATGAATTTGAACATACAAATGCTCTTGGTGAAAAAGAAGCATACTTCCATATTGCAAAATCAAGTGGTACTAACTTTAAATCCTGGTCTTATCCCAATGTTTCTCAGCATAACATCAACTCTCTTTCACCTCGTCACGGTTCTGTTGTTAAAATTACAGAAGCAGAATATAACAGACTTCTTGACGGTGCATACCGAGTTTCTTCATCCTCATTCTCAATGGATGAGGAGCTTTCAGACCATCTCGTAGGTAGATTCTTCACAACAAGTGATGTTCTTCATAATGATGTTAATGGTAAGCCCGACCTCGATATGTCATCTAATGTTACAATGTCACAGTTAGGCGGAAGCTATGTTGCAAACTTTAGTGAAGGTTATGCAACAATTGACCTTAAAAAGCTTTTGCCGAATAGCCTTAATTATGATGACGGCTTTACTATTACTTTCAAGGCAAAAATGCCGACTGATTTAGCTGAAAATATAAGAATTTATGAAATTGCAGATATTCCCGGTAAGAGAACGGGTGTGGAGCATTATACTCACTATTCAGCATCCGGTGGTGGTACCGGTTCTTACTTGGGAACATATAATGGTCCTGACGTTGCGAAAAAAGCTGCTGAGGGTGCAATTGTTCCCGGTACCGAGAATGAAAAATATACAGCAGATACACACGACTGGCCGGGTGACATTAACAAAATAAAACGTAATGACGGCATTTGGCATGAATACCTTATCAGTTATGCAAATGGTAACTATATTGTTTATGTTGATGGTGTTTTATCACTTATGATGAACCGTCACAATACAGCTGTTACTCTTGACGATACATGGTATAAGGCAATCGGTCAGTCAACAATGTATATCGGTCGTTCCGGTTTCAGAAGCGAGTATGGTTCTCAATATAATGACCCCGACCTTACCGGTCAGATTCGTGACTTTTGTATTTATGATGTATCTATGTCTTACTATGACCTTCAGGATATGGATGCTTATATGAAATCCACAAATGCATATACAAACGGTATCACATACAACGGAATCACATCCGAGGTACCTACATTCCAGAATACAAATGCTGATAGAATGAATGCCTTGCCTAATAAGCAGCAGCATTTCAGCAATATTCTTTATACATCTAATACAGTTCGTAACTTCGACGGTAACAATATGAGTGCTGACTCAGCAGTATGGCATGATAACGGTAATGACTTTAATTTTGCGTTGTATTATCCCGAAACAACAGTATTGTTGCTTGACGGTATTAACGATGCGATTATGCCTGTTTCTTTTGGCGCATATTGTGAAAACTCAAGAGCAAGCAAAGGCTTTTTACAGATTTATCCTACAACCGGTCCCGGAAGCACCACAGATTTAGGTGAGCTTGAAATCTCTCAGAACTGGGCAGGTTGGTATAATAACGGCGACTACTATAACTGTATAGTGGAGCATGCAGATGGATATATAGGAAGGAATTCAAGTACATCAAGTTGGTCACATATTACCGATAAAAAGAATTATGACTGTCATTGGGGTGCACCTTTAAAGGTTAATGAAGATAAAATAAATTTTGGTGATAGTTATTATAAAAAATTCAACCTTACTTGGCAGGTAAATGGTGGTGTTGACGGTTCAAAGCAAAATGACCACAGTGCAAATATGACCTCCGATAATGCTATCTATGTTATCGATTTCAGACCCATTCTTGAACTTAGAGGGAAAATAACCGCTGATGAATACAACAATGTTATGAACGGCAACTACTGTCAAGCGCTTAAAGAAAAATACGCTGATGCAGTTTTTGCTATCAAAACACTTAATCCTGAATCTTATAATTATGTAGCTAATGCGGAAGTAGCAACTAAGGCTTGCGGAAAGGCTATTAAGGATGCTGTCAATAATTACAACGGTGTAATGGAAGTTATAAAGGCTCAGGATGCATCAGGTAATTACGGTCACGAAACTGTTATTCTTGAAGAACGTGCGCCTACCTGCTCTGTTGAAGGCTTAACAGAGGGTGAGTATTGTACTCTCTGTAGCGAAGTTCTTAAAGAACAGAAAACAATTTCTACAAATCCCCACACCTTTGGCTCAGTTCAGACAGATAGTGACGGAACTAAGTACGTACAGTGTTCTGTTTGTGGCATTAAGCTTGTTTATGATGTTTATGAAGCAAGATATGAAAACTTGTTCTCCTTTAATGGTTGGGCAGATTCTGCAAGTGCTCAGGTTTTCAGTGGTACTATTGAAACTAACAAGTTAAACGGTACAATCAAAATTGTTAACCAGAATAATACCGAAATGTATACAAGAGGACATTATGATGGTCAGAACCTTGTTTCAACCCGTGATTTTGGCAACTATTGTATCCCTGTAGTTGGTGGCAGAACCTATTATGTTGAAGCAACAAGCCTTGCAAGTTCAACTTCTAAATATGATGGTGTAGAGGGTCACGCTCTCGGCGGTGAGGTTTTCGTCTTCCAATATGACAAGGATGGTCGTGTATTTTCGTCAATTCCTGTTGTTCTTGGAGTTGACCCTGGTCAGACTAATGCTGCTGAATTTACCGTAGACCAAAAAGCAGCATATATTGAACTCCGTTTTGACTGTAACTATGCCGGTAAAACAATCACATATTCTAATATTGGTGTATACGAAGTTGACAGCTACGAAAAATTTGCAGGAACAACCTTAAAATCCCGTATTGGCTTCTATCCCGGTGAAAATAAACAGCTTGATTATCCTATTCCTGGGGCTGGTTATGCTTTTAACGGTTGGAGACTTAAGGACGGTAATACAGTAGCCAATGTTAACAGTCTTAATATTGTAACAAATATTGTTTACGGTTCCTGGTATGAAACAGGTTTTGAAATTGCTTATGATAGTATTTTCAATTTCTCAGAGTGGGCGAAAACATCCTGTAATATGCTTTGGTATGGTGATATAAAGAATTCTGACGGAAGCGTTACAAGACTTGTTGATGCTAATGGCGTAGAAACTGATGTTGAAAACGCTACTATTACTCTTACAAATGACGAAGATACTACTTACTTTGCAAGAACAAACTATTGGGTTTATAATGATGCTATTTATAAAATGCCGATTGAGACCAATACAGAATATATTCTTGAATATACTGCTACAAGTGACGATGGTGCGAAGCCCAGTATTTGCCTTTATTTAACTGGTGGCACAGCACAATATCCTGAAACAGGTAATGCTACAAGATATAGTACAGGTACTCACTATTATCGTTTTAATTCAGGAGATAACATAAATCTCGCTTTGCGTTTTGATAACGTTCAGAACGGTTCAACCGTAACCTATTCAAATATTGCAGTTTATAAGGCTGATTTTGAAGAAGCAGCTAGAACAATAACCAACCGTCAGTACAGACGCTATTATGAAAACGGCGATGTTTTTGGTAACTTGTTTGAATACACCCCTGTAAGAACCGGCTACACATTCAAAACCTGGTGGGCTGATATAGACGGTACGGTAAATGGCTTTACAGCTGGAAGCTATGATGGCTTTGATTGTTCTGGCTTGAACCAAACCACGGGTGTTGACAATAACTACCATGTTTTCTCTGAATGGACTGAAAACAGCTATACTATAAAATATGATGCTAATGGCGGTACAGGTTCAACTGCTTCTTCAACACAAAAATATACTGCTAATGTTACCTTACCTACCAGCGGTTTCACAAAGGTTGGCTATACTTTTGTGGGTTGGTCAACTAAAGCAGATGCAACAACTGCAACCTATCAGGCAGGTCAGGGTGTAAGCAGACTTTCAGGTGAAAATGGTGCAACTGTTACTCTCTATGCTATCTGGACACCTAACACATATACCGTTAAATTTGATGGTAATGGCGCAACCAGTGGTTTAATGGAAGACCAGAAGATGACCTATGGCACTGCTGCAAACCTCAAGGAAAACAAATTCTCGAAAACAGGTTATACCTTTGCAGGATGGAAAAAATCAGGTTTAGGTAATGATACTGTCTATGCAGATAAACAGAGCGTTTCCAACCTTACAACACAGGGAAATGGTACAGTAACACTTATTGCTCAGTGGACAGCAAACCCATATACAGTAACATTCTATGCAAATAATGGTACACAGGATAAAATTACCCAAAATTTAACTTATGATACTGCAGGCAACCTTGCTACAAACACCTTCGAAAAAACTGGTTATGAGTTTAAGGGTTGGAGCACAACTGCAAATGGTGAAGTTGAATATACTGATGGTCAAGAGGTAACAAATCTTCCCGGAGCTGATAGTGGTTCAGTAGCACTTTATGCTGTTTGGAAAGTTAAAACATATCAGGTTACATTGAATGCAGGTGAGGGTAGCTGTACCCCAACTGAAATTACTGTAACTTACGATTCAGAGTATGGAACACTTCCCACACCAACTCGTACAGGTTACACCTTCGATGGTTGGTATTACAATGGAAGTAAGATAACATCAACTACTACTGTTTCTGTAGCTTCTAACCATACACTTACAGCTAAATGGACAGCTAAAACATATACCGTTACATTGAATGCAGGCGAGGGTAGCTGTACCCCAACTGAAATAACTGTAACTTATGATTCAGCGTATGGAACACTTCCCACACCAACTCGTACAGGTTATGAGTTCTTAGGTTGGTATTACAATGGTAGCAAGATAGAAGCATCTACTATTGTTTCTGTAACTTCTAACCATACTTTTACAGCTGAATGGGAACTCGGCAACGAAGCTCTTGTAACAGATAAGATTGCTCTTGACTTTGGTCTTCCCATGACCTTTAACCCTGTTGCTAATGATGCAATCTTCCTTGAGGAAGTAGGTAGTGATTATACCCTCAGCGTAGATTCCGCTGATGGAAAATTAACAAAGGTTGACAATGAAACTCTTAAATATACACCCAGTGGTGTTATGACTTCTATTGAAACCTATAATTACACCGTAGCATTTGGCAACAATAAAACTCTTACAGGCACAATCAAAATCGGTCCCGCTTCTAATGTATATTACGAAGAAAATATGCTTACTGAAACCGATAATGGTTCTGTTGCATGGAGTGAAAAGACACCTAGTACTGAGAAATCTCTTTCTAAAGATGATAAAACTGTAACTGAGTACGCTCTTGACAATGTTTACGGCTACGAGGAGCTTTATGACAACACCAATAAATTCTCTAACGGAACATATTGGTATGCAGGAGTAACATCCTCAGCATCAAGAAGCCATGCCGCTTCCTTCACCTTCACAGGAACAGGCTTCGACCTTGTTTCTGCTTGCGGTGCAAACACAGGTATGCAGTCAGTAGTTATTACTGATGTTGCTACTGGAAAACGAGTTAAAAACTATCTTGTTGACACTTATTATAGTGAAACATCAACAGCCTTGCAGCCCGGCTTCGAGGACCTTGCAGGCGAAGATGGCTTAATCCATCAGGTTCCCATTGTAAGCTTCCGTTCATCATCCGAAACAGCAAAAACCTATACTGTAACAATTACTGCAATGTACCTTGCTACTGCAACTGCAGTTAAGAAGGGTACAGCTCAGATAGCTCTTTCTTCCGGCTCTGATAACGGTGCAGTTATTAATGCTCAGACAGGTAAGCCCTCAAAGGCACTTATCAATGAGCTTGAGTCTCTCGGCTTTGATGACGGTGGTGAGGAAATTGAACTCCTCTGGATGGATAAGGACTCCGTATTCAATGGCGGTGACGGTGGAAGACAGACTGTTTTAGGTGGCTCTGCAAAGACTGCTCTCGGTAATGGCGAAACCACAAAAGGTCTTGCTAACTATATTGACGGCTTCCGCGTTTACAGAAACGGTTATAAAGAGAACTATATCGCTTCTGAGCAGAATCCCACATATTTCAATATTGTTGAGCAGATTGCTTTGACAAATCCCAAAAACTTTGATCTTATAAAAGATAATACTGTTGATTTCAATTTTGATCAGAACTTTGATTATACCAGCTTCCGTCAGAGCGGTGGACCTAAGGGTGAAATTTATCTTCAGCCCGGTCAGGCAATTGCATTTACCTTTAATGCTGTATCAAACGGCACAATTTCAAATGTTATGCTTGGTATGAATGCTGTAAACGGTACTACAAAGGCAACTGTTTATAAGAGCTCAGGTACAACCGCAACACCTTATGATAAACCAATTGATATCAATACTGCAACAGAGATGTATTATGATATATCAGATGCAGGTATTGTAGACGGTGGTACTATAACTCTCGCAATTGCTAATACCGGTAGCAGCGTTCTCTCAGTCAATAACCTTAAGCTTGTTGACGGTACCGGAGAAATTACAAATCAGGTTCAGAATCCTAACGGTTCATTGATTATGGGCGGAAATACAGCTTCTGATCCTCTTGCTCCCACTCCCGATGCTTCAACAGGTAATCAGGACGATGCAGGAGATACCTCAGAGGATGCTCTCGGCGGTATCACATCAATGATTCCCGGTATGCCCGCTTCAATTACATCATTCCTCGAGTTGTTGTTCAAATTAATCACACAGCTTCTCGGCTCATTCGGATTTTAAGGAGGTTAAGTTATGAATAAATATGTTAAACCAGAATTTATATTAGCCTCTTTAGGTGTTACAGCTTTGGCTGCGAGCCAGTGCAAGTACGCGCTCAAAGAACAGGAAATAAATGACCTCTACTTCGTTTTCGGTGAAGGTGCATTCTTTGAGGATGGTGGGTGTAACAATAATCCGGTTGAAGGATATTGTAACCAGCTTCTTGGTGATTCCGGAGACCTTACCGGTGCCTTCGCTTCCTGATTAAATTAACACTATAAAGCTCCCTGGTTTTGAATATCAAATCAAGGGAGCTTTATTGAATTCGGAATTCGTAATTCGAAATGAGCTCCGCAAGGAGTAAAGATTTCGAAAAAGTAAAAGTCACGCGAAGCCTATCCCTCTTTTTTGTGAAACAAAAAGGAGGGGGGACCACGCAGTGGTGGGTGGTACAAAAAACAAAGGAGTTGCCTATGCAAAGCAAAAAAGTATTAGTAGACCGCGCCCACCAAATGCGAAAAGCGCCCACCGAAGAAGAAAACAAGGTGTGGCATATAGTACTCAAAAAACTTCGTCCCCGATTCTTAAGGCAACGAGTAATCGGGAACTACATTGTTGATTTTTGTTGCCCGAAATTAAAGCTGATTATAGAGATTGATGGCGCTCAGCATTATATACCCGAAAATGAGAGCTATGAAAAGAAAAGAACTGAATTCCTTGAACAACAGGGATATAAAGTGTTAAGATATTTTAATAGTGATATAAATAAATTAATAAGAAATATTGAGATTTCAATTGTTGATATATGTAAGGAAAGAGCAGAAGAAATAGAGAAGGATTTTGTGGTGGAGTTTGTTAAGTAGGTTTTACTTGGGAAAATAATTCGAAACTTGAATTGTTTTCTTGTACCACCCACCGCTAACGCGGTCCCCCCTCCTTTTTGCTTTGCAAAAAAGAGGGATAGGCTTCGCAAAGCTTTTACAAATTCTTCTACGGCGCATTTTCGCGCCCTGAAACTTTCCACTTTCCATTTTCAACTTGCCACTGCATCGCTGGCATCTGGCATCTAGTATCTAAAACAACAAGCAAAAGCTTTTTATATAAATATTCTATAGTTCATTTTGCATTTTGCATTTCGCATTTTGCACTTATCAATGGAGGTTGATAAAAATGAAAAAATATAATATCGCACAGAAGGGGAAAAAAGCATTATCGTTATTGCTTATAGCTATGATGCTTATTTCAGCAAATTCTGCAGGGCTTCTTTGCGTTACAGCAGAAGCAACAGAGGTTTTTCCTGCGGATGAACACGGCTCCATTGATGCAGTAGTCGGAAATTCTTTTTTTGCCTCCGCAAATAATGTGGTTATCGGTGTTCCCGAAACAATTTATATGACACCAAGCACCGGCACATCCGTTTCAGGACAATATTATGTCAATAACATTGTTGGCGAGGACGGTAATATTACCCTTGAGGCGAAAAATGATGCAGTCACGGGTTCAATCAGTATCTATGCTCCCGGTGCAACAGCATTTTCTCTTGATGTTTCCGCTTGTGTCGGTAGCATAGGTGACCCTGTTATCGGTAAAAGTAACGAAAATGCAAATTCTTCATTAGAAAACGGACAAATCTGGGATTTCAGCGAGCTTGGTGACGCTTCTCAGGACTATCTCCGTTATGATGGCGTGCAATTATTTATCAATGGTTCAGGTCTGTCTACAAATGGTCTTGCTGCCATTCAATGGGCTATTACTATTTATTACAATGGTAATGAAAGCAATGGTACTACTTATTATGCCTATTCGACTCTTTATGCCCCCAGTCTTGTACCGGTTGGTGCTGCAATCAGAGTAAAGGCTCAGGCTTCTGATAATGTTTTCGTTCAGGATATATCATGGCTTTCCGGTGTTCACGGCGTCAACGAGAGTACTGATTTAGATAAAAGAAGAACTCCTAACTTATTAACTTCCTCACAGGGTAAGGGTATGTTGGGCTTTTTGGGAACAAATAACTCTGCTTTCTCCGGTAGCACTCGTGTTGAAGGTGTCAAGGGCTCTATGGGCGATATGTATGCCGTTTTTGCATCAAACGACGCCTCAACCAGCTATTTCTGGGCAGGTCAGACAGGTAGCTCCTTGTCAGGTGCCGGTGAAGGCTGTGCGGACTGGTTCAACGGTAGCACAACCTTCAATATTTATTCATTTGACTGGTACAATCAGGATATAAACCCTGAATCAAACTATCTTTCTGCACTCCTTTATTCCAATGCTTCGGGTACAATCACTATTGATACCAGCCGATATACAAATCTTAATCAGATTCCGAACCTTGGTGTAGGTCTTCTGGTAACTGATAACGATGGCGGTCGTAGTTCTTCATGGTATGTTGCTGACTTTTCTGATTCTTATACCTACGGTAAGATTACAGACTTTTGGCAAAAAACAGAAACAGATTCAACCAGATATTATGGTGTGTATAGCTCAATTCTTGGCGGCTTAGCTAATAATAACAATTATGCGGATTATAACAGCAGCTTGCAGAGTGATAGCTCAACAGGCTTGAAATATGCAGGCTCATGGGATAGGGCTATCAAATCCGGCTCCAGCGTAACTTATGCTATCAAAACCTTCTATGGCTCTAAAAATAAGAATTCTACACACGCTATGGCATATGCATTTATAGATATGGATGCAACCCAATTTGACAAATCCGAGCTTCGTAATCTCGTTCTTCAGGGCGCTACTCTTAATGAGAAAAATTACTCGTCAGGTGCATGGATTATGTATCAGGCAGCTCTTCAGGATGCGGCTTTTGCCCTTGGTAATCCCGCGGCAACAGAAGCTGCTGTTACTAAGGCACAAAGCACTCTTGAATCAAAGGCTGCGTCACTTAAGGCATCAATCAAGCTTGATGCTAACGGTGGTAAGCTTTCTACAAAAAGCTATAGCGCAGCGTTAGGTACTAGCGAGGCTGCTGAAGTAAGCGTTCCTTCCGCTAAGCCCACAAGAACAGGCTACACCTTCTTGGGTTGGGCGACCTCTCCTGTTTCAACAGCTCCATCAAAGGACACTGTTTGGGTGGGTCTCAATGATACTCTTTTTGCTATCTGGAGTCCTGATGATACGAACATAACCTTTGATAATCTGATTGATATGGATGCATGGCTTGAAAAGCCTGTTACCGATGGTGCAATTACAGGACTCAGTGACACCGGATTTACTCTTACATCCGATGATGATACGCCTGAAGCAACATTCACCTCTGCACATTTCCCTGCAGAAGAAGGTAAATCATATAAGCTTGATATTGATGTTGAGGGCAAGGATTGGCAGATACACTTTATTTTCTTAAATAAAAATGGTGATTGGATTGAGGATGAGCCGTCTTCAATTACAAGCTTAGATAACACCATTTTCACAGCGCCTGAGGGTACAACACAGGCTATTATCCGCGTTGATGCTGAGGGTGTTAAAAACTCTGTTACCTTCAGTAATATTAGTGTTTACGAGGATAATGGCATCAATGGTTCTCATATTAATAAGCATATTAAAGCAGGTGAGTCTCTTGGCGAGCTTCCTGTTCCCACAAGAGATGACCATATTTTCTTGGGTTGGGTTGATAAAACGGTCAGAGAGCAGGTTACAGATGATACTGTAGTAGGTTCAGAATCAATGAACCTTAAATCAGTGTGGTTTAAAGGTGAGTTGTCTCTCGAGCCTGATAAGGCTGCAATCGACTTTGCCCTTCCTATAAAAATTGATGCTCTTGAAAATGATATTAATATCAAAAACGAAAATGCTAAAATTGTAGGCTTGAGCACAACCGAGGATGCCACTCCTGTTCAGAGCCTCAGCGGTAGATATGGCACATTTGCTGTAACCGACGGAGCAATTACCTACGAAATCGCTTCCGCAAATGTGATGAATGATGCCGAGGCTCCTATTTACTATCATATTGAGCTTGATGTTGAGGGTATAATTGTACCCCTTACAAGCACTATTACAGTATTCCCTGCATCTAATGTATATTATGAGGAAACTGTAATTACCAGAGCTGAGGGAACTAACACCAAGAATCCTTGGACTGCCGAGGGTACAGCGGTCAATGAATATCAGGATAACTCAGATGCCAGCGCAGTTTATGGCTATAACATTGCTTATGCCGAGTCAAATGGCTTCTCCAATGGCACATATTATCAAACAGATGTAACCTCAACTAAAGCTACCAGCGTTGCTGCGGGCTTTGAGTTTGTAGGCACCGGCTTTGACCTTATTGGTGCTTGCGGTGAAAATACAGGCGTTCAAATAGTTAAAATTCAGAAATGGAACGGCTCAGAATATAAGACTATCAAGCTCTATATCGTTGATACATATTATAGCGGGGACCTTGCAGGTGCAGACGGATTGCTTCATCAGAATCCTGTTCTGTCATACCGTGGTGAAGGTGCAGCAGAAAAATATGTTGTTGAAACAACTGCAGTTTATCTTAACAGTGCAGGTAAATCTTCAAATGAGCTTGTAAATGAAATCAAGGCTCTGGGCTTCAATGACACAGAAGAGATTGAAATTGTATGGATGGATGATAATTCTGTGTTCAATGGAGGTACAGGTGCAATAGGCTCCACAAGCTATATTGACGGTTTCCGCGTTTACAGAAACGGTTATGGGTATAACTATATCGCTTCTGAGCAGAACCCAACATATTTCAATATTGCTGAGCATATTGCCTCCCCAAACAGTAAAAGCTTTGCACTTATAACAGATAATCCCGGTGACTTCAATTTCAATGAGGATTTTGATTACGAGGGCTTCCGTCAGAGCGGCGTATCAGATTGCCAAATTTATCTTCAGCCCGGTCAGGCAATTGCATTTGCCTTTACTGCTGTATCAAATGGTACAAATTCAGATGTTATGCTCGCTATGAGGGCTATAAAGGGTGCTACAAATGCAACTGTTTATAATAGCTCTGACATAGGAAATACATCTTATACCATCGAGAATATCAGAAGTGCAACTGAAATGTACTATGGTGTTGGTGATGCGGGTATTGTAAGCGATGGCGTTATTACTATCGCGATTGCTAATACCGGTAACGGTGTTCTCGCAGTCAATAACCTTAAGCTTGTTGATGGTAGTGAAGAAATTACAAATCAGGTTCAGAATCCTAACGGCTCATTGATTATGGGCGGTAACACAGGTTCTGATTATTTTGCTCCTACTCCTGAGGCGTCAACAGGGGCTCAGGACGATGCAGGAGATACCTCAGAGGATGTACTCGGCGGTATAACATCTATGATTCCCGGTATGCCTGATTCGATTACATCGTTCCTTGAATTGCTGTTCAAGTTGCTCGCACAGCTCCTTAGTTCATTTGGTTTTTAAAGAGATTTAATTGGATTTAAAGCTCTCTCGATTTTTTAAAATTGAGAGAGCTTTTTTATGTGAAAAAACTTGTAAAACACACTACAAATTTGTCGTATGTTGTTGATTTTTTTGCTATAGTATTGTATTATATAATATGGTGAATAATGCAGTAGTTTTTTCTGTTTTTATAATAGAATTCTGGTTATATAAAAAGAGGTTTATGATATGCGAATTTTGCGTAGCACAGTGCTTGTGCTTTTTGTGGTTACTTTAGTGGCTTTTTCCTTCATTTTCATAAGAGAGAAATTAACTGAAGATACAACTATTCCTCAGATAGAGGTCAAGGGTGATATTGTCGAGGTTAGCCTTGATGCTACTGATGAAGAGGTTTTAAGAGGTATTACCGCTTATGATGAAAAGGACGGCGATCTGACGGGAGATATCATCGTCGAATCTATTTCAAGATTTATTGAGACCGGTGTCAGCCAGGTTACATATGCCGTTTGCGATAGCGACAATAATATCGCAACTGCAACAAGAAAAATAAAATACAAGGGCTATAAATCTCCTGAGTTCGATTTGAGCGAATCTCTTTGCTATTCGGTTTATGAAACTCCAAGACTCAAAAAGGTGGTAAGCGTTAAGGACTATATTCTGGGTGACATTACCGCAGATATTATTCTTACAAGTGATGATTATACAAGATCTGTTGCTGGTGTTTTTACCATAAATGCAAGAGTTACTACCTCTAAGGGCGACACAGCATCAATTGATCTTCCCTTGATTGTTGAGGACAGAAGCGAAACTGCTCCTGTTATTGAGCTTAAGGATTACCTCATTTATGTTGACAAAGGCGAAAAAGTTAATTTCAAAAAATATCTTTTAAAGGCAACAGATAATGAGGAAAAAGATATAACAGACGATGTTACAATAGATACAAAAATCAATATGAAAAAAGAAGGTACATATCTTGTTCATTATTATGCAGAGGACGAGAATGGTGCCAAAGGTCATACAACGCTTGTTGTTGTGGTTAGGTAAGGATTATGGAGAAAAATAAAATTATATTTGAATGGCACAGTATCCTGAAGGATCTGGTAAGAAATATCTGGGTGGTTGTGCTTTGCATTCTCATTGGTTATATGGGTATTTACATAGTTGATACTATTGTTTATGAGCCTGAATATACTTCAAGCGCAACTCTTGTTGTAAGCACAAAGGGTTCAGGTAACAGTGCTTTTACATATTTCTCAACCTCTACCGAAATGGCAGATATTTACACCAATGTTTTTGTTGAGCCTGTTATGAAGGAAAGAGCTGCGGCTCACGCAGGATATGACCGCTTTAATGGTAAAATTTCAGCTTCAGTTATCGGAACAACAAACTTTTTAAAAATAAGTGTTACCAGCAACGACCCTGAAACAGCCTATGATTTGCTTAAAGGTGTTTTGGAGATTTACCCTGAAATTTCAGACAGTATCTTTGATAACGCTACAATAAATGTTCTTACTCCTCCCTCGGTTCCCAAAAATGCAACTAACGCAGTTTCAACCGCTAACACCAATATAATAATTTCTGCAATTGCGGTTGTTGCTATTTTTATTATTCTTGTTTTATCAATCACAAGAGATACAGTAAAAAATGTTGCTGCTTTTGAGGATCGAATTGATGCAAAGCTTATAGGAAGCGTTCCTCATGAAGATAAGAGAATGACTTTTAAGGATAAGCTTGAAAAGAAGAAAAAGTCCTTGCTTATTGTAGGTAATGCATTTATAAGCCTCAGATATGCTGAGCAATTCCATACAATCGCCGCTAAGCTTGAAAAGCAAAACCGCAAGCACCAAAGCAAGGTTTTTACTATTACAAGTGTTGCGGAAAACGAAGGCAAATCAACCATTTCCTCTAATATTGCAATTGCTCTCGCAAACAGAGGTAATAGGGTTGCAATAATTGATTTTGACGGTAAAAAACCGGCGCTGTATAAGATTTTCGGTAAAAAGTATAACGAGCAGTCAGAGCTTGGTAATTATTTCACCGAAGGCTATACAGGCGAATACAAATTCAAAAGATTCAAAAAGATGCATTTGTATTTGGCTCTTAATACAATGCCTCACAGAGATTATCATGAATGGATTCAGAGTGATAAATGTAAAAGCTTAATGACGTTCTTAAGGGAGAATATGGATTTTATAATTATTGATACAGCTCCCATTTCCGCAGATACAACCGTGACTGATTTAAGCGAAATTTGTGATGAAACTATACTTGTTGTTCGTACGGACGTAGTTTCCACAACTGTTATCAATGATACTATTACTACTATCAATGATGCAGGCGGAAAGGTTATGGGCTGTATTCTGAATGATGTATATCCCGATCTGGACATATTTGGTATTGCAGGTATCGACGAGGGTGGTTATACACATTACGGTCGATACAAATATGGTAAATACGGTAAATACAGCAGATATGGTAAGTACGGCAAATACAGCAGATATGGTAAGTATAGCCGTTACAGCAGATATGGTAAGTATTCAAAATACGCTGCCAATGCCGCTCTTAACGAAGGCGACGATTATGATAATGATGATTTTGATGATTCAACAGAGGATTAATTTTTATGGCAAATGATCAGAAAACTTCAAGAAATGTTGACGTTCATTTTAAGATATATGTTACCGACTTTATCAAAGGTATAAAAAAACTGTGGTGGGTTTGTATAATTCTGGCAATTGTGTGCGGAAGTGTGCTTTCGGTCAGAGGTGTAATGAGCTACAAGCCTAAATATTCTGTTTCTGCAACCTTTGTTGTTAGTATGCAAAGTGACTCCGGTGCAAACACAGGCCTTTCTAAATACTCATATAACTATGATGTAACAACGGCTGAACAATTGGCGTCAACATTCCCTCATATTCTCAGTAGCAATCTTTTGCAGGAAATGGTTTGTGTTCAGTTAGATGTTCCTTCTATGCCTGCTTCAGTTTCAGCAACGGCAGTTTATGGTACAAATATGTTTAAGCTTGATGCAACAGGAAGCGATCCCCAGAAAACATATGATACATTATTGGCGGTTATAGATAACTATCCGGCAGTTGCTAAGCATGTTATCGGAACCATAAGAATGGACATGATAACTGCTCCGGTTTTTCCGAAAAATCCCTCAAACTCAACTGAGGTGAAGGAGAATTTCATTACGGGTGCAACCTTCGGAGTGATTTTGGGTGCTATTCTTATTGTGTGTTATGCGATTTTCAGAAACACCATAAGAACCAAAAATGAAATTGCTACTGACCTTAATAATACTGTTTTGGGTACTATTCCCAGAGTTGTTTTCAGAAAACGCGGTAAAAAGACTGATACAACACTTCTTATAACTAATCCCAAGGTTATGACAATATTTTCTGAATCTGTAAGAGTTTTCAGAAACATCACTATGAACGCCATTGGTAAAGACGAAAAGATAATAATGATTACAAGCACTGCTCCCGGCGAAGGAAAAACAACTATTGCAACCAATCTTGCTATTTCAGTTGCAAGCCGAAGAAAAAAGGTACTTATTATAGACGCAGACTTAAGAAATCCGAGTGTTGCAGAATTGCTTGGTGTTGATGCTGAAAATCTGGACTTCGAAACAAGAACAGATAAGTACGAGATCGTATTTCTTGAAAAATACAACTTGTATTTCTTGAGATTTATTTTAGAAGAAAAACAAGGCTATCTTTCAACAGATTTTGCAAAAAGTGTTTTTGACGAGGTAAGAGACGATTTCGATTATGTTTTTGTTGATACCCCACCTTGTGGTCTTGTTTCTGATGCCATGTTTATTGCTCAGGCATCAGACGCTGTTATCTATGTTATTTATCAGGACACTGTTCGTGTAGGTAAAATTAAAAGCACACTCAATAACCTTTTATCGACCGATATCAGAGTTTTGGGATGTGTGCTTAACGGAACTATCGGCGGCACAACTGGCTATGGATACGGATCTGGTTATGGTTATGGTTATGGTTACGGTTATGGTTCCAAAGCCGGTGGATATGGAAATAAAAAACACGGCTATGATGAAATAAGAGATATTATAGAAAAAACAAAGAAGTCTGATTCAAGATAAAGCATTTATGTACAAGCTTTGCAGATGACAATGTCGAAAATATCTGTAATTGTTTTGAAGAGGTAGTTGAAAATTATATTCAATAATTGATTTACAGAAAAGGGGTGTGGCTATGCTTTGCAAATGGGAAGAATTACCAGAAGAATTGAAAACGGAAGAAGTTAAGCCGTATTATGACAGACTTAAGTCTCATAAATTTCAGTTAGCTATAAAAAGACTTTTTGATATTATAGTTTCATTATTTGGTCTTCTTGTTTTGTCTCCGGTTTTTCTCGTTACTGCAATTGCTATAAAGCTTGATACTCCCGGTCCGGTTTTCTTCAGACAAGAAAGAGTTACCCAATACGGCAAAATCTTTAAGATTTTTAAATTCCGTTCAATGACGGCTGATTCCGATAAGGGTGCAAATTTAACTACTAAAAACGATTTGCGTATAACCAGAACAGGAAATATCATCAGAAAACTTAAAATTGATGAGCTTTGCCAGTTGATTGATGTTTTGGTTGGGAATATGACCTTGGTGGGAACTCGTCCCGAGGTTCCGGAATATGTAGCTGAGTACACAAATGAGATGAAAGCAACTCTTTTGTTGCCTGCGGGTATAACATCAAAAGCGAGTATTGTTTATAAAAATGAAAGTGAGCTTTTGGAATCTGCGGAAAATCCTAAAGAAGTGTACCTTAATAAAATCCTACCTCAAAAAATGGAATATAATCTTGAGGGAATTTCGAAATTTGGTATAACCAATGAAGCGAATTTGTTGTTTATGACAGTTTTCGCTTTGTTAGGAAAAGAATATAGCGAAGATACTTCCGAAACAGAAATGGCGGAATCAAAATGAGAAAAAAGAATAAAAAGCTTGTTGCAGTATTTACCAACAATGATGACGATATTTATTGCTTCAGAAAAGAGTTGGTAGAGGCTGTAATTGAAGAGGGATACGATGTTCTGATATCTTGTCCCTATGGCGAAAAGTTTGAGTTAATGCAGCATATAGAGTACATATATGATAACCCTGTAATAGACAGGCGAGGAACCAATATTGTTGCAGATATAAAGCTATTTTTCCATTATTTCTTCCTTATAAAAAAATACAGACCCGATGTGCTTCTTACATATACTGCGAAACCCAATGTTTATGGAGCTATGGCGGCACACTTTTTTAAAATCCCCGTTATATCTAATGTTACAGGCTTCGGAAGTGTATTGAAAAAGGGTAGCTTTGTTCAGAAATTTGTAATGAATCTTTTCAAGCTTTCTTACAGAAGAGCAGAATGTGTTATGTTTCAGAACGAAACAAACATGAAAAAAGCTTTAGAAACCGGAATGGTAAAAGGAAAGATCAAGCTTATACCCGGTTCCGGCGTAAATACCGAAAGATTTCCCTTGCAGGAGTACCCTGATGGCGGAAATGGTGTTGACGGAGAAAAGGTTGTTTTTAATTATGTGGGCAGAATTCTTGAAGATAAAGGCGTAGAAGATTACATAAAGGCTGCGAAAAGAATTAAAAAGAATTACCCTAACACGGAATTTAATATGCTTGGTTTTATAGAAGAAACCGAAGCACATTATTATGAGGATTTAGAAAATCTCGAAAATAAAAAGATCATTAAATTCCACGGAAGCCAAAAAGATACGAAACCATTTATCAGGGCATCCCATGCTATTATTCATCCCTCGACTTACGGTGAAGGTATGAGTAATGTGCTTTTAGAAAGTGCTTCATCAGGCAGACCCATTATTTCCACTGATAATCCAGGTTGCAAGGAAACCTTTATCGATGGAGAAACCGGTTTTATGTACCAGGGTGGAAATGTTGACGAGCTTGTTGAAAAAATAGAAAAATTCCTTTCTCTTCCCAATGAAAAAAGGAAAGAGATGGGTAAAAAGGGCAGAGAATATATCAAAGAAAATTTCTCAAGAGATATAGTTATAGATGCATATATAAACAAAATCAAAGAAATTATTTGAGAGGTTCAGATATTATGGCAGAAAAAATGGTTTACTCAGATTTATATGAAAAAATTGTTGCAAGGGAAGAGAAAATCTCCTTGGTTGGTTTAGGCTATGTTGGTATGCCTATTGCAGTTGCATTCGCAAAAAAGGTGGATGTAATCGGATATGACCTTAACGCAAAGAAAATAGAATTATATAAAAACGGAATTGACCCTACTAACGAGGTTGGTAATGATGTAATTGCTAATACTACTGTAGAATTCACTTCTGATGAAACAAGACTCAAGGATGCAAGGTTCCATATTGTTGCAGTTCCTACACCTGTTAATGATGACCATACTCCAGATCTTACTCCTGTTGAAGGAGCATCAACAATAGTTGGTAGGAATCTTACAAAGGGTTCAATTGTTGTTTATGAATCAACAGTTTATCCCGGTGTTACAGAGGATGTTTGTATTCCGATTCTCGAAAAAGAATCAGGTCTTAAATGTGGTGTGGATTTTAAGGTTGGTTATTCACCTGAAAGAATTAACCCCGGTGATAAGGTTCACAGACTTGAAACTATTGTGAAAATTGTTTCAGGTATGGATGATGAGTCACTTGATGTTATAGCAAAGGTTTATGAGCTTGTTGTTGATGCAGGTGTTCACAGAGCAAGCTGTATAAAGGTTGCGGAGGCTGCAAAGGTTATTGAAAACAGTCAGAGAGATATTAATATTGCTTTTATGAATGAGCTCTCGATAATTTTCAACAAAATGGGTATTGATACAAAATCTGTTCTCGAGGCAGCAGGCACAAAGTGGAATTTCCTTAAATTCTTCCCTGGTCTTGTTGGCGGACATTGTATCGGCGTTGACCCCTATTATCTTACATATAAGGCTGAAATGATGGGGTATCATAGTCAGGTTATTCTTGCAGGCCGCAGAATCAATGATGATATGGGTAAATATGTTGCCGAAAATGTAGTTAAAAATCTTATTAAAGCAGATAAAAATGTAAAGGGTGCGAAGGTAGCTGTTTTAGGATTTACATTCAAGGAAAATTGCCCTGATACAAGAAATACAAGAATTATTGATATTGTTAATGAGCTTAAGGAATATGGAATTAATCCTGTGATTGCAGATCCCGAGGCTGATGCAGAGGAAGCAAAATATCTTTACGGTATCGAATTTGTTGATATGAACACAATTAAGGATATGGACGCAGTTATTCTTGCAGTTGCTCATGATAGCTTCAGCAACCTTTCAATGGATGATATGGATGCTTTCTTTGGTGAGGGTCAGAAGGTTCTTCTCGATATTAAGGGTCTTCTTAACAGAAAAGAATATGAAGCTGCTGGTTATTCATATTGGAGATTATAATTTATAGGTGAAAAAATGAGTTATAAAGAGTTAAAGTTCCCTGAGAATTCATTGTTTTTGGTAACAGGATGCGCAGGCTTTATAGGTTCAAATCTTTGTGAAGCAATTCTCAGTATGGGGTATAAGGTGCGCGGTTTGGACGATTTATCAACAGGTAAGCAGAAAAATGTTGATATGTTTCTTGATAACCCGAATTATGAATTTATCAAAGGCGATATAAAGGATCTTGCTACCTGCATTAAGGCTTGTGAGGGCGTAGACTTCGTTCTTAATCAGGCAGCCTGGGGAAGTGTTCCCAGAAGTATTGAAATGCCTTTATTCTATTGCAAAAACAACATTGAAGGTACACTTAATATGCTGGAAGCAGCAAGGCAGAACGGCGTAAAAAAATTCGTTTATGCTTCAAGCTCATCAGTTTATGGCGACGAGCCTAATCTTCCTAAAAAAGAAGGTAGAGAAGGAAATCTTCTTTCGCCTTATGCGGTTACCAAAATGTGTGACGAGGAATGGGCTAAGATGTATACAATGCATTATGGTCTTGATACATATGGCATGAGATACTTTAATGTTTTTGGAAGACGACAGGATCCTGATGGTGCGTATGCTGCAGTTATTCCGAAGTTTATTAAGCTTCTTTTAAATGGTGAAACACCTACAATCAATGGCGACGGTAAGCAGAGCCGTGATTTTACCTATATCGAAAATGTAATAGAGGCAAATCTTAAGGCATGTCTTGCTTCTCACGAGGCAGCAGGTGAGGCTTATAATATTGCTTTTGGCGGTAGAGAATATCTTATAGATATTTACTATGGATTGACTGCAGCGTTGGGATTGGATATTGAGCCTAACTTCGGGCCTGACAGAAAGGGCGATATTAAGCATTCAAATGCAGATATTTCTAAAGCAAAAGAGCTTTTAGGATATGACCCTGATTATAGCTTTTCTGATGGAATAAAGCTCGCCATCGAATGGTATAAGGAGAATTTGTCTTGAAGGGCACAATAATCTATTATGGCGGTTTTTCTTTGCCTGATAAAAATGCTTCGGCAAACCGTGTGGTTTCAAACGGAAAGCTATTCAATTCCTTGGGTTATGAAACCATTTTTCTGGGTGCTTGTTATGATGATTCTCGCTCAGAAATGTGTCAGATTTCTGAGAATATGTTTGAGGAGCCTCATCCTGCAACATCTTCAGATTGGTTAAAGCAAATTTTAAGCTTTTCAAATTTAAAAAAGCTTGCTGAAGAGTATGAAAATCTTAAAATGGTGCTTCTTTACAATGTTCCGTTTATTACTTTGGTTCTGGCAAAAATATATTTTTCAAAAAAGGGCGTTACAGTAGCATATGACTGCACTGAGTGGACTCAGTTTACAGAAGGCTCTTTTTTGAAGAAGGCTTTTAAATATGCAGATGAATTTTTTGTCAGGAATTTTACCCATCGTGTTGCAGATAAAACAATAGTTATCAGCAAAATGATGGAGAGAAAATATAAATCCAGCAAAAAGATTTTAAGGTTGCCACCACTTGTAGATATAAATGATGCTATCTGGCATCAAAAAACAGAAGAAAAACCAGACGATTTTGTTTTTTGCTTTGCAGGCTTTCCGGGTGGTAATAAGGATTACCTTGATAAGGTTGTTGAAGCATTTAACCATATGGAGCTCAGCAACGTTACACTTAAAATAATCGGTGTAGCAGAGGGTGAATTCAAGGAGCTTTATCCGGATACAAAAATTACAGATAAGAAGAATGTTCGTTTTATGGGAAGACTTTCTCATGGCGAAGTAATAAAAAACATACTTAATTGTGATTGTTACATATTTATACGACCATCAGACAGACGCAATAACGCGGGTTTCCCCACGAAATTTGCTGAAAGCTTTACTTGTGGAGTACCGATAATAACAACAGATGTCAGTGATATAAAGGATTATCTTAATTTGTCCTCTGACAGTGTGTTGATTAATGATACTGATGTGCAGAGCATAAAGGATGCGATGCTTTGTGTTATTAAAAATAATAAAAGGAAAGATGGCTGTATAAAAGCTTCTTTCCACTATGAACAATATAAAAATCAAGCCAAGGAATGGCTAAATTAAGATAAGGAGGTTGCTATGGTGAAAAAGGGCTTTAGTTATGGAATAATTCAGTCTATTGCTGTAGCATACCTTACAATATGGTCAATTTCACCTCCCCTTGAAATTGATTTAATTTACAGGCTCCTTGCTGTAGTAGCTACTGTGGTGTGGGCAGGAGTATGGCTCATAAGAGAAAATCCTATAGTGCTTGATAAAGATCAGTTGTTATCAATTTTTTTCCTTTTTACAGTTGTTGGTGTAACCTTTATTGATAACGGAGATTTTAACGGTATATTAAAGCAGATAGCGTATTTTATGCTTGTGGTTTGCGCTATAATGAACAGCTATTATAAAAAGCATTGGGATGAATTAAGATGGTTGATTCCTGTTGTTTTAGTACTATTTATTGTATATAATTACAAAACAATACAGGCGCTTATTGATGATCCTACAATTGCAAGAAGGTTGGTTCGTGATGATGAATCCATATATGTTTATTTGCGTCAGGGAATTGGCGGATATAGCCTTGTTTATCCTCAGGTTTGCGTGTCATCAGCAATTCTTGCGTGGACGCTAAAGGCCTTTAAGCATAATAAAATTTATTTTCTGATCGGATTAATCTGGATAATAACTTTTGTTGTACTGATTTCAAAGGCAAGCTACTCAATCGCCATTTTTACAAGTGTTGTTGGAGCGATATTGCTTCTTTTCTATAAGGGTAAAAGTGGTATAAGTGCTTTTATCATAGCACTTATAATTTTTGCAACAGTTATGTTGTCTATTTTGTATGTCGAGGATTTCAGAAATAGTCTTTTGGAAACCTTTGACGGAACAGCGGTTGCGAAGAAAATCAACGACCTGGTTGCCACAAGTGAAAGCGGAGAGGCAGAGGGCTCTATCGGGTCCAGAATGACCAGATATTTAGGTAGTCTAAGGGTTATAGCAACTTATCCCATTATAGGTGCATTATGGCGTAGTTCTGGCGGTGGTCATTCGGCATTGCTTGATACAGTGGCAAGATATGGTTTATGGGGTGGCTGGTTTTTTATCAAATCCGTATATTCAGTTCCTCAGTACTATAAAAAGACATATGACAATCGAAGAATAAGAAGTATGAGTAATGCGGTTCTGGTGTCGTTACTGATGGTAACCATACTAGACTCGGTAACTTATTCCTTTTACTGTTTGATTTTATTTATTTTACCATTACTTTTTGATGATGTTATAAGGTGGGAAAAAATTGAAGATGAGAATACTCTGGACAGTTAATTTAATACCTGCCGATTTAGCTTCAAAAATTGGTGTGAAATCTGATGTTTTAGGCGGCTGGGTAGAGTCAATGGCAAGAGAGCTTAAGGCGTTTCCTGAAATTCAGCTTGCTGTTGCCTGCAAATGTGAAAACGGCGAGTCTTTCGAAGAATGTGTTGATGGTGTGCAGTATTACAGTGTCACATATACAGCCTCAACCCCTTGTGAAGAAATAGAAGCTCGTTTTTCAGAAATTATAGAAAAATTCAAGCCGGATTTGATACATATCGAGGGTACAGAATTTTTACACGCAAAGGCGGCAATTATAGCCGGTAAAAAGCATAATATTCCTGCAGTTACATCTATGCAGGGAATATTAAACGGACAATATAATTACCAATGTGGACAGCTTCAGGTGGACGATTTGATTTTTTCAAAATCGTTTACCAATATTATGGCAGGACTTCTGCTTCATTTCAGAAAAACAAAATGGTATAAAAAGAGATTAGCTCATGAAAAAGCGGTTATAGAAAGCTCTGATTATATTTTAGGCAGAACTACCTGGGACAGAGCTCATTCTTACTCTTTAAACCCCAACGCTAAATACTATTCCTGCAACAGAAATTTAAGACAACCATTTTATACTGAAAAATGGGATATTAGTAAAATCCAGAGACATTCAATATATATTGGTAACAGCTATCATGCATTAAAGGGCTTTCATTTTGTAGTAGAAGCACTTCCACAGCTTATTAAAGAATATCCCGATATAAAGGTATATGTGGCAGGGCACAAGCCCTTTGATGAAAATGATAAAAGAGCGTTTTTCAAAAAGGGGTACGGCTCATATCTGAAAAAGCTTATTGATGATTTGGGTGTCGAAGACCATATTGAATTTACGGGTCCTCTGAAAGCACAGGAAGTTGCAGAAAAGCTTTCAAGTGTGCATGCCTATGTTCTTTGCTCAACAGTTGAGAATAGCCCTAATACCTTAGGCGAGGCAATGCTTGTGGGAACACCTTGTGTTTCTGCTTATGTAGGCGGTGCTTCTGATATGGCAGAGGATGGTAAGGACGCTCTTTTCTACAGAAATGATGATCCATCACTTTTAGCATGGAATATAAAAAGAATTTTTGATAATGATGAGTTGGCTTTGGCTTTATCAGAAAATGGTAAAAAAAGAGCAGAGATTACTCATAATACCAAGCTTAATGCACAGCAGCTTGTTGATGCATATAATGATATTTTAAAAAATAATTGATTGGTGGTGGAAGTGTGAAATATGCGCCTGTTGCGATGTTTGTTTATAACAGAGCAGACCATTTTAAAGAAACATATGAGGCTCTTGCAAGATGCGAAGAGGCAAAAAATACAGATTTAATTATTTTTTCTGATGGTGCAAAAAATGAAAAAGCAGTACAGGGCGTAGATGCAGTTCGCGCTTTTGCTGATGATATAAAAAACAGAGAAGATTTTCAAAGTATTACAGTAGTTGCAAGTGAAACCAACAAAGGTTTGGCAAAATCAATTATTGAAGGCGTTACCAAGGTTCTCGATGAATATGGTAAAATTATAGTTTTAGAGGATGACTGTGTTTGTTCTCCATATTTTTTAAGCTATATGAACAAGTGTCTTGAATATTATGAAAACAACAAAAAAATAGGTGCAATTTCAGGCTATTCTCCCGCAATCGATTTTCCCGAAGACTATAAAGATGATGTTTTTACAGCGTATCGCTCGTGCAGTTGCACTTGGGGAACGTGGAAGGATCGTTGGGAAAATGTTGATTGGGAGCTTAATGATTTTTCACAATTTTGCAAAAGCCCTAAGCTTATAAAAAAGCTTAATTCCAACGGTAATGATAGATTTATGCGACTTTATCGTCAGACTAAGGGTAACGGTAGCTCATGGTCTGTGCGGTTCGGCGCTCATTTAGTTAAAAATGATTGGTTGACTATTTATCCACGATATTCCTATATAAAAAATATAGGGTGCGATGAAAGTGGCGTTCACAGTAAAAGTGAGGACGCAGAGAAAATGGCGGTGGATCTGAATAAAACCATAAAAGAGCCCGGAATTTTTGATGTTAAGTTTAATAAAAAAATCCAAAGAATAATGAAGAAGCATTATTCTTACGGATTTGTTTCAGATGTAAAAAAGTTTATTGCTACAGCTATAATTGTTTTTAAATGTAAATTTAAAGGTTGAGTTTAATTTATGGAAGTTAGCGGTTTAATCAGCGTAATTATACCTGTTTATAATGTTGAGGAATATCTGAGAGAATGTGTAGACAGTGTTCTCTCTCAGACCTATGAGAATTATGAAATAATTCTTGTAGATGATGGTTCAACAGATAATTCAGGAAAAATTTGTGATGAATACGCCGAAAACAATAAAATTACTGTTGTTCATAAAGAGAATGGCGGTCTTTCCGACGCAAGAAATAAGGGTTTAGCACTTGCAAAAGGGGAATATATTTATTTCCTCGATAGTGATGATTTTATAGTGCCGGAAGCTTTTAAAGAATTGATTTCAGCAATAACTAAAACCAATTCCGATTTTGTGTTTTTTGATTCTCTTTCCTTCGAGGACGAAGGCAGAAATTATGATATAGAGCAAAGATATGTGAGAAAAAAAGACTATGGAACCCAAAAGGGAGAGGAAATTCTTTTTGAAACTCTTAACAACAAGGATTATCATAGTGCGGTACCGCTTTGTTTTATAAAAAAGAAAATGTTTAAAAATCCTGATCTTGAGTTTGTTTCGGGTATTTATTATGAGGATAGCATTTTTACATATGACTTATTTATGTCAGCAGAAAATGTGACTCACTGTCCAAAGGCTTATTATCATAGGCGATACAGAAAAGCCTCTATAATGACAGCAAAGAAAAACAAAAAATATTTTGACAGTATTTGTAAGGTCTATAAAAGTGTTCTTGCGTTTTCTCAAAAAGAAAATAAAATGGACAGTTCTGTGGCAAAAATGTATATAGCTCGTTGTGCATTTAATGTGTTTAATAATTACGAGAAATTAAACAGTAAAGAAAAAGCTGATTGCGAACAACAGTTGAAAGAAATAAAAAAATCAATTTTGAAAGACGATGCATATGGCAACAACGCTTTAAAAATGCGTTGCTACGGAAAAATTTTCTGGTTTATTTATAAGGTGTTTGAAAAAACAATAGGAAGATTATTCAAATGAATAAAAAAGTTTTAATGGTTATGCCTGTTTTGAAGGGCGGAGGAGCAGAAAGAGTTGCTTCCATTCTTACAAATGAATTTTATAAAAACGGCTATGATTGTGAATTCCTTCTGACATCCTGCAATCGAGAAGATGTTATAAGCAGAGATTTGGATGGAAATATTCCCGTAATAATATTGCGAGAATTTTTTAAAAAGTCATTAGCAGATACCTTCTACAAATTATTGCAGATTTTTACATCTGTAATTTGCAAACCCTTCGAACAATTGGGGTTAAAGGTACCAACATTTTATTCTTATCTTTCCTTTATTTCTAATTATCACAAAGAGATAAAAGCATTAAAAAAAGTGCTGAAAGCCAGAGAAGATGCAACAGTAGTAACTTTTTTGCAACCAACAATACCAATGGTGCTTTTAGCAGGCAGAAAAACAAGAAACAGAATAATCATTTCTGAGCGTGGCGATCCCAAAAGGTTAATGAAGCACCGCTATGGTTATAATTTTATAAAAAAATATTACGAAAGAGCAGACAAAGTTGTTTTCCAGACTCATGATGCTAAAAATACATATCCCTCAAATATTGCAGATAAGGGTACAGTAATTTTCAATCCTATTAAAGAAAACCTTCCGGCAAGATATGAGAGTGAAAGAAATAAGAATATAACAACATTTTGCAGAATTTCCTATCAGAAAAATTTGCCTGTTCTTGTTAAAGCTTTTGCAGATGTACATAAGGATTTTTCTGATTACAGACTTCGTATTATCGGTAATACTCAGAATGCTGATGATGAAAAAGCACTTTCAGAAACAAAAGCCTTAATTGAAGCTCTTAAATTGAAGGAGTTCGTTGATTTTGAACCGTTCTCGCTTAATGTTCATAATGAGATAATCAAAGATGCAGTTTATGTTAATTCTTCTGATTATGAAGGAATGTCCAATGCTATGTTGGAGGCAATGGCAATAGGTATGCCCGTTGTTTGTACCGATTGTCCCATAGGCGGTGCAGCAGCAGTTATAAATAATGGCGAAAACGGACTTCTTGTTCCGGTTGGAGATGCAGAAGGCTTAGCAGATGCTATAAAAAAGGTTGTTTCAGATAAAGAGTTATCTGAAAAGCTTTCCGATAACACACAAAAAATCAGGGAAGACCTTTCACTTCCGAACATTGCAAAGAAATGGATGGAGTTGTTTTGAAGGAGCAATTAGTATGAAAAGCGTTTTATTTGTTGCGCATCATTTAACTATCGGCGGAATCCAGAAATCTTTGGTTTCGGTGCTAAATAGTATAGATTACAATGCTTACAATGTGACATTATATTTGCGAAAAAACAGGTTAGATTTATTACCTTATATCAATAAAAATGTAAACATAATTGTAAATGATGATAAAAATCATTATTACCTAAAGCCTAAAGCTGTTCTTTTGCAGGTACTATTATCATTGGCTAAGTTGTTTAAAATGAAAAAAAACGAGAAAATTTTATCAGAAAGATTGGCTGACTATATAAGAAATGCGATGTTTAAGAATGAATATAAAACGCATTTTTCTGATAAAAGTTTTGATGTGGCTGTTTCTTATTGGCAGGGTTATAACACTTTGTTTGTTGATAAATATATTAACGCAAAAGAAAAAATAATGTTTTTTCAAGCTTCCGTTGATGAGGCTCATGATGTGCATGAAGAGACTATGCCACATTTTGATAAAATCGTTGTAGAACACGAAGATATAAAAAAATTATTGTGTTCATGGTATGACGATATAGATGAAAAGGTAGTTATCCTGGATAACTATACAAACCCCGCTTTTTTAAAACAAATGTGTGCGGAGTTTGAGGTAAATAAGCAGGATAACACAACTGTTTTGTGTACTTGTGCCAGATTTTCACAGGATAAAGGTATTGATTTAGCTGTTGAAGCTGCTAAATTATTAAAAGACAGAAATTTTAAGTTTGTGTGGTATTTAGTTGGTGATGGTCCAACGCGTGATAAAGTTGAACAGTTAATTGATCAATATGAACTTAAAGAATATGTTGTTTTAACCGGAATGCAAAAAAACCCATATCCGTATATGAATGCAAGCGATATATATGTTCAACCATCGTATCAAGAAGCGTTGTCAATTGCTATGTTGGAATCGCAATTGTTGGCTATACCTATGGTTTCAACTAAAACACCGGGCGGACTCGTTATGGTTAAAGATGGGGTAAATGGATATCTTGCAGATATCAATGCAAAAGCTTTGGCAGATGCAATTGAAAAAATGATTACAAACTCTGCTGAAAGAACAAAAATGAAAGAGTATCTTTCTAATATAGATTATTCCAAAGAGCAAATCCGATATGAAAATGACTGGAGAAATTTGTTGGGGGACTAAAGCATGAAGATCAGTGTGTTAATACCTGTTTATAATGTGGAAAACTATCTTCAACAATGTTTAAATTCAGTTGTTAATCAGAGTTTTGATGATTATGAAATTATAATAGTGGATGATGGGTCAACTGATTCAAGTGGAATAATATGCGACGAGTTTAAAAGTAGATATCCCAATAAGATTAATGTTATACATAAAGGTAATCAAGGTCTTATTTCCGCTAGAAGAGTTGCTATTGACAAGGCTCGGGGCGAGTTTTGCATTTTTGTTGATTCGGATGATTTTGTTGAGAACAATCTGTTGGAAACAATAAATAACTATATTCAAAAAGAAAACGGAATTGATATGGTTATTTATTCATTCTTTTATTACAGTGATGGAGAGAAGAAAAAATACCAAAGGTGTTTGGCAAAGGATTCAACTGTTTGGAGTGGCAAAGAAAAGGCATTTTTATATGAATCGTTGATTACAAACGATGTTATTGATGCGTTATGGATAAAAGCCATAAAAACAGAATATCTGCAAAAAGACCCAATAGATTATAGCAAATACTATCATAAAAACATGTCAGAAGATGTTTTGCAGTCTATATATCCACTTAATTATGCAAAAAAAATTATTTTTGCAGATGTTCCTTTGTACAATTATCGATATAATTTTGAGAGTATCTCACGAAACTATAGTTCAAAAAATATAGAGAAGAAAGATAGTTCCCATGTGTTCAGGGAGATGTTGAAGGTTCTGCCTGATTGGAATTTAGGTGACGAAATAGAAAACAAGTTATATGCTCGTTGGTTTACAGACGTAATGTATATTTTTTCAAAAACTTGTGAGTTTGCTGATGATAAAAACGATTGGGAAAATATCTTTCATACAAATTGGGTTTCTATGTTGCCAGATATAGAATTGAAGGCTTTTGAAAAACATGTAAGTGTACACTACACAGAATTATATAATTACTTTTTAAAAGAAGATTTTAATAAAATAAAATTGCATTTTCTCAAAAAAGTGATGTATAAAAAATATAAGAGTTTAAAAGCGAGAATTAAGGGGTTATGAAAAAGCAAAAAGAAATTGTTTTTTTGATAAAGTGTATGAGCGGTGGCGGAGCAGAAAGAGTTGTTTCACTGCTCAGTAGCGCTGTTACAGAAAAAGGCTTTGAAACCACTCTTATTCTTACGCATCAAAGCCAAAAGGATGCTTTATTAAATAATATAAACCCTGACATTAAAGTAATTTCTTTACCCGATGAAACAGAAAATACTAAAATAAATAAACTTACTCCAAAGGTAATAATGCTCATTGCAAGGATTATAGGTAAGTTGAATTTCCTTTTTGGCGATAAAGTAAGCTATAAATCGTCTGTTTTAAAATATCTTTCCCGTAATTTCAAAGAGGTTACATATCTTAAAAAATATTTTAAAAACCACAAAAGTTCAATATCAGTTACTTTTCTTTATGATTCAATATTTTTAACACTTCTATCAAAAAATAAAAGTAACAGAGTAATTATTTCAGAAAGAGGAGATCCTGTACAATCTTCCAATAGCAAAACAACAATGGCATTTTTGAAAAATGAATTTCAGAAGGCAGATGGTTTTGTTTTTCAGTCGCCTGATGCGCAGAAATGGTATGAAGAAAATACATCTGTAAAAGGTACTGTGATTTTTAATCCTATAAAAGCAGATTTGCCGGAAAGCTATCACGGTGAAAGACAAAAGAAAATTGTTAATTTCTGCCGCATTTCAGCACAAAAAAATCTGATTGTACTGGTAGATGCTTTTGAAAAATTCAACAGAGATTTCCCCGACTATGAATTATATATTATTGGAGATCCTGTTGGTAATGATGCAGAAGGGTATATAGATTTAGTTAAAAAACGAACAGAAAAAACCGCGTGCAAGGAAAAAATCTTTATTTTGCCATCCCGTAGAGATATTCATAATGAAATAAAAGATTATGCAATGTTTGTTTCTTCTTCTGATTTTGAAGGAATGTCCAATTCAATGCTTGAGGCAATGGCGTTAGGTATGCCTGTTGTTTGCACCGATTGCCCTGCAGGCGGTGCGCGAGCAGTAATAAATAATGGTGAAAACGGACTCCTTGTTCCTGTAGGTGACAGTGAAAGTCTTTACCTTGCAATGAAAAAGGTTGCAGAAGATGAGAAGTTATCCGAAAAGTTATCACGAAATGCAGTAGCAGTTAGAGAGAATCAATCATTAGAAAAAATTATAGAAAAATGGATGGTGCTTATAAATGGTTAAGGTCAGTGTTATTGTTCCCATATATAATGCGGAAAAATATCTTGAACAATGCCTTGACAGCATTGTTAATCAGACTTTAAAGGAAATAGAAATAATTTTAATCGATGATGGCTCAACAGATGGTAGTGCAGATATTTGCCAAAAGTATCTTACCGACGAAAGAGTTTCATATTATCATAAAGAAAATGAAGGTCTTGCGGCTGCTCGTGATGACGGAATGCTCAGAGCAACAGGTGAATACATAGGCTTCGTTGATTCGGACGACTGGCTTGAGCTTAATATGTATGAAAAAATGTATGAAGCGGCTAAAAGCAATAATTCCGATGTAGCTTTTTGCAATTGTATTCAAAATGAAGATGGCTATCGCTTTACTCCTGAAATGGAAAGTGGTCCCTATGACAGAGAGAAAATCAAAGAAATCGTTCTGCCAAGAACCCTTGCGTATATCAATAAAAATGGTGATAGAAGAGTAATAAGATGGTGCAATTGGCTCAGAATTTATAAAAAAGAGACTCTTGATAAGCATAATATTCGTTTTGACAGGCGTTTCAGAAGAAGTCAGGATTCTCAGTTAACTTATGAAGCAATGTTAGTAGCTCAGAATTTCTATTATCTTGGCGACGATTATCTTTACCATAACCGAGTAGTTGGCGATTCTTTATCAAGAGGCTATACAAAAAATATGTGGCCCTTATATGTGCCCCTTATAGAAAGGCTTTATAAGGATACAGAGGAATTCAAGGAATTTGATTTAATGCCTCAGATGCATTTAAGAAACTTTTTCTTTGTAACGGAATGTATCGATAATGAATTTAAGCCACTTTGCACAAACAGCAGAGAAAAAAAGATTGAACTTGTAAAGGAAATCGTTAATGACCCCTTGTGTGAAAGGTTTTATGGTCAGATACCTTTGGAAAAACTCAATCCAGTATATAAAAAATATTACGAATTAATTTGTAATAAAAACGCTGAAAAAATAGTGGATTTTATTCCGGTTTATAGGGAAAAATTAGAAAAGAAAAAACGAACAAAATGCAAGATCATGCATTTCCTTACTGAGAGTAAAATTGTAGGAAGTATGTATAAGATGTTGAGACACTAATAATTGAGGCGGTGAACGCATGAAACGTATTGTTTTTGTTATAGGTAATTATAAAAACGGCGGTGTTGCCATGCGTTCAACAAACCTTGCCAATGCTTTTGCCCAAAAAGGTTATAATGTTACTATTCTTGTAACCGGTGCAGTTTCCGAGAATGTTTTTTTTGAACATAATAAAAATGTTCAGGTTGTTTTGCTTTCTGATTATATTGCTAATTACAGAAAAGATAAAAATGCACTTAAATATGAAAAGAAACGACAAAAAACAATTAATATTTTAAAAAGATTGCGCTACATAACCCGCTTTTTTCCGGAACTTGATTTGGTGTTAGCTGAAAAAATAAGAGGCATAAGAAAAAGCAGAGATATAAGTGCTTTTGCATTAAATAATCGGGAATGTATTTATATACCTTTCGGTATTTCTTGTTACGAAAAAACATTTTTTGCAGTTAAGCCTTTTGGCAGTAAAATAATATATGCAGAGAGAAATGCATCAGAGGTTGAATTCCCGAAAGAAACCGATAAAAAAAATAGGTTGATCAAGCTTGTCGGAAAAGCTGATGGGGTTGTTTTGCAAACAGAAAACGAGCTTGAATTCTACGGAGATGTATTAAAAAATCCTGTGGTTATAAATAACCCGGTAAAATCAAGTTTGCCTGAAAGATTTATTGGCGAGAGACGAAAAGTAATAGTAAACTTTTGCCGTGTTTCGAAACAGAAAAATCTTCCTCTTTTGTTTGAGGCTATGCAGAAGCTTCATAAGGATTATCCTGAATATATTTTGGAGATTTACGGAAATACAGTTGAAAAACATGAAGAAGAGCTTTTGAAAGAGTATAAAGAATTGATTAACTCTTTAAATGCGGAAGGTTATATAAAGCTCCTCCCACCATCAAAGGATGTTCACAAGATTATCAGAGATTGTGCAATGTTTGTTTCTTCATCGGATTTTGAAGGGCTTTCAAATTCTATGATAGAAGCAATGGCTATAGGTCTTCCCTGCATTTGCACCGATTGCTTAGGCGGAGGTGCAAGGGAAATGATTACCGATGGTGAGAATGGTCTTCTTGTACCGATGAATGACCCTGAAGCTTTGTATCTTGCTATGAAAAGGTTTATTGAAGAGCCTGAACTGGCAGTAAAATGCTCTGTAAATGCAGAAAAGAAAAGAGACGAGCTTTCTTTACCTGTAATAGCAGGAAAGTGGCTTGATTATATAGAAAGTATTATTTGAAAGAGGCTTTTATGAAAGGTGCTTATACAAAACGAAAATTGAATAAGCTTTGGAAAAACTGCAAAGAAAAATCATCTTCTTTTTCTTATGATTTTAAGCGTTTTTTCGTGAAACGTTCAATCAAAAGTAGAGATTTTACGATTATTTCAAATAACTGCTGGGCAGGCCGAGTTTACCAATATCTTGATATGCCATACCTTTCACCGACTGCAGGTTTATATTTCTTTGCTCCTGATTACATTAAATTTGTAACAGATTTGAAGAAATATCTCGATAAACCTTTGGAATTTATAAATCCAGAAGAATCAAAATATTTTGAAGAATTGAGAAACAGAAAGCAAACAGACAAGCCTATTGGTATTCTTGATGATGTAGAAATAGTTTTTCTTCATTATAAATCTCAGGAAGAGGCACTTGAAAAATGGAACAGAAGAAAAGAAAGAGTTAATTTTGATAACATTATTTTAAAGTTTTCGTGGATGAATTTGTGTGATGATGAACATCTCGAAAAATTTGATGCATTGCCTTTTGAAAATAAAGTTATTCTTGTTGATGCTTCACGAAAGAGAAAATATAAGAACGGAGTGTATTATAAAGGTAAGGTAAATGAACATGGCATGTTAAGCGATACACAACCATTTCCGAACAATGTTAATTTACGAAAGTTATTAAATAAACCGGCAGAAAAATATCCGGTTAACGGATTGAAATAAATGGAGAGTTTTTATGACAGAACAAAAATGGACAACGGTTGTTAAAGCCGAAAATAAAATATGGGATATGGATATAAAGGGTCTCAGGAATTGTAAGGATTTGATTCTTCTTTTTGTCCGAAGAACCTTTGTTGCAAAATATAAGCAGACTGTTTTAGGTCCTGCCTGGGCGGTTATTCAGCCGTTTTTTACTACGGTTGTTTATTCCGTTTTCTTTGGTAATATTGCGGGGCTTGGCGCTTCAGGTGTGCCGAACTTTATTTTCTATCTCTCAGGTACAATAGTGTGGACACTTTTTTCAAGCTCATTGACAGAAACCTCTCATACCTTTACAGGTAACTCCGCAATTTTGGGGAAGGTTTATTTTCCTCGACTTGTTATGCCTATTTCAACAGCTATTTCTCAGTTTATAGGCTTCTTTATTCAGTTCGGTTTTATGATAGGCTTCCTTGTGTATTATACTGTCACAAAATCAGGCGTTGCACCCAATTTATACATACTCTTAACTCCCATAGTGCTTGTTCAGTTAGCCGTTCTTGGTATGGGCTTTGGTATGATTATTTCTTCTCTTACAACAAAGTACAGAGACTTAGCAATGGTTGTAAGCTTTGGTGTCAGCCTTTGGAGTTATTGTTCTCCTGTGGCTTACGATATGTTCAGCCGTTCTCAGCTCGTTGATAATAATCTTATTTACAGCATTTATATGCTCAACCCTGTAACACCTGCAATCAACCTTTTCCGTTATGCATTTTTAGGTTGCGGTGAAATTGACTGGCTTTTCTATATAATCAGCTGGGTAACAACAGTAATTGTGGCAGTAATTGGAGCTTTAATGTTCAGTAAGTCCGAAAAAACCTTTATGGATACAGTGTGAGGTACGGTATGGCAGAATTAGCAGTAAAAGTTGAAAATGTCTATAAAGAATACCGCCTTGGCGCAATCGGCGGTGCAACCTTAAAGGGCGAAATACAGTCTAAAATTGCAAAGCTTCGTAAAAAGGAAGACCCTAACCTGAAAATAGGAGAGAAAGTTCACGAGAAAAATGAGCGTTTTATGGCTATCAATGGTATGTCTTTTGAGGTTCAAAAAGGCGAAGCTATTGGCGTAATTGGCCATAATGGTGCAGGTAAATCAACTATTTTAAAATTGATTTGTCGTGTAACAACACCAACTAAAGGCAATATATATTTAAACGGCAGAATCACATCTATGCTTGAGGTTGGTACAGGCTTCCACCCTGAACTTACAGGTCGCGAAAATGTGTATCTCAATGGTGCAATTCTTGGTATGAGCAAAGCGGAAATTGACAAAAAATTTGATGAAATTGTTGAGTTTTCTGAGGTGGGACAGTTTATTGATACACCCATTAAAAGATATTCCAGCGGTATGAAGGTTAAGCTCGCTTTCGCAGTTGCTTCACATTTGGATTCAGAAATTATGATTATGGACGAGGTTCTTGCCGTTGGTGATGTTAATTTCCAGAATAAATGTATAGAGCGAATGAAAAAGGTTGCTTCAGAAGAAGGAAGAACTATTCTTTATGTCAGCCACAATATGGCAACAGTTAAAAGTCTTTGCAATCGCTGCATTGTTCTTTCAAAAGGTCAGGTTATCTTTGAGGGCGATACCGAAGAAGCTATTGCAATTTATATGAAAAACGATGCTCTTGATGATACAACATTCTTTGATACATCAAAAGCCAAAAGACATCCTAAGTGTAACCAAAGACATCTTTTGCAGAGCCTTGAAATTCTTGGTAAAGAAAGACCTCAGTTTGAATATGGTGAAAAGTTTACATTCAGAACAAAATGGCTAAGCGAAAATGCCGACGAAATGTTAAAAATGAAGCTTGTTGTGAATGGTATCGATACAACGCCTGTTGGTGTTGTGTTCTGCGGTGAGCTCGAACATAAAAAAGGCGAAAACCAAAAAGAGTTTACCTTTGATACATCTTATCTTGTTCCTGGTAAATATACAGTTGATGTTATTCTGTATGATGATGATAAAGCCGGTAATGTTATGTTTTATGACCGTGCAACCGCTTTGCGTTTCACAGTAGAACATAGTGATAACTCTATCAAATTAAAGCATTGGTTCAAAAACTGGGGTAATGCTGTTATTCCTTGTGTTGAACAGATTAACGCTGAATAAATATAGTTTATATTAAATTAAAAATCAGAACACGGAGAAAGTTATGCCTGAAGGTGTTTTTTCTAAAAAAGAAAATGCTTTATTGGATTTACTTGCAAACAATTTATTTGATGCGGGTAAGTCCATTGAGGGCGTGGATGTGGATTGGCGATCGGTTTGGTACGAGGCATATTTGCAAGGCGTTTCTTTAACTGCTTTTGCGAATTTTCCTGTTGAGCTTTCGCAAAATCCCGTTTTTTCTAAAATCAGAGTTAATCTCCAAAGTCGCATTTCTGACAATCTTGCAGTGAATGGAAGTCACCTGAAAATTCACAACATTTTATCAAATGCAAATGTTCCCTATGTTATTTTAAAGGGGCTTGCTTCAGCTCTTTATTACCCGGATTCTCTTTTGAGGTCTATGGGTGATGTGGATTTTCTGGTTTCTGAAAATGATATGGAAAGAACCTGCGAGGTATTAGAGAAAAACGGATTTGTTGCTTCTGATAAATCTCATGGTGACCATATTGTTTACACAGATAATGTGTGCCGATACGAGCTTCATACAGAGCCTGCGGGTATGCCGAAGGGTGAAGCAGGGGAGCTTACAAAAGAGTATTTGTCTGATTTGTTGTCTAATGCAGAAAAGAAAGACACATTATTCGGACAAGTAGTTGTACCATCAGCATTTTATCATGGTCTTATAATTCTTCTTCATACCTGTCATCATCTTACAAGCTCGGGCATTGGTCTTCGCCATCTTTGCGATTGGGCGGTTTTTGTGGATTTTTTTTCAGATGATGAGTTCGTTGAGTTGTTTGAAGAAAAATTCAAAAATATCGGTCTTTGGAATTTTGCTTGTGTGTTAACAAGAATAAGCGAAAAATATCTTTCTTGCCCTGTGAAAACATGGGTAGGCGAGGTGGACGAGGCTTTAGTTGACGCTTTGGCAAAGGATATTTTTAATGGCGGAAATCTTGGTCAGAAAAGCGACGACAGAAGTCACGAGGCTATGATTCTTCCCAAATACGGCGACGAAGAGCATAAAGAAAAAAGTAATTCCAAAAGATTTGTGTCCTATGTAAATCAGTCTGTTAAAAACAACTGGAAAAGCGCAGAAAAAAACAAAATCCTTTTGCCCATAGGTTGGGTTTATTTTGGCGGCAGATATGTTTTTCGTTCATTAAAGGGCGAGCGGCCTAAAATAAAAGTTAATAGCTTTCTTTCTGAAGCAAAAGAGAGAAAAGAAATTTTTGATAAATTGAATTTGTTTGAAATAGAATAAGAACCTTGAAGCGTTATTACTTCAAGGTTCTTTTGTATATTCTTATTATTTCAACAATCCTGCTTCCTCGAGTCCATTCAGGAAATCTTTGATATCTGCGGAGGCTTCTTCTGCTGAAACATCAAATTCTGTTGTAACAACATCTAAAATTTCATCAAAGCTAGCACCGGTTTCGAGCTTGCCCCAGATAATCTGACTAACGGGATTGAGGATGACAATACTTGCATTGTCCCCTGCAGTATTGCTTATGGGCACTGCTAAAAATTCACCGGCAATCTGACGGAGTACATAGGTGCCTTTTATAGAATAAATCTTGTTTTCCATATTGCCACTTCCTGAAAAGTTCTTTTAACTGACTATAATTATATCATTTAAAATCGCAAACTACAACTCTATTCTATAAAAAAGTAAAATCGTTTCGTGCTTTTTTACAAGTTTTTGCAATAAAAGTTGTGCAATTCTTTTGTTGTTAATATTTGGTTAATATGTTAAAATTTAAATATATATCGCATTATGAGGTGGGTTTATGAAAATTAAAAAAGCCATAAGCATAGCGCTTGCAATAGTTATGTTGGTTTCTGCAATGCTTGTTCCTGTTTCTGCAAGAGAAGCTGAAGCAAACACTGCAATTGTATCTGATTTAAGCTATGTTGCAGACTATGACAGAGATACTCCTGTTATTATCGTTCATGGTATGAGCCAGAATAATACATACCTTCTCAACGAGGATGGTACCAGGATGACCGATGATAAAGGCGACTATATTACAGGGTGGCCCCTTGAAATTGATATTATGGGTCTTCTTAAAAATGCACTTGTTCCTCTTATTGCATCTGTTGTTTCAAGAAGCGATGCTGGGCTTACAGATGCTATGAGAAAGGGCGCTTATGAAGGTCTTTATGCTATTCATAAGGATAATGAGGGTAACTATCTCACTCCTGTTGAGGTGCCCTGCTATGAATGCCCTATGAGTGAGCTTCCTGAGGATCTTAAAGCAGAGTATTATGAATTCCTTCGTCTTCAGGGTCTTGCTGAAATCGTTGGCGAGGAAAATATCTATTATTTCGGTTATGACTCCTTCGGTGATGTTATCGGCGAAACAGAAAAGCTTCATCATTTTATTCATGATGTTGTTTTACCTCAGACAGGTGCAGAGCAGGTAAGACTTTGCAATATCAGCCTTGGTGGTACAATTGGTGTTAACTATCTCGAAACCTATCCCGAGGATTATTTCTTAATCAAGAGAATGTTGTTTGTTATTCCTGCAATTGACGGCTCTGATATTATCGGTGACCTTCTTACAAACAATGTCAGTGTTCTTTATGATAACGAAATGCTTTACAGCAAATTCCTTCCCTCTCTTTTAGGTGAAACTCCTTTGGCATATCTTCTTAATGTAGTTCTCAGAATTTTACCGACAGATGTTATGCAGTCTGCATTGGGAGGTCTTGTTGAAGGTGTTGTTGAATCGGGCGTCCGTACAACAACTATTATGTGGGCTCTTTGTCCTACTGACTACTATGAGCAAGCAAGAGAAAAATGGCTTTTAGATGATGAATATTCAGTAATCAGAGAAAAAGTGGATTACTATATGCAGGCGAGAGCAAACTTCGGCGATAACCTGTATAAATTAATGGAAAACGGCACAGAGGTATTTGATATTGTTTGCTATGGTGGAGGAATGTTCCCTCTCTGTAAGGATTATAATGTGACAAATGGTGATGGTATCGTTCATTCGAATTCTGCTTCAATGGGCGCAACCTTCGCAAATGTCGGTGAAACTCTTCCCGATGAGTATGTTGCAGCAGGAACATATTGTAAAGATCCTTCTCATGACCATATTTCACCCGATAGAACAGTTGACCCAACAACAGGTCTTCTTCCTTGCACAACATGGTACATTAAAAATCAGGACCATGAAAAGCTTCCTAACAATGACGTTGCTCTTCAGATGGCATTTGAAATTATGACAGATGAAAACATCGATGATGTTTATAGCAGACCTGATGTTTATCCTCAGTATAATGAAGGCAGACTCGTTCATATGGCAAGAGAATATCTCGCAATCTGGGAAGAGGCTGATAAGTCCAAGCTTTCTGATGTGGATATCGCTTTAGTTCAGAAGGCGGTTGACGAGGTAAATAAGCAGCTTTCTGAAACAATTGTAGTTACTGAAAAGTGGAAGGAAGCAGAAGAGGAATTGAGAGTTGCTCTTGTTAGTGTAGGCTTATTGGAAAATACTGACCCGACTGATGCAGAAAAGACATTTACTTCTGTATTACAGGGCTTCAACGAAGGCGTAAACTTTGTATTTGATTATATATTCTAAATAAAAAATCGCAACCTGTTCGGTGAATAGGTTGCGATTTTTCTATTTTATTCTATTGTTTTTAATTCTTTTATGTCTATACCTTTTCCTTCAAGAAAGCTTTTGGTTTCTTCCTTAAACTTGTCTGCAGAATAGAAGGTTGAATTATAAAGGTCGATTGTTACACCGCTTTTTGTAACAAAAACTATATGAGGGTCCTCCTGAAATTCACCCTTGTAGGTGTAGCCCTCAACGAATGCAGCGTAGTCAATGGTTGAGTATTGACAGGTTGTTCTTGAAAGGGGAAAATCCTCGGTTGAATAAAGAAAATCATTATCACGAAGCACTAAGGTGGAGTTCACACAAGTAAAAAGTGCTATTATAGCGAGGCTTTCTGCTATGATTGTGAAATATTTCAGAATTGTTTTCGCTTTCGGTGGTAATGCGGGTGTGTGAATGCTTTTGTTTTTTGATTTTTTCCTTGCAATGATATTTAATGTGAGCGCAATAGCAGGAACAGTCGAGAAAAACGGAAGAAAAATCAAATTTTCCTTTATTCCGTATATGAAAAGACTGTCTGTTGCTGTTAAGTAAGTTAAACCAAAGAACAACGCTGCCATAACCGCAGAGATGGGAAGAGTTAAAAGTAAGGCGTATAAAAGGAATTTCAACGAACCCTTAGCGTCAGTGCCCTGTCGGGCAGAGCCTTTTTTACTTGAAGCATCTTTGGCTGTCTGTGAAAGCTCAGGTGCTTTTCCGCCTTTTTCAAGATATGCAAGAAGACTATCTTCATAAAGTGAGCGATATTTTGCTTTTTTCAGTTTTTTTAATGCTTTTTCCTCTTTGCCATTGAAGAATAAAGCAGGTGACCCTAAAAGGTAGGTATCAATCTGATATTGGAAAAAGTTATAAAACATCATTGAAAGAATTTTATCGGCAGAGTCCTTTAAAAATTGACTTGCTTCAATGATATTATCGCCGAAATAAGAGTTGATTTTGCTTTTTTGCTTTTCAATAAGCTTATTCTTTTCAACACCATTTTCTGATATTTTTGAAAGCTGAGAAATAAGCTTCTGCAGAAGAGGTGTCAGTTCATCAAAGCAGTTTTTTATAAGCTCTTTTGAGTCAACAAAGGAATAGGTGTAGCAATTGAAGTTTTCAGGGTCGGTTACTGATAAAATATCGTAAACGGAAAAGGTGATGGACGGCTCTCGTTCAAAGAAAAATGAAAGCCAGATAACCTGCTGAACGCCGCCACCCTTAAGATTTTCTATGTAATAAACATCCATAAAAAACTCGCCGAAATTATATCGGGCAACAATACCATTTTTGTTTTTATTCTTTTTATTTGAAACAAGATTTTTTATAGACGGACTATCGGCTTTCAAGTGAATAGTCAATTGTCTGCACATATTTGAAAAATAAGCTAATAAATCCATTATAGACCTCTTAAAAATTGTTGTGAAAAGTATTGTACTAAATTCTTTCTTTTTCGTCAACAGTTGCACTTTTAAAAGATTTAGAGTATTATTAAAAGCATAAACTTTTGGAGGTAAGCTATGGACGGAGTAAGGGTTTTGGATTATGGCTTTTTTAACCATGATGGACTTGATTTTGAATATCATGTAAGCGGGAATGAAAACGGTGAAGTCATTGTTATGCTCAATGGTAACGGGGGCGATTATCGTTGCTTTGAGGGGGATTTATATAAGCCTCTTTCAGAGCATTTTAAGATTATTCGTTTTTCAACAAGAGGTACGGGCAAAACTCCCTTAGGCGATAAAAAGCTTACCTTTGAGCTTTTTTGTGATGACCTTAAGGCGCTTCTTGATTATTTAGGTGTTGAAAAAGCCGGTTTTTGCGGTTTTTCCGATGGAGGGAATCTTGCTATGTGCTTTGCGGTTGCATATCCTGAGTATGTTGAACGCCTTGCGGTTTTCGGTTCTAATCTTAACACAAGGGGAACAAAAACAGGGGACCAGTTGGGAATTATTAAAGATCACAGAATTTTTGCTGTCAAAGCCGCACTTACCAAGGACCCTGAAATGATAAGACGAAGAGAAATTGAAGGTATGATGGTTGGTCAGCCCAAGCTTAATTATAAAAAGCTTTCTGCTATCAAAGTTCCTTTTCTCAATGTTTTCGGTGAGTTTGATATGATAAAACGCAGACATTCAAGAAAAATTACTAAGGCAGTTGAGGGTGCAGAAGAGGTTATGGTTTTAAACGGCGGTCACAGCACCGCATTCAGAAAAACTGATTTCCTTATCTTGCCTGTTGTTAAAAAGTTTTTTGGGATAATATAAATTAAATGAAAGTCGGAGCAAATTGCTTCGGCTTTTTTGTTTTGTATAAATTTTATATGCTTTTTTAGAGCGCATTTTCGCGCCCCGAAATTTGCCATTTGCCACTTGCCACTTTCAAATTGCAATTACTATTCTGGTAACTGGCGACTGGCGACTGGTAGCTTGATAAATCTTGCCAATTTTCGTTGCAATACAACGCTTTTTATGTTACAATGAACTGTAAAATTAAAATAGGGTGATTTTTTGAATCGAAAGAAATGGGTCGTTTCACCTTGCGACAGAGATGCTGCTGCAACTATCGCTGAAAACTGCGGTGTTGAGCCGTTTGCGGCGTTTCTTCTTTGCTCCCGTGGAATGACTGACGAATTTGAAATAGAAAGCTTTTTGTACGATACGGATTTAATTGACCCCTACACCTTGCCCGATATGGAAAAGGCAGTTGAAAGAGTGAATCAGGCTCTTGAAAATGGTGAAAGAATTACTGTTTTCGGCGATTATGATTGCGACGGTGTTACATCGACAGCTCTTTTGTATTCCTATCTTTCTTCCCGTGGTGCAAATGTGGACTATTATATTCCCGACCGCTCAGGCGAAGGCTACGGGATGAATTTGGGTGCAATTGACCAGTTAAAAAGCAGAGGAACAAATGTAATTATAACAGTTGACAATGGTATCAGTGCTGTTGAAGAAATTGCTTATGCAAAAGCTCTCGGTATTGATGTGGTTGTTACTGACCATCATCGTGTCGGCGAGGCTTTGCCTGACGCGGTTGCGGTGGTTGACCCTCATAGAGAGGATTCTCTTTGTGAGTTTTCTGACTGGGCAGGTGTCGGAGTTGCCTTTAAGCTTGTAAGCGCTCTCGATGATAGTGAGGGCTATGAGCTTTTAGAGCAGTACGGTGATATTATTGCTTTGGGTACTGTTGCTGATATCGTTTCTCTTAAGGGTGAAAACAGAATAATTGTCAGAAGCGGAATTGCATTTATGAATGCAGCTCTTGAGGAGGGTAATTTAAGATTAGGCTTGAAGGCTCTTCTTGATGCGAGTGGCTCAAACGGTGCGTTGGATTCCTCCTCTGTTGCGTATAGAATTGCTCCCAGAGTTAATGCTGCAGGCCGTATGGGATCTGCTGAAAGAGCATTAAAGCTTCTTTTGACAGAAGATTTTAACGAGGCAAAGGAAATTGCGGAAGAGGTTTCAAATGCAAATGCTCAGCGTCAGGCAACAGAAACCGAAATAACTGCAAGTGCCATTGAATATATTGAAAAGACACCTGAAATCAAGCACAGAAGAGTGATTGTAGTTGAGGGTGACGACTGGCATCAGGGCGTTATCGGAATTGTTGCTTCCCGACTTGTTGAAAAATACGGAAAGCCTTGTATCGTTATTTCTAAAAATGGCGATGTGGCAAAGGGTAGCGGCAGAAGCATTGACGGCTTCAGTCTTTATGATGCGCTTTCATATTGCAGTGATATTCTTGTTCAATATGGCGGTCATGTTCTTGCTGCAGGATTAACTGTTGATAGTGACAAGGTTGATGCCTTTAGAGAAAAAATCAACGAATACGCTCTTAATGCGGAAGATGCAGTTCCCACACTTAAAATTGACTGCAAGTTGAATCCTTCTTCAATAAATGTTGATATGCTTTCTTCTCTTCAGGTTCTTGAACCCTTCGGAGCAGAAAATCCGCAACCGCTTTTCGGGCTTTATAATATGGTTATTTCTGCTATTCAGCCCGTAGGTGCAGGAAAGCATTTAAGATTGACCGTAAAAAGAAAGAATAGCATTATTACTGTTATAATGTTCTCTGTAACTCTTGAAGAATTTCCGTATAAGGTTGGCGATACTGTGGATTTGGCAGTAAAGCTCAGCGAAAACGAGTTTCAGGGTAAGGTTCAGGTCAGCGTTCAGGCAAAGGCAATAAAGCTTAGCGGTGTTGACGATGATGAGGCAATAGCTTCGATTCACGATTATGAGGATTTTTGCGCTACCGAGGCTGTTTCTGAAGACTTGAAAAATAAAATTTCCGTAAACAGAGAATTTTGCGGTAATGTTTATAAATTTGTGAAGGCTAATAACGGATGGGATTTTTCTGCAGAGGTGCTTTGCTACCGATTAGGTCTTTCATCAAAGCAGATTTCTGCTTGTCAGATTTCTCTCGATGCACTCACAGAATTAGGAATATTAATTTTAAAGGATGGAAAATATACTATTCCTGCACAGACTGTTAAAAATCCTTTGGAAAACAGCAGAATTTTCCAAAAAATAACTATATAACATAACTTTTATGGAAAAAAGGAGGTGACTTGAATGGATGAAAATATGTCAGTAGAGCTTATGTATGACGAGCTTAAAGAACAGGCGATTGCAACCTTTGGTGCAGAGGAAGCAAAAATCATTGATAAAGCCTTTGAAATTGCTAATATTCATCACGAAGGTCAGAAGCGTTCATCAGGTGAACCCTATATCATCCATCCTGTCGCCGTTGCTAAAATTGTTTTAGAATACGGAATGGACTGTCAGTCTGTTGCGGCGGCTATGCTTCATGATACTGTTGAAGATACCGATATGACTCTTGAGGATGTTAAGAAAGAGTTCGGGGCAGAAATATGCGCTTTGGTTGACGGGCTTACAAAATTAGGTAAGGTTCCGCTTGATATTAAAGATAAGGAAGAGCAGCAGGCAGAAAATGTCAGAAAAATGCTTCTTGCTATGTCAGAAGATATCAGAGTTATTATTATCAAGCTTGCAGACAGACTTCATAATGTCAGAACTCTTAACTTTATGCCCCCTCAGAAGCGCAGAGATAAAGCGGTGGAAACCCTTGAAATATATGCGCCTATTGCTCACCGATTAGGTATCAGAGCAATTAAGGAGGAGCTTGAAGATAAAGCAATCAGCTATCTTGACCCTATTGCGTATAAGGAAATTGAGGATGCGCTTTCAAGTCAGGGTAAATCCCATAAAGAGTTTCTCGAAACAATCAGAAAACAGATTTTAGAAAGAGTTTGCGAGGTTGTTCCCGGCGCGAAGCTTGAGGGAAGAATCAAAAGTGTTCATGGCATTTACAGAAAAATGTATATGCAGAACAAAAACTTTGACGAAATTTATGACATATATGCTGTAAGAATTATTGTTGATAATACTATTCAATGCTATGACTGTCTTGGTATTATTCACGATATGTTTACACCTATTCCCGGTAGATTTAAAGACTATATTTCTACTCCAAAGCCCAATATGTATCAGTCCTTGCATACGACTGTTCTCGGTAAGGCGGGTATTCCCTTTGAGGTTCAGATAAGAACATGGGATATGCACCATACTGCAGAATTCGGTATTGCGGCTCATTGGAAGTACAAATTAGGTCTTAACGGAACTCAACGCTTTGAAGAGCGTCTTGCATGGATTCGTCAGCTTCTTGAAACGCAGAAGGAAGCAGACGATGTTAAGGATATCGTTTCAACTATTAAAAGTGACCTTGTTCCCGAAGAGGTATTTGTTTTTACTCCTAAGGGTGATGTTATAAATCTTCCTATGGGCGCAACGGTTATCGACTTTGCTTATGCTATTCACTCTGCCGTTGGTACTAAAATGGTTGGTGCTAAGGTTGGAGGAAGAATCGTTCCGCTTGATTATAAAGTGCAGACCGGTGAAATTGTTGAGGTTCTTACATCTTCCCAACCCGGAAAAGGACCTTCAAGAGATTGGCTCAACATTGTAAAAACAAGTTCAGCCAAAACAAAAATCCGCGCTTGGTTCAAAAAGGAGCGCAGAGAAGAAAATATTATCGAGGGTAGAGCGGAGCTTGAAAGAGAAATCCGGAGAAATAAAATCCGTTTTACCGATGAAGAGCTTGAGGGTATCATAAAAACTCTTGCGGAGCGTCAGCATTGCGCTACAGAGGATGATTTCTATGCGGCTCTCGGTTACGGCGGTATTCCTATATCAAGGGTAATGCCATTTATAAGAGACGAATATCATCGTATTGTTACATCTCGTCAACCTGCCAAGATTAAGGTTTCTGATGATAATAAGCCCACCAAGCATTCAGCAGGCGAAGGCGTTATAGTAGACGGTATCGATAACTGTCTTATTAAGCTTTCCCGTTGCTGTGCGCCTATTCCGGGCGATGAAATTATTGGTTTTATAACCCGAGGACACGGCGTTTCTATTCATAAAAGAGATTGCACCAATGTTCCTGAAGATATTGTTAATTGCGAGGAGCCTAACAGATGGCTCAGTGCTCGTTGGCAAAGTGGAACAGAAGCCAAAGAATTCAAGGCAAGTCTTGCAATAGAATGTGAATCCCGAGTTGCTATGATGGCGGATGTTGCCAATGTTCTTGCAGATATGCGAGTTATGATTAATGCCATCAATACGAGAGATGCTAAAAATGGTAATACATTTATTTACCTTACAATTACAGTAAAAAGCACAGATTTTCTTAATATTGTTATTTCAAAATTAAAGGGAATCAGCGGTGTTGAAAATGTTACAAGGAGCAAAAGCTGATGAGAGCGGTAATTCAAAGAGTTCTTGAAAGCTCTGTGAGTGTTGACGAAAAAATTGTTGGTCAATCAGGTAAGGGGTATATGATTCTTGTAGGTGTTGTCAAGGGTGATACCGAAAAGGAAGCGGAGCTTCTTGCGCGAAAAACCGCATCCTTGAGAGTGTTCGAGGATGAAAACGGGAAAATGAATAAATCCGTTCTTGATATTGATGGCGAAATTCTTGCCATTTCTCAGTTTACTCTTTGTGCTGATTGTAAAAAAGGCAACAGACCCTCTTTTACAGACAGCGAGGAGCCACAGAATGCCAACAGACTTTATGAGCTCTATTGCGAAGAGCTAAAAAAGAATGGCGTGAAAAAAGTTGATAAAGGCATTTTTGCTGCCGATATGAAGGTTTCGCTTATAAATGACGGACCTGTTACAATTTGTTTTGATACAGATATCTGGAGTGGAAAATAATGTTTCTTGAACGCGTGCTTGTAGGAAGACTTGTGACCAATTGCTATGTTGTTTGTGACGAGGATAGCGGAATTGGTGCAGTTATAGACCCGGGAATGTTCAGCCCAGAGGTTGAAAAGGCTATTGAGCGCTCAGGTATGAAGAAGCTGGCATTTATTCTTTGCACCCATGGGCATTTTGACCATATCTGCGGTGTTGCAAAATTAAAAAAGGCATACCCGGAAGCTAGGGTTTGTATCGGCAAAGATGATGTTTCATATCTTTCTGATGGCAGACTTTCTATGGCAACTATTTTTAAAATGGATTTTGAGCCTTGTCCTCCTGATGTGGAGCTTTCACATAATGACGAATTTTCAATAGGTAATATACAAGTCAGAGTTTTTTCTGCTCCCGGCCATACTCCCGGCGGAGTTTTATATATTCTCGAAAAGGAAAGAGTTATCTTCACAGGTGACACATTGTTCCGCGGTACTATTGGTAATACTGGATTCGAGGGCGGAGACACTTTAGCTCTTCTAAGAACATTGAAAAAAATTCAAGCCTTTGAGGATGATTACGCTATTTATTCAGGTCACGGCGAAGGCTCAACAATAGGCTACGAAAAAAGAACCAATATTTATTTAAGATGAATTTATATTATATTAATCACAGCTTCAGATACGAGGCGGAAAAGCTTCTACGTTTGTTTTTTCCTCTCGAAAAAATAATTGAATATACTCAGCTTAACGAAACCGAGGAGGATTATCTTCTTACCCGTATTGATGGCGAGGATGAGCTTCTTCTGATTGCAGAGCTTTCCTTGAACGGTGAAATCAAAACCAAGACCAAATCTGTGGAAAAAACCGAATGTGAGGATTTGGAGCTTGAGCTTTTGCTTATGGCGTATGATTTGCTTTGTGAAATGTGTGATTTTACACCAAAATGGGGTATACTTACAGGTGTAAGACCCTCGAAGCTTATTGTAAAGCGCATTTCTCAATATGATGAGGAAAACGCAAGAGATTGGTTTCTTAATACCTATAAGGTTTCACCTGAAAAAACCGAGCTTGCCATAAATGTTGCAAAAAGAGAATTGAAGATAATTGAAAAAGCAGGGGAGAAATCCTTCAGTCTTTATATCAGTATTCCATTTTGTCCTACAAGGTGTAGCTATTGCTCCTTTGTTTCTCATTCAATCAATTCTGAAAAAGCACAGAATCTTATTCCTAATTACATTGGAAAGCTTTTAGAGGAATTAACCTTTACTGCTCAAAGAGCGAAAGAAAATGGTCTTCGTCTTACAAGCGTTTATTGGGGCGGTGGCACGCCAACAACCCTTTCTGCCGACGAGCTGGACAGAATTCTTGCGCATATTGAAAATACCTTTGATTTGTCAGAGTGCCTTGAATATACTGTTGAGGCAGGAAGACCCGATACAATAACAAAAGAAAAATTAGATGTTCTTAAAAAGCATAATGTAGGCAGAATAAGTATAAACCCGCAGACCTTTTCTGACTCAGTTTTAAATGCTATCGGAAGAAGGCATACAACTGCTCAGACCGAAGAGAAATTCCTTCTTGCCAAAAATGTGGGCTTTGATGCAATTAATATGGATTTGATTGCAGGACTTCCTACTGATACTATTGAGAACTTTAAAAACAGCGTAAACAGAGCAGTTGAGCTTGGTGCAGATAATATAACTGTTCACACTCTTGCTTTGAAGCGTTCTTCAACTATTGTTACAGAAAATGAATGTGACGAGGTTACCGACAAGGATATTATGGAAATGCTTGATTATGCTGAAAAAACACTTTCGGCAAATGGTTATTTTCCATACTATATGTACCGACAGAGTAAGGCGTTAGGCAATCTCGAAAATGTAGGTTGGTGCAAGGATGGTAAGGAATGCTTCTATAATGTTCTTATGATGGAGGAATATCAGAGCATTTTTTCCGTCGGCGCAGGTGCGGTAACAAAGCTTCGCACCGAGGACGGAAGCATTATTGAAAGAATATTCAATTTCAAATACCCCTTTGAATACATATCGAGATTTGATGAAATAATAGATAAAAAAGAGCGTATGAGCTCTTTTTATAGTGAGGAATAAAAGGTAGCGATACTTTTACGAAGGGAAGAGACGACGGGGCAACCCACCACCGCTAACGCGGTCCCCCTCCCTATTTGCCAAAAGGCAAACAGGGATGATAGGCTTCGCATTGCTTTTACATACTGGTAGCTGGCAACTGGCGACTGGAAGCTTTAATATGAATAACTAAAAAATCAGTAAATAATATATAAAGGGCGGTGAAATAATGGCTAATGTAAATAACACCTTAGAATATATTATTGAAAAAGCGGCTAATCCCGAGAGCTTTGTTACGGAATGTGAAGAAAAATATAATAACAAAATCAAGAAAATTGCAAAGGATATAGCAGAAAGCGAAAGAACTGAAATTGTTATGCTTGCAGGACCAAGCTCTTCAGGAAAAACAACAACTGCAAAAAAGCTTTGTCAGGCACTTTTTGATTTGGGTATTAAAAGCCATACTGTTTCACTTGACGATTTTTATCTGAATAATGAGGATTCCCCAAGGTTTCCTGACGGCACGCCCGATTATGAAACTGTAGAAGCTCTCGATATACCTTGCTTTGAGAAAACAATGGCAGAGCTTATTGTTAAGGGCTGTGCCTTGATGCCTGAATTTGATTTTCTTACAGGCAAGAGAAAAGAAAAATACAACGAGCTCAAATTAGGCGGAAAGGATGTTATTATCGTTGAAGGGCTTCACGCTCTCAATCCTGCAATAACAGAACATCTGCCTAAGGACAGACTTTTGAAAATATATATCAGTATTTCTTCAAGGATTTACGATAAAAATCAGAATATTGTTCTTAATAAGCGCAATATCAGATTTATTCGCCGTATGGTAAGAGATTATAAATTCCGAGGAAATTCTGTTGAAGAAACCTTTAAAATGTGGATTACTGTGCGTTACGGTGAGGATGCGTATCTTTTCCCATTTAAAGATAATGCAGATATTAAAATCAATACAATTCATCTTTACGAGACCTGCGTGTTAAAGGATTTAGCGGCAGATTTGCTGATGCAGGTTAGTAAAGATTCGGAATTCTACAAGGAGTCTCAAAGGCTTATTCGTTCCTTGTATAAATTCCCGAAAATAGATTCGTCATTTGTACCGAAGGATTCTCTTTTGAGAGAATTTATTGGAAAGGAGTAAGAAATGTCCGAGAAATCTTCAAACAAAAAACAGAATATTCTGGGCGGTGCAATGGTACTTGTTGTTGCAACTGCTCTTGTAAAGGTTATTGGCGCGGTTTATAAGATCCCGTTGCAGAATATTATGGGTACCTTGGCTAACGGCTATTATGCATCCGCTTATAGTATTTATGTGCCTGTTTACGCTATTTCAATGGCGGGCTTGCCTGTGGCAATTTCTGCGATTGTTTCTAAAAATGTGGCTTTGGGTAAATACCGCGATGTAAAGCAGGTTCTTAAGCTTACATTCCCATTGTTTCTGGCACTTGGTGTTTTAGGAACGGGCGTTCTGCTTCTTGCTGCAAAGCCCTATGTTAATATCGTAAACAATCCTAATGCATTGTTAAGTGTTATCGCAATTGCTCCCTCAATCATTTTCTGTTGCATTATGAGTACATACAGAGGCTATTATGAGGGTCTTAACAATATGTACCCGACGGCTGTTTCTCAGGTTATTGAGTCCTTGGGTAAATTGGTTTTTGGTATTGTTTTCTTGCTCGGTATTGAAAAGTATGCTGAAAATCAGATTGCAAACGGTGGCTTATTCTTTGGCGAGGCTATCAAGTCTACTGATGAGCCGGTGGTTTGCGCTATGGAGGCAGCAGTAGCAATTTTAGGTGTTACATTAGGTACTGCTATCGGTGCTTTGTTTACAGTGCTTCGTCACAAAATCAAAAAAGACGGCATTACAAAAGAGATGCTTGTAAATTCTCCCTTGGCTTCACCTAAAAAGGACACAATCAAGGACCTTATAGCGATTGCAGTTCCAACTGCTATGAGCTCGGTTGTTCTTAATATCACAAACTTCATTGACTCACTTATGATTCAGAACAGACTCAGTGATGTTGTTGAAAAGGGTTATGATACAATTATGGCTCTTTATGGTGACTCAATTACTGCAAGCTCAACTCCGTTGGAGGAAATTCATACCTTCCTTTTCGGCGCGTATGATTTGACATCCTCATTCAGAAATCTTATTCCTACAATTGTTATGACCTTGGGTGTAAGCGCAATTCCTGTTATTTCAGGCGCACTTGCTAAAAAGGATTTGAAAACTGTTAATGGCTCAGTAAACACTGTTTTCAGAATTACAATGCTTATAGCATTACCCGCAGGCGCAGGCTTCCTGGCACTTGCAGAGCCCATACTCAGCATTCTTTATGGTGGCGGTAAGGCTGCAAGCGGTGTTGCAATTGCAGCACCTGTTCTCGCTCTTTATGGCATTATGATGGGTATTCTTACTCTTTCATCACCTCTTACCAATATCCTTCAGGCAATCGGCAGAGCAGATGTTCCTGCCAAGGCGCTCGCTGTCGGATGTGTTTTCAAAATCGGTCTTAACTATATTCTTATCGGTATTCCCAAAATCAATGTTCAGGGTGCGGTTTTCGGTACAGCAGCATTCTATCTTATCTGTATTATTTACAACTACATCGTACTTCGTAAAGAAACAGGCGTGCGCATTGATATAAAAACTGTTCTTGTGAAGCCCTTTATTGCAGCGGTGCTTTGTGGCGGTGCGGCATACGGCTCTTATGCAGTTTTGTGTAATGTGTTGACCTTTGGCGATGCGTCTTCAAGATTCAATGGTCAATCACTTTCCTGCATTGTTGCTGTAGGTGTTGCAGTGGTTGTTTATGCAATTTCCGTGCTTTTGATGAAAACATTGGTAAAAGATGACATTTTAATGCTTCCCAAAGGGGAAAAATTGGCAAAAATACTTGAAAAATATAAGCTTATCGGTTAAAATAGAGGATGTAAATTATGGCAGTTGATTTTAATTTTAAAGAGAAATATCAGTTCAATGACCTTGTTGACATTGTGAGAATTCTTCGTGAGCCGGGCGGATGTCCCTGGGATATGGAGCAGACTCATCAGTCCATAAGAGAGAATTTTCTCGAAGAGACCTATGAGGTTATTGAAGCCATTGATACAAATAATAAAGAACTTATGCAAGAGGAGTTAGGCGATGTACTTCTTCAGGTATTGATGCACTCCGATATGGCTCGTACAGATGGTTGGTTTACTATTGACGATGTTGCCAACGATATCTGCCAAAAGCTCATTATCAGACATCCTCATGTTTTCGGTGATGTTTCTGTAACCTCCACCGGTGATGTTCTTAAAAATTGGGATGATATAAAGCGTCAGACCAAGAAGCAGAAAAATCAGGGCGAAGCTATGGCGGCAATTCCTGCAACTTACCCTGCGCTTATGAAGGCTCAGAAGGTTCAGGAAAAAGCAAGAAAGGCAGGCTTTGACTGGCGCGATTCTCAAGGCGCCTTCGATAAAATCGCCGAAGAAAGCAAGGAGCTTCAGGAGGCTCTTGCAATAGGTGATAAGGCAAGAATTGAGGATGAATTGGGTGACCTTTTCTTCTCAGTTGTCAATACCGCTCGCTTCTGCGGATGTGATGCTGAAACAGCTCTCGAAAAAGCAACTCAGAAGTTTATGAAGCGCTTTACAGCAACTGAAAAGCTTGCAACAGAAAAAGGTATTGATATGAAAGAGGCTTCAATTGAGGTTCTTGATGAGCTTTGGGATGAAGCTAAAAAGCATAATTAATTTGTCCAAATTGAACCGTTTAAGCGGTTTAGGAATATAAAATTATTTTTGGAGGATTTAAAATGAATAAGACAGAACTCGTAGCAGCAGTTGCTGCAAAAGCAGACATTTCTAAGAAAGCAGCAGACGCAGCAGTAGCAGCAGTTTTCGGTGCAATCGAAGACGCTCTTAAAGAAGGCGACAAGGTTCAGCTTATCGGATTCGGTACATTCGAAGTTCGTGAAAGAGCAGCTAAAGAAGGCCGCAACCCCAAAACAGGCGAAAAGATCGCTATCGCAGCTTCTAAAGTTCCCGCTTTCAAAGCAGGCGCAGCTCTTAAGGATGCAGTTAAATAAGAATTAAGCATAAAAAATTCCTCGAACACCAAAAGTTCGAGGAATTTTTTATGCTTAAACTATATTATTCAACCAAACCTTCTTTTTAACAAGGATTAAGCCTATTATAACTTTTATTATTTCAATAGCTTGAACAATAGGGAAGGTGTACCATATGGGAAGCTTGAATATATAGAAAAGTGAAAATGCAATTGGCACGCTCACGCACATCATAAAAACACTGTCCATAAGGAAGGTTACAAGAGTTTTACCACCGCTTCTTATGGTGAAATAGGTAGCATTCGCCAAGGAATGAACAGGGATGAAAATTGAGCATACCTTTATGAAATAGCCTGCAAGCTCCTTTGTTTCCTCTGTGGTGTTATAGAAGAGTGGTATTTTGTCACCTATAAGGAAGACAAATACACCGATAACTGCGCTTAAAAGGGCGGAAAAGGCTATCAGCTTGCGGTCTGTGTCAACCGCTTCCTTGAATTTGTTTGCACCAAGCTGTTTGCCTACGATGATACCAATACTGCTACCAAGAGAAATGAAGGCAATATTAGCAAGGTTCATAACTGTTGAAGAGATGCTGTACCCTGCAACAACCGAAATGCCGTAAAGGCTATACGCCATACTTAAAAGTGACATACCCAAGGACCAGAAAAATTCATTGAACAACAATGGCATACCCTTGAAGGTGATGTCCTTGAATACCTTTTTAGGCATTGCAAAGGTTTTTAATGTACCCTTAAAGTAAGTGAAGCGTTTCCTTTTCCTGATTATATAAAGGATTATTATCCCACATTCAACATAACGGGAAAGGGTTGTAGCAATTGCAGCACCCTCAACACCTAATACGGGGAAGCCCAATTTACCGAAAATCAGCAGCCAGTTAAAAGCAACATTTGTAATAACTGCAATAATTCCTGCAACCATTGGAGCAACTGTTTCGCCTGTTTCTCGAAGAGTGCTAGAGAATATCTGTGTAACGCAAAAAGGAAGAGCACTCCAAAGCATTATTTTAAGATATTGCTTTGCATATGTCAGAGTCAGCTCAATATTTCCATCACCATCGCTTTCGTGAAGATAGAGGTTGATAAGGAAATCATCAAAAAAGCTGAAAATTGCAAATGCAATTACCAAAAGTATGACAGAAATTACAATCTTATAGCGTAGGGTATAGCGTATGCCGTCATTATCATTTTTTCCGTAAAACTGTGCAGTGAAAATACCTGCGCCGCTTAAGGCACCAAAAACAGCAAGACCGAAAACAAATATCAATTGATTGACAATGGAAACTCCCGACATCTGTTCAGTGCCGAGAGAGCCAACCATCAAATTGTCAAGCATACTGACAAAGTTTGTTATGAAATTTTGAACCATAATGGGGACAGCAACAGCAAAGGTCATTTTATAAAATGCTTTGTCCCCGATGAATTTTTTTATAACGCTCATTTAATTAAATCGTGTTCCTTAATGAATTTGATTGTTTCGTCAACAGTTGTGAAAGCAAGACCAACAACTGTGTCTGCACCGCCATAGTAAATAGCGATTTTACCGCTTTCGCTGTCTGCAAGCGCTGCGCAGGGGAAAACAACATTAGGAACGTCGCCAACGAACTCATAGGTTTCACGAGGAGAAAGAAGATAGCAGTCTGCTCTGTGAAGAACCTTCCAGGGCTCGTTGATATCTGTAATCATAGCACCCATGCTGTATGAGAAGCCGTTACAGCTTGTGATAACACCATGGTAGAAGCAAAGCCAGCCTTCGTCTGTTTCAATAGGTGTGGGACCTGCGCCAACCTTTGTCATTTCCCAGTTCTGCTCGGGCTTGATAACGAAGCGATGCTTGCCCCAGTATGTAAGGTCAGGGCTATGGCTTAAGAAAATGTCACCATAGGGTGTGTGACCCTTATCACAGGGACGAGTGAAAATCATATATTCGCCGTTTACCTTTCTGGGGAAAAGGACGCCATTTCTTGAAACGGGAAGAACTGCATTTTCGTATCTTTCCCAGGATTCAAAATCTGTTGTTGCAGCAATACCGATTGAAGTACCTCTGTCTGTATGGCAAACCCAAGAAAGATAGTATTTACCATCAATTTCGCAAAGGCGAGGGTCATAACCGCGGAAGATTTTTTCATCGTTAAGATTCCAATGAATACCGTCATCGCTGAAGCCTGTTACAAGATACTGCTCTCTTGTGATGTCATCCATTCTGAAAACACCTGCAAAGCCGTCACCATAAGGAACAACTGCAGAGTTGAAAATAGAGTTTGCTTCCTTAACAAAGGAACGGTCGATAATGGGATTTTCTGTGTATCTCCATACAGGCTCTGTGCAATTAGCAGGCTTGTCCTGCCAAGGAATATTTTTTACTGTTGAGTTTAAAATTTTTGCCATAATAATACCTCATCCGTCATAATAATTTAAAGTTTCTATAATAAGACCACCAACATCTGCAATTGCTTTTTTGCTAACATTTTGCAATTTATCAGCGTTTGCGGAAATTGTTTTTGATGTATGTTTCTTTGATGTGCCCAAAGAACAGGCAGGAAAATCATTTTTGGAGAAGGGTGTATAAGAGCTTGTTCCCAAAAGTGACGCTTCCTTATGGATGCTTATATTTAAGTTTTCGGCTGCTTCACCTATAACTGAAGCAACCTCAGAGCTTCCCTTTGTACCGCTTCCGTCCTTGAAGAAAACCGCAAGGCGTCTTGATGTGGTGATTTCTTCAAGAGGAATGAAAACAGTAGGAATATCTGTGTAAAGTCTTTTGTGCTTTTTAGCGAAATTGTATGCACCTGCGCGGGAAGAGTATTCGCTACCCACTATAAGACAACATATTTCAGTTTTTTCGTATCTGAAGGAGTTGTCGTGGAGCTGCTTCATAACGCTTAAAAGAATTGAAGAGGGAATAATGCTTGAGCTGATGCCCGATGCCACCTTATGACTGTTAATAAGGAAGATTGACATCACATAAAACGGAACAAAGCCAAAGCAAACAATTGATAAAAATGAAAAGAAGCCTGATTGCTGTGGCGCTCCGAAAAATAAAAATAACAGACCACTGCAAAAAAGAATGGTATTCCCTATCAAGGAGCATATGCTTAAAATAAACGGAGATTTATTACCATTCAGGTGGGCTCTCATACTTTGAGGCGCGTCTGAACGAGCAACAAGCACAACTCTGTTTAAGGTTTCTCCGCGACTGTAACGGATACCTAAAAGATTTTTACTCATTTTTGCAGGAGTAATAAAATCAAGCTTGGTACCGTCAAAAATAAATTTGTATGAAAAAATACAAAATATAACAAGGCTAGTTAAAAGAGCAATTGATGCAATAAGAACAGAACCACTGCTTACTGCAGAATAAAAAAGAATTACGCAAAGAATTAAAAGTGCACATAATATCTTTTCTGCCAGAGTACCGGCACCCGGGTTAGTTCTGAACTGCTCCTGATGAGTTTCGTCGCAGAATTTTTTCAGTTCATTCATAAGAATATGCTGAACCTGTTCTTCGCCTACAGAGCCTGCACGACGCTCCTTTGAGGAGCTGAGAACAAGCTCGGTGGTATCGAGAACATAGTCAATATTTTTTGATTCTAAATTTGGTGAAGCCGTCATAAAAGATGTCTCCCCAATTATTTATTGATAATGCCTTTGAAATCCTCGTATGCTTTTTCCCAAGCCTCGTTGTCCTTGGGCTCGTAAAGCTTAAGGTTTTCGCCTTTAGCAATAATTTTTCTTGCTTCCTTAATGTCCTTGATAGCTCCTGTTGACATAAGCTGAATTGCAACATTACCTAAAGCAGTTGCTTCAATAGGACCGCCATAAACATTTACATTACAGCTCTGGGCTGTCATCTGAAGAAGAAGCTTGTCTTTAGTACCGCCACCCATAACATGAATTCTGTCATAATCCTTACCGGTGCATTCCTTGATGCCGTCGAAGGTGTAACGATATTTAAGTGCAAGGCTTTCGTAGATGCAACGAATAATTTCGCCAACAGTCTGAGGAACATACTGACCTGTTTTTTCACAGTATTCCTTAACTCTTCTGGGGAGATTTCCCATAGGAGCGAATTCAGGTGCATCAGGGTCAATGAAGCATTTGAAGGGCTCGCATTCAAGAGCAAGCTTTTCAAGCTCTGCGTATGAATATTCCTTGCCCTCTCTGATCCACTGACGGCGACTTTCCTGAATAAGCCATAAGCCGCAGATATTCTTTAAAAATGCGGTGGTGTAGTCATAGCCACCCTCATTTGTAACATTAAGCTTTTTGGATGCTTCGTTTATAATGGGCTCTTTAACCTCTGTGCCGAATAATGACCAAGTTCCGCAGCTGATAAAAGCAAAATCGTCAAATTCGCAGGGCGTTGCGGTAATTGCGCTCTGAGTATCGTGAGCAGCAACGCTTACGATGTCAGCTTTTTCCACACCAAGCTCCTCGCAGATTTCGTCAGAAAGCTTACCGATAACAGCACCTGTGGGGGCGATATCTGTAAGAAGAGCTTTTTTGATGCCGAATGTGTCAAGAATCTCTTCTGACCAAGCGTTTGTTTTTAAATCTACCATCTGTGAGGTGGTAGCAATAGAGAATTCTGTTGATTTAACCCCTGAAAGCATATAATTAAGAAGGTCAGGCATAAAAAGAAGTGTGTCTGCTTCCTCTAATATGTAGGGGCGGTTTTCTTTAAGAGAAAGAAGCTGGAAGATAGTGTTGAAATCCATAAACTGAATTCCTGTAATATCATACATTCTTTCTTTTGACATATATTCGGTTGCTTTTTCAACCATACCGTCATTTCGTGCATCTCTGTAATGAACGGGATTTTCAACTAATGTACCGTCCTTACGAAGAAGACCGAAGTCAACACCCCATGTGTCAATACCTATTGAATCAAATCCGCCTGCTTCCTTTGCCTTGAGGATGCCCTGCTTGATTTCAAAGAAAAGTCTCTGAACATCCCAATAAACAGTACCATTGATTTTAACAGGGTCATTTGAAAAACGGTGAACCTCCTGAAGCTCGATTTTCTCACCGTCAAAGATACCGAGAATTGCTCTGCCGCTTGATGCACCAAAGTCAAATGCTAAAACTCTTTTCATATTTATCACCTTGAAATTTTGAATAATTTTAACTTAAGAAACAGTTAATTATAATTTCTTCTGCTTCCTCTTCGGTTTTGCCGAGAGTCTGAAGCTTTAAAAGCTGGTCATTATTTATTCTGCCGATAGCAGCCTCGTGAACAATATTTGCTTCACAATGATTTGCCGCTATTTCGGGAATTGAGCGGATGTGAGCATTACCCATAATAATTGAGTCGCATTGAACATGGGCCTTGCATTTTGCGTTACCAACTGCGCGTGGGTAGAAAATCTGCTCGGAATTGTCCTTGGCAACTGAACGGGAAATAATCTGAGAGGAAGCATCCTCGCCGTTAAGCTCAATAACCATATCGGAATGAGCAACCTGATCTCCGTGAGTCATAAGCTTCTCGAGAATTACAAGTCGGGCACCAGCCTCTAATTTTGCAAATGTATCGCGCTTTGTTGAGTCAACGCCCTTAATCTGAACGCTTTCCATTTCGCAGAAGGAATTTTCAGCCATAAATATTTCTGTTGTAGGGTTAAGGATTCTGTCGCCCTTGCCGTCGCCCTCACCGTAATGCTTTTCAACATATTTTATGTGAGCATTTTTGCCGATATGGAAGCGGTGAATACCGTCGTGCTCGCTACTCTGGTCGCCTGAATTATGAATTCCGCAGCCTGCAACAATAAGAACATCAGCATCTTCTTCGATATAGAAATCGTTATAAACAAGGTCATTTACACCTGCTTTTGTGATAATAACAGGCATATGGATGCTTTCATTTTTTGTTCCCGCTTTAACGATTATATCAATACCGGGCTTGTCCTTTTTGGGTTCAATTATAATATTCGCGCTTGAACGCATTTCAGCACTTTCGCCATTTTTTCTTAAGCTGAAGGCACCCTGAGGGATTTCGTGTAAATCCGCAACTGCGTTAAGCATTCTTTTATCTATATTGTTCATATCTTTTATTAATCCTCTTATCTGAATGTGCAAGTGTTGTCGAACTGAGACATAAGCTCAGGGAAAATTTCGTCAGCAGGGCCTCTTTTGGAAACAACACCATTTGCAATAACTGCGATTTCGTCTGCTATTTTCATAATTCTTTCCTGATGAGAAATGATTATCATACTTTCCTTGCGGTTCTTTGAAATATCCTTGAAGCTTTCAACAAGCATATTGAAGCTCCAGAGGTCAATGCCTGCCTCGGGCTCGTCATAAATTGCAAGCTTTAAATCTCTTGCCATAAGAGTTGCAATTTCAATTCTCTTTATTTCGCCACCTGAAAGGGAAGAATCTACCTCACGATTAAGGTAGTCCTTTGAGCAAAGGCCAACATTTGTAAGGTAAGCGCAGCATTGGTCCTCGGGTAAATCCTCGCCGTGAGCAAGGCTTAAAAGACCGCGAACAGAAAGACCCTTGAAGCGAGGCGGGTGCTGGAAGGCATAGCCGATACCGAGCTTTGCTCTTTCGGTTATGGACATATTTGTAATATCAATACCATTCCAGAGAATCTGACCGCCTGTTGGCTGCTGGATACCCATTATTATTTTTGCAAGAGTGGATTTACCGCCACCGTTAGGACCTGTAACCACAAGAAATTTTCCGTCCTCAAGAGTAAGGGAAACATCAGTAAGAATTTCCTTTTCTCCCAGATCATCAGATACATTGAATGAAATGTTTTTTAATTCGAGCATAGTGTTCTCCGATAATATATTTTTAGTATTTTGTTTGCATATTATTTCAATTATGAATTATATACAATTTTATATGTTTATTCAAGTGTTTTTGAAAAATCCTTGTTAAATATAGAACTATATGATATATTATAAAAGGATTATTATAACGATTATAGTTAGTCGAAACAGTGTAAAATTACACTGTTTCGATACCAAATATATGATTTGGTATCGAATTTTCTTTGAAAATTCGACTATAATCCTTTCAATGAATGTAATGCAAAATTGTATTTATGAAAACAATTTTGCTAAAAGCCGATATAATCGGCTTTTGCGAAACGCGATTGCGTTTCGACAGATTACAATCATTATACTTTGTCAGAGGAGTGGAATAATATGAGAAGACTCGGTGGAGAATATGAGGAAATGCTGCCAAGAGAGCAGCTTGAAATCTTGCTTCAGGAAACAATTACAGGTATTGCAATTGTTTCTCCTAACCATGATGGTGTCCGTCTTGAATATACCAACAATGGCTTCTTCGAGATTTTCGGCTACACAAGAGAAGAATATGAGCATCTTGGTGCGGATGTTCGTTTGAATCTCTTCCACGAAAGAGATTTTATGACTATCGTTACCAAAATCAATACTGATTATGCTCCCGGAGAGGTTATAAAGCTTGAATGCAGAATTAACAAAAAAGGCGGAGAGCAGGGCTGGGTTATTATTTCCACTCGTAAGCCCACTAAATCTGTTTATGGTGATAACACACTTATCTGCAGTCTGACAGATGTAACGAGTCTGAAGAAAATTCAGCTACAGCAGGAAAAAGAAAAGAAGCGCTATGAAATTATCGAAGAGCTTTCTGATAATATTTTCTTCACCTATGATGTTGCAAGCGATGTGTTTGAAGCATCTTCAAAAATCCTTCGTTCTCTGGCAACGAGAACAAGAATTGAAAATGCAATTGAGAGTATGACCTATGGTGATATTTTCGACCACAGAGATGTTCCTGCATTTATCAGCGCTTTAAGTAACGCTCTTTCAGGTCAGAGGAAAAATACATTTGATGCGCGTGTTATAAATAACCGCGGCGATGGTATCTGGCACAGAATTAAATTTACAGTAGTTTTCGATGAGAATGATAATGCGGTTCAGTTTGTAGGTAACATTACAGATGTTGATAAAGAGAAAAAAGAAAAAAATCGTCTTATTGCTCAGGCGGAAACAGATCAGCTTACAGGCTTCCTCAATAAGCTCTCAACAACCCTGAAGGTTAATGAAATTATAAAAGAGGCTGAAGAAGACGAGGGCGCATTCTTCATTTTTGATATAGATGATTTTAAAAAGCTTAATGATACATATGGTCACAGAGTAGGTGACGTTTTTCTTAAGGAATTTACAAATAAGCTCTCTCTTTCCTTCCGTAGCACAGATATTTTGGGAAGAGTCGGCGGTGAAGAATTTGTCCTTTATTTAAGCGGTGTTGGTGAAAACAAGCATTATCTTGAGGAAAAGGCAAATCAGATACAGACTATTTGTAATAGTGTTTGTCTTGAAGTGGCTCCCGAGGAGAGCTTTTCCTGCAGTATAGGTATAGCAAGATTTCCATCCAATGCTAAAACTTATACAGAGCTTTATGAAAAGGCTGATAAGGCTATGTATTATGTTAAAAATCACGGAAAAAAGAATTTTGCATTTTATGATGAGATAGGTGAATAATAACGACTATGTCCCTGATAATTCAGTATATAAAAGATAAAAAGGTTCTCATTCTCGGTATGGGAAGAGAAGGAAAATCCACTCTTTCTTATATAAGAAAGCATCTTCCCGAAAAGCAGCTGACAATTGCTGATAAAAACGGGTTTGATAGTGACGATAAGAATATAACAGTTATTTCAGGTGAGGATTATCTGAAATCTCTCGGAGATTTTGATATTGTTTTCAAAAGTCCTGGTATAGCATTTCTGGATGATGTTGTTTACCCTGAAACAACTGAAATAACCTGTCAGACAGATATGTTCTTGCGCTTCTGCAAGCCTACTGTTGTTGGTATTACAGGCTCAAAGGGCAAAACCACAACATCAACTCTTATTTATGAAATGCTTAAAGCAGGTGGCTTGAATACCTGCCTTATAGGCAATATAGGTGTTCCTGTTTTTGAAAAGGCAGACGAGGATGAAAGCCTTGTGGCAGTTATTGAAATGTCCTCTCATCAGCTTGAATTTACAAAGGCATCGCCCCATGTGGCTGTTCTTGTTAATATTTATCAGGAGCATCTTGACCATTATAAAACAGGCTTTAAGGGTTATGTTGAAGCGAAGCTTAATATTGCGGTTCATCAGAAGCAGGAGGATTATCTTATTTATAATCCCGAGCAGGACCTTGAGGGTGTTGTTGATTGGGAAAGGGTTCTCAGAAGTAACGGAAGAGCCGTAACATTTACGTGTGCTAAAAACGACGAATTCGTTAATGAGCTTTGGAAATCAACAGAGCATCTTAAGGGCGAGCATAACAGACAGGATATTGCTTATGCTTTAGCAGTTGCACGGATTTTCGGTGTCAGCGATGATGCGGTAAGAAATGCAATAAAATCCTTCGGTGGTATTGAGCACAGAATGGAATTCGTTGGTGTTATAAACGACATCAATTGGTATAATGACAGTATTGCAACAATTCCTACTGCGGTTATGGGTGCTGTTAAAGCTCTCGGAAATGTTGATACACTTCTTTTCGGCGGACTTGACAGAGGCATTGATTATACAGACTTTATAGCATTTTTAGGGGAGTGCAATATTTCTAATCTTGTGGGTCTTCCCGAAACAGGGCATAACATAATAAATGCCCTTAAAGAAAAAGGCGTAGTTAAGAATTTCGTTTGCGCTGAAAATATGGAGGATGCAGTAAAAAAATGCTCCGAAATAACCGAAAAGGGTAAAAGCTGCTTATTTTCACCTGCGGCAGCAAGCTATAATTTCTATAAGAATTTTGAGGAAAAGGGTAAGCATTTTAAATCCGAAATCCAGAATTTGACAAAATAGGAGTTTAGGAATATACTGTATAATTAGAAAACCTAAAAAGGAGATATAAAAATGAAAAAAGTAATTTCTGTTGTTCTTGCAGTTACTATGCTTTTCTCACTTGTAACAATGAGCTTTGCCGGTTACAAGGATGAAGCAAAGCTTCAGTTCAACAAAAACGGCAAATTCAAAATTCTTTGTCTTGCAGACGTTCAGGACTCATATCCTATGGAGCCTGCAATCATTCAGTTTATTAATGAAGCTCTCGATTTCGCTAATCCCGATCTTGTTGTTTTCGTTGGTGACAATGTTGTTGGAGAAGACATAAGAGCAATTGATGAAATGATTGCACCTCTTGATGCGAGAGGCATTCCCTTTACCTTCGTTTTCGGTAACCACGATGATGAGGGCGGTATGGTTAAGGAGGATCAGCTTGCAGCATATCAGAAATATGAGGGCTGTATGGCTTTTGATGCAGATCCCGCTCTTTCAGGCTGCGCAACCCATAATGTTCCGATTCTTTCAAGCGACGGAAGCAAGGTAGCATTTAATGTTTGGTGCTTTGACAGCGGTGGAAGCATCCGTGATGCAAGCGGTACATGGCTTGGTTATGACCATGTTCACGCTGATCAGATTGCTTGGTATAATGCAACCCGTGATGCTATGACTGCAGAAAACGGTGGTGAGGTTGTTCCTGCAATGGCTTTCCAGCACATTATTCCTCAGGAACCCGTTAAAATGATTTACTATGAGGGAGCTATCGCTCTCGGTGAAGCAACAATCAACTTCTCTGATGGTTCTGTTTATACACCCGTTCCTGATATTACAAAATATGATGGCTATATTTTCGAAAAGAGCTGTCCCAGCTATGGTAATGATGGTCAGTGGGATGCAATGGTTGAAGGTGGAGATGTTCTCGGTCTTGTTGTAGGTCATGACCATGTAAATAACTTCGTTGCTCATTGTGGTGGCGTTGACCTTATTCAGACTCCCGGTTGCACATATAACTCATATTATGACAATATGTATCAGGGAGCAAGAGTTATCGAGCTTGATGAAAAAGACCTTACAACCTATGAAACATATAACCTTACATCCAATGAGCTTGCTCAGAGAGATGATTCTCAGTTGGGTGAAGTGGGCGGAAGAAACGACTATGGCTTCTACTATACAATTGAAAAAATCTTTGCAATGATTTACGATTTCTTTGCTAACTTTTTCAAAGGCTTTGTATAATTAAAAAATAAAAAGGTTCGGATTCAACTCAAAATCCGAACCTTTTTTATATTCCTATCAGAATGTTAGCGTTTCGTAAAGCTCCGTCTTTTATAAAATCATTAACAGAGTAGGCATGCTTTTCCAAATCGTTGCAGGTGGATTTGGTAATTCCTTTATCTTTTAAAATATCAATTATTTTTTCTGCAACAGAATTTATTATTTCATTTTTTATATTGGCATTTTCAATTGAGTTATCAGTTGAAATGAGAAATTCAAGAGAGTCTGCGAAGTGTTCACCATTCGGTAAATCTCTTAAGGCTCTGAATTGCCATTTGTAATATGGCATATATTTTCCGTTCAGAAGAAAATAAACTTTCATAGCCGCATTTGAAAATTCAAAAAGTGCAAGCTGGGCGGCTGCAGTTTCACCGCGGTTTAAAATTCTTGGGAAATTATATTGACCACTTTGAGCCATAATAAGAAGATTACCTGCGAGCTTTTTAAGAAGAATATCTTGTGGCATATTAATAATTCTGTTTCGTATTTCTGTGAATTGTTCAAGTTTATCTTCAAAAACTTCTCCGTTTACTGCTTCTGCCAATGCATAATCAGGAAGCGAAAACCATTGCTCTATTGTCAGCTCACCATTGGGTGAGCCGATTTTTTTATTATAAAAATCCTTTGTTCTGAAAACACCATTTCTGCTTCCTCCAACGGGTTTTACAAGGCTTCTTTTATAACCGTAAAATTCCTTTGGTAGCTTGCTGTAAGCTCTTTCGAGATTGAAAAAGGTCTTTTCATCAACAATGCTTTCATCGGGAACAAAAAGACAAAATCCAGGTTCAAAATCATGGTCGCGAGAAATATCGTCATCATAGCCATAGCAATCCGAACCGCTACCCACAAGACCAACGGCAATTAAATGCTCAATTTCGGGGAATTGTTTTTCAAGCATAGGCTTACCATATTCTTCATAATATTTTCTTGAAAGCTCAAGTCCTTTCATAAATAACCCTCGCTCTTTCCTTTAATTCATTTTCATATAAAAATCTGCCGTAATAACCGAAGGTGGGGGCACATTTTTCGCAAACAAATGCATAATTACCATCAGTTTCGGAATATTTTTCGTCGAGCACTATTTGTGCCTTATCTAATAAAACATCAATTTCCTCGCAAGCGTTTTCAAGACCGTTTTTGGCTTCATATAAATTTGCCATATTAAGATAGCTTACCGCTTGCTCCAAATTGAATTGAGGATTATGATTTAAAACCTCGATTGCTTTTTCGTAAAGCTGTAAAGCTTTTTCGAAATTCTTTAAATCTACAAGAGAAAGCGCGAAATTGTTATATAATCCTGCAAGCTTAGGGTCATTTTCGGGTAAAAGAGCTTCATATAAAGCGACCGCTTTTTCAAAAAATGCAATACTTTTTTCTGATTCACCGAATGCCTTGTAAGCGGTGGCGCAGTTGGTGTAAGCGGTAGCACCCGTTACAGTATTTTCTATATTTAACACCTTAAGTAAATTAAGAGCCTTTTCGCAGTATTTGTAGCAGCTTTCTTTTTCTCCGATTTTCCTGTAAAGACCAATACATTCGTTGCAAAGAGAGAATAAAGCCTTGCTATCATTCTGCTTTTGAGAAATTTCTACCCATTTTTCAAGAAAGTCACGGGCACCATTGTAATTATTTTTACTGAGAAGATGGTCAAGCTCAGCAATAAGTGTGTTAATATTGATTGTATTTTCAAAGCTGTTCATAGGAAAACCTCGTTATATTTATGAATGTATTTTATCATAAATCAAGGGAGTTTACAATGAGAATATATGGTGCAGCGGTTTTTTCACTCACTTTAGCGCGTTAAAGTGGTAAAGTTGCATAAAAGCAACAAAAATTGTATGAGGGTCTATGGCAAAACCTACAAAATAAAATAAAATGGTAAAAACCTCTTTACTTTACTGCGCTAAAGTGCTAAAATAACACCACAAAATAAAAGGTGATTACACCTATGGAGGAAAAATTATGAAAAAAGTATTAGCACTTGTAATGAGCCTCGTTCTCGTTATCGGTATCGTTTGCGCATTCGCATCCTGCGGCGGCAGCAAGGAATCAATCGTTGTTGGTTACACAATTTATGAACCAATGAACTACCTTGATGAAAACAATGAGCTTGTTGGTTTCGATACAGAGCTTGCAAAAGCAGTTTTTGAAAACCTTGGTTATGAAGTTATCTTCACAGAAATTAACTGGGACAGCAAATATACAGACCTTGATTCAGGCACAATTGACTGCGTATGGAACGGCTTCACAGCTAACACAGCAGATGATGACGGCGTTCTTCGTTCAGAAAAGGTTGACTTTTCTTACAACTATATGGAAAACCGTCAGGTAGTAGTTGTTGCTAAGGATTCAGGCATTAAGTCTGCAAAAGACCTTAAAGGCAAAATGGGTATTGCTGAAAGCGGTTCTGCAGGCGAAGCTTATGCAAAAGCATTTGAAGGTGCAAAATACAAAGGCTTCACAAAGCAGACAGATTGCTTGCTTGAAATCACTGCTGATACAGCAGACTTCGCAGTAGTTGACGCTCAGCTTGCAAAGAGCTATGTTGGTAACGGCGACTATAAGGATCTTATGATCGTTGAAGAGCTTTCAAGTGATGTTGAATACTACGCAATCGGCTTCAAAAAGGGTAGCGAGCTTACAGCAAAGGTAAATGAACAGCTTGAAGCTTTAGGTGCAGACGGCACAATCGAAGCTCTTGCAGAGAAATACGGCGTTGCAACAACTGCAATCAAGGATTTCGCAGATCAGAAATAAAAATAAATCCATTCGGAGTTAAAGTATGTCTTTTTTAGAAGTTACATCTTTCTTATTTGACGGCTTTAAAATTTCATTATTGATCTTTGGGGTGACTCTATTATTAGGGGCACCCCTTGGGTTGCCTATAGCCTTCGGCTCTATGAGTAAAATTAAGCCCGTCAAATATTTATTTAAAGTTATTGTCTGGATTGTTCGAGGAATTCCCTTGATGCTTCAGATATTCATAATCTATTATCTTCCCGGATTAGTGTTTAATTTCCAGCTTTTCGGACAGGTTGACAGATTCTTCCTTATTGAATACGGCATTATGGATGCAGGTAGAATTATGGCAGTATTGATTGCATTTACTGTCAACTATGCTTGCTATTTCTCTGAAATTTACAGAGGCGGTATTGAAAGTATATCAAAGGGTCAGTACGAAGCAGGTATTGTTCTTGGTATGACCAAATCTCAGATTTTCAAGAAAATCATTCTTAAACAGGTTATTCAGAGAATTGTTCCCCCAATGTCCAACGAAATTATCACACTTATCAAGGATACCGCTCTTGCAAACTGCATTATGGTTTGCGAGGTTATCAAGCAGGCTAAGGAGCTTGCTGCAACAAAGGCTATGATATGGCCCTTGTTCTACACAGGCTTGTTCTACTTATTGTTTGTTGGTATTCTTACTATTGTTCTCGGTAAGGGTGAAAAGAAACTGAGTTATTTCAGGAGTTAAGCTATGGCAATTTTAGAAGTTAAAGATTTAAAAAAGAATTTCGGGAAAACTCAGGTTTTAAAAGGTGTCAGCTTTACAGTTGAAGAGGGCGAGGTTTTAAGCATTATCGGTTCATCCGGTAGCGGTAAAACAACAATTCTTCGTTGTGTAAATCAGCTTGAAACCCCTGATTCAGGTTACATAGCTGTTGATGGTCAGGTTTTCTTCAATGGTAAGGTGAAAAAGGAAAGCGACGAGGAAAAGCGTCGTCGTCAGCTCCTTGTTGGTCTTGTTTTTCAGGATTTCCACCTTTTCCCTCAGTACAATGTTCTTAAAAATGTAACTCTCGCTCCCGAGCTTTTGGCAGAAGAGCGCGAGGATTACAAGCATAATAAAAAGCAGATTCACGAAGAAATCGAAGCTAAAGCAAAGGAAATTCTCCGCAAGGTTGGTCTTTCTGATAAATTGGAAAACTATCCATGCGAGCTTTCGGGCGGTCAGAAGCAACGAGTTTCAATTGCAAGAGCATTAATGCTTGAGCCTAAGGTTTTATTTTTTGATGAACCCACATCTGCTCTTGACCCTGAGCTTACAGGTGAAATCCTTAAGGTTATCAAGGGTCTTGCAGAGGAAAAGACAACAATGGTTATTGTTACTCACGAAATGTCCTTTGCAAGAGCAGTTTCCACAAAGGTTATCTTTATGGATGATGGCGTTATTGCTGAAGCGGGTACACCCGAAGAGGTTTTCGACAATCCGAAGTCGGAAAGAACACGCGCTTTCATTTCCAAATTTGATGATTGATTAAGCGCATAAGTTGATTTGGCTCACTCGGCGTACCTTTGTACGCGGTCGCTCACCAAATCTGTCTTCTGCATCTTAATCCGAGAAATTTATTAACATAACACCGCTGACAAGCATAGTATATGGTAAATACGCACTATGCCGTCGGTGGTGTTTTTTCAGGTGGCGACGAGAAAAGCTTTTGTCGTCCGTGAATTGCCTGAAAAATCTGTGCATAAAATAACCGCCTGCGAAAAATCGTAGGCGGTAAATTTTTTCTAATATTAAAGCATTTCGAGAATTTTCAGAACAATATCAGAGAAAGCAGTAACATCGGAAACAACTGAATTTGTATATTCGCTTACTGAAACATCATCTGCATTATCAGAAATTTTTCTTACGCTTACAAAGGGTACATCAAGAAGATAGCAGGCTGCACCTAATGCACCACTTTCCATATCAAAAGCATTGATATGGAAAATCTCTTTGTATTTCTGTCCTAATTCTTTATTTGTAAGGAAGAAATCGCCTGTACCGAGATTTCCGTGCTTGAAGCCATCAACTGAACAAGCGGCATCATAAAGAGAGTTATCACATTTATATATGTAATCTGCCTGACCGGGCTTCTGACCGGGCTTTCTGCCGATGGGAGTTAAATCGAAATCACATTCAACGCAGGAATCAGAAACAATAATGTCGCCCTTGAAAACACCTGAAACTGCGCCGCTCCAGCCTGTGTTGATTACTCCGTCAAATTCATCGTAATTGAGAGCAAGTGCCGCACCCATAGCAGCATTAACTTTACCTATACCAAAGCAAACTGCGGTGCATTGATGGTTATTGTATGAAAAATCAAAAGCGGGCATATGCTTGATTTTGTATTCCTTTTCAACAAGTTCACCAAGACTTGCTTTGCAAGGGTTGAATTCATCAATATCAGCAATTAAAATAAGATATTTCATTTTTATTTTTCCTCACTTTCAAGTGCATTTTTTAGTGCCTTAGCAAGCTGATCGGGACAGGATGTGGATTTGAAGCCACAGCGGATGCCTGAAACTGCATTGATTATTTCATCAACGGGCTTTCCCTCGCAAAGAGCAGCAATTCCTTGAAGATTGCCGTTGCAGCCGCCTGTGAATTTTACATTTTTTACGATTCCATCCTCAATATCAAATTTAAGGTGTCTTGCGCAAACGCCTTGGGGCTTATATTCAAATGTCATTTTTAACTTCCTCTCTTAATAAATTAAACGCTTCCTCTAATGTATCAAGTGGTGACTGACCGCTTGATTTTTTTATTGTGATATATGGCTTCGGACCTCTTGAAACAAGAATTCTTCCACGCATACCTTTAACAAGTATAGCAACCTTTTGCATATCGATTTCTTCAACATACAAAAGAAGGCTGTTGTTGTTCTGCCCGATTTCATAAATGCCCATTGACGCAGCGGTGTTTCTGAGAAGGGCAACCTTAACAAGACCCTCAACGCCTGCGGGCGGTTCACCGAAGCGGTCAATAAGCTCGTCAATAACATCGGAAGCGTCCTCCTCAGTTTTGATATCTGCAATTCTCTTATATATAGAAAGTCTTTGAGGCAGGCTTTCTATATAGGTTTCGGGAATATGAGCATCAATTCGGATGTCGATAAGACATTCCTTCTGATTGATTTTTATGTCTTCTCCCTTTTCTTCAACAACTGCTTCGGAAAGGAGCTTCATATACATATCGTAGCCAACCGCTTCCATATGACCGTGCTGTTCCGAGCCCAAAAGGTTACCTGCACCTCGTATTTCAAGGTCGCGCATAGCGATTTTAAAGCCTGAGCCGAATTCGGTGTATTCGCGGATTGCGGTTAATCGCTTCTGAGCAATTTCAGTTAATTCACGGTTGCGGTTAAAGGTAAGGTAAGCAAATCCGCGTCTTGCAGAACGTCCTACACGGCCTCTTATCTGATGGAGCTGAGCAAGACCCAAATGGTCTGCATTTTCAATTATAAGGGTGTTGGCATTTGGTACATCTACACCTGTTTCAATAATGGTGGTGCAGACCAATATATCAATTTCACCCTCTAAAAGCTGACGCCATACTTCTGAAAGCTCATCCTCACTCATTTTACCGTGAGCAATTCCTATATTGGCATCAGGTAAGAATTCGTGAATTGTTGCTGCAGTTTTTTCTATTGTACCAACCTTGTTGTGAAGATAATAAACCTGACCGCCACGGCGGATTTCCTTTGCCATAGCTTCCGTGATAACTTCCCAATCGTGCTCGAGAACATAGGTCTGAACAGGGAAGCGGTCTTGTGGTGCTTCCTCGATAACGGACATATCGCGGATGCCTGACATTGCCATATTCATTGTTCTCGGAATGGGCGTTGCAGAAAGAGTGAGGCAGTCAACATCGGGGTACATTTCCTTAAGTCTTTCTTTTTGACCTACACCGAATCGTTGTTCCTCGTCAACGATTATAAGTCCTAAATCCTTAAATACAATGTCTTTGGAAATAAGACGGTGAGTACCGACGATTACATCAATTGCACCTCGTTTGAGTGCCTTGATAATTCTTGTTTGCTCTTTTGGGGTTCTGAATCGGGAAAGCATATCTGCTTCAATGGGGAAGCCTTCAAAACGGCGAAGAATTGTATTGTAATGCTGGAGAGCAAGAATTGTTGTGGGAACAAGAATTGCACATTGCTTGCCGTCTGCAATACATTTGAATGCCGCTCTTAAAGCAACCTCGGTTTTGCCAAAGCCAACATCACCGCAAAGAAGTCTGTCCATTGGGTGAGGCTTTTCCATATCTTTTTTTATTTCATTGATAGAACGGAGCTGGTCTTCGGTTTCGTCATACTCAAAACGCCTTTCAAAGTCGTTTTGCATATCAATATCAGGAGAAAATGCAAAGCCTGCGGTTTTCATTCTCTTTGAATAAAGCTCGATAAGCTCCTTTGCCATGTTTTTGGCAGAGGCTTTGACACGGGCTTTCATTTTCTCCCAATCATTACCGCCTAAACGGGAAAGCTTGAGAGTTTTTGAGTCATCCTTAGGACCGATATATTTTGAAACAAGGTCAAGCTGAGTAACAGGAACATACAGGGCATCACCCTTGGCATAAGTGATTTTGATGAAATCCTTTGTAAGTCCTGATACCTCTAATTTCTGAATACCGTCAAAAATACCGATACCATGAACAGAGTGAACAACATAATCGCCACGGGACAGCTCTTCAAGGCTTTGGATTGCATCGGCAGCCTTGTAGTTTTTTTTGCGCTTCTGTGTGGATTTGTGAACGCCTTTTCCGTAAGAAATGATATTGAATTTCTCTGTGGGTGAGCGGAAGCCGCCTGAAAGGCACCCTGATAATACACTTACTGTATTTTTAGGGAATTGAGCAGGGGGAACAGGGAAAAACATTGCTTTAATGTCTTCTGCTTCCAAGGCTTCTACAAGAGCGCTTGCACTTTTTTCAGTACCTGCAAGAATAATGCAGGTTTCTTTTTTTGAAAGCGATGGCTTCAAGTCATCAAGAAGCACCTCTAATGAGCCGTTCCAAAGAGGATTTTGCTGAACATTAAAGGTTGTAAGGCTTTTTACGGATGTATCAAAGCTACCGCGTGTAAAGTTATCTATATAAACAGTTTTTCTGTTATCGTAAATTAAAAGTAATTCGGGGAATGTTAAAGAAAAGCGGTCAAGACCTTTTGTCAGAACACCGTTTTCAAATTGTGCCTTGATTTCCTGTAAAAGAAGCTTTGAAGAATTCTGAACCTTATCTTTGACAGATGCACTTTCGCAAACAAAAAGGAAGGCATCCTCCATATAGTCAAAAATCGAAGCGGGGTTTTCATAAGCAAGGGAAAGATATTTGTCAACGGATTGAAGCTTAACGCCTGAATTCAGCATATCAATATCTTTACTTAATTGCTCTTTTGCTTTTTTTGATCCTTTACCCGAAACTGTTGAAATGAAGTTCTCAATTTTATTTTTTAAAGCCTCTTCATTGTCAAACACAATTTCAGTAGATGGCGTGATTTCGCAGAAATCAAGATTTTCTGTTCTTCTTTGAGTAGAAACATCAAAAAGAGAAATTGTGTCAACCTCATCGCCCCAAAGCTCAATTCTCACAGGCTGTGTAGAGTTGGGCGGGAAAAAGTCGATAATACCGCCTCTTACGGCAAACTGACCTGCACCCTCAACGCTTTCTGCTCTTTTGAAGCCTGCAGAGATGAGAGTTTCAGTAATTTTTTCGGTTGATATTTCTGTATTGAAATCTATTTTAAATGTACGCTTTTTAAGGTCGGACGGTGGAATTGTAAGCTGCAGAGCGGATTCTGCAGAGCAGACAACAATTTTACATTCGTTCTTTAAAATTGAGCATAGAGTTTTAATTCTTATTTGCTCATATTCTCTTGACTGACCTTGCGAAGAGTTAAAGGAAAAGTCTCTTGCAGGGTAAAAATAGGCGATTTCCTTATTGCCGTTTAATTCGTTTATGTCTGCTGTAAATTTTCTTGCAAGGCTTTCATCGGGCAAAACAACAATAGCTCTGCGAGAAAATTCCTCGCAAAGCGAAAAAACAAGATGTGCCTTGGGTGCAGGCGGTAAGCCCACAATTCCTGATGGGTACATATCTGCCCCCATATATCTTACAACATCCTGATATTGAATTGAATTCTGAAGAAGTTGTTTATAGCCTGACATAAAAACCTCAATTATATTTTGACATTGCGCCTTCAAAATCGCCCTTTACAAGCATTTCGAGAGCGTTTGCGCCGTCTTCAATAGCACTTCTTACGGCAGGAATATCCTTCTTGGGGAAGTTTGCAAGAACCCAATCAGCCAAGTCGTAGTCGGGATGTGGCTTTGCGCCAACACCGATTTTGATTCTCGGGAAATTTTCCGAGCCTAAATGGGCGATAATGCTTTTAATCCCGTTATGACCGCCGGCAGAGCCCTTTCTTCTTATGCGAAGCTTACCGGGCTCTAATGAAATATCATCGAAAACAACAATGATATTCTCTGCGGGTATTTTATAGAATTTTGCACATTCTGCCACAGCAGTACCGCTATTATTCATCATAGTCTGGGGCTTCATAAAAAGAACCTTATTGCTACCGATTTTAGCATCGCCGATAAGCGCGTGGAATTTCAGCTTTTTAGCACTGAAATTCAATTTGTCTTCAAGGTAGCTTATGAAAAGAAAGCCTGCATTGTGACGGGTTGTTTCATATTTTGTACCGGGATTTCCAAGACCTACAACTAAAAAGTCGTATGTGGAATTACCACCATCTTTTTTGAATTTGTTGAACATTGTATTTAGCTTCTCCGTTTATTTCTGATGCTGTCTTTTATAGGGCTTTTTAATATTAACCCAATCTTCTTTTACTGTCTGTCTGTTTCTTGCAACTGCAAGTGCATTATCAGGAACATCCTCTGTTATAGTTGAGCCTGCGGCAGTGAAAGCATTTTCACCGATTGTAACGGGTGCAACGAGATTAGTGTTGCATCCGATAAATGCGCCGTCCTTAACTGTTGTTCGGGATTTGTTTCTTCCGTCGTAGTTTACAGTTACGCAACCGCAACCGAAATTAACATCCTTACCAACATCGGAGTCGCCCACATAGAGAAGGTGAGGAAGCTTGCTGCCCTCGTCAACAGTTGAATTTTTAACCTCAACAAAGTTGCCGATATGAACATTGTCTGCAATTTTGCAATTGGGTCTTATGTGAACAAAGGGCCCTGCTGTAACTCCGGAGCCAATCTGAGATTCAAAGCTCTGTGTGTTGTTGAGCTTGGTATTATCGCCGATGGTTGTATCAGAAATATATGAGTTAGGACCGATTACACAGTTCTTGCCAATATGAGTTTCACCCATAATAACGGTGTTGGGTAAAATGATTGTACCATTACCGATTTTTACATTCTCTTCAATGATAACTCCGTCAGGACAGGGTATTTCAACACCTGCACCCAGTAAGCTTTCGATGATTTCTGTTCTCTTCGCATTGTTAATCATATTATTGTCTCCTCTGCGATATTTCTCTAATTTAATATTCTATCATATATTATGTTAATTTTCAATCACTTATAAAGGTACATCACCTTGATTTATTTTAAGTTGATGATATAATTTGTTTCAGGTGATATAAAATGAAATATGTTTTTATAATATTGGCTTGTGTGATCTTTATTTTTATAGGAATTTTACTTTTCAATGCAATAAAAATGAAAATCAAGTCCCGAAAGCTGACTAGTGAAATTATACATAAAACTAAAGAAGAGCAGACCGAATACGCTCTTAAATTAGGTGAGATGATTCGTTGCGAAACTATTTCAAAAAAAGACGAATATGATGATACAGAGTTTAAAAAATTAAGAGAAACAGTTGAAGCTCTTTTTCCTTTGGTACATCAGAATTGTGAAAGAATGATTTTTTCTGACGATTGCTGGATTTATAAGCTTACGGGCAAGGATGAAAGCAGAAATATTATGGTGATGTCTCACCACGATGTTGTGGATGCAAAGGGTGAGTGGCTTCATCCCGGCTTTTGCGGAGAAATCTTCGATGATGCTTTGTGGGGCAGAGGCGCAGTTGATACAAAAACACCGCTTTTTGCAGAGTTTCAGGCTCTCGAGGAATTGTTAAGCCAGGGCTTTATTCCTGAAACTAATCTTTATATCGGCTCTTCTCACAATGAGGAAATTGCAGGTGACGGAATACCCACCGCTCTTAAATATTTTGAAGAAAATGGCATAACCTTTGAAACCATACTTGACGAGGGAGGCGCTATAATTGACCCTCCGCTTGCAGGAATGAAATGCAAATGTGCTATGATGGCAGTTCACGAAAAGGGTATTCACCGTCTTGTTTGTACCGCAGAAGAGCGTAATTCTCACACAGGACTTGCTGCAAATGTAAATACACCTGTTGCAAGAATGTCCGCATTTATTGCAGAAATCAATAAAAAGAATATTTTTATTCGTCGTCTTTACCCTGAGGTTCAGGCAATGTTTGAAAACCTTTGTCCGTATACGCCCTTTATTATGACAGTTCTTTTCAGTAATCTCTGGTGCTTCGGAGGACTTTTAAAGAGAGTGATACCCAAAATCAATGCTCAGGCAGGCGCGATGCTCGGAACATCCTGCTCATTCAATGAAATTTCAGGCTCAAGAGAGGACAAAAAATGCACCGCAAAAGCAATGCTCAGGTGCGTTAATGATGAGGATTTAAAGAAAGATATTGAAGCAATCAGGAAAATTGCAGAAAAATACGGCGTGGAAATTGAGGATGGAGAAAACAATGAATATCACAAGCCTGCTGATATGACAAAGCCTGCATTTGCCTATACAAAAGGCTGTATAGCAGAAATATTCCCAAGTGTTGCAAGCGCGGCATATATTCTTCCTGCAGGTACTGATGCAAGACATTTAAGCGATATTTGCGATTGTGTTATAAGATTTGCGCCCATTGAAATGGATTCACAACAATTTGCAAGCGTTCACAGTGAAAATGAAAATATATCATTAAAAGCAATCGGAAATGCGGTGGCTTTTTATAAGCGTTATATGAAAAATTATAAATAGACATAAAAGTAAAATCTGTCGAATAAATTTTCGGCAGATTTTTGTTTTTTGTCAATTCTCGAAAAAGTTTCGCTATTTTCACAAAAGTATATTGATTTGTTCTCATTTGCATTGTATAATTATTCCATATAGGAACATATGAGAAATGAGGTGGGGGAGTTGTCACAAGGCTTTAAAAAAAATCTTATAGCTTTTATTGCTATTCTTCTTACCTTTATTGCAGGAATGAGCTTGCCATTTTTCTCGAATCTGTTACCGGAGTATATCAATGAGGTTAATTTTTCGGATGCAAATGCTTATGTTGGTAAATATGATTTGGCCTCGGGTGACAGCGTTTATTTAACAGGTGAATGGGAATTCTATTGGAATCAGCATATCGTTTCAGATAATATCGAGGATGCTCAGCCTGATGCGTATGTTCAGGTTCCTGCTTCCTGGACAACCTATGAAATAGATGGTGAAAAGCTTCATAATGGTGGTAAGGCAAGCTATAAGATTAATCTTTTAAATGTGATTTCCTCATACCCAATTGTTGTCAGCGTGCCAAATGTTTCGGGTAAATGCGAAATTTATATTAATGGTAAGTGTGTATATTCAAACCGTAATATACCCGGTACAAGATATTCAACTGTCATAGAATCTTATGCAATTCCCTTTACACCTGAAAAAAGGGAAAATAACGATTATGAGGTCGTTATTGAAATGACCTGCTCAAACTCCAGTGGCTTGACATCAGTACCTGTTCTATCAACATATAAGGATTTTCATATGCGCGAAATGGGAACTCTTGCTCAGAGATATTTTTATATCGGAATTGTTATGTTTATTGCAATTGCGGTGCTTTTACTTGGCATATTGAATAAGGATGTTGGCAGTCAGTTCTGGTTGTTTGTCCTTTGCTTTTCGTTTGCTTTAAGATTGCTGATAACCAATGAGGGCTATGTTGTTTCTCACGGCTTATTCGGAAATCTGGAATACGAGGTCGTGACCTTATTTGTGTATGCATCGACTTACATAATAAAGCTTTCTATGATGATGCACCTGAACAATGCCTTGGGAATGAAGATAAGACAGAATACGCTTATTCTGTTCTCAGTTTTGTTCCTTGTTTGTGCCTTCGTTCCGTATGTAATTTATGATTATGTTTATATAGCTACCTCGTATATGTGGCTTCAGTCGGTTACATATATACTCGACGGATTGATCATCTTTAAAATAGCTGAAAAAATAATTGAGCAAAAGCGCTTTGCTCTACTGTATTTGGTTGTTTATTGCATAACATCCGCAGGTATAGTTATAGAAAACTTCTATATGAACGGGTATATTTCACAGAATGTTACAAACATTATGCCTATTGCCTGCGTTATATTTATTGCAAGCGTTGTTTTTATGCATTTCGGAAATACTGTTGAGGCGTATAGAGAAGCGCGAAGAGCTGCGGAATTAGAAAAAGAATTGGGCGATATGAATATGACTCTGATGTTAAGTCAGATTCAGCCCCACTTTATGTATAACGCCCTTAATACGATTAAGTATCTTACCAAAAAAGACCCAAAAACCGCAGAAAGTGCTATAGTAAAATTCTCAAGCTATCTGAGAGCCAATATGGATTCTCTTACTCAGAAGAAGCCCATTCCTTTTAAGAAGGAAATGGAGCATGTTGATAATTATATTTCTATTGAGAAATTGCGATTCGGCGATAGACTCAATATTGAATATGATATAAATTTTGATGATTTTTCCATACCGCCTCTGACTATTCAGCCAATTGCAGAAAATGCTATAAAGCACGGAATAAATCAGAGGGTTGACGGCGGAACTCTTAAAATATCGTCTTACGAGGAAAAAGATTACATTATAGTTTCAGTAGAGGATGACGGTGTTGGCTTTGATGTGAATCAGGTTAAAAATGATGACCGTAGCCATATTGGTATGAGCAACATTAAAAGCCGTCTTAAAGAAATGCTTAATTCGGAAGTTATCGTAGAAAGCGTCGTAAATGAAGGTACGACAATTACTATAAAAATACCCAAGGAGGATGTCTCCCAATGAGAATAATTGCAGTTGATGATGAGTTTCTTGCTCTCGAAGACTTTGAAGATACCTGCAGAGAAGTCGGAATAACTGATGAAATAATAAAATTCAATAACCCTCTGGATGCCTTGAGCTTCGCTGCTACCAATAAAGTCGATATTGCTTTTCTTGATATAGAAATGCCTGTAATAAAGGGTATTGAGCTTGCAAAAAGAATTAAAGCAATAAACCGAAATGTGCGTATAGTTTTTGCAACAAGCTACGGCAACTATGCTTTAGAGGCTTTCGGTGTTGATGCGGTTGATTATGTTATGAAGCCCTATGAGCCGGAAACCATTAAAAAGGCGTATGAAAAGGCACTGCTTGTTAAAGACGCTGTAACAGAAAATCGTGTTTTTGTAAAAACCTTCGGTTATTTCGATGTTTTTGTTGACGGAAAGTCGGTTTCATTCCCAAGCGCGAAAAGTAAAGAGCTTCTGGCACTTCTCGTGGACAGAAACGGGGGTGTTGTTAATACCGAGCAGGCTATTGCAATTCTCTGGGAAGGCAGAAAATATGACGAAACCGTTCAGTCACTTTTCAGAAAGGTTTTGAAATCCCTCAGAACCTCTCTTGAAGAGGCAGGAATTATTGATATTCTTGTTGATAACAGAAATCAGAGAAGCATTGATAAAAGTAAGTTTGCCTGTGATTATTATGATTTCCTTGAAAACGGAAAGAATGAAAATACAAAGTATTTCGGTAAATATATGGAACAGTATGACTGGGCAAAAACAACTGAAAAACAGATTAATGAGATGATGTAAAAAGACGGAGGGCGATTCAGACGATTCGCCCTCTATTAATTTTGAAAATACATCTTGCAAGTGAAAGCAAAAAATGATACAATACTAACGCATTAAAATAACGCTTTGGTTGTATTTTGGATTTGGAGTGAACATAATGAAAAAAAACATTTTAAAACCCTTAGCAGTTAGCTTGATTTTAGTTTTGATTCCTGCAATTTTCTGTTCTTGTAAAAGTGAAGAACCCATTAATTCTTCTAAGAAATCAGAGCAACAGCTTATAATTATGGTTGATGGCAAAAAAATTACAATTGAAAATACAGACAATAAGACGATTGAAGATCTTTTGAAGGAGGCAAAAATCACTTTGGATAATGGTGATTCGCTTTCCATTGATATGAATGTAAAATTAACAGAAGATATAGTAGTTAATGTTCTCAGACAGGTAGATGTAACTATAAAAGACTTAATCAGAGATGTAGAGTACACAGTTGTTCTTACAGGTGCAACTGTTGAGGATGCCATTGATGCTGTAGGGATAAAACTTGCAGATGACCAGACAGTTAATTTTGAATTGGATGAATCTCTTAAGGATGGGATGGAAATAGTTGTTTCGGTTAGAGAAGAAGAGGAAACAACCGAGCCTCATACCGAAGAGCCGGAGGACAGCAATAATAATTGGAATTCCGGTTATACACCACCGGCACCGGTTGTTACAAATCCACCTGCGACAAAACCTGTTGAAACTACTAAACCTCCGGTAACAAAAGCACCTACCACAAAGCCTGCAGAGCCAACAACCAGCGGAAGAACTATTGTAAGCGTTGAAATTTATGAAGACTGCGATGGTTCAGGACATGGCGTTAAGGTAATTACATATTCGGATGGAACACAAGAGGAGGTTGCATTTTAAATGAGCAGACTCAGGCATTACAATCTGTTGAGTTCCTTGTTTGTAATAATTCTTACTGTATTTACCATTTCGGCATTAACAAGTATTGGCGTTTCTGCTAGTGAAAATCTACCAGTGAAGCAGGGTGTCGTTGTTGAAAACGAGAAGATATATTTTTACAACGAAGATGGAACACTATTTAATGAGGGTTATAAAGAGATAACTGTTGGAGGAGTTACCAAATATTACTTCTTCCAGGAAGATGGTACAGCATTTACCGAGGGCTATAAGCCTTTTAATAAAGATGGAAAAAGAGTTTATTATTATTTCCAAGAGGACGGAACAGCATTTACAGACGGATATTTGAATTTTGTTGTTGCCGGAAAACAATATTTTTTCTATTTTCAGGAAGATGGATCAGCCTTTACAGACGGATATAAAGAAATAGTGATTGACGGAAATAGATGCTATTTCTATTTTCTTGCTAATGGTCAAGGCTTTAATACAGGCTATAAAACCGTAATGATTGATGGAAAAAAACATTATTTTTATTTCGGTGAAGATGGTCGTGCCATAACGGATGAACTTAAAAAAATCCCATTGGGACAAAGAAATGCATATATGCTTTTCACTGAAGATGGTAAAGCATATACAAAAGGTTATAAAGAAATTACCAACGGAGAGAAAACCGACTACTACTATTTCCTTATGAATGGTCAGGCTTTTACCACTGGATATAAAACTGTTGCTATTAATGGTGTTACCCAGTATTTCTTTTTTCAGAAGGATGGTAAGGCTTTTACAGATGGTTTGAAAAAGGTTTCGTTTGGAGATGCAGATTATTATTACTTTTTCCAAGGTAACGGCAAGGCATATAAATCTAAATGGAAAACTCTCAATGAGAAAAAATATTATTTTGCTGATAACGGACGTGCGGCAAAGAGTACATTTTTAACAATCAATAAAAAAAGATACTATTTTACTAAAAACTCTGTTGTTAAAACGGGTGGTTGGTTCAGTGTCGGAAATGGTTATTATTATTCCGATGATAGCGGAGCTCTTGCAACAAATAAAGTAATAGAAGGGTATAAGCTTGATAAAAACGGAAAAAGCACCACAAAATATCGAATTATTCAATATGTAAATAAGCATACCACAGAATCAATGACAGACCAGGAAAAAATTTATGCATTGTATAATTGGGTGTTAAATAATGATATGACATATATCAGAACCTATGAGCATACAAAATCCGATTGGGTCTGGAAAGACAGTTGGGTAGATGATATGGCAAAAAGCCAGATGGATAATAATGGCGGAAACTGTTTCCGTTATGCTGCTTTTTTAGGTATGTTGATACGTGAAGCAACAGGCTTGCCGGTTAAAGTTTACTATGGTCAGACTCCAGGTGCTTCAACTCCGTTGACTCCTCATGGATGGCCTACTGTTTATCAGGATGGTAAATGGTATGTTTATGATGTTGAATTGGATAAATATACAAATTATGATTCATCATTCTGCTACAAAGTTCTGTATTCAAAAAGCAAATTACATCTTGATGGTGTTGGCACAAAACTTTATTGATTAATGGTTTGGATTAGTTATGGTATTTAGTTCTTTATTATTTGTATGTCTTTTTATGCCGATTGTACTCATACTTCATTCGGTAATAAAAAATTTAAAGGTAAAAAACGGTTTGCTTCTTATTGCAAGCTTGTTTTTCTATGCTTACGGTGAACCAAGTTACATCTTTTTAATGCTCTTTAGCACTTTATTAAACTATGTTTTTGCTTTGTTGATGACAAAGCATTATAAAAAGATGTTTCTTGTGTTTGCAGGAGTTGCAAACTTAGGGCTCCTTTGCGTTTTTAAGTATGCAGGTTTCTTACTTGCAACAGTAAACGATGCTTTCGGTGTGGCCTTGCCGGTTCCGAATATTCCTCTTCCTATCGGTATATCGTTTTTCACTTTCCAGGCATTGTCCTATGTGATTGATGTATATCGCGGTGAAGTTGAAAAGCAGAAGAATTATGGTAAGCTGTTGCTTTACATTTCTTTCTTCCCTCAGCTTATTGCAGGACCTATTGTCAGATATAAGGATATTGCGCGAGAAATTGATGAACGCTCTGTGGATATCAAAAATATGGCATTCGGCTTAAGGCGCTTTATTGCGGGTCTTGGCAAAAAAGTGCTTATTTCCAATACTATGGCGGTTGCGGTTGATTTCGTTTTTAGCGTTGATACAAGTGAGTTGAATATCCTTGCTGCGTGGATTGGCGCTATAGCATACATAATGCAGATTTATTTTGATTTCAGCGGTTACAGCGATATGGCAATAGGTTTAGGAAGGATGTTTGGCTTCCATTTCAAAGAAAACTTCAATTATCCTTATGTTGCCGCTACAATACAAGATTTTTGGCGCAGATGGCATATATCTCTTTCAACATTTTTCAGAGATTATGTATATATTCCTCTGGGAGGAAACCGCAAAGGCAAATTAAGGACTGTTATGAATAAAATTATAGTGTTTTTCCTTACAGGTCTTTGGCACGGAGCAAACTGGACATTTATCGTGTGGGGCTTGTACCATGGTTTTTTCCTTCTTTTAGAAGAGTTTATACCTATAATTAAAAAGTTACCTAAGTTCATTTTACATATTTACACTATTGTTGCCGTAACAGTAGGCTTTGTTGTTTTCCGTGCTGAGACACTTGGTCAGGCGGTTGGATTTGTAGGTCGTATGTTCAGTGGCTTTGACTTTTCAGCGGAGGCCATGTCCTTTGCGATTCAGCCTTTAACACCTTTCTTTGTGGTTATGCTTCTGGTAGCTGTTATATGTTGCGGACCATTGCAAAAGCTATCAAATCGTATACGTGAATATGAAAGTTGCGGTACTCTTACAAAAAAAGAAAGCATAATTCAGTTTGCCACATTTGCTTTTGCATTTATAATTCTTGCATGGTGTCTTATCAGACTTGCAGGCGGAAGCTACAATCCGTTTATTTACTTCAGATTTTAAAAGGAGGGAAACACATTGAACAAGAAACATTTAATTTTCATAGTGGTTTGTCTTGTGTTGTGTCTGATACCCTCTGTTGGTATGTTGTTTTTCCCTACAACACAAAGTACCGAAAACAAAGCAATGGTAGAAACTCCTAAAATTATTACTGAAGATGGTGAGTTCAACAAACTGTTTTTTCAGGATTGCGGAGAATATTTTAATGACCATATTGCTTTGCGAAATCAGATGATTTTTGCAGATGCAAAAATACAAACCGGTCTTTTTTCAGAATCAAATGTAAGCGGAGTTGTTTATGGTAAAAATGATTGGTTGTATTATTCATCTACTCTTGACGATTATTTAGGTCGTAAGAAAATGTCGGAAAGAGAATTATTCAATTTATCACATAACTTATCAATTGTTCAGGAGTATCTTAACCAACGTGATATTGAATTTTTGTTTACTGTTCCGCCCAATAAAAACACTCTTTATGATGGAAATATGCCATATCATTGTTCTGACATAAATGATTCGGAACACAATGCAAAACTTCTCGAATCATATCTTGCAGAGAAAGATATCAGTTATATAAGTTTATTTGATTTGTTTGAAAAACAAGATGAAACTCTTTATCTGTTGAGGGATTCTCATTGGAATATGAAAGGGGCTTGCTTTGCCTATAATGCTATTATGGATGCCTTGAAAAAGGAACATAATGATTATAGCGATACAGAACCTGTTCTTGAAAAAAATACTGATGGAGACCTTAATAAAATGCTTTATAGCTTTTATGGTGAACTCGAAAACAATTATTCTTATAACTTACCGCAAAATTATAACTATGCAAATGATGTTGCAGGAGTTGAGGATGGTTGGATTGTAACCGAAAATGAAAAGGGTAAAGGAACAATTCTTATGTTCCGAGACTCATTTGCTGATACCCTTATCCCATTTATTTCAAATGAATTTGAACTTGCATATTATTCCAAAGGTTTACCTAATGCTTTGGAAAGATATATTGAGGATGATGCTCCGGACTGTGTAGTAATAGAGAAGGTTGAACGCAATATTTCCGATTATTTAAATACACCACCTATTATTACTCCGACCATTGCAGAGATCCCTACAAATATTATAATAGCAGACACTGTTTCAACAGCTTCTGTTGATGAATGTGTTTATGATGCAAATTATTTTGTTATAAGTGGTACAGTAGATGCAGAGCGTATGGATAATCGTTCTGAAATTCTGGTTTGTGTGAATGATGTGTTGTACCGAGCTTATCACACAGATGAAAATGGTTTTGTTTTGTATTTGAAAAAATCAACTTTTGTTGATAAAAATGCATCGGTGGATGTTTATGCTGTAAATGGAGATAATGCTGTTAGAATGGTTTCTTCGGATATAAAATTACCATAAGGATAAATTTTTAAAAAAGAAAAATCCAATTCAGAAAAGTTTTTAGTTTTTCCGAATTGGATTTTTATTATTTTATTTTCATAACTACATTAAGCACGTGCTTTGCAGTTTCCTGCATTTCTCCGAGGGTTATGCCGTCTTTTTTGCCGTAGGTTTTAAGGAGTGTTCCGTCGGGCTTTTTCTTGCCTGTTCTTTTGCCACCGGGCATAAGAACATCAACACCTGCTCTTACTCTGTAAGCATTGTCTTTCATTTCGGGGAATTCAGGGCTGTTTGAGGATTGCATCCACCAGTCTGTCATAACAAGACCGCCGAAGCCCCATTCGTTTCTTAAAATCCTTGTGCAAAGGTCGTAGTGATAATGTCCCCATACACCATTGATTTTATTATAGGATGTCATTAGTGAAAGTGGCTTCGCCTCTTTAACACAAATTTCGAAGCCCTTAAGATAGATTTCTCTCAATGCTCTTTCGGAAAGTCTTGAATCAGTGCGGGTTCTGTTAGTTTCCTGAGAGTTACAAGCAAAATGCTTGGGACAAGCGGAAACGCCCTCGCTCTGAATACCCTTAACAATTGCAGCAGCAGTTTTGCCTGTTACAAAGGGGTCTTCTGAGAAATACTCGAAGTTTCTTCCGCAAAGAGGACTTCTGTGAATATTCATACCCGGGGCAAGAAGAATGTCAGAACCCTTGGCTTTCATTTCACTGCCGACTTTTTTATACATTTCGTATGCTAAATCCGGGTTCCACATTGCAGAAACAGATGCACCGATAGGAAGAAGAGAGCAACAAGCCTTGATACGAATACCTGATGGTCCGTCGGTAGTTGTAAGGGGAGCAACGCCCTTGTTACGCAAAGATTTTGTTACACCGCCTAAAACACCTGCGTTACCCTCGTTACCGAGAGAGCTGTTCATTGTGTAGTCACCGCGGGAAATAGCTTCAAGTTCATCCAAAGAAAGCTGAGCAACAAATTCATCAAGGGTGCATTTGCCATCCTTTACATCCTGAAGCTTCAAGCCCTTGTCACTGGTCTGACCGCAATCAGCAGGAAGGTTTTCGAGAATAATTTCTCTTAAATTATCAGTTGAAGTAGAAACATTTTCTTCCTTTCCAACAAGCTTTTCAAAGCTTTCTTTCGGAGCGCAAGACTCTTTTAATTTCTCTAAAACAATTGTTTCGGGAATATCAAATGAGAATACCTTTTCTGCAGAACGCACATCTGCGCCAATATAGAAATTATATGTTCCATTTTCAAGAATGTAGCAGGATTTATGACCGCTTACACCGCTATCATCATAAGAAGCAAAAGCATAGAAGGGAATATTAAACTCAAATTCTTCCTTTTCACCCTTGGCAAGTGCTTTTGATTTTTTGAAATCACAAAGCACTCTTGATGGCTTACCTAAAGTGCCCTGGGGTGCTTCTGCATAAATCTGCAAAACATCCTTACCGCAGTAATCACCGATGTTTTCTGTCGATGCTTTAAGAGTTACGGTATTGTTTTCAGCCGTACCACTTATGAATTTTCTTTTATATTCTGAATAACCAAGACCGAAGCCGAAAGGATAAAGAACTTTATCCTTTGCAAAGGTTTCAAAATATCTGTATCCAACAAAAATATCTTCTGCGTAGTTGTTGTATTCCTTTTCGCCAAAATCTTCTGAGCAAGGGTAATCCCAATAATTTTCAGCGATAGTATCGGTTAATTTACCTGACGGCTCCTGCTTACCTAAAAGCACATCTGCAAGGGCGTTACCGCTTTCCATACCGCCCTGCCAGGGGATGAGGATTGCACTGTCATTTTTGAGAAGCTCTTTTTCCCAGCTCATATCAATAATACTGCCGATGTTGAGAACAACAACAGTCTTTTGGAAAGCAGAATTAACTCTCTTGATAAGGGATTTTTCATCCTCTGTAAGATAGTAGCTTCCCTCTTCAAGCTTGTTTTCTCTGTCCTCACCTGCGGAGCGACCGATTAAAACAACTGCACAGTTACTGTTTTTTGAAGCCTTTTCAATTACACTTGTTTCAATGGGCATTTCATCGTAATAAAGAGGCCAATGTCCCCAGAAGCCGTGGTCGGGAGGATTCTTCTTGCACCAATCGGCATAAATATCTGCAAGCTCGGTATTGATTTTAGCACCTGCGTTTTTAAGACCCTCCATTAAATTGACTGTGTAAGGCTTGATAACATCACCGCCAGAGCCATAGCCCACAAACATATAGTCATTCTGCACTCTGCCGAAAACGGAAATAACCTCGTTTTCTGAAAAGGGGAGAACATTATCATTTCTTAAAAGAACAGTTCCCTCTGCGGCGGCAGACCTTAAAAGCTCGGGCATACCCTCGGTAACGGTTCTGTCAAGGCTTTCATTGTTCTGCGCCTCGTTCTGACCCACCTTATTTACAACAAGACCAATCAGGTTATAGGTTTTTCGTTTGATTTTTTCAAATGATTTCATAAGTTGCCTCCTATGAAAATGATATGAAGAAATTATACAGTTTTTTTATTATAAGGTCAATAGTGTTCAATTGACAAAAAGGCAATCAGATGGTATAGTAAAGGGCATATTATGAAAGGAAAGCACAAGCCTTTTGTGCGTAAGAAAAATGAGTTTAAAAGAGTTTTTAAAGGCTACATTAAATAAACCGCTTCCTGAGGACAAGGTTGAATATTTCAAACTCAGAAGCAGAGTTTCAGGCTATATTTTAACAAAGGCACAGCAGAATTCCCCAACCTGCGGTTATAACTACGAGGCAGATATAACTAAGTTCTGGGAGATGTTTCAGGAGTTAAAGGAAAACTGCGATTACGAGCTTTCATTTAATACTCTTATGATGAAGGTTTTATCAGAGGGTCTTAAGGCTGCTCCGAAGCTTAATTCTCATGTTGATTTTAATACAACCACATCCTGCGGTACTCTCATTATGAAAAAGCATATCGATATTGCTATGCCAGTTCTCCTTGATAATGGAGAAACCTTCCCCATAAAGGTAAGAGAAACTGAGGACAAAAGCCTTAAGGAGCTTTCCGAACAGATAGCTGAGCTTTTCAAAAGACTTAAGACAACAGATTTGGACAAGGTTATGTTTGATGTTGTTACTCAGAGAACAATCGGTCTTCTTCTCAAGGGAGACATTAAAGCAACAATTGCGCAGACTGTTACAGGCTATGTAGGTAAGCACAAGGTCGCAAAGCTTGACGGTCGTTTGAAGCCTGCTCCCCGCGACGGCTCAATGCTTCTTATTGAGGAACTTAACGAGGGTTCTGTTTGTATGACAAACTGGGGCGTTTTATATGACGGCTTAAGCGGTAATGTTACATATACACCTCTTCTTTACCCTCAGGTTTTCCTCTTTGCTATGGGCGTTGTCAAGGATACTGACTACGCTTTCAGAAATGAAAAGGGCGAGGTTGATATTGCAACTAAAAAGACCTTGCCCATTACACTTATGTTTGACCATAGAATAGGCGCATTCAATGATGTAATGCCCTTTATCAGAAAGCTTGACGAAATTTTCCAGAATCCTGAAATAATTAAAGAATGGTAATAAAAGAAGCTGTAAAAAACTTATCGTTTTTTACAGCTTCTTTATGTCATTTATTTGGTTTTGTAGACTTGTATCTTGTTTTTTACGATTACCAAAATACAAAAGGCGACGGTTCCAAGAATTAAACCACAGCTGTCAACAGCTAAATCAGATAGCTGACAAGCTCTGTCAGGAACAAAATATTGATGGATTTCATCGCTGACTGCATAAATGAAAGAAAACATGATGCTGAAAAATGGCTTCAGCTTGTCCTTTAAAGAGAAAATAAAATTGCACATGAGAAAACCCAGACCTGCAAATTCACAGAAATGAGCAAGTGTTCTTACAATAGATTCCTTTGCATCTTGTCCGAAAATAGCAACTATTAATTCTGTAATGAAGCCACTTGTAGAAGAGGATTCCTCTCCGTTCTGCGCAGATAAAATAAAAATCGTTATCATAACTGCAATTAAAATAACAGCTGATACTGCGATATAGATTTTTCGTCCTTTTGTATAATTCATTTTGACCTCTTTTATTTCTTTGAAGTGTAGTATTTGCAGGTGTCCTTAAGACAACATTCGTCGCATTTGGGACGCCTTGCAATGCAGACAGCTCGTCCGTGAAGAACAATTCTATGACAGAAATCGTTGCTTTCTTCAGGGGGCAAAATCTTTTTCAACTGCATTTCAACATTTTTAGGGTCTTTGGAGTCGGTAAGTCCTAAAAGATTTGTAATTCTTATAACATGAGTATCTGCAACTACTGCAGGCTTTTTATAAACATCGCCAACAATGAGGTTGGCAGTTTTTCTGCCCACACCCGGCAATTTTGTTAATTCTTCAATAGTATCGGGTAGAACACCCTTGTGGATGTCTCTGACATCCTTTGCCATACCGACCAAATCCTTGGCTTTTGCTCTGTAAAATCCACAGGAATGAATGAGTCTTTCAACATCTTCTGTTTCAGCCTCTGCAAGCTCGTTTTCAGATGGGTATTTTTTAAATAATTCAGGAGTTACAAGATTAACTCTTGCATCGGTGCATTGAGCGGAAAGACGAGTGGCAACCAATAATTGAAACGGTGTATCTGCATTAAGCTGACAAATAGCCTCGGGGTAATCAATCTTTAATAATTCACAGATTTTAGCAGCCCTTTCTTTCTTAGTCATACCAGCACACCTCACAAAAAATGATAAATCAATATAGTTAGTTTATCATTTATTTTCAAAAGTAGCAAGTGGCAAGTTTTATAATGCCGACCGCAGGTCCCGACACTCCTCACTCCTAACTTCTCATTCCTCACTGTATCACTACACCTTTATAATAGTGCTTGATAATCTCTTCATAGCTGCTTCCTTGCCGTGCCATAAAGTCTGCACCATATTGGCTCATTCCTACACCGTGTCCGTAGCCAGTAACATTAAATGTCACCATTTTTTCTGTTATTGTAACGGTAAAAACAGGACTTCTTAAAGAAAATGCTTTTCGTATTTCCTCACCTGTAAAGGATTTTTTGTTAAGAGTCACCTTCATAACAGTACCTGATTTGGATTTTTCTTTTATTTCAATAATATTTTTCAATTTTTTTATGTTGTTGCTTTCTGTCAGGTCGTTTGCAATTTTTATGAAATCCTCTTTTTCAAAAGCAACAACAGAGGAATATTGAGGAGATAAATTGTCACCAGTGCTTTTTACGCTTGTAAGATAGGTCACCTTTTCGCCCCATATGTTTTCTGCACTTTCTGTTTTACCGCTTGAAATTGCATGGAATGCGGCAATGCAAGGCTCATTGTCATAATACATAGCAAGGTCTTCAACAGATTTTACAACGCTTTCAAGCTTAGCTTCGTATTTTGTGAAATCGTCGCCCCATTTTTCTTCCCGTTGCTCTTTGTTTAAATATCCCTGATGAATACTGCTGTCGTCGGTGATGTGATATGTAGAGTCATTTTCGGAAAGCTTTTTAAGTCGCAAAGCATTGGTGTAGCATGCAATTGCTTGTGCCTTCAAGGCTTCTTCGTGGTATGAAAGTGGCATTTCTGCTGCAACGCTACCGCAAACATATTCAAAAAAATCAATCTCAATATTTTCTTGTGTAACAGAACGGAAAACGGTTAAAGTGTTTGCATTCTCTGTGGTTGTGGCCGTGCTTGTCTGCGCAACGAATACATTTTCCTCGGGGTTTATGGTGTCCTTTAACAGCGCAACAGGGAATATAATGATAACAAAAGCAGATATCAGAATGAGAGTTAAAAACTTTTTCATAAAAATTTAACCAATCCTTTATTTTGATGTTATTGACAACAAAGTCAATTTGTTATAAAATAATATGAATTATTATTTAAAAGTATGTCTAAATTTAAGTATGATTTGAGCTATTAATTGAAAAGGAGTGAGATGTTTGCCAAGTTATATTGAACCTATTAAAAGTGCCGAATTGAAATCTCTTTGCGACGAGCTTAAGGAATCAAGTGCAGTACCTCAGGAATATTTTGACAGATTTGAGGTTAAAAGAGGCTTAAGAAACCGTGACGGCAGTGGTGTTATGGCAGGTCTTACAAAGGTTTGCTCTGTTGAGGGTTATTACATAGAAGATGGTGAAAGAAGACCTATCGATGGTAAACTTAAGTACAGAGGTATAAATATCAACGAGATCGTTGATGCGTGCGTTGCAGAAAATCGTTTCGGTTTTGAAGAGGTAGTATGGCTTCTTCTTTTCGGCACTCTTCCCACAAGTAATCAGTTGAAATTATTCAACAAGGTTCTTGGTGAGTGCCGTGAGCTTCCCGAGGATTTTATCGAGGATATGATTATGAAAGCACCCTCGCCCAATATTATGAATAAATTGGAGCGTTCTGTACTTTCTCTTTATTCTTACGATAGCAATCCTGATGATATTTCTATCGAGAATGTTTTGCGTCAGAGCATTCAGCTTATTGCACAGCTTCCTATGATTATGAGCTATGCTTATCAGGTTAAGAGAAGATATTATCTCAAAAAGAGTATGTATCTTCATCCTGTAAAGGAAGGTCTTACAACTGCGGAAACTGTTCTTTACACAACTCGTTCTGACAGAAAGTTCACAGATGAGGAAGCAAAGCTTCTTGACCTTTGCCTTATGCTTCACGCAGAGCATGGCGGCGGTAACAACTCCGCTTTTGCAACAAGAGTTCTTACCTCCAGCGGAACAGATACTTATTCTGCAATTTCTGCAGGTATCGGTTCTCTTAAGGGTCCTCGTCACGGTGGCGCAAACCTTAAGGTTGCAGAAATGATTAAATATCTTAAAGAGGATGTTGCAGATATTACTGATGAAGGTCAGATTGCAGACTTCCTTAAGAAGATTATCAATCGCGAAGCAGGAGATAAGAGCGGTCTCGTTTATGGTATGGGTCATGCAGTTTATACTCTTTCCGATCCAAGACAGGTAATTCTTAAAAGAGAAGCAAGAAAACTTGCTGAAGAAAAGGGCTACAGTGCTGATTTCAGAGCTCTTGAGCTTATCGAAAAGCTTACTCCTGAAATTTTTGCAAGCGAAAAAAATAATAACAAAAAGATTTGCGCTAATGTTGACCTTTATTCAGGACTTATCTATGAAATGCTTGGTATTCCCATAGATTTATATACACCTCTTTTTGCAGTTGCCCGTGTTGCAGGCTGGTCTGCTCACAGAATTGAAGAGCTTATAACAGGTAACAGAGTTATAAGACCTGCATATAAGAATGTTTCTACTCCTAAGGAATATGCAAATATTAACGAAAGAGTTTCAAACTTCAAGCGTAAAAATGAATATGTTCCTCTTGATGAGAGATAATTGAAAGGACTGTAAATAAATGAACAAATTAAAAGGTTCTTCAAGCGCAGTAAAAATGAAATATCTTCTTTTCGTTTTTGCAGCAGCTGTTCTTGTGTCACTTCCCACACGAGTATATCAATTGTTGGCTCTTGTTGACACAACAAATGGCTTCTTTAAAGAAAGCGATGTTACTGTGCCCGTTCTTTATGGTGTGGTATTGGTTTTCGGACTTCTTTTTATGGTCTTAAGCTTTATCAGCAAAGAGGTTCCGTCACCGAAGCTTCCCACAGGTAAAAATGCTATTTTAGGAATTGCTTCATTTGTAATGGTAGCAGGTCTTGGCGCAGATATGCTGGGAATACTTAAAAAAATAATTCCTGCTAACCAGGGTAATGCAGCAATTTTTGTAAATCTTTTGAAATCAAATCTCAGTAAAAACGGTGGAGCATTTACGATTCTTGAATTCGGATTTGCGTTTTTTGCAATAATTTATTTCCTTGTTTTTGCTATAAGCCACCTCAACGGAAAGGCTTCCTATAAGGAATTCAAGCTTCTTGCTCTTGCACCCTTGTGCTGGTCAATGACAGTTCTTGTTACAAAGCTTATGAATGCAATCAGCTTCATAAAGGTTTCCGAGCTTCTTTTCGAAATTTTTATGTTTGTATTTGTAATGCTTTTCTTCCTTACCTTTGCCCGCGTTTCTTCAGGCGTGTTTACAGAAGACAGTATGTGGGGCATTTATGGTTACGGTCTTACAGCGGCTCTTCTTGCCTCCATCGTAACAATTCCCAGAATAGTTATGGCTCTTGTTGGTTTGGATGCAGTTGAAGGTAACGAATTTAATTTTGCACACCTTGCAGCCTTTGTCTTTATTGTTGCATATATTTTTGCTTCTCTCGGCATCGGATTTAAGGATGGCTTTAAAAACAGACGACAGGTAAGCGATATCGATTTACCTGATGAAGAAGTAATTGTAAAAAAAAATTCCTTAAATGAATATTTCGAGGCAGAAGAGGAAGAAATTATTGAAGAAGTAATTGCGCCATTGGAATCTTTTGAAGAGAGCTTTGAGACTGTTGAAATTGCGTTTGAAGAGTCCGCCGAAGAAACAGTTGTAGAAATTGTTGAAGCTGCAGTTGAAGAAACTGAAGCAGAGACAGTAGTTGAAATTGTTGAAGATACAGTTGAAGAAACTGAAGAAATAGTTGAAGAAATTGTGGAAGAAACGGTTGTAGAAATTGTTGAAGCTGAGGTTGAAGAAACTAAAGAAGAAACAGTTGAGGAAGCTGTTGAAGAAGCAGACGATGAAATTATTGAGCTTTCAGTTGAAGAATCCATAGACGAAATAGTTTTGGACGCTATTGAGGTTGAAGAACCTGAAGATGAGATAGTTTTTGAAACTGTTAAAATTGTGTTCGACGAGCCTGAAAAAGAGATAGTTAAAGACGCTATCGATTTTACATTTGAAGACATTACTGAAGAGGTAGCCGAGGAAACTGCGGTTGAAGAAGCTGCAGAAGAAACAGTTGTAGAAATTGTTGAAGTTGCGGTTGAAGAAGCTGCAGAAGAAACAGTTGTAGAAATTGTTGAAGTTGCGGTTGAAGAAGCTGCAGAAGAAACAGTTGTAGAAATTGTTGAAGCTGAAGTTGAAGAAACTGCAGAAGAAACAGTTGTAGAAATTGTTGAAGCTGAAGTTGAAGAAGCTATTGAATTTACACTTGAAGAGGTTGCTGAGGAGTCTGTTAAAGAGGTTGTTAAGGATGCTCCTAAATTCGGAGCTCTTGAATATACCGAGGCTAGGCCTGAAGCTAAGGAAAAGAAAAAAAGTAAGCTTTTCAAAAAAACAGGAAAAATCAAAAAAGCACCAAGCCGTAAGGATGCAGGTGACAGTGAATTGACTGCTATTTCTCTTGCGGATTTGAAAAAACAAAAATAAAAAGTAAAGAGAGTGCGGTAGGAGGAATATGTATGTTTTTAAGTAATATGACAATGGCCGCACAGCAAGTAATTGTTCTTTATCTGATTGTTGCGGTCGGCTTTATTGCCGACCGTTTGCGCGTTTTCGGACAAGATACCGCAAAGCGTTCAAATGATTTATTGTTTTATATCATAACTCCTGTTGTTATGGTTCAGTCCTTTATCAATATGGAATTTGATATAAAAACCGCAAAAACCTTTTTGATTGCCTTTGCGTGTATGACAGGTACTCTTGTTATGGGTATCATTATAGCTCTTCCGTTTTTTAATAATAAAGAAGACAGAAATGCATCAGTTTTTAAATATGCGGTAACCTATGGCAATATGGGCTATATGGCGCTTCCTCTTTGTAATGCTATTTTAGGCAGTGAGGGCGTTTTCTATTGCTCAGCAGGTGTTGTGGCGTTCAATATTCTGTCCTTTACCCATGGAATATGGTGCATTAATAAGGGTGAGAGCAAAACCAAATTTGAATTGAAGAGGCTTGTTCTTAATCCCGGTGTTATATCGGTTTTAATTGGCTTGCCGTTGTTTATTTTTGATGTTGAATTGCCCGATGTGGTTAATTCTGCAGTTACACATATTGCAAATCTTAACACACCTCTTGCGATGCTCTTTTTTGGAACATATATTGCTAATACAGATTTGAAGAGTATGTTTAAGGAGAAGAATAATTATCTTGTTATTCTTCTTAAAACAATTGCTCTTCCCTTGATTATGTTTGGGATATTCAAGCTTGTTGGTATTTCGGGCGCGTTGCTTACAGCCTGTATGATTTCAGCATCTGTGCCTTGCGCGAATAATACAGTTATGTTTTCAGCAAAATACGGAAAAGATACAGGTGTAGCCTCAAAGGTAGTATCACTTTGCTCACTTGTTTCTATTTTCACAATGCCCATTATGATAGCATTGAGCAAGATGTAATTTTTTGTTGTAAAGTTCAAGAAAATAAACTATAATTAAATAAAAAAGGAGCGATGGTTATGAAACTTGTTATCGGTATAATAAACAGTGACGATGCTAATGACCTTCTTGCAGAAATTACAAAAGCGTCTTTTCAGGCAACAAAGCTTGCTACCTCAGGCGGATTTCTCAAAATGGGTAATGTAACTGTTATTGTAGGTGTCGAGGATGAGCAAGTTGATGAGGTTGTTGAAATCTTCAAATCCTGCTGCTCCCGCAGAACACAGATGGTTCCTTCTGCACCTCATTATATGGGCGAAGGCTTTATGAGTGCTGCTCCTGTTCAGGTTACAATCGGTGGAGCAACATTGTTTGTGATTGATGTAGATAAAATGATAAAATTATGATAAACGAAAAGAATTTTTCAGAAAACATTTTAAAAACCTTAGATAGCTTTTTTGCAGACGGAAGAAGACCTCATGCAATGCTTATTGATGGCTCGGGTGCAGAGGAAAGAATGAGTCTTGCCTTGCTTTGTGCTAGGATGATGGTATGCGAAAATAAAGACAGAACACCTTGTGGTGAGTGTGAGCATTGCAGAAAGGCTAAAGAGGGAATTCATCCTGATATTATTACAATCGAAAAGCCCGATGATAAAAAGCATTTCGTAAAGGATGATGTAAAAAAAATGGTGGCAGATGCTTTTCTGACACCTAATGAAGCTGATGTTAAGGTTTTTATTATTAAAGAGCTGCAGCTTATGACAGAAGAAAGTCAGAACCTGCTTCTTAAAATTCTTGAGGAGCCACCTCGGTATACTGCATTTGTGCTTACTGCTGATAATTCAAATGCGGTAATCGGAACTGTTCTTTCGAGAGTTGTCCGTTTGAGAATGGGCAAAACCTCTGCAACGGAATACAGTGAAAAAGCAGTTGCAGTTGTGGAAAAGCTTATTGATGCGCTTTTATCACCATACGAATACAATAGAATAGAAGCAACCGCTTCTCTGGACGGAAACAAAGCTCTTACCGCTGAAGCGTTAGAGGCGTTTATCAGCGTTCTCAGAGATGCTATTGCCCTTAAATCAGGTGGCTCGGCTTTATTGGAGAATTTAAAAGACAAAACTGAAAAGCTTGCTGACAATATGACCTTGGAAAAGCTTCTGAGGATGTATGATGTTGTTGCAGGGCTGCTTCGTTCTTTGGAAAATAATCCAAACTATACATTGCTTTCTGCAGTGTTGTGCGCAAAACTTTAAGTTGGCGAGGATAATCCGAAATAGCCTGAAAGCGTTCTTTTTCAAGTCTTTTCGGCGCTTCGCCCTTGAAAGGCGTCAGCCTTTCTTCGTTCTCAGCATCCAAAAATCCAATAAAAAATCTTCACTTTCAGGTCGAAGATTTTTTGAATTGCAGATTTTTGTCAAGCTGAGGCACAAAACGCAGTGAATCCTTGACGGATTCACGAGTATTTTAACAATAGATTGGCGAAAATCCGCATTCAAAAAACTGTTTC
>JAZRDP010000021.1:0-53692 GCA_045660345.1 Acutalibacteraceae bacterium
GAACGATATACTTTTCTGCGGTGTTTACTTCCTCAAGGGTATAACGAGAACCAATGAGTACATCTTCAAACATCGCAACACCGTTTTTATCGGTAACTGCGTATTCGTCTACCTTATGACCGCTGAGAGAAGTACCGTAGATGTGAAACTTAATACCCTCAACCATATTATCTTCGGAAGTCTTTACGACTTTGAGATCGCCACGCTTGAGTTCGTTATAAAAGTCGTTCTCGGTAACTTTTTTCCATTCGATAACCGCAACCTGACTGTCAGGAATAATATATCTTTCTGCGGTTTCGACTTCTTCAAGGGTGTAGTTTGTGCCTACAAGCACATTCTTGAACATAGCCACACCGTTTTTATCGGTAGTGGCGAAAAGATCAACAGTCTGTCCTGAAGTGGACTTGCCGTATAGGTGGAACTTCACGCCCTCATTCATATTATCTTCGGAAGTCTTAATGACCTTCAAATCACTTCTCTTGAGAACGTTCTTGAAGCTCACAGATGCCGTCTGTCCACTCACGACCGTTACAGTCTTAGACTGCTGCGGCTCATAATAACCGATAGACTGTTCTGTAACGGTGTAAGTGCCGGGACTAAGGTTATCAATGACAATTTCGCCATTAGAACCCGTCTTTACGGTTTTGTTTACGCCGTTGCCGGTAATGGTAAAGGAAATGCCCGAAACATTACCGTCCTCAGAGGTCTTAACGATTTTGGCAGAACCCAAACTTACTTTGATATTGAGATAACCCCTCACGGGATCGTTTACTTCTGCGGCAAAGGTAGACAAGTCCTGAATTCCTGAACCGGGTGCATATTTACCATCCGACCAAACAACAACACCCTTACGAACAGAGCCGTTCTTTGTAGCGGTAATGCTCACTTTGCTTGTAGGTGCTTTAGTTGCGGTGATAGTCAACTTATTACCACTCACAGAGAAATTGATACCCGACTCGCTTGCGGTAAAAGAATAATTACCCAACACGTTGTTTGTGTCGGTGAGTGTAGTGGAATAGTTTGTGCCGTTCCACTCAAGCTCAATGTCCTGAGCCTTAGAAGTAGACTTTGCAAAGAAGCTCGGTACTTTGGAGTGCTTCTGCACGTTAGATACCATACTGTTGTAGTAGCTCATATACTGACTATAAAGCGGGTGGCTCTTGCTTACACGGTCGTTTACTGCATCATAGCTACCCGTATCAACGTGGTTAAAGTTGGAGTCACGCTCACCGACAACCGTTTCCCAAATAAGAGTCTGTGTTGCCATAATATGAGCCATCTTATCCGCATCAGCGGAGTTCTGAGAACGCCAATCAATATCTACCTTTCCGGTGTAACCGTACTGAAAGATACGACCGATAAACAACTTGATCTCGTCAGCAGAAATAGTCTTGTTATAGGTTGACGGATAGTTGTCCCAATAATTCTCATCACGCTCTGTCATAACATCGCCAATGTTAAGCGGTGTGCCGGGTTCAATACAATAACAAGCATTGCCCGACCAAGAGCCAATGGTATAGACTGTGATTTTCTTGGTAGAAGCGGCTGACCAACCATTCATATAACGGAGTTCGCCGTGTCCCCAATCACCACCGATGTTTGCATCACCTTCACGGGGGAAGGAAAACATTACAACCTCATCGGTAGTACCTTCAGCGGCAAAGGCGGTTGTAGAGCCGATGCCAAGGAAAGCAGAAAGGCACATAATTACGGCAAGCAACGCCGATGTACCTCTCTTAAATAAACTTTTTTTCATCAGGTAATCCTCCTTTTGACATAGAAAAACGCACCGATTTTTCACGGTGCGTTCCTTAGAATATTTTGTTAAGCGTAGCCGATATAAATATCGTAACAATCATTACCGACTGACTCTGCCCAAATCCATACATCGGTTATATCCTCGTCGTTTGCATATCGGTTCAATCGGCTTTGTATATCTCTTTCGAGGTAGATACAATGCGAACCTGCTCGGATAGGATTGTCCCAACAATCGACTGCGGCAGCATCTAAAACAAGACCTTTGCTCTGTGCATAGTTCTTTGCAAAGCCGATCCAATAGTCAATGTCAAAGGCTTTGGGCGGCTCTGTTGTTTCAGGTGCTTGTGTTTCAGGTTCGGGTGTTGGATCTTCCGTAGGTTTTGTCTGCTCCGTACTCGGTACGGTAGCTTCAGGCTTGGTTGTTTCGGGTATCTTTTCTTCCGGTTGCTTAACGGGTTGTGTTTCTGTGGGTTTCTTTTCGGGTTCAGCCTTTTCAGTCTGTGACTGAGCAGGCTTTGTTTCGCTTGTTTCCGGTGTTTTTTCAGGTTCTTCCGTTGGTTTACTCACCAAAGAAGAAGTAGGCTTTTTGTCCTCATTTTCTCGGCTTTCGGTAGGCTCTGTAACAACTTCAATTTCAGTCGATGAAGCGGTGCTTTCAGTTACGGTGAAAGTCGGTTCATCAGTTAAGTTCTCGTCTTGTTTTAGCTCCGAAAGTTCACCAACCGAAGAAGAACTGATTTCGGTGTCCTTCGGCAGCTCGTTTGTCTGCGAACATCCCACAAGCAACACCATCAACAGAACAAGCAGAATGGGTAAAATGTGCTTTCTCATAAACTCACGCTCCTTTGCTTTTCTACCCACATTGTACGGAGTTTTTCTTACTCCGACAAAGGTGCGAATTTACGAGGGCAAACTTAAATCATAGCAACCACCTCCTTCAAGTGTAAACTGTGCCATTTCTTTATGAGAAAGACATATACTTTGAGATAGTTTATTCAGGGAGATAGTATATATCTTTTTCGGTAAGTTAGCTTGTAATCAGGGGTTAGAGTGTGAGAAAGGGGAACGGGAAATTTGTACTCCCACTACCTTGTGTCACGCTCTGCACGTTTTCGCAAAAAGTTGTTGTAATGCTCCAATGCCTTACAAATAAAATCCTCCGTCTGACTGAGTGGGACATTCTTGGGAATGAGTTGTCGCACCCGTTCATCACGAAGGACTATCTTTTCACGCTGATTTGGTTTTTGTTCGGACATAATAGCTTGGATAGCTTCAGGTGTGAGTTTACCTTCTTCATACATCCTTCGCATACGGATTGTTTGGTCGTGGGAAGGGGTACAGTCGTTCAAGTCGATTTCATCAACAAGATCACGCTGACAATCTTCGTCAAGATACGACAACTCAACGGCAGGTCGCATTTTCATTTTGCCCTCATCTACGAACTCAAGCAGTTCAGGGACAAGGCTTGTCAGGCGTATATATCGGTGTATTTGGTTTCGACTGTCGCCCGTTTCTTGTGCCAACTGTTCATCGGTTCGTAAATTCGTCCCCACTGGGGACAAATTTTCTTTACTTGGTCTGCCTGCCTTTCTTTTCATCGCATCCAAACGCATTTTATATGCAAAGGCTTTTTCACTCGGTAGAATTACCGACCTCTGCAAATTGCTTTCTACCATTAAGATAGTAGCATCATCACGGTCAAGTTCTACGACTTCGCATCTCAAGGTTTCAAATCCTGCAAGTTCGCTTGCTCGTTTTCTTCTGTGACCTGAAATGAGTTCGTATCTGCCATCTTCCTTTTGGCGAACAGTAGCGGGTGTGATAACGCCACGCTCTTTGATGCTCTCAACGAGCTGCATCATATCCTCATCGTCACGCACTTTATATGGGTGTTCGGGGAAATCGTCAATCTGCTCTATTGGAATATCTCGGATTTTGGCGAGCTTTTCATCATCTCTCATTTCCTGAGTCGAGAAAATATCATCGAACTTGGGCAGAGTGAAGTCGCTCTTTCTTCCTGCCATCGGCTAACACCTCCTTTGAAAATTCGGTGTAGGCTTTAGACACCGTGCTATTGGGTTCGTAGGCATAAATGCTTTTGCCTTTGGAACTGACCTCTGCCGCTTTAATTGCAATGGGAATGTGGGTGTTATATATCTTGATATAACTGCCGAAGTTCTCACGCAAAGCATCTATGGTGCTTTTGGCAAGGTTCGTTCTGTTGTCTACAAGGGTTAAGAGAATACCGTCTATCTTGAGTTTAGGATTGATATGCTTCTTTACCTTTGTAATGGTTCTCATCAACTGTGTCATACACTTTGCCGGAAGGTAATGTGCCTGAACGGGAATGATTACACTATCTGCCGCCGATAAAGCATTGAGAGTCATCATACCGAGCGAAGGTGAGCAGTCGATAATAATATAATCGTAATTGTGCTTTACTTCGTTCAGGTAGTTTCTCAAAATGGCTTCACGGTTCATTGCAGTTACAAGACTGATTTCAAAATCGAAAAGGTCGCTGTTAGAGGGGATAAGGTCAACACCTTCTTTATGATGTAGAATACCTTTCATTGGCTCTTTGCATTTGTCCTGCATAACTTCAACCATTTTGTCCGGTAATGCAATGGGGAGATTGTCTGTATCTTGCCATCCAAGACAAGTTGTGAGGTCGCCTTGCGGATCGGCATCTACAAGGAGTACCTTTTTACCTTGCATTGCCAAGCCTACGCCTAAGTTGACTGTGGTGGTCGTTTTACCAACACCGCCTTTTTGATTGCATATAGCAATTGTATTGCAGTTAGGCATTGTCTTTGCTCCTTTCATTTAGATTTAGCATCTTGATATAAAGTGCTATGTAAAGACCGAAGTAACACTTATCTTCGGTCTAATGTTCTGTATTGCAATATTTGTTCTCAACACCCCTTGCAAGGGAAGTACATAGGTAGCGGTGTGCTTCACCGCTTCATAGGAATTTCACCTCAGCCGGGTTCTCCGCCTGCTCCGTAGAGAAGTACCATTATCATTCTGACTGTCATCGCCATATCAGGGGCAACCTGATATTTGTAACGGGGGTTCTCGCTCTTTCCGTTTGGAAGTCTTGGCGTACCCGTTAAGGTGGCTAATCATCAGAACTGAAGTCCTATACACCTGATATTCAGTTTTCAAGGAACAGCGAAAGAGCTGCTCCTTATCGGAGTCGATTAACAACCCTTTCACTAATTCGCACTGAGAGAGGTCAATCGTTCACCCTAAAATGAAAAATTTTTTGAAAAAATAAAAAAGCCACCCGATCCTCGAAAGGAAAGAGCGGCTCAAAAGAAAAACTCCGCTTCGTACTTACACACGAAACGGAGTTACCTGAAAAATATTTTTATTGAAATCTGAATATCGAACTCATATACTTATATATATAGAACACGAAATGACTTTTTCTTTGCCTTCTTTATCTTCATTATTACTTCGTCAATTCCATCAGTAAATTTTCCGCTTTGGATCAATTTGTTTCTCTTATTCATTAAAGAGGAAAGAACATCTAAGTATTCACGGTCATTCAAATTGATGTAGTAGTTCTTGTTTCTCATAACCATTACCTCCTGACACTTTCATTATATATAAGGAAAGTCTTTTTGTGAAATGTGCGTTAAGTGAAGCCATAACACAAGATAACAAAGGGATTAAAAGGTACGGGATAAAACAAGGTCGAACTATTATAAGCACACTTTTCAATTAGCAAGATTTTTAGCACGATTTTTGTGCCGATTAGCAGAAAGTCGATTTTCATTAGCAAAAATGGGGTTTTCCTGCTAATTTGATTAGCAAGATTTTCAAGGAATAGAGAGTCCGCAACCTGAGAAAAACGAAAAGCTCACAGAGAGAAATCCGAGCAGGACATATAAGGATTTTGGAGAAAAAGTAAAGCCGAAAACCTTGAAAAATCAAGGCTTTCGGCGTTTTTTGTGGCGTCCCTGCCCGGATTCGAACCGGGGGCGTTCCGCTTAGGAGGCGGACCCTCTATCCTGCTGAGGTACAGAGACTTATATGAAATTGTGGTACAATTACCGCTTGCCTTTTTGGGCAAGGCGAGTGATTTAGTATAACCTTAGGAGGGATTTATTCTATCCATTGAACTATGCGGGCGAATATTAAATTTCGCTTTGTTATTATATCAAATATCTTTAGTTTGTCAAGGTGACAGAATCAACTGTCACCTTGTTCTTTTTTCTTTTTAAAAATAATAAACTTACTGAAAAAGTAGTTAAGGATTACTACTATTACTGCAAGGGCGATTTTTGCTATTATCTGCCCTGTTATTGTGATACCCAAAACTGTTACAGATTTTTCACCAAAGGCAAGAACATCTACAAAAAGCCACATTCCACCCTCTTCAACGCCAAAGCTGAAAAGCCTTGCGCCTACAAACTCGGGCAATTCCTTACCGATTGTTTTAGCGTTCCATTTTTTTGATTCAAAAACAAAAATCTTGTTTGTTACAAAGGCAAAGGCAACGCCTGCCACCCATGCAATTGCATTATTTATAAGGTAAAGCTCTTCTCCGAGAATTCTTGTAAAAATCCAGAAAGCAAGAAAGTTTACCAGAGTTGTGAGAACGCCGAAGATAAGATATAAAAGCAATTCCTTATACTTAATAATAAGCTCTTTGATTTTAGTCATCCTTGCCAAGATGCTCCTTTAAAATATAAATTGGTCTGTTCTTAACCTGAACATAGATTTTTGAAAGGTATTCGCCTAAAATGCCAAGGCAGAAAAGCTGCATACCGCCAAGGAAAAGAACAAGAACAACTATTGTTGCATAACCGGGCACATCAATACCCATAATCAATTTCTGAAGCACAACAACAATAAGATAGATTATTGATGCGAAAGCGGTCACAAGACCTACACCCGTTGCTAATTTAAGAGGAAAGGTTGAGAAGGAAATGATACCGTCAAAAGCATATTTAAAAAGCTTTCCATAAGACCATTTGGTTTCACCGAACTGACGCTCTTCTACCGTATAGGGAATATACTTTGTATTAAAGCCTACCCAACTGAAAATTCCTTTTGAAAAGCGGTGGTATTCGGTCATTTCTAAAATAGCGTCCACCATTGTTCTTTTTAAAAGGCGAAAATCCGATGCACCGTTAACAAAATCAACATCCGTAATTTTATTAATCACTTTATAGAAAGCGGATTTCATACCTGAAAGAGCTTTACTTTCCTTTCGGTTTTCCTGATATGCTGCAACACAATCAAGACTATCGTCCTTTTTCATTTCATCGAGCATTTCAATAACCACTTCGGGGCGTTGCTGTAAATCCGCATCAATTATGCAGACCATATCCCCTTTTGCATTGGAAAGACCTGCATAAATTGCCGCTTCTTTACCGAAATTTCTGCTGAAGGATAAAACCTGAATATTGGAATTGGGATTTTCTTTATAAAGCTTTTTGAGTTCAAGGTATGTGTTATCCTTGCTTCCGTCATTAACGAAAACAAACTCAAAATCCTCAACTTTATTCTTGAAAACCTTGTTCACTTCATCAAAGAAGCGTTTTACATTGGCTTCTTCATTATAGCAAGGAACAACAAGTGACAATTTCATAGGTTTACCCTTTCAGCATTAATTTGGTTTAATTATTGGATAATTTGAGATTAGTTAAACTTGATTGTAAGAATTTTCTTGCCTGTAATTTCGAACTCTACAAAGCCATCATCACCCATTGTGAGTGCCTTATCATCAAGTTCTTCAAGAGTAACGAGCTTAACCTCGTTCCACTTCTTGCCTGAGTATGCAGGAAGCTCGAATTCTGCTCTCTGTCTTTCAACAGGTGACTGTGCCTTTTCAATAGGAGCAATACCACCGTTAAGACGAATAGCATTTTTAACAGTTTTATCAGAGGGATTGAAAAGACGAACAACATAGCCTGTTCCGTCTTCACTCTTCTTAACTGCGCTGACATTAAGGTTTTCGTCCTTAAGCTCAAGGAAGGAATGAGTAAGAGGATTCTTACCATGGTCTGTGGGAGCAACCTGACCGATTGTGAGATAAAGATTGAATCTTTCGCTCTCCTGCCATACATTGCCCTCTTCCCAGTTACCCTTATGAGGCATAAATGCATAACGGAAGGTATTTTTGCCGATACACTGTGAGCCCTTATCCCAATCGCTGTAGTTCTGCATATCTTTTGTTACGCAGATTCTTAAGGGATATGCACGGATGAGAGAAAGAAGAAGTGTATTTGTTTCATCGTCTGCTGCTTCGTAAGCCTTAAGACCTGTATTGAGAAGAGCAACACCGTTTTCACCATCAGAGATGCTTACGAAGGAGTTCATAGGATGCTCTGTCATTGGTGGTTCATCGTAAAGTGAGTAATCAGGTGCTTTGATAGGTCTTCTTACAACGTCGAACTGACCCTGTGCATCTGCATATTCTGCTTTGATATTTGTGGGGAATGCAACCTGAAGGTAATGGTCCTCACAGCGGTTGTTGATTGTTGTTTCGATTTCAACAAACTTTGCACCCTTGCGAAGAGTTACAAGGCTTTCGATATCAATGGGAAGCTTATGAGCGCTTCTTGATTTTTCATCGTATGCGCGTTTTTCGGGAAGCTCCCAACGCATTGTGATTTTATAGGTTGTTTCAAACTCGCCATTAACGAGAAGAGTAACATCTGCTTTTTCTCCGAGAGTTGTGAAGGTTTCGTCAATTTCGGGAGCAACATGCTGCCAGGGGTTGCCGATTTCACCGCTGTCCTTGAAATAGCCAAGGTTATCAAATACTTTACCTGTTTCTTTTTCAAGAACGCTGAATGTACCATTGTGGTTAATTGAAACCTTAAGATATTCATTTTCCATAACATTTGTTGTTTTAACAAGTGTTACGGGAGTTGTTGCACGAACATTGTAAAGAGGACTAACCTTGAAGGTCTTGTAGCCCATAGCAGGAATATCCTTAACCTCTGCTGCAACATAATACTGCTGAGTATGAAGAACATTTGCAGTATCATTGGGGTTCTGAATAATCTGAGCATTCTCTTTATTTGTAGAGATAATCTGATATTTAACAACATTACCCTCTTCATCCTCAATCTTAAAGCTGTCTGCCTTCCATTCTGCAGGAATTTCAAGACGAAGATTAACTGTTTCAGTTCTCTTGAAGGGTGCAGGGTTAAATACTACAACTGCTGCATCGTCCTTAGAGAAGGTACGAAGATTGATGTCACCTGCGATGTCCATAAATGCGCGCTCAAATACACACATTGAAAGCTCTCTTGCCTGTCTGTAACGGGACATAACATCCTCATAAACAACATCACGACCGCAAGCACCGATGCTATCATGACCATGGTTCTGAAGAAGATAGTTATAGGAAAGGTCAATGAAATTCTGAGGATAAGGCGCACCTGAAAGAGCTGCAAATACTGCCATAGGCTCAGCATAGTTGATAATTCTTCTTTCGGTGTCAAAGTTCTCCTGCTTGATATATGTTCTTGCAGAAAGAATCCAACCGCAAAGCTCACTTACGCTACCCTTTGTATAGGGGTCACGCATTTCGCCCTTAAGAACAGGAGAGTCTGCCTTGAAGTTATCGATGATGCCCTGCTCCATTTCTCTAAGAGTGCTATGGAAAACATCTGCATCGGGAAGAGCTTCGTTAAGGTCGTTAACCATCTGAACTTCTCTTTCGTCTGGACATGATGAGTCATGACCGATAGACCAGAAGCGGTGATTTGTTGTCCAGTCGCCATCCTGCTCCTTCATAGCCTGCTCTGCTCTTGCCTGAATATTCTCCTTATGATACTCATAGAAGGGATGAGTATACTGATAGTCAAGCTTCCAATCGCGGTCAATAAATTTGAACACACCGTTATTATCGTTCCAGAGCATATCACGATTATTCTCGTCAGCCTGATTGAAATAAACGGGTCTCTGAACAACATACCAGATGTTATAACGAGGTCTTTTTGCAAGACGGGAAGCATAGATACGGGTTCCGTCGGGGCTTTCCCAGAAGAATTCGGAGTTAGGTGCCTTATATTCATTAATTCCGCGGTAGAAGGATGCGAAATTGATACCGAAGCCTGAATAAATCTGAGGAAGCTGAGAAATCTGCCCCCAACCGAAGGGTGAGTAACCTGTTTTGCTGATACCACCCATTTCTCGACCGATTTTATGACCTAAAAGAAGGTTTCTGATAAGAGCTTCACTACCAACAGTAAATTCATCAGGTAAGCAGAACCAGGGTCCTACTGCAATTTTGCCCTCCTGAATGTATTTGATAAGCTTGTCCTTCTTTTCAGGGTAAACCTCAAGATAGTCCTGAACAGGCATTGTCTGAGAGTCTAAATGGAAATGCTTGTAATCAGGGTTTTTATCAAGAATGTCAAGAAGCATATCGAGCATATAGCCGAGCATATACTGAGTTCTTCTTGCAGAGAAACGCCACTCTCTGTCCCAATGGGTGTTAGATATAAAATGACATTGGATTCTATCTTTGTTTTCCATATTTTTCACCTTAACCTTTAATAATCTTCATAATTTCTGCAAAGTTATCACAGAAATGATTACATACTGCCTTTGTACCGCTTGATTCGATGTTGCCGCCTGCGATACCGATTGTGGTGTAGCCTGCAAGACGAACAGAGCAAGCGCCTGCACCGCTGTCCTCAATACCAATAACCTTGCTTCTGTCTGCAAAGGCTTCACCAAGACCAACGATTGATGTTTCACTGTAAAGCCAGGGATGAGGCTTGGGAGAAAGTTCACCAAGAGTACCTACAGAGCCTTTTCTGAGAGGGAAGCCTGCAGAAATAATTGCATCATAGAAATCCTTGGGATCGCCCATACCGAGTGTCTTGAATGCAGAAAGAATTTCAGGCCATGCCTTTTCATAAAGACCTGATGTAACAAGACCGATTTTCACGCCCATATCCTTAAGCTCTAAAAGGAAATCCTTAACGCCCTCTGTAGGAGTAAATGCGCCGTCCTTACCACGACCTGCCATAATTTCTTCCATTTCTCTATGAGTATGCTCGAAATAGAAGTTTCTTGCCTTTTCAAGAGATGCACCGGGGCAATATTTATCGATACAATACTGAAGATGCTCAGAAACAGAATGACCTGAAACGAAGGGAATATCTGCTTCCTCAAGCTGGAACTTAGGGTTACCGAGCATACTTGCAGTTGTCATTTCAATAATCCAAATCCAGAATTCCTCACTGCGAACTGTTGTTCCGTCAAGGTCCATAAGAACTGCATTGATGGGGTATTCTGTTTTTACAGGGTAAACAGGGTAATAAACAGGATATGCAATTGCAGATTTAACGCAAGCAAGAGAATGTGTACCAAAGGAAACGAATTCAACCTTCTGGTCACCTGTTGCAACAACGAACTCAACGCCGTTTTTACCTGCTACAAATTTGCCGTCCTCAGTTGCAGGAAGAAGATGGAAGCCACTGTCCACTCCTACCTCACCTAAGTCGGGTATGTATAAAGTTTTGTCCAATAACATAGAGAAAGTCCTTTCCTATTACATAATTAAAGTAATTTTATCATATTATTTCAATTTAGTAAATCATATTTGGTAAAATATTATACCTCTTTATTAATTTACATAGTAGAAAATATGTGATATAATTTAGTAAAAACTTACAGTTACGGATGTGAAAATATGAAAACTCATTCAGAAAAGGCAGCAGAATTATTTTGTAGCGGATGCAACTGCTCTCAGGCAGTTTTAGGGGCATTTGCAGAGGATTGTGGAATGGATTTAGAAACTGCGCTCAGACTCTCCTCTTCCTTTGGTGGAGGTATGGGCAGACTCCGCGAAACCTGCGGTGCGGTTACAGGTATGTTTATGGTTGCAGGTCTTTTAAAGGGCTATGTTGACACTGACGACAAGGCTGCAAAGGACAACCACTACAAGCTCATTCAGGAGCTTGCAAATGAATTCAAGGCAGTTTACGGCACATATAATTGTAACGAGCTTCTAGGTAACATCGGCAAGGGCACTTATGTTTCAGACCCAAGAACAGAGGAATATTATAAAACCCGTCCTTGTGTCAATTTTGTTGTTGCAGCAGCAGACATTTTAGATAAGCACTTCTTCAACTGATGTATTTATATTTCCCTTATGATATTTACAAAGTGTTGTTGATTTTAGTATAATAACCTAATAAAACTGGAAAGGGTGTTTCTATGGAAAAAGGACTCAAAAAGCAATATGGTCTTTTAATGGCAATCTGTATGGTTGTCGGTACAGTTGTGGGCTCGGGCGTTTTCTTTAAAGCTCAGGCGGTTTTACAGACAACAAATGGTGATATGCCTCTTGGTATTGTTGCATGGATTATCGGCGGTGCAGTAATGATTTTCTGTATTCTTGCCTTCTGCGTTATGGCTCAGCAATATGAAAAGGTCAACGGTCTTGTTGACTATGCGGAAGCAACAATGGGTAACAAATATGCCTACTTTATGGGGTTCTTTACTACAGTAATCTACGCTCCTGCAATGACCTCGGTTCTTGCCTGGCTTACCGCAAGATATTTCCTTGTTTTCTTAACATCAGTTAATCCCGATTTTCATATTAACGGCACCCCTGTTTCAAGCTCTGAAACCTTTCTTTTAGCAGGCTTTGTGCTTATCTTTGTTTTTGCAGTCAATACCCTTTCCTCAAAGCTTGCAGGCAAGCTTCAGATAAGTGCAACCTTTATTAAGCTTGTCCCCCTTATCTTAATGGCAGTTGTTGGTACAATCTATGGCTTGACTCACAACCTTGCAGGTGAGCCCGCTTCAATTCTTGCAACAAACTTCGCCACAGCATCAGGCGACTTCTCCCCTCTTTTTGGTGCGGTTGTTGCTACTGCTTTCGCTTATGAGGGCTGGATTCTTGCCACAACAATCAACTCAGAAATTAAGAATTCAAAAAAGAATCTTCCTATTGCACTCATTCTCGGTGGTGTAATCATTATCGCGATTTACTTGTTCTACTACATCGGTGTTGCAGGTGGCGCACCTGTTCAGACACTTATTGACGAGGGTACTGCTCCTGCATTTGTAACTGTTTTCGGTAATGTTTTCGGTAACATCCTTAACCTTTTCGTTGCAGTTTCATGTCTCGGCACTCTCAATGGTCTTCTCATTGGTTGCATCCGCGGTCTTTACTCTCTTGCAGTCCGTGGCTATGGCCCCAAGGTCAACCTTATGAAGCAGGTTGATGCAGGCTCGGGTATGCCCTCTAACTCCTGCATTGTTGGTCTTGCTATTGTTGCTGCATGGCTTGTTTATTTCTATGGTGCAAACCTTGTAGAAGCGCCATGGTTCGGTAATTTCAGCTTTGACTCATCAGAGCTTCCCATTATCACTATTTACGGACTTTACATTCCTATGTTCATTCAGTTTATGAGAAAGGAAAAGAAGCTCCCTGCAGTCAAGAGATTCGTTCTTCCCACTCTCGGAATTATCGGCTCTGCATTTATGGTATTAGCTGCTATTTACTCTCACGGCTATATTCCATACATCACTGCAAGAGAAGCAGGTCAGGGCTTTAGCTGTCCTGTATTATTCTACCTTATTATTTTCGGCGTAATTATGGGCGTTGCTATGATGCTTATGAAGCCTAAGAAAAGTAAATAATTTGAAATAAATATTATGACCCCGATACTTTTTTATTACAAAAAGTATCGGGGTCATTAATTATTCACCAAAGAAATTCTCTTCAAGCATTGCACAAATCGTGTGATATACGGGAAGTGTATATTCCTGAATTACGGGTGTTATTGATGATGGTAATTTAATAGCTGAGTCTGAAATTTCGGAAAGTATTCCGCCCTTTTCACCTACTATTGAAACAATTTTTCCACCCTTGGCTCTTGCAGTTTCAGCAGCGGCAACAACATTTTTCGAGTTGCCCGAGGTCGAAAGACAAAGAAGCGTATCAGCTTCATTCATAAGTCCGTAAACCTGCTGAGCGAACACAAGATCGGGGTTGCAATCATTACAGAAGGCAGTCATTAAAGCACTCTCACCCACAAGGGAAATTGCAGGTAAAGCCCCCTGAAGACCATCGGCAATAGCTTTGTTATTGAACCTCTCTTTTTCACTTTCAGGGAGCTTGCGACTCAACATAAAGCCCTTCATAAGCTCGCCCACAATATGAGCACTGTCAGAGGCGCTACCACCGTTACCGCAAACGAGAAGCTTCCCTTTATTTATGTAGGTTTCCTTTATTATTTCAAATACCCTTTCCACATCATCCTTTGCGCAAGAAAGCTCGGGGTATCTTACAAATAAATCATTGTAGATTTTTTCAACATTATTTTTCATTAAAACAAAACTCCTAAAGCGGCAAAATCACCTATACTGTCCCCTAATTCAGCAGGTAGGATTTTACATACATCTGCATTGAAGGTCAGGGCTTCTTTTTTTATAATTTCATTTACTATTCCTGAGAAAAATTCCTGATTTCTCTCATAAATACTGCCGATAACAACCGCTTCAGGATTGATTATATCAATAATAATTGAAAGACCTCTACCGAGATATTCGGCACATTTAGTGTAAACCTCTTTTGCAAAGGCGTCACCCTGATACATAGCCTCTGCAACTACCCTTGCATCAAGCTTTTCAATGTCCTCTTCGGTTTTGAAAAGGATGCTTTCTTTATTCTCTGAAAGATATTTTCGTGCGGTAAGCTGAGCGAGATTTTTAATTCCGCCACCTGAACAGAAGCCCTCAAATGAACCGACCTTTCCATAACCCATCGGACCATCTTCTGCAAGGCGGATGTGCCCCACCTCACCTGCACAGTCATTAGTTCCGCAGTAAAGCCTTCCGTCAAGAATAAGACCTGCGCCCATACCTGTGCCGAAGGTGAGAAAAACAAGGTTGTTATAGCCCTTACCTGCGCCAAATCGCCATTCTGCAACAGCACAGGCATTGGCATCATTATGAAGTACACAGCGCACACCGAAATGCTCGCTGACAATTTTCACAATGGGAACATTGTCCCAATCGGGAAGATTCGGTGGGCAATTGATTGTACCCTTTTTACTGTCAAGCGGTCCGCCACAGCTGATACCGACACCGATTAAATCGGTGTTTTTCACATAATTTCTCGAAATCAGCTGGTCGGCTTTTTCTAATATTTCACCGAGAACTGCTTTCCAACCGCGCTTAACATCGGTGGGGAATTTAATTTTATCTATTATGAAGCCTTCGGTATTATCTGAAAGCTCGCCCTTACCGAGAATCACGGCGCATTTTGTTCCGCCGATATCAATACCCAATGAATACATATTATCACCACCAAAGGATTATAAAGTAAATATATCAAATATTATGTGAGGTGGCAAGAGTTTTTAATGCAAAATGCAAAGCGCAAAATGCAAAATTTCGGGACCTGCGGTCGGCATTATAATATAATCAGCTTTGCCCCTAAACTTGCAACTTTCAACTTTTTCTACTATGGAATGTTTCCTCCCCGATTCTTCTTATGGTAACATCTGCGGTTATGGTCAGCTTTATTTCGGGGAATACTTTGCCCCAGTCATTTTTTAAATTGTTATATAAATCATTTTCCTTTAATCTTAATCTTTTGCCGTAGCGTACCACATCTGCACCGTGCCGACCCTGAAGAACAATAAAAGTATTTTCCGCTTTCTTGCAGATCGCTTCGCCCACTGCAGACTGAAAGGTTTCAAGAACGCCTGTGTCAGTATTGAAATACTCGGCTCCCTGAACACCCTCAAGGTCGCAGGAAATTTTTATTTTCAGGTTATAGTGGAGCTTTCCGTTTTCTTGGGTAATAGTGTATTTACTTTTGCCCTTGTTGATATAAAAGGATGCCTTTTGTCCGTTGGGTAAATCCGCGCTTATTACACCCTCTTCAATTTTATCATTGAGAATTGCAATACCCTCGGCGGCTTCAGAGCCAATATACATTGAAAAGGTATTATCTGTGCCGAAAAGTGCACATCCGTCAAGCTCGTAATTTTCATTTTCGCCGTTTTTTTCAACTCTTACTGCCGGAATACAAAGCCCCGAGGCTTCATCCTTCATATAGTTTACTGCATCAATAATTCTCACCTTTGGAACAAGGGATTGCTTTGCACTTTCCTCAAGCATATTTTCTAAAATTCTGCTTTTTATGGTATCTGTTAAAAGCTTTGCTCTTATAACCTTTTCGCCCGTTGTATTTTTAGCAACGCAAAGAAGCTGAGAGGCTCTTGAATCGTAGTTTCTTTCAAAAAAATCGAGGATATCGGAAAGACTTCTGTTTACCGCCTCTTCACCGATTATAATGACTCTGTTATGGGCAAACATAGGCTCATTTCCGCTTTTGGTTATAAGCTTCCTGAGAGCCTCGCCAACTGTTTCACCCTCTGCAGAATATATTTTGGTTTTATTTTCGCTGTTGCCGTTTCCCGACGGGCTACCGCTTTGCTCATTATTAAGAATTTCAACAGTAGCCTTGAAGCCGTTATTTGTAGCATCTATTCCTATACCCTGCATTATCATCAATTCAGAAAGCTCAGTCCCCGGCTTTTCGCAAGAGGAAAAGGAAACAAGACAAGCCACACAAAGAAAAAGCAAAGAACAGATTTCAAGCAGTTTTTTCATTATTCCTTCTCCTTTTAATAAGGTTATATATAAGCAAAACCGACGGCAAAACAAGAACAGGAACAAGATAAACACCGATTACAAGAGGTGCAAAGGAAATGAAACCGAAGCTCATAATATTCCCCGAAATAAATACCAAAAAGCCTGTTATGACTACACCAACTGAAATGGCTGTTATTTTCTCCGAAAGCTTCGGAAATGCGAAGCAGATGCATTTAACAATAGCAGAAATATAAAGGGTGAGCTTTGTTACAACACATAAAATCCATATTGCAGTTTCAAGTGCATCAAGCCTTTCAAAAAGACCGAACTGAGCGAGAGTGACCGCAGTATAGGTTGGAAAAAGCTGAGTATCGGCAAAGACACCTAATGTTCCGATAACGAAAAATAAAATAAAGGAAAATGAAATCGCACTCAGAACCGACCAAAGAATATAATGCTTTTTTATATTACCTTTTATTTCAGGGAAGAAAATCACAATTGCGCCAATTTCAGATGCCTGAATTGAAAAGCTCAGGCTATCTGAAATGAACTTTCCGACACCATTTTCAAAAAGTGGAGTGAAATTGAGAAAATCCACCTCTTTTGAAAGTGTCAAAGAAGCAAAAGCAGTTGCAACTACTACCACAAGCGTAAAAATGCTGCTTGCTCTCCCCAACGCGCCAATACCGCAAAAGCTCAATGCAACACAAACTGCCACAAGACCTATTAAAAAATAGGTCATTTCAGTACCGGGAAAAAGCTCCGAGCTTGCAAAAAGGTCAAAGCGTCCTGCAGTCATAAGAGCATCAATAAAATAAACTACCCCATAAAAGATAGCGACGCCTTTATAGACCTTGCTTTTCTTTTCAGTTTGCAGATTTTCCTTTAAATTCCCTTTCGAGCAAAGGAAATATATCGGTATAGCAAAAATAATACTGACAACTGCAAAAGCAACTGGTCTAAAAAGAGATTCCGCCGTTGCAATTGTTATCTGAGGAGACGAAATATACATAAACATACTTCCAAGCATAGAAAGATATAAAAGCGCAAAAAACTGAGGTGCGCTTACTGAGGATTTCGTCATTGCTTACCACCTCTCTTAAAGCCATTTATATCAAAAACCTTACTTCCTAATTTTTCCATACCCAGTCTAAATACAGAATCTCTGAAGAGGGTTTTATTGTAGGGCGTTGCAGGTGCTAAAAACGGCACTCCGTAATCTGTCATTGATGCAAGATTTATAAGAAGCGCCGCTGCACCAATCATAATTCCGTAAAGACCCGATACACCACCCACAAGAATGAAAACAATTCTCAGAACCGAAATAGGCTGGTATAAATCCGAGGAAACCAAAGAGCAGATTGCAGTCAGTGCAACAATAATAAGCATGGGCGCACCTATAAGTCCTGCGGTCACTGCCGCATCACCGATAACAAGAGCGCCGACGATACTGACAGCGTGACCTATTGCTTTAGGCATTCTGAGTCCTGCTTCTCTGACAGTTTCATAGACGAAATGGATTATCAGGGCTTCAACAGTCAGAGTAAACAAGGTATTGCTTTCCATTATGACAATGTTATACAGCATATCATCAGGGAAAATCTCCTGATGAAAAAGACCTATTGCCACGAAAACACCCGGCAAAAACACGCTTATAAGAAATGCAAGTAATCTTACACCTCTCATAAATGCACAGAAATACGGACGGTTTATATAGTCATCAAGGGTCTGAAAATTCTCAATAAAAAGCCTTGGAACAATAAGTGCAAAGGGCGTGCCATCCACAATTATTCCGATTTTACCCTCACAGACCTTTGCAGCAAGAGTATCGGGTCTTTGAGTCTGCCCCACCATTGTGAAAAGACTCTTTCTTTTAGTATCAAAGGTTTTCCTTAAATAGCCTGCCGCCAAAACTGTATCAATATCAACAGAGTCAAGGCGTTTTTTCACCTCTTGGAGAGTATCGGGATTAACTCTGTCCTTCATATAGCAAATGAGAATACGGGTTTTACTTGTTTTGCCGACTTCTTTTGATTCGATTTTAAAATTGGTTGTGCAAAGTCGTTCTCTTATAAGCGTTAAATTGGTTTTTATATTCTCAACAAAGCCCTCTCTTGCACCAAACTCCTGAACCTCATTATCAGGCTCCTGAAGAGCGCGCTGAGGCGGATTCTGGACACCAAAAACAAGACAACTTTTCTCACCCTCAACAAATATGAGAAGAGTTCCCCTTAAAATTTCTTTCATAGCTTCATCAAGGCTTGTAATTTGCTTTTGCTCCGTGCCGTAAATAATGTGATTGCCGATAAAATCAAGAGCATTTTCTTCAGGCAGCTCTCCTTGAAAGATCAGAAGAGGTTTAATAGCATTATCTGCAATTCTCTGAGCACTGCAAAGTCCGTCGCAATTGGCAAAAACAACACACCTTCCGTTGCAGTAGCCTTTTTTTACAACAATATCAAAGCTACCCTTGAAGGCTTCCTTTATAATTCTTCCGTTTTCCACTGCGTTTTCTCTTATATCACCATAGGTTTCTTCATTATATTCCGATAAAGGCAAAAGCACATTTTCTTTATTTTCCATAAAATCACCATTCATATTCTCCCCTTTTTTCACTGTATATTCCAAGTATTTGCGGAGAAAACAAGAATGGTGATTTGATGATAATAACAATAATCAGAACATTTATTATATATTGCGCGGTTTCAGTCTGTGTTCGTCTTATGGGTAAGCGCCAATTAGGTCAGCTTCAACCGGGTGAGCTTGTTATAACAATTCTCATTTCCGAAATTGCGGCTATGCCAATCGGAGATAACAATGTTCCTATATTGAACAGTATAGTACCCCTTTTTCTTCTCGTAAGCTTTGAAATAATAAACTCCCTTATCGACAGGAAATCAGTAAAATTCAGGTATCTTACAGAGGGCAAGCCCATAACTATAATAAGAAACGGCGAACTTTTACAGAATGAGCTTAAAGCTCTGCGTTTCACAATAAATGATGTTTTATTGGCTTTAAGGCAAAAGGATGTTTTTGATATTGAAGAAGTGGAATATGCGGTGGTGGAAACCAACGGAACTTTATCTGTGCTGTTAAAACCTTGCTACCGCCCTGCAATTCAGAAAACTTTTGGTAAAACTGAAAAAGATACAGGTATGCCTTGCGCGGTTATTATTGACGGCAAAATCATAGAAAGCTCATTTAAAGACTGCGGTATAACCGAAAAAGAAGTTGTTTCAAAACTCCAAAGAGAAACGGACGATATAAAAAATGTTATGCTTATGACAGTTGATAAAAGCAAAAAATTCAATATTATTTTCAAAAAGGATTGTTAAAATATGAAAAGAATTGTTGTTGCTATAATAATTCCGGTCATTTCAATTGCTTTAGGAATTTTTTCTTCCTTTTTTGTTAAAAGCACCTGCAACCAAGTAGTATCAGGACTTGACGAGGTACTCTATAATGTCATAACAGAAGAAGTGGAAGAGGTTAACCCCTTGTCTGTTCAGACGAACCGAAATTGGCATCGAAAAGTTTTTTTATTAAATATTTTTATTGGAAGAACCAACACCAACGAGGTTGACAAGTTACTGAATAAAATTGTTTATTTTTCAGAAATCGGTGATTACGAAGCGGTTTTGCTCAATGCAGAAGATTGCAAGGAAGAGCTTTTGTATATTATCGAGTCAAATGAACCTGAATTAAGTGCCGTATTTTGACAGAAAAATGTGATGAAAAAGTATTGAAAAACCTGAAAAAGCCGTATATAATTTAATTGTAAAGCATTAGAAAGGATGTGGTTTTATGATGGTTTGGGTATGGGTTGCGCTTCTCGCAGCATTCATTATTATTGAAGCTTCAACTGCTCAGCTTCTTACCATCTGGTTCGCTGTGGGCTCATTTGCCGCGCTTGTTTCAACATTTATAACCGATAATATTATTGTTCAGGTTATTGTATTTGTTGTGGTATCTGCAATCGCGCTTGTTGTCACTCGTCCTCTTGTAAAGAAAATGACTAAGACAACAAAGCAGCCAACAAATGCCGATATGTACATAGGCAAGGAAGCCGTTGTTACAGAAGACATCAATAATCTTGAAGCAAAGGGTCTTGTTAAGGTTGGTGGTTCAATATGGACTGCAAGAACAGAGATAGATAACTATACAATTCCCGCAGGCGCACATGTTACAGTTATTAAAATTGAGGGCGTCAAGCTTATTGTCCGCCCGATATTATAATATAATGGTTTATTATAAGGAGGAAAAATTATGTTTATTACACTTTCAGCTATGGCATCAGTAGGTATAATTGCAATTATTGCTGTTCTTGCAATTATAATTCTTCTTGTAATTGCCAACATCAAAATTGTTCCCCAGTCAAAGGCGTATGTTATTGAAAAATTAGGTGCATACAGTGAAACATGGGAAACCGGTTTCCATATCAAAAAACCTTTCTTGGAAAAAGTAGCAAAGGTTGTTTCTCTTAAAGAGCAGGTTGTTGACTTCCCGCCTCAGCCCGTTATCACAAAAGATAATGTAACAATGCAGATTGATACTGTTGTTTTCTTCCAGATTACTGACCCTAAGCTTTTCTGCTACGGTGTTGAATACCCCATTTCTGCTATTGAAAACTTAACAGCAACAACTTTGCGTAACATCATTGGTGAGCTTGAGCTTGACCATACTCTTACATCCCGTGATACAATCAATGCAAAAATCCGTGGTATTCTTGATGAGGCAACTGACCCCTGGGGCATTAAGGTTAACAGAGTTGAGCTTAAAAACATTCTTCCCCCTCGTGAAATTCAGGATGCTATGGAAAAGCAGATGAAGGCAGAGCGTGAACGCCGTGAAAGCATTCTTCGTGCAGAAGGTGAAAAAGCAAGTGCCGTTCTTGTTGCAGAAGGTAAAAAGGAAGCTCAGATTCTTGAAGCTGAAGCTGACAAGCAGGCTGCAATTCTCCATGCAGAAGCAGTTAAGGAAGCTAAAATCCGCGAAGCAGAAGGTGAAGCAGATGCAATCATCGCAATTCAGAAGGCTCAGGCAGAAGGTATCAGAATGATTAATGAGGCCGCTCCCTCTAAGGAATACATTTCTCTTAAGGGTATGGAAGCATTTGAAAAGGCTGCAGACGGTCAGGCAACAAAGATTATTGTTCCTTCCGATTTACAGAACCTTGCAGGTGTTACAGGCAGCGTAAAAGAGTTTCTTAAAGACTGATAATTAAAGCAAAACATCGCTTCGCAAGAGGCGATGTTTTTGTTTATAATCGGCGCATTCCTGCGCCCCGATATTTTGCATTTTGCATTAAATTTATTGACACTTTTCCAAATTGTGCTATTATAATTATATATTCTTTTTTGGAGGTAATGTTATGGCAGGTTTTGCTTCAAGCATTGGCGCTATTGTTATGGCGTTCATTACAATGCTCACATCATTGTTTGGTCTTATTTCAAACAACAAGACTGACAACACAGTAGTTCAGGGCTTTGAACCTAAGGAGGAAATTGAAATGAGAATTATGAGCTTCAACATCCGTTGCACAAATGTTGGCAGCGATTCATGGGAAGACAGAATCGGCATCGTTTCTCAGACTATGCTCGACAGTGAAGCAGATTCAATCGGTGTTCAGGAAGCAACACCCGAATGGATGGCAACTCTCAAGGAAACTGTTGGCGAGAAATATGCTTATGTTGGCGTTGGCCGTGATGACGGCGACAATGAAGGCGAATATTCCGCAATTTTCTATCTTAAGGACAAATATGACCTTGAAGACAGCGGTACATTCTGGCTTTCAGAAACACCCGACAAGGTTTCATTCGGTTGGGATGCTGCTTGCAGACGAGTTTGCACATGGGCAGTTCTTGTAAACAAGGAAACAGGCGAAAAATATGCTCACCTTAACAGCCACTTTGACCATGTTGGTGTTTCCGCAAGAAAGAACAGCGTTGATTTGATTGTTAATAAGGCGAAAGAATTCGCTGATATGCCCGTTGTTTTCACCGCAGATATGAATGTTGTTGAAGGTAGCGATAACTACAAGCAGTTCGTTGAATCAGGTGTTCTTAACGATACAAAATATCTTGCACCCGACACAATGAGCTATTGCACATACCACGATACAAAGCCTGAAAAACACGCTGATGATATTATCGACTATGTTATGATTAACGATAATTTCGAAGCAGTTTCTTACAAGGTTGTTACAGAAGGTATTGACGGACGCTTCGTTTCCGACCACTACCCTGTTTATGCTGATATCATTATGAAATAAGTTTTCATAACAAAACTCCCGATTCATTTGAATCGGGAGTTTCTTTTTTATTTTTTCTTTATATTATACATTTTCTTATAGTACTCAGATGCTTCATGAACCTCGCCATCAAAGATAAGCTTACCATTTTTCATAACGATACCTCTTGTGCAGAAATCCTCTGCAACTGCGGTCTGATGAGTAACGAAAAGAAGGGTTACATTATCCTTTTCAATTATCTCGTTTACCTTTTCCTTACACTTGATTCTGAAGGCTGTATCACCAACGCTCAATGCCTCGTCAACAATGAGAATCTCAGGTCTGATATTAACATTGATTGCAAAGCCAAGGCGGGATTTCATACCGCTCGAATAGGTGCGAACGGGTTGGTCTATATAATCGCCTAATTCAGAGAACTCTATAATTGTAGGCTCGAGCTCCTTAATTTCCTTATCGGAAAGACCGAGGATATGACCTTTAAGATAAATATTCTCTCTTCCCGAAAACTCCTGGTCAAAGCCACTTGTAAGCTCAAGAAGAGCACTTACTCTGCCGTTTACTGTTATTTCACCGCTTGTGGGGAACGATACGCCTGTTATCATTTTAAGGATGGTGGATTTACCTGCACCATTTTTACCAAAAAGAGCAACCGAATCGCCCCTTTTGATTTCAAAGCTTACATCATCAACGGCTTTTTTCTTTTTATATTTCACATTCTTCAAGAAAATTGCCATAAGCCTTTTTCTTGTACTTGAGTAAAGCTTATAAATTTTTGTGACATTTTTAAAGCTTATTACTGTATCTTTCATACTATGCAACCCCCTTATCAAAGCACATCGGGTATTTCTTTGCGGAGCTTTTTATATGCCCACAAGGACATAAAGCCCAATATCGCATACCAAGCAAGGAAGCAAGCGAGTCTTTCAGGCTGCTCAAAGAACCATACGTGGTTTATAAAGCAATTACGATAACCATAACAGATAAAGGTTACGGGATTGAGCATAAGAATAGTGCTGATTACTTTATTATCGGCAACATTATCAATGTTCCAAAGAATACCCGAAAGCCAGAAAACCGCAATATTAAAGGATTTCACAAGGTTTGAAAAGTCCTTACCGATAGCGGAAACAAGCCCCGCAAAAAGAGCCCATGCATTAAAGAACAGGAACATCAGAAGCATATATATTGGCAACTGAAGAAGATAAATTGTTGGCGGATAGCCCATCACCCAGAATAAAACGATTACAACTGCTACAAGTATTCCGTGAACGAGAAGGTTGGAAAGATTTGTAAAGGTGGGAATTGTCATTATCGGGTACTTCATTTTTGTAACAAGATAGGAATATCTTCTGATACAATTTGTACCGCCTGTGATAGCATCGCCCATAAAAAACCATGAAACCATACCTGCAACAAGCCAGAGAATAAAGGGATACTCCCCTACATCCTTACCACTACGAAGACCTATTGAAATTGCAAACCAATAAACAAAAATTGTAAACACAGGCTTTATGACTGCCCAAGCCCAACCTAAAGCAGAGCCGTTATAGGTCTTTTTAAGGTCTGCTATGGAAAGCCTTAATACCTGATGGATATTTTCTTTATGCTCTTTAAAATTCAAAGCAATTATATCAAAATAGCTTTTCATTCTTTTGACACCTTTCTGTCAATCTATAACGATTGAATCCTCTGTTTCCTTGATTGAGAAGAAAACAGGCTTTTCCTCGTAAGAGATATTAGGACAATGAAGCGTTAATTTCAGATTACCGTCAAAGTCCTTAAAAATCATACCATGACCGCCGTCATCCTCGAAAATGGGCTTAAGGTGTGACCAATTTCCAAAAATCGAGCCATTATCGGAGGTTGCTACACATTGAACATAGCCATCCGCGCAGGTTGACCATATCATAATAAGCTTACCATTTTCCTTTTTGTAAAGGAATGGTCCGTCAGTTACATTGTGACAATCCTCGGTTGCTTCTCTGTTAAGAAATGAGCTTGCGGCAAAAAGCTCAATTGGCTCACCTATACATCCTGAAAAATCAGGCTTTAATTCCATAAAACAAATTGTTCCGTTAAGAATTTGGGTATGCTCGTGACAGAAAACGCAATAAGGTTTACCGTTTTCAACATAGAATGTACCGTCAAGACATTCCCACTCCCAAGGAGTTACCGCACCGTCGGATACGGGAACGAATTCACCATCGGGAGTATCGCTCTTTAAGATATATGTTCCTCTTAAGCCATTGGGTTTGGTAAAGGTTGCGAACATATAGAATTTGCCTTCAAATTCGTGAACCTCGGGAGCCCAGTTAACAACAGTATTCAAGCCGTGTTTATTTGAATTAAAAACCTCTATAGGCTCGGACCAATTTTCCAAATCAGTACCTATATAAACATCAAAGCCGCCTGTTTTAATACCAAAATCAGCAGCTCTTGTACCATACATATAATAGTTTCCGTTATGTTTGAGAACAAAAGGGTCTCTGATATTGATTTCCGAGTTTTTCACAACATCACCCACAATACATAAAATTACACTTTATGATACCATATATTTACAAAATAAACAATAGTTAAAATTCTCGGGATTTCATTGACAAAGATATATATAGTTTTATATAATAAATGTATATGTTTTGTTTTAGGAGTAATATTATGAAAAAATCAACTAAGGCTTTACTTTATTTAGGCGGAGCTGCAGCTACTGCAATCGCATCTCACTTTTTCAATAAAGAAATGCACAAGGATATATGTATGATCGCTCACAGAGGTCATAGCAGCAAGCACCCCGGCAACACCGAGACTGCATTTTTAAGTGCTGTTAAGAATGGTTCAGGCGGTATCGAAACTGATGTTCGTATGACAAAGGACGGCGTTTTCGTTGTAAACCACAATGACGAAGCTAAATTCTTTGACGGAACTGAATTAATCGTTGCAGATTCAACCTACGAGGAGCTTTCAAAAAAAGCTCTTTACAACGATAAATCCGATGAAATCGTTTACATCTGCACATTCGAGAGATACCTCGAAATCTGCCGTGATGCAAATATGATTTGCTTTATTGAGCTTAAGGGCGAATTTTCTGACGAGGACATCAAGCGCCTTTTCACAATGGCAGGCGAAATTTACGATTTAAAGAGATGCTCTCTTCAGTCATTTGAATTCGAAAACCTTATCAAAACTCACGAGGCGTTCCCTGACTTACAGATTATGCTCACCTACGGTAAAAACTGCGGTGACTACCACAAGTGCATTGACTACGGCTTTGACATTGATGCAGAATGGAAAATTACAACACCTAAAATGGTTAAGGAATTCCACGACAAAGGCTTAAAAATCGGCGTTTGGACTGCAAATGATGTTGCTTCTCTCAACTACTGCCGTGCTCTCGGAGTTGACTATATTGAATCCGATGTTTTCGGTAAATAATTAGTAGGACAAAATATTTATGGGTTTAATTTTTAAAACGCTTTATGTTTATATAACAAACCTTGGTATTCTGATTACAGATATTTTCAAATCATTCTTTCGATTGATTTTCAAGGGTTTGCAAAAGCTTTTCAAATTTAATAAGGATTCCTTTGCTTCAGCAAAAACCTTTTTCAAGCGAAGTGTTGTGTTTATTGTAATTTTTGCAATTTTAGCCACTTCGGTTGTTTATATCGTTTCTACTGACAGTAAGGTTGATGCGGTTGCCTTAACCTTTAAAAATGAGGTTATCGGGTATGCTTGCTCGCAGAATGATGCCGACCATGCAAAAACCATGGCTCTTAAAGCCCTTGGAATGACCTCGGACACTCAGTTTGACACCAAAGCTACCAAGACCGAGCCATACAACCTGAAAAGTACAGAGCTTTTAGCAGATGCTCTTGCAAAAAAGGTGGCTCCCGACCGCATCTGTGTAACAGAAATTTATTTTGATTCAGAATTCTTCTGCGCTGTGACAAACAGACAAAGTGCAAGAGAAATTTTCTTAAAGCAGCTTGAAAAAGCACAAAAGGAATACCCAAATTCTTCTGTTTCCTTTGCTCAGGAAATCACATTCAGCGATGCTTATTACAAGGTCAAGGATGAAAGAATCTGGTCAATTGACCAATTAGAGCTTAACCTAAAAATTCTTGAGCCTCTTGAGATATGCCGTGCTGACTGCGAAAAGACCATTGAAACAGTAGATTTTGAAACAGTTGAAATTCAGACAAACACTCTCTTCATCGGCGACACAAGGGTAAGAAGAAACGGCGAAAACGGATCTGCTTATGCAATCGACCTTGTAACCTACATTGGTGACAAAAAGGTTTCTGCAGAAGAAATTATGAGCGTTTCCGTGAAAACTCCTGTTTCACAGATTGTTGAACGAGGAATCCGTGCAGAAAGCCTTTCTCTCGGAACTTATTCCGTTTTGCAGACAACAGGCTATTTCTGTTGGCCCGTTGTTGGCTTATTCACCGTTACCTCACCCTTTGGCTACAGAAGCCTTGGTAACCACAGAGGTATTGACATTTCAGGCGCAAGCGCATCAGGCTCCCTTGTTGTTGCAGGTGCCTCAGGTACTGTTACAACTGCAGGCTGGAGCACGGGCGGTTATGGTAACTATGTTATAATCGACCACGGCAACGGCGTAGAAACTCTTTACGCTCATATGCTCGATAATTCACTTATGGTAAACCCCGGTGACAAGGTTACAAAGGGTCAGGCTATCGGACGAGTTGGTAACACCGGTTATTCCTTCGGCGCTCACCTTCACTTTGAGGTAAGAATCAACGGTAACAGACTCAACCCCGCACCATATTTAGGACTTGAATAATGAATATTACAGTTATTGCCCTTGGCAAATTAAAAGAAAAATATTTAACGGATGCCATAAACGAATATGTTAAAAGACTTTCCGCTTATGGCAAGCCACAGATAATTGAGCTTAACCCCATAAGGCTTTCTGACAATCCCTCTCAGACAGAAATTGATAATGCCCTTTCAAAAGAGGCTGAGGAAATCAAGAAAAAAATACCTAACAACAGCTATGTTTTTTCTCTTTGTATTGAGGGCAAGGAAAAGTCAAGCGAAAGCTTTGCTAAAGCCATTAATGATGCGGCAGTCAACGGAAAAAGCAATATAGTTTTTATTATCGGAAGCTCCTTCGGTCTTTCTCCCGAAATCAAAGCACTTTCTGATTTCAAGCTTTCCTTTTCTCCTATGACCTTTCCCCATCAGCTTATGAGAGTTATGCTCCTTGAGCAGATTTACAGAGCATTTCAGATTAACAACAACGGAAAATATCACAAATGAGGTTACATTATGGCAATGTGCGATATGTGTGAAAATTACAGATACGATGAGGATTTAGAGGAATACTTCTGCGACATCGAATTGGACGAAGATGAATATTTAAAATTCCTTACATCTTCAAATGACGCTTGTCCCTATTTCAGAGCGGATGACGAATATCGTATAGTAAGAAAGCAAAATTAAGAAGGAAATGTTAAAAAAGCTGTGTAGTTTTTTGTACTACACAGCTTGTTTCTTTTTACTATCATATTTATTCATCAATTTAAAATAGAAGAACAAGGAAAGAATGTTTGCAACTGTCCAACCAATAGGCCAAGCCCACCATATTCCCATATAGCCAAAATAGGGTGAAAGCACATACGCCAGAACGACCCTCAAAATCAAATCTGTAAAGGTTGCTATGACAAAAAGCTTCATTGAGCCTGTACCTCTTAAAATGCCATCACCAACAAGCTTTATGCCCACAAAGGCATAGAACGGTGCTACAACCTTAAGGAAAAGCGAGCCTGCTTCCACCGCTTCTGCGCTGCTGCTCCCCTCAACAAACATTTCAATAAGCTGAACATTAAAGAAAAGATGCATAGCCGCAAAAAAGATACCTGTTATTACAACCATAATTGAGCCATATTTCATACTCTCTCTTATACGGGAGTATTTTTTTGCGCCAAAATTCTGAGCAGTAAAGCTTGAAACGGCATTACCAAAGGTATAAAGGCAATTAACAGTAAATATATTCAGCTTGAATGCCGCAGAAAAGCCTGCGATAACCGAAGAGCCATAGCCGTTTATAAGCTTCTGAATAAACACATTACCCACAGAAACAAAGCTCTGCTGAAGAATACTAGGCACAGAAATACGGGCAATCTTTTTTAATAAATCAAAGGAAAACAGCGGTACTTTTTCATTTACAGGAAGCCTTTTAATATGCTTTAAAAGGGTTAATACAGAAAGCACACCTGCAAGACCCTGAGCTATGAAGGTAGCCCAGGCAACGCCTGAAACACCCATATCGAAGAAAACAACCAATATATAGTCTAAAGCAACATTGAAAACAGAAGAGAAAATCAGAAAATACAATGGTGTTTTAGAGTCGCCCAAGGATGTGAAAATACCATTTGCGATATTATAAATAAAAAGGAAAATAAAGCCGCCTATGTATATTCTCAGATACAATGCCGAGTCAGAGAAAATATTAGCAGGTGTATCAATTGCACTCATAAGAGCAGGTGTAAGAAGAATACCTCCCAATGCGAGAATACCGCCTAAGCTCAGGCAGGAAATAAGCGAGGTTGATGTTGCAGTTTTTACCTTCTTGAATTCCCTTGCACCGAAAAGCTGAGAAATAATAACACTGCAACCGATGTTACAACCGAAGGCAACCGCATTAAAAATATTGGTTATCGGATAAGATGCGCCCACTGCTGCAAGGGCATCCTCACCTGCGAAGCGACCTGCAATAAGGCTATCGGCGATACTGTAAAACTGTTGAAAAAGAACGCTTATAAAAAGAGGCAAGGTAAATTGCAAAAGCAGCTTATTGACCTTACCGGTTGTCAAATCACGAGCCATCTAAAAATCCTTTCAAGAATAAAAAACGAAAATCAAAATAATATATTATGTGACATATTATATACTGTTTTTTTCGTTTGTCAAAGGAAAGAGGTGTTTTATGGAAAGTTTTTTAAATGCAGTCGGTTCAGTTGTCTGGGGTCCGCCTATGCTTTTTATATTTATTTTTACAGCTTTGCGTTTTTCTTTTAAGAGCAGATTTTTTCAACTGCGCGGTTTCCTTACAATGATTAAAGAAACTCTTTTTAAAATGTTTTCAAAAACAGAAAGCGGTGGTATTTCTCAATTTGGTGCATTCTGTTCTGTTTTAGGCGCTTGTATCGGAACGGGCAACATTGTTGGGGTTGCAACTGCAATTTATTCAGGTGGTGCAGGAACTGTTTTCTGGATGTGGATTTCAGCTTTTCTTTCTATGATGACAGCTTTCTCCGAAAACTATTTAGGGGTAAAATACCGAAGAAAAGATAAATACGGGAAATTACAGGGCGGTGCTTTTTCCTACATAGAAAACGGAATAAAAATGAAGGGGCTTGCAAAGGTATATGCCCTTTTTTCCCTTTCTTCCGTTATAGGTATGGGAAACCTTGCTCAGAGCAATTCTGTTTCAGAAGCGCTTTCTGCAGGGTTTGATACAGATAAATATATTGTCGGGCTTATTTGCGCTGCATTATGCTTTATTATAATAAGCGGTGGAATGAAAAGAATTTCCAAATTCGGAACAATCATTGTACCCTTTATGACAATCGCTTATCTTATACTTTCTTTTACAGTTCTTTTCAAATTCAGGCAAAACCTTATTCCTGCAATTTCTTTGGTGTTTAAAGAAGCTTTTTCCTTGAGAGCCATCAATGGTTATGGTATGTTTAAAGCTATGCGCTACGGCGTTTCAAGGGGCGTTTTTTCAAACGAGGCAGGTCTTGGGTCATCCACCCTTATTCACGCTGAATCTAACAACCAAAAGGGCGAAGCTCAGGGTATGTGGGCAATGCTTGAGGTGTTTATTGACACAGTTTTTCTCTGCACAATCACGGCTCTAGTTATTCTTGTTACCCAAAGCAATTTCAGTTCTAAATTATATGGAGCAGATTTATCGGTTTCGGCATATTCAACAATCGGCGAAATAGGCAGAAAGGGAATCTCACTTCTCACTGCAGTTTTCGCCTTCACTTCTCTTTCAAGCTGTTCATTTTATGGTGAAAAAAGCTTTTCTTATTTATTCGGTAAAAAACATATTAAAATATATAAGGGGCTTTATATTATTCTGATTTTCATTGGCAGCCTTAACCCACCAAAAATAATTTGGGAATTTGCAGATATCTGCAACGGACTTATGGCGATACCCAATTTATTTGCTATAAATTGTTTGGGTAAAGAAGTCGAATACCCGAAATAATAGATTTGCATTACTTTTACAAAGAAAAGGATGAATGGGGCAACCCACCACCAAAAGCTACGCTTTTGGTCCCCCTCCCTATTTTGTCTGTGACAAAACAGGGATGATAAGTTTCGCTCTACTTTTACATACACACTTATGGCAACTAAAAAATCCGTTCTCATTTCGAGAACGGATTTTTTCTTAATATTTATCTGTTACTTTTTTAGCATTTGAATATGCGGATGTGGTTTTTGAGTAGTAGGCTTTTACCTTATAGGTATAAGTCTTGCCTTTTTTAGCGGATTTATCAAGGTATGAATTTTTTGTTGCACCCTTTACTGTTGCGATTTTCTTGAAGCTACCATTTGCTTCCTGACGATAAACATAATAACCGCTTGCGCCCTTTACTGTTCCCCATTTTGCAGTTATACCTGATTTTGCGCTTTTTGCACTTGAAAGCTTCGGTGAAGCAAGATACAAAACAGTTGCTTCTGTATAATAGCTTGTGTATGAGCCACTATATGCAACTACCTTATAGGTATACTTTGTTCCGCTTTTTGCAGTTTTATCTGTGTAATAGGATTTAGTTGCACCCTTTACTGTTGCAATTTTCTTATAAGAGCCGTTTTCGGTTTTTCTGTAAACATAATAGCCTGTGCATTTTGAAACAGGCTTCCAGCTAACCTTAACACCATCTGATGTGTTGGTTGCGCCTTCGGTTGTAACCTTAGCAAGACGCTTATAGGTTAAGCCACTCTCGTCATAGAAGCCATTTACATCATCGCAAACCGAAACAACAGTATAAGTATAGGTTGTTCCTGCCTTTGCAGTAGTGTCAATGTAACTGTCAACATCTTCTACCTCTGCAATTTTTGTCCAACCTGTTGAACTTGTTTTTCTGCCGATAATGTAGCTATTAGCACCTTTTACCTTTTCCCAAGTAATTTTGATACCTTTGGTTGCATTTGAAGCCTTGAGTAATTGGGGAATTGAAAGGAACATTGAGCTTACGCCGTCATAGTCACAACTACTCTCAAATTCACCGTTGTAGGCTTTAACGGTATAGGAATAGGTTACACCGCTTTCGCAGGTTTTGTCTTCATAGGATTTAACGCTACCCTTGAAATCGGCAATTTCCTCCCAATCGGAATCCTCTGTCTGACGATAGAGAATATAACCCTCTGCATTCTTGACTGTTTTCCATTTAACCAACACGCCCTCGCGAGTCATTTCAGCGCTTACAAGTTCAGGAGTATCAAGGGTAATAAATTTAATATCATAGGTATTTTCGTAAGAGCTTCCTAAATTGCCCTTAACTGCAACAACGCTGTATGTATAGGTTTCGCCACCCAAAACATTTATATCGCTGAAAACAGGCTCTTCATCAACACCTGCCTCGCCAACCTTGATAAAGTCTGTATCGTCTGTTTTTCTGTAAATCTCGTACCATTCAGCATCCTCTGTCTGCTCCCAGAAGAGAGTTACAGACATCTTATCCGTATAAGCATACCAGATTTCAGGCTGTTCGGGAGAAATATCTGTGAACTTAAAGCCGTTTTCAATTGCATATTCTTCTGCAACAGTACCGCTTCTGCCCTGAATTTCAAAGGCTTCATCCTTTACGAACTCGATATCATCTGCACTATAATAGCCGAAGGCATAGTCGGTTATTCTGTTTACAGTATCGGGAATTATTACGGATTTAAGACCTGCACAATGGAAGGCAGAGCCCTCAATACAAGTGAGTCCATAAGGCAAATATATATCCGTAAGAGAGGAACAATGACCGAAGGCGTTGGCTGCGATTTCTTCAAGACCATTAGGGAGAACAACCTCTTTAAGATTTTCAGAGCCATAGAATGCGAATTCGCTAATCAAGGTTACATTTTCGGGTATTACAACCTTTTCAACACCTGAAAACGCAAAAGAATATTCTCGGATATTTACAACTGTTTCAGGAAGAACTACCTCTTTAACAGAGGAATTTCTGAAGGCATTTTCATAAATTGTTCTGATATTTTCGGGGTATTCGTTAATTTCTGTTTTCGCTTCGGGAACCTTTAAGAGAATATAGCCATCCTCGTTATAAAGACATCCGTCAACGGAAACATATTTTCCGCCATCTTCGCAGATAATCTCTTCAAGCTCACTTGCATTTTCAAAAACTTCAGGGTTCACGCGTGTAACTGTTGAGGGAATGTAAACAGATGTAACATCTGTATTAGAAAACAGGTTATCTGCTAAATCACGAACCTTGTAACCCTCAATTTCTTCGGGAATGATTATATCAGTTGAATACGGACAGCCCTTATATGAAATAAGCATTACATAGGGTTCACTTGTCAAGAGAGCGGAATCAACTACAAGGTATTCAAAAAACTCTGTGTAATCACTTAAATTGATAAAAGAAATTTCGTTTTCTTCTGCATATCTCTGAGCTTCAGTATCACCTTTTGCAGAAATAGTTACACCATCAATTTTTGCAAATTCATCGTCAAGCTCTTCATCGCAATAATAACCGAAAGCATATTCATCAATTGATTTTAAAGTTTCAGGAATTTTTATATCTTTATATGATGTGCAACCATAAAACGCCATTGTTGCCGCATAGAAAGCATTACCAAAATCAACTTCCTTAAGGTTTTCACAACCATAGAAAGCTCTTTGATTAATTATATCAACAGTTGAAGAGAACTCAACGCTTTCAAGAGATTTAGCATTTAAAAAGGCACCTATACCGATATCTCTTAAACCTTCACCAACAACAAGCTTAGTGAAGTTATAAGAAAGCCATTCCGGTGTTTCTTCAAATTCACCCATATGACCTTTACCATTTATGGTAAGAGTTCCGCCATCTTCGGAAAGCTCCCAATATACGGGAAAATCATCAATAGCATATACCACGCCTGATGCAAAAGGCTCATCAATAGCAGAGCCTACAACAGAAAACATTGTAAGCACCAGTACTATTGAAAGGAGTAGAGATATTAATTTTTTCATAATCGTTCCTCCGAAAAACATATATATCCATTATACTATACTAATACAATAAATTCAATATAAAAAAGAATACCCTGCGGTAAAAACCGCAGGGTTAGACACCTAAATATTATATATAAATAATTAAGCCTCTGCTTCCTTCTTCTTTCCGAAGCATTCACTGCAATAAACAGGGCGATCTTCACGGGGTTTGAAGTAAACTTCTGCTACTCCTCCACACTCTGCACAAACAGTTGTGAACTTTTCGCGTTCGCCTCTCATAGCCTGTTTACGAGCGTCACGACAAGCTTTACAGCTCTTGGGCTCATTAACCAAACCTTTTTCTGCATAGAATTCCTGTTCTCCGGCTGTGAAAATAAATTCATTGCCGCACTCTTTACATACGAGTGTTTTGTCTTCGTACATTTTTGCTACCTCGCTTAAATTTTTTATGTAAACTGATTCAGGCAAAGCCTAATCAGAACACACACTTTTTAATTTTCTTCTGGCTCTCTGAAGGGCATTATCTACTGCCTTATCAGTCATATTCAGCCTTTTGCCGATTTCTTCATAAGCCATACCGCCTGCTCTGAAAAACACAACGGTTTTTTCAATATCAGAAAGAGTAGTTTCGCAAGCAGATAAAACCTCGTTAAAATGCTCACCATCAAGAATAAGCTTCAATGGGTCTTCATCGGTATCAGTTGCTTCAGGCATTTCCGAGCTCATTCCCACAGGAATTTCGACTCTTGATATTCCTGCGGCAGTATTGATGCTATTCTGCATACATTTAAAAGCATACGCTTCAAAAGGAACACCGCGGGAAAAATCATAGGTCTTAACAGCTTTCAGAAAGCCTATCATACCCTCCTGAACAAAATCGTCAGAATCAAGGTAAGAAATGCTCACTCCTGCACCGCGAGTATTAAGAAAACGGGCAGAAAGAACTGAAGTTGCGTTTTCGTCACCATCCTGAGAAAGTTTAACAAGTTCTTCATTACTCAAAGATTTATAATCCTTGTAAATATGCGAACTCAATAAACCACCCCGACTAACTGACTATTTTACTCTTATGCTACAATATACCATTCTTTTAGCAATTTGTCAAATATTTTTTTGGTTTTGTCAAGTTTTTTTGTGTAAAATACAAAATATTTCTTAAAAGGAATTATATTGACATAAAAACACAAAAAACGACAGCAGATAGTAATATCTGCTGTCGTCGGGTTTATGAAAGAGTTGTGGGTAGAATCATTTTATACCACTTTCCGTTTATCAGGGAACAATAGAACTGGGTATATTCACTCTTATATGTACCATTATCGCCTTTTACCTCTATGTTGAATTCTAAAACTGCTGTTTTTGAGGGAAGCTGACGATAACCATAGAGGGTTACTAAAGAATCGTTATTCAACTCCAATTCTTCATCACTGAGGTATTCCACACTGACAATTTCATATTTAAGGCTGAAATCCTCGCCGCATTTTGAAGCATAAAATTCTCTGCTTTCCTGCAAGGGCTTTGTCATAGCGTCAAAGGTTTCCTCGTCGCCATAATAAAAATTCTCTTTATAATACGATTTAATATGCTCGTCATAAAGTGAATAATAAAGCTCAGCATCGTTATTTTCGATTGCTTCCACCATTGTTTTAACAACCTTATCAGGCTTAGTGCCTGTAAGAGAGCCTACTGCAATAGCGCAAATTGCAAGAACAAAGGCAATTCCCACAGCAATTATTGTTGCAGTTTTGAAGGAAATCGTCTTTTTACGCTCCTTTTTCTTTGTGAATTTCTGCGGCTTTTTTCTTTTATTATTTTTCAAGGGCGCAGAGCAATAGGGACAATTGACAAAATTATCAGGACTCTGTCTATGGCAATTATCGCAATACATATCTACACCCTCTCTCATAAAAACCGTCCACTCATTAAAGGGTGGACGGCGTAAGTTAATTATTCTTCAACAGGAGCTTCAACTGCTTCTTCAGCGGGAGCTTCTTCTGCTGCTTCTTCTACGGGAAGAAGTGCGCGGATTGAAAGGCTAACTCTCTTTCTTTCCTCGTCGATTTCTGTGATCTTTGCTTCAACCTTTTCACCGATCTTAAGAACATCAGCAGGCTTTGCAACATGCTTGTTAGCAATCTGTGAAATATGAATAAGACCATCAACACCGGGAACGATGTGAGCAAATGCACCGAAATCTGTGAAGTTAGCAATTTCAACTTCTGCTACAGAGTCAACTGCATATTTCGCTTTGAAGATTTCCCAGGGGTTGTCCTCAAGCTTCTTGTAGCCGAGAGCAATCTGTTTCTTTTCGGGGTTGAGAGATTTGATTGTAACCTCAACCTCGTCACCAACAGAAACAACCTCTGAAGGATCTTTAATTCTGTTCCATGAAAGCTCGGAAACGTGAATCATACCGTCAACGCCACCGATGTCAACGAAAGCACCGAATTTCATAAGAGATTTAACTACGCCCTTACGAACTTCACCTTCTGTTGCTTCTGCCCAGAATTTTTCTTCTGCAGCTTTTCTTTCATCTTTAAGTACAGCGCGGATAGAGCCAACTGCTCTTCTTCTCTGTTTGTTAACTTCAATAACTCTGAACTTAACTGTTTTCTTTACAAGGTCTTCAAGCTTGTCGTTACGGCTTGCAGTTGCAAGAGATGCAGGGATGAAAAGACGAGCGTTGTTGGAAACAACGATAACGCCACCGCGTACAACTTCTGTAACAACACCTTCAAGAATTTCGTCTGTGCCTTCAGCAGAAACAACTTTGTCCCATGCTGCAATAGCATCATAACGTTTTTTGGAAAGCATTGTGAAGCCTTCCACATCGTTGGTTTTCATGATGATAAGGTTAAGTTCATCGCCGACTTTGAGTTCTGCTTTGGGGTCTGCGGACGGGTCGTTGCTGTATTCGCTGTAGGGAATATAGCCTGTTTGCTTCCTGCCGATATCAACCTGTATCTCTGTGTTAGTCACATTCAATACTGTACCAACAACCTTCTGGTCGCTGTTCATATTGCTGAGTGATTCTTCCAAAGCTGCTGCAAAATCAAATTCTTCAGCTGCTGCAGAGTCCAGCACTTTTTCCTCCTCAATCATAGTTGTGTCTTTGACAATTTCGGACATGGTTTCAAGTACCTCCTTTATAATACCGGCGGGAGTAGATGCACCCGCAGTGAGACCGATAGAATTAAATCCGCCAAGAGTGATACCATTAAGCTCGTCAGCAGTTTCTATAAGAAAAGACGGGCAATTTTTTTCGCAGACTCCGAGAAGTTTTCGTGTATTGGAGCTATGGCGCCCACCAACGATAACCATTGCATCAGAAATCTTTGAAAGTTCTGCCGCTTCATTTTGTCTTTCTTCGGTCGCACTGCATATTGTATCAAATATTTTCGGATTTGTACATAGAATTTTGATTTTTTTTACACTTTTTTCCCATTCTTTTATGCTAAAAGTTGTCTGAGAAACAAAAATCAGGTCTTTTTCTGCTAAATCGGGACGTTCTGAGAACAATTCATCAAGTTTCTCTGCAGAATTTATAACAAAGGCTTCGCCCTTTGCATAGCTTTTTATACCCTTAACCTCAGGATGATTTTCGTCACCTGCAATTAAAGTTACAACTTTATCATCAGAATTTTCGAGAATGATTTTATGAATCTTCTTTACAAACGGGCAAGCGGCATCAATAAATTCACAGCCATTTTTTTCTGCTTCCTCGAGAACCTCTTTGGTAACTCCGTGAGTTCTTAAAACAAGAATTGTGTCTTCGGGAACATCCTGAACATTTTCAACTACGATAACTCCCCTTTTCTCCAAATCCTCAATAACCTGCTGATTATGGATGATAGGACCGAGAGTTGCAACTTTTTTGCCCTCTGCCACAAGCTTTTCAATAAGCTTTATGGCTCTGTCAACACCGAAGCAAAAGCCTGCTTTTTTAGCTAATGTAATCTGGGGCATTAAAGTCTCTCCTTTATGACCTTAATCATATAATCGATTGACTCCTGAAGAGTAAGCTCGGTTGTATCAACTAAAACTGCATCATCTGCCTGCTTCAAGGGTGCGATTTCTCTGTTCATATCCTGATAATCGCGTTCTTTGATTTCCTTAAGAATATTGTCATATTCAACAACCTGACCCTTTTCGGTAAGCTCCTTAAAGCGTCTGTCTGCGCGAGCCTCTGCGGATGCGGTAAGATAAATTTTAATCTGTGCATCAGGAAGAACAACAGTACCGATATCTCTGCCATCCATAATGCAATTATTCTTCTTTGCAATATCTCTCTGCAAATCAAAAAGGAATTCTCTTACCTTGGGAATTGCAGAAACATTTGATGCTGCCATTGAAACCTCGTTCTGTCTTATAGCAGTTGAGACATCCTCTTCACCGAGGAAAACTCTCTGCTCTCCATCAACAAAACGAAGAGAAACATCAAGTCCATCTAATGTAGGAACAACCTCTTCTGCGCTTTTTGTATCTTTACCGAGTCTTAAAGCATTAAGACCAACTGTTCTGTAAAGAGCTCCTGTATCAACATAAATAAAGCCTAATTCCTTTGAGGCTGTTTTTGCTATTGTACTTTTGCCTGCACCTGCAGGACCGTCAATTGCAATGTTAACTATCATACTGTATTCTCCTTTATAAATACTCCATAAACAATGATATATTGCCTTACGGCAATATGAAATGAAACAAGTTTCATGATATATTTTCTTTGAAAATATGATATACACCTACGGTGCATTTCGGGGAAGCTCCGCTTCCGAACATTATATAAAATTGCGTCGCAGACCCTTTAATTTTGCATTCTGCATTTTGCATTTTGCATTCCGTCAGGAAACGGAGTTTCCTGCAAGGTTTCCTGTTGAGAATGCAATTTGCAGATTAAATCCACCTGTATATGCATCGACATCGATTACCTCGCCTGCGAAATAAAGTCCGTCAATAATTTTACTTTTCATTGTTTTCGGGTCGATTTCGGAAACGCTTACGCCACCTGATGTGATAATTGCTTCTTCAATGGGTCTGAAATCGGTTACAGTAAGACGGATATCCTTAAGTAAATCCACCAATTGAGAGCGCATTTCCTTTGTAACCTGATTGGATTTGATATTACCGTTAAGACCTGAAAGCTTGACAACAATCGGAATCATTTTTCTCGGCAGCATAAGAGCCAATGTATTGAAAAGGTTTTTGTTTGAACACTCAAGCAAATCTCTTTGAATACGCTTATCCAACTGCTCATAAGTAAGAGCGGGCTTAAAGTCGATATGGATTGTATATCTGCCCTTTTCCATATTTCTCATATGAGAGGATGCAGAAAGAATCATAGGTCCTGAAACGCCGAAATGAGTAAAAAGCATTTCACCGAAATCCTTGTAAACCTCTTTATATGTTTTGTTATCCTCAACTCGGATTTCCACATTTCGAAGAGAAAGACCCATAGCCTCGGTGCACCAGCCCTCATGACATTCGAGAGGAACAAGAGATGGCTTCAAATCGGTTATTGTGTGGCCTGCCTGCTTTGCGAGAGTATAGCCATCACCTGTAGAGCCTGTGCCCGGGTAAGACATACCGCCTGTTGCGATAAGTACATTATCTGCGAAAAACTCTCTGCCGTCATCGGTTCTGCAGCCCTTGACTGCACCATCCTCAATGATAAGCTCGGTAACTCTGCCTGTTTTTCTTTTTACACCGTTTATGGTTATATATTTATTGAGCGCGTCAACAATATCAAGAGCTTTATTGGAAACAGGAAAAACTCTGTTTCCTCTCTCGATTTTAAGAGGTACGCCCATACTCTCAAAAAACTCGATAGTATCATCTGTGCCGAATCTTGAAAATGCGCCATATAAAAATCTTCCGTTTACAGGAACATTAGAAATAAGCTCGTTAAGAAGAGGACAAGAGTTAGTCACATTGCATCTGCCCTTGCCTGTTATGCCAACCTTTCTTGCTAATTTTTCGTTACGCTCAATAAGAGTAACCTTCAAACCTCTTTCAGCAGCTCGTCCTGCTGCCATAAGACCTGCGGCACCGCCGCCAATTACGATTAAATCCATAATATCTCCAATTAAATAAATTTTACAGAACAATAAGCTTATCTGTCATTTCTTTGCCAAACTCATCCCTTACAGGAAGAGCCATAGAAAAAATATCTCTCGCAAAGCATTCCAATTCGAAAACTCGTTTTGCTTCTTCGCCCAAGGCATTAATTTCTGAAGACTTTGTAACTATTGGAAGCGTTGCGGTTTCTTTTGCTTTTTTTAATATTTTCGCACCATTTTCGTTAAATCCAAGAACTCTGATAAAAGGAACAGGTGTCAGAACATCAACCTTTTTTATACCCAAAAAAGCACAAACTATAATTCTTCTTATCCTTGAATGAGTATATCTCTTTGTTTTAACTTTTTCAAGTATTTCATCAAGATATGAAGATGTTTTTACTGCATCAAAAAGCCTGTATTCAAGGCCTTCGCTCACATCGGGTAGTTCTTTAAAATCTTCTACGCTCATTGAACGGAGTTTATAGAGAATTGCCGTTTCAAGATTGTTAAAACTTGCGGGTGCTTTTCGATTGTTTATTTCATCATTTAAAATTTTCAAAGTTTCTTCGGGAAGGAATTCGTCAAAAGATTTTTCATTTCCCAACATTTCGCGAATTGCAGAAGCTGAACAGAAAGCTCCGTTTGCTTTTTCACTATCGTGGGCAACGCCTTTTCGCGTAATGGGATTAACATCCATATTCAAACCAAGTTTATTTATGGCTTTTACATACTCAACACCTAAAATATTATTAGGTGAAGATATTATTTCTGCAATTTCTTTGGAGCTTTTCTCTTCAACTGCTTTCTGCCTTGCAACAGGGAAAGAAACACCTTCATTAAGATACTTTTCAAGTGCCTCTGAAAGCTCGTCACTAACTAAAATATCGGCACATTTTTTGAGCATTTCGGCATCACCGCATTCAGCTCCGAAAGCAAGAGCATCAACACAACCTAACCCACCTAAAACTGAAAGACCCCCAAGAGCGAAACGCTCTGCACTTGCAGTAGCATAGGGCACAGGAAGAGAAAGGACTAAATCAGCACCGCATTTAAGAGCCATTTGGGTTCTGGCATTTGGTGAAATACAAGCGCACTCTCCTCTTTGGACGAAGCTTTCGCTCATAACAACAGTTACCGTATTTTCACCATCGCCGCTATTTTTCACTGTATCAATCAAGTATTTATGTCCGTTATGGAAAGGATTGAACTCTGCTACAATACCGTAGTTCAAAAAATCACCTCTTTTTGTATAGGTTTACTATTGAAAAACATTAAATAAGTGGTATAATTATTATTCGGTAAGTATTTTACACAATATTATTGTATTTAATTTTCTAAAAAGGAAAATACACACTTTTAATGGAGGTTTATGATGAAAATTCTCGTAATTAACTGCGGTAGCTCTTCTCTTAAATATCAGCTTTTTGATATGGAAGGCGAAAAGGTTCTCGCAAAAGGTATCTGCGAATCCATTGCAACAGATATGAGCCACACTAAAGGTTCAACATTTGACGGCAGAAGCTTTGACGAATACGTTGATATCCCTGACCACAAGGTTGCATTCAACATCGTTAAAGATGCTCTTACAACAGGCGACTGCAAGGTTATTGATTCTCTTTCTGAAATCAGCGCTATCGGTCACAGAGTTGTTCAGGGTGGCGACCGCTTCACAGAAAGCGTACTTATTGACGACGGCGTACTCAAAGCAATTGACGAGCTCAGCGTTCTCGCTCCTCTTCACAACCCTGCTCACGTTGTAGGTATTGAATGTTGTAACGAAGTTTTCGGTGCAAGTGTTCCTCAGGTTGCAGTTTTTGACAACGCATTCCACAGCACAATGCCCGAAACATCATATATGTTCGGTATTCCTTACGAATACTATGAAAAAGACCACATCCGCCGTTACGGTGCTCATGGTACATCTCACCGTTTTGTTGCTTACAGAACTGCAGAAATCGTAGGCAAAGACCTTAAAGACATCAAGCTCATCACTTGCCACCTTGGTAATGGTTGCTCAATCACAGCTATTAAAGACGGTAAGGTTCTTGATACAAGTATGGGTCTTACTCCCCTTGATGGTTTCATGATGGGTACTCGTTGCGGTGCTATTGACCCCTCTGTTGTTACTTACATTATGGATAAGCACAACCTTTCTCCCAAGGAAATGGATGCTATCATGAACAAGAAGAGCGGTGTTCTCGGTATTTCAGGCGTTCATTCTGACGACAGAGCTGTTAAGGCAGCCGCTGCAGAAGGCAACGAGAGAGCTAAGCTTGCTCGCGATATGCAGTGGTATCAGATTCGTAAATGCATCGGCTCTTATGTAGCTGCTATGGATGGTGTTGATGTTATCGCTTTCACAGGCGGTATCGGCGAAAACTGCACAGACCTCAGAGAAGACATTCTCAACAACCTCTCCTACCTCGGCATCAAGCTTGATGAAAAAGCTAACGAAGTTCGCGGTGAAGAAATCGAGCTTACTCTTCCCGGTTGCCCTGTTAAAGCATTCGTTGTTCCCACAAACGAAGAGCTTGCAATTGCAAGAGATACAAAAGCTATCTGCGAGAAATAATCAAATCACAACTCCCGACACTTTCATTCGAGTATCGGGAGTTGTTTTATGCTTTATTTTTTAATTTTATATAATCTATTTTTCCGTAAGGAGTTTTGGAAAACTCTTTAACAAATTCAAATTCCTGAGGCATACTGTAAGAAGCTAATTTCTTCTTACAGTATTTTTTTATTTTATCGAGAGTGAATGAATCTGCAACATAGCCTTTTTCAAGAATTATAAAGGCTTTGGCTACCTCTTTTTTATAAGAATGGGGAATTGCAACTGCAACGCATTTTGAAACCTCGGGAAGCTCCTCAATAGTCTTTTCAATATAAGTTGGGTAAACATTATAACCCGAAGAAACAATCATTCTTTTAATTCTTAATTTATAAGTTACAATGCCATTTTCGTCAATACTTGCCATATCCCCTGTATGGAGCCAGATTTTACCGTCTGAGTGTTTTTTCAGAACCTTTTGGGTTTCTTCCTCGTTGTTTCGGTAGCCTATCATAATTGTTGGACCCGTAACACATAACTCACCATCCTGATTAGCACCTAAAACATTAGTTGTATCAGGCTCTACGACACACATTTCATTACCTATAAGGGCTTTGCCTATTGTGCCTGATTTATAGGCTTCATTTACGGAAAGGCTCAATGCCGCAAGACCTTCCGTCATTCCGTAGCCCTCGCAAATTTTAACTTGTGAATTATGGGCAGAAAGAAAAACATTAACTTTGTTTTCAAGATTTGGAGGTAGAGTATCGCCACCGCTGACCGCATATTTTAAAAATGAAAAATCAAGATTTTCTATGCCTTTTGAATTAATAAGTGCTTCATAAAGAGTCGGGACACCGAATATCATTGTGGGTTTATGCTTTTTGAGAATACTACCGAATTTTTTGGCGTCAAAAAGCGGTATAAGCACAGAACAAGCCCCGAAGCAAAAGCAAACATGAACACAAACGCCAAGACCAAAGCCATGGAAAATCGGTAAAATTCCGAGGATTTTATCACCTACGCTAACATCACGAAGAGTTAAAACTGACTGAACACCAAAGGCGTTGAAATTCTTATTGGAAAGCATAATATCTTTTGGTGTTCCCGTCGTTCCGCCACTATGAAGAATTACAGAAACCTCTTCATTTTCCGTTCCTGTCGGGAAATATTCGGGAGATTTCAAGTTTATACCGCTTATGAAATTCTTCCATAGCATATACTTTTCATTCTTTGGTAAATCATATTTATTTTTCAGATTATACAGAATTTTCAAAGTCTTTGGCATGGAGCAAGAGGCATCTGCCACTATGATTTTTTCAAGATACGCTTCCTCTTTAATATCCTCAATTTTATTGATACATTTATCAATACAAAGCAAAAACTTACATTTGCAGGAAACGAGATAATTTTTTATTTCTTCCTGAGCGGAAAGAGGATGAACAATATTAGAAACTGCGCCTAGTCTGTTAAGGGCATAAATACTGATAACTGCTTCGGGGGTATTGGGCATTAAAACAGTTACAATATCACCCTTTCTCACACCGATTTTATAAAAGGAATGAGAAGCCCTTTCAATTTCCTCTAAGAGCATTTTATAGGTGAATTTTCTCCCGAAATAATCTATTGCAATTGCCTCAGGGTGACTTTTTTCTGATATTTTAAGCATACCAAACATTGATGTATCGGGAATATCAAAGCCGTATTCACTTTTGTTATTAAGACATTTATAAAATGGATTTTCCTGTATCAAATCATTTCTTTTTTCTTTCATTAAGTAAATCGCAGACCTTTCCTTCTAGTATTTTATTAGCATCATCAAGGTTATTTTCTGTAACATAAAAGGGCTTTCCGAAGGTTATTTCAATTGAATGGGCAAAGGGTATATATCTGCCCTTTATGGCAAAGGGTATGACAGGTCGCTTTGTTTCCCTCGCCATTTTGACTGCACCTATTTTAAAGGGCAAAACGCTGTTTTTTGATTTCTTATTAAGCCTTCCTTCAGGGAAAACACCTACCAATTCATTGTTTTTAAGATATTCAACTGCGGTTTCAAGCGCTTTCTTATCTTTACCATTACGATAAACGGGTATAAGCCCCGAATTCCTGAAGAACCAGTTAAAAAACCTTAATTTAAAAAGTTCCGCTTTTGCAAGAAAATGAACACATCTTCCCGTACTCAATATAACCATAAAGCAATCTAAATTTGATTTATGATTCCCTGCAAGAATTGCACCACTTCTCCTCGGTATATTCTCTTTTCCCTTAACCCTCGGAAGAAAAATAATAAAAAACAATACGGAAACAACGGGCGAAAAAAGTTTATAAAATATATCTCTGCTTTTCATTTATTTACCTTACTATTATTTTATTGTTAGTTTTTCCTGTTTTTTCTAAATATACAAAAAATGTTCTTAACCCTAAGGCTAAGAACATTTAGTTATTATTTAATATATATTAAAAAGTTACTGCGCCTCTGTCATATTTACAACTTCTGTAAGGCACGCCCATTTTCAGTTTATCGCCGTTTCTTGAAAGCAAGTCATCAACTCTTACAAATTCATAGCCTTGCTCCTGAAGCTCGGGGATGGCTCTTAAAACAGCTTTTACGGTAACCTCTTTAGTATCGTGCATAAGAATAATTGCGCCGTCTTTAGCTTCCTTCATTATGCGATTGTAAATATATTCTTCATCCTCTTTAAACCAATCGTAAGTTGAAGAAGACCAATGAACAAAGAAGGAATCCAACTGCTTCAACTGAATGAAATTAGCGTTCCCATAAGGCGCACGAAGGAACAAGGGTCTTTCTCCTGTTATATTTTCAATAACATCTGCGCTCTTATTGATATCATCCTGAATTTCAGTCAATGAGCTTTTATAAAAATCTATATGGCTATATGTATGGTTACCGATAAGGTGACCCTCGCTATGAGCTCTTTCAACAATCCCAGGATTTTTCTCCGCCTTACTGCCGATTACAAAAAAGCTTACTCTTGCATCATACTCCTGAAGACCATCAAGAAGCTCTTCGGTATAATCTGAAGGCCCATCGTCAAAGGTTAAGGCAATTGCTTTTTCACCGATTCCGCTTTCGCCTATATTAAGACGAACAGTCCCATCAGGAATTGAGCGGGAAATTATACACAAAACAAGAATAATCGGTACAACAATCAATATATTCTCAATGTGCTTATTCATTGATTTTTTATTAGCTTTTTTCATATATACAACAGAGCATAGCTCTGCACTCCTTATATTTATATATGCATGATAACATATATTTCGATATTTTGAAAGAATTGTAACAAGACTGTAAGAATTTATTAATAAACGGGTAAAAAAAAGCCGACTGCAGTCACAGTCGGCTTAAATACTTTTTTAATTATTTCTTGAAAAGACCGAGGATGTCAACGATGTCGCCGTCTTCATCATCTGCTGCGGCTGCTTCAACGGAAGCTGCTGCGCCCGATTTGTTAGCGAAGCCGTTTGCATCTGTACCGAAGCCTGTTGCAATAACAGTTACAATCATTTCGTCATCAAGCTTTTCATCAAATGCAACACCGAAGATGATGTTTGCATCTGAATCTGCTGCGTCTGCAATAATGCTTGCTGCAACATCAACGTCGTCAAGAGTGATATCAGCGGAAGAAGTGATACTGATAATTACACCCTTTGCGCCCTGAATTGTTGTTTCAAGAAGAGGGCTGGAAACTGCTGCATTTGCTGCAATTTCTGCTTTTTCCTTACCTGTTGCGCGACCAACACCCATATGAGCGTGACCTGCGTCCTTCATAACTGCAGTAACGTCTGCAAAGTCGAGGTTAATAAGACCGGGAACCTTAATAAGCTCGGAAATGCTCTTAACACCCTGACGAAGAACATCATCAGCTACATCGAAAGCGTTAGCAAATGTGATTTTCTGATCAGAAACGAGTTTAAGTCTTTCGTTGGGAATAACGATAAGGCTGTCAACATGCTGTGCGAGCTCTGCAATACCTGCTTCTGCCTGCTGCATTCTTCTCTTACCTTCAAATGCGAAGGGCTTTGTTACGATACCAACTGTAAGGATACCGTTGCTCTTTGCGATTTCTGCAATAGCGGGAGCTGCACCAGTACCTGTGCCACCGCCCATACCTGCAGTGATAAATACCATATTAGCGCCGTTAAGAGCGTCAACGATTGCATCTCTGCTTTCTTCAGCTGCTTTAAGACCCATTTCGGGACGAGCACCTGCACCGCGACCGCCTGTAACCTTTTCACCAATCTGAATTTTATGAGTTGCTTTAGAGAATGTAAGCACCTGCTTATCTGTATTGATAGCGATGAATTCAACGCCCTGAACACCGGAGCTTACCATACGGTTTATAGCGTTTCCGCCGCCACCGCCGACACCGATAACTTTAATCTGAGTTACATCTTCAAAATCGTTTGCAATTTCAAAGTTCATCTTTTTCTTCCTCCTAATTTATACATAAGAATACATAATACTTATATTACATCTTTTAAATTCTAACACACAATTTGTTCAATAGCAAGTTTTTTTGAGAATTTTTTATTGATTTTGTTATTTTTTAGCATTTTCCTTCTTTTTGCCATTGTCCTTTGCAGCATCAGAACCTGATTTAAAGTAAACATAGGGCTCTGTTTTCAAATCAAGAGTACCCTCGGAATAGGCATTTATTTCGTTTTCCTTCTCGAGAGCAGCAACTCCCCTAGCAAGCTTTGTTTCGATATTTGTAAGACTGCCGACTGCGAATGTAATTCTGTCGTCATATTTGATTTTTATGTCATTGACATTATTCAAATCTATTTCAGTAAGAAGCTGCATTCCTGCATTTTTAATTGCTTCAAAAAGCTTTATAAGTGTTTCGGTTTTCTTTTCATCTGTCAGAACAACTGTTTCGCCCTCAGTATATTCTTTGAGCTTTACATTATTTATAACCGCAACATTTTCTTTTAAAATTGAAGCATTTTTATCAAGCACCTTGCCCGATTCGTCAAGTAAAACAAAGCCTTTTGCCGTTGTTATAGCGGCAACCTCTTTAGCACCCTCAACATTGATAATTATTGTATCGGGAAGCTTTCTTTCGACAGTCACACTTTTAATATACGGCAAATCCTTGGAAAGCTTCTGAGATAGCTTTTCTTCATTGACCTTAAAGAGATTTTCGCCTATCTCAATACCGCTTTTTTCTATAATCATTTTATCGGAATAAGCTCTGTCACCGCTTATGGTTATATTGCTTGTTTTAAAAAACAAAGAAAAAACAAGGACCAAGCCAACACACATCACAACGACTGCAAGTAAAATTGAAAGCATATTCTTTTTGAGCTTTCTTCTGCGACTCATTTTCTTTTTATTAATTGAGCGCACTTCATCCCGTGACAAATGGTTATTTTTATTCTTTTTAGGCGGTACTAATACCGTTTTTTTCTTTGATTTTTTACGGCTTTTATTTTCCATTTCAATTTGCCTTTCTTCTTACATCTGCATTAAGCATTGAAAGATTATTTTCAAAATCCTCGTAACCCCGATCAATAAACTTTGTGTTTTTAACCGTTGTTATTCCATCAGCACAAAGTCCTGCTAAAACGAGAGCTGCGCCACCGCGCAAATCAGGTGAAACAACCTCTGCGCCATAGAGTCTTTCGACCCCGTCAATAACGGCAACTCTGCCTTCCATTCTTATTTTTGCGCCCATTCTCACAAGCTCGGGAATATGCTTAAATCGGCTTTCAAAAATATTTTCAACTATGACACTTGTTCCGTTTGCAACTGAAACGAGAGTTGTGAAGGGTGCCTGAGCATCCGTTGGAAAGCCCGGGTAAGGCTGAGTTATGATTTTATCTATTCTGTTAAGTCTTCTCGGTGCCTTAAGGCGTATTTCCTTACATCGAATATTTATATGGCACCCTGCGTCCTCGAGAGGTGGAATTATTGCATTAAGATGCTCGGGATTAGTGTTTTCAAGAACCACATCTCCGCCTGTCAGAGCACCTGCAATAAGATATGTAGCACAGGCGATTCTGTCGCAAATAACAGAATATTCGCAAGGGTTAAGCCTATCCTTGCCATTTATAGTTATAACGCTTTCACCTGCGCCGAATATTTCCCCTCCGCATTTATTCAGAAAATTGCAAAGATCAATTATTTCAGGCTCTCTTGCAGCATTGACAATCGTTGTTGTACCCTTTGCGGTAACGGCTGCCAGGATTGCATTTTCTGTTGCGCCTACGCTTGGGAATGAAAATGTAATTTTTTTACCAATTAGACCCTTGGGTGCGGTGCAAACAAGCTTACCGTAATCCTCTGCAATATCAACACCTAACTGCTTCATTGCATAAATATGCAAATCAATTGGTCTTAACCCGATTTCGCAGCCACCGGGCGTTGATATAACCGCAGCTTTCATTCTGCCGAGAATTGCGCCCATAAAAATAACCGATGACCGCATTTCTCTCATTAAGCTTTCAGGAATTTCGGAAGATTTTATATCGGTACTGTCAACAGTAATAGTATTACCCTCTCTGAAAACCCTGCAACCAAGATTTTTAAGAATTTTAACTGTACCTGCAGTATCGGACAAATCAGGGCAATTATGTATTACCGACACACCACCAACAAGAACTGTTGCGGCAAGAATTGGTAAAACACTGTTTTTTGAGCCCTGAACACGAATACTTCCACTTATACGGCGACCACCGTTAATTACGAAAGCAGACATAGTGTCGCTCCTTTCGGATTAAATAACTCTACGACACATAATATGCTTTATAATTTATTTGGTTAATTATTTTTTAATTAGGGTGAAAGGAATTATCCGAACCGTGTTTTTTACAGGCGGATTTCCGTTCATCCTGTGTTAAAATACTCGCCAATCCGTCAGGATTAGCTGCGTTTTTGCCTTGGCTGACCAAAAATCCGCACTGTATAAAATCTCCGACCTAAAAGCGAAAGATTTTTATTGGATTTTTGGTGTTGAGGGCGAAGATAGGCTGACGCCTTTCAAGACCGAAACGCCGAAAAGACTTAAAAAGATTCGCTTTTAGGCAGGTTCGGATAACTCATTTCACCCTTAATCCGAGAACTATTTCACAGATTCTCTGAGTGGCATCGGTAACTGCCATTTTACGAGCATTTTCACCGATTTCTTTAAGAAGAGCCTTATCGGAAAGAAGTCTGTCCATTTCTGCTCCCAATTTTTCACCGTTAAGGTCTTTTTCTTCAATAATAACTGCGGCATTGTTGTTAACAAGAGCCATAGCATTATGGAACTGATGATTTTCAGTAACATTGGGAGAAGGAATAAGAATTGAGGGCTTACCGAGAGCTTCAAATTCCGAAAGAGAGGAAGCGCCTGCACGGCAGATTACAAGGTCTGCTGCTGAAAGGCATCTGTCCATATCATTGATATATGTACGAACATCAATATTCTCTTCCTTATCGGGGTCAACGCCTTTTTCGCGCATCTTGTCCGGAACCCAGAGTCCGTACTGACCTGTGGAAATAAGGTAGTTATATTTCTCTTTTCTGCCGTCTGCTACGGCATCAATAACAGCTTCATTAACTGCTCTTGCACCCAAAGAGCCACCCATACAAAGAACAAGAGGTCTTTGGTCAAAGCCTAATTCTGCTCTTGAAATATCACCGTCTGCAGTAAGAAGCTCGCCTCTTACGGGAAGACCTGTAATAACAGGCTCATTTTTGCAATTAAGGTGTTTTTTTGCAGCTTCAACAGTAAGCATTACTGCATCCACCTTTTCTGCAAGGGCTTTATTAGTTACACCGGGGTAAGCATTCTGCTCATGAATTGCGGTGGGAATACCCATTTTTGCTGCCATACGGATAACAGGTCCACTGACATAACCGCCGAAGCCTACTGCCACATCGGGCTTAAAATCATTTAAAATTTTCTTTACTGCACCTGAACTTTTAAGAAGTCGGGTAACAGTCTTTACATTGGCTTTAATATCCGCGGGAGAAAATCCTCTTTTAAAGCCTGAAATTTCAATAGTCTTTAAAGGGAAGCCTGCTGCAGGAACAATCTTTGCTTCAATTCTGTCAGCTGTACCAACGAAACAGATTTCTGCATCGGGATACTGTTTTCTTATTTCACCTGCAACTGCAAGAGCGGGATTAACATGACCGCCTGTGCCACCTGCTGCGATTAAAACTTTCATTAGACTCACACCTTTTGCTTTTTGTTTTTACTGAATGAATAAAGTCTGGGCAAATTCGCCTGACGGGAAACGCTTAACAAGAAGCCCATTTCACCTAAGGTTACGAGAGTTGAAGAACCACCATAACTGAAGAAAGGTAAGCTGATACCTGTATTGGGCAGAGTATCGGTTACAACGGCTACATTGAGAGCCACCTGAAGACCAACCTGCATCATAATACCGAATGCCAGCAAAGCGCCGAAGCGATCTCTTGCTCTCATTCCTATATAAATACCTCTCAGAATAAGAAGAGCAAAAAGGCCAAGCACAAGGCAACAGCCTACAAAGCCTAACTCTTCACCGATAATTGAGAAAATAAAGTCTGTATGAGATTCGGAAACATAGAAATATTTCTGTTTTGAGTTACCAAGACCTGAACCGAAAAAGCCTCCTGAGCCGAGAGCAAACAAGGAATGATTTGTCTGCCAACGCTTATCGGTATCGGTAAGGTCCTTATTGAGCCATGAACCGATTCGGTCCGCCATATAATCCTTTAAAACAGGAATATCGTCATAAAAATTAATTACTATAACAAGAATTACAGCTGCTGCAATTCCGCCTATTACAAACCATCTTGCTCTGCCCTCTCCCATCCATAGCATTGCAACACCGAAAAGGAGAATAAGAATAGCACCTGAAAGATGGCTTCCCATAAGAACAAACAATGCAGTCAAGCCGATAAATAAAGCATAGAAAAAGAGTGTTACTGTTCCTTCTGTAACAACAACCTTGCCATTGGTTATATCAGCGAGCTTAACCGCCCAGCTGACCTTTGAGGGTCTTGAGCTTATCATTTTTTTATGGTTTTTATCAAGACCGTTTGCACAGAAAAGAACAACCGCAAACTTTGCAATTTCTGAGGGCTGAATATCGAAAAAGCCAAGGCTTAACCAACGGTTGATTTCTCCGCCCTTAATTTTACCGATAACAATTGTCAGAAGAACAAGTCCCCAAGAAACCACAAGGGCTATATTGGCAAAGAATTTGAGCTTCTTGTAGTCAAGTCGGGAGAATAAATACATAACAGTAAGACCCAAGCCCATAAAGAATATTTCCCTAAAGAAGAAATGAAGACTTGATTCGCCCTCTGTTTCATAATAGGAATAGGCATAGCTTGAGGACAAAAGCATCACAAGACCGAATGCCATCAACCCCAACATTATGATAAAAAACGGTATATCCATTCCGTTGTTTACAAACAAACCCGAAAGCAATTTGTTCTTTGTTTTCATAATAGCCGACTCCTAAAAATTGTTTTAGTTTTTACCTTATTTCAAATTGCCGAAATAAAAGAGAAGAATTGCGGCAATACCGCCTAAAAGGTTTACAAGAGAGAAAATTTTGACAATCTTAACCTCTTTCCAACCACACATTTCAAAATGGTGGTGAATGGGTGCCATTTTGAAGATTCTTTTACCATGAGTGAGCTTGAAATAACCAATCTGAATAATATCAGAAGCAAACTCAGCAACATAAATAATACCGATAAGTAAGATAATAAAGGGACAATCAACTGCATAAGAAAGAGCAACAACCATACCGCCAAGGAACATTGAACCAAGGTCACCCATCATAACCTTTGCAGGATGCCAGTTCCAGATAAGATAACCAACAAGACCACCTGCAAGTGCAGCTGCAAGAAGGCTTACGCCAAGGCAATTGCGAAGAGCACCGATAACAATAAAGCTTACTGCGGCAGTTACTGTTACAGAACCACAAAGACCGTCAACACCATCAGTAAAGTTTACTGCATTTGTTGTGCAATAAATAACTCCTACACCGATTACCCAGAAGAAAATCTTTGTTTCTATCATACCAACAAAGGGAATAAACATACTTCCTGTTGGGTCATTTATATAAAGAGTAAGAAGATAGCCACCCATAAGAACTATCTGAAGAACTGTTTTCTGTAAAATGGTAAGACCCATATTGCGCTTTTTAACAACCTTGATATAGTCATCAAGGAAACCGATAAAAGCAAAGCCGAGAGCCATTATAAGACCACCGATTACTTTTATGTAATTGGACTTTGCAACTTCTGAAATTTCGTTCACAAGATTTTCTGCCGAACCACTTGAAACAACAGAGCCGATAATATCCCCACCGAGAACCTTATCTATTATAACCATTACAACAAAGGCTATAACAGTACCGAGTATAAATAATATACCGCCCATTGTGGGTGTACCCTGTTTATTTTTGTGCCAGTTAGGACCAATATCAAGAATTGTCTGACCGAATTTAAGTTTGTGAAGGAAAGGTATTACAACATAACCCAATCCAAAGGATATACCGAAAGCAATCACGGCACCTACAAGGCATTTAATTACAACATCCATAGTTTTTGCTCCTTATTTTTTGATACTTTAATCCTACCCTTTAACAGGCAAAAAATCAAGTATTATCACCCTTTTAACCCATTTTTTTATAAAGTGAATTAAATATATCTTCCATTTTCATTCCGCGACTACCTTTAAAGAGTACCACGTCACCTTCTGAAAGATTTTTATATAAAAATTCTGCTATTTTTTCTTTATCGTCAAAGTTTTCTGCATAAACACCTTTGGACTTTGCTTCAGCTGAAATAAGCTTTGCACATTCACCGTACGTAAGAACGAAATCACAACCTGTATCCACAGCAATTTCACCAACTGTTCGATGTGCTTTTTCGCTGAAATCACCAAGCTCAAGCATATCACCGAGAACTGCAAAAGAGCGTTTGTTTTTCAAAGTTTTCATAGCTTCAAGGGATGCTTTCATACTGTCAGGATTAGCATTATAGCAGTCCTCAATAAAGGTAACACCGTTAATACCGGTAATTTTCTGACGCATCCCCTCAGGCTCGAAATCAGCCACGCCCAGTGCAGATTTTTCTAGGGTAAAACCTAACTGTTTACCTACACACATAGCACACAAAGCGTTGTAAACATTGTGGATACCAACTGCAGGAACGAAAACTGTAGCTTTTTCATCGCCGCAAACTGCAGTAAAATTACTACCCTTTTCGTCAGATTTAATATCTTCAGCAAGTCGGATCGTAGCCATGTCGT
>JAZRDP010000022.1:0-154041 GCA_045660345.1 Acutalibacteraceae bacterium
ATGCAAAGATTTTATATCTACCAAGCTTTTTGAGTAGTATCTTTCTTATAAGAATATTTCTGAATCCACTCCAACCATTTGCAAGGAAATGGGCACCGAAGATTTTGAAAATGTTGAAGCTGTTTATACCCTTCCATCGGGTATCCACGATATTTGCAATACCATCAGGAAGAATGGAAGAAAAATCAAATATAAGCATCAGTAAACCTAATATAGCAAAGGCAAGATATACCGCATTATATCTTCGTTCAATCTTTTTAGGAAGGAAACCTAAGTTTGCATCAACACCCATATTAAGAAGATTCCAGAAATATGTTGATGCAATAAAGAATACATTTATTGCACTGAATGTAAGAAGAGGTATTTCGTAATAATATGCAATAAGATAGCACCCCGTACCAAAGGTGAGAAAGCTTTTAAGATAGTTGAGAGTATAATCACCACCAACTGCAGCAAAAATTGAAAAATATTCTTTATAAGGAACGTGCTTTCCCTCAGCAGGAGTGTTCCAATATTTTTTCATTTCCTTAAAAATATTATCTTTTTTCTTAGGCGCTGCTTTTGCCATCAGTTTTCATCTCCTTCCGCAAGAAGTTCGTTTATTCTGATATTTGCTTCTTCACGTGTTTTACCGTATTGTTCCTTTGGTGCAACGTTAATAACAGCCTTTTTTATGTTTTTGGGAAGCCAACTGTCGCCGAAGGTTATAGCCTCTTCACCTTCTGCACCCATATAGAACTCTTTAAGGTTTGAGCAAGAGTAGAATGCGAAGCTGTCAATTTCTTTAACAGATTCAGGAATGAATATAACCGGCTTCATACCGTGGCAATAGCTGAAAGCATCAGAACCGATTTTCTCAAGCCCGTCAGGAAGAGTAACGATTGAAATGTTTTCGCATTTAAAAAATGCCATATCACCGATTTCCTTTAAGGTTTCGGGCAAATCAATTTTGGTTAAGGTTGAGTTTTTATAAAAAGTACAAGAGCCTACTCTCTCTACACCCTTTGGGATAGTGTAGGCTGTTTCCTCTTTCTTAAGAGGATAAGCTAACAAGGTCTTCATATCTTTGGTGTAAAGCACACCATCAACATCGGTATAATATTCATTAGCTTCGTCAACCTCTATCGCTCTGAGCTCCTTGCAATAGAAAAAAGAAGTTTCATCTATGTATTTAACATCCTTGCCGATATAAATAACTTCAACATAGTCGTCGGTGTTCATAGTGAAGTCACCAACTGCAGAAACAGGCTTTGATTTGTCGGGATTGTTGCCGTCTTCGTCGCGGACAAAGTCAACATGCACTTCTTTTGTGTTATTGTTACCATTGAAGCCGAACAGTACCCACCCCTCATTACCGGGAGTATCAGCAATTTCTGTCTGATATTCATATTCAAAAGGTGCTCGTGCCATTGAAAGGAATGAAATGGTAACGGAAGCAGCTATGAATAATACAAGAACAATGATAAAGGTGGCCTTTTGCCAGGTTTTCAAGTAGATCATCTCCTCGTTAAATTAATAATACAATTATAATGCAACATCTTGCACAAATCAATATTATTCACCATAAAAATTTTGTGCATTTTCCCTTGTATGAATATATTTTTACAACAAATCGTTCTCAAATTAACATTATTCGGAAGAATAGCGAGATTTTTCAACGATATAAAAACAATCACAATCCTTTTTGTATCCTCTTTTGTTTAAAAAATTCAGAAATTCTCTAAATTCGGCTTAATGTGTCTTTTTTTCAGGAATTGATTACTGGGGAAGGCTATGAACAATATATTTACTGAAAACCTTAAGAAATTCCGTCTTGCGAAAGGCTTTACTCAGGAGCAGGTTGCAGATAAGCTTAACGTTAATTCTCAAACAGTTTCCCGTTGGGAGTGTGGCACTACCCTCCCCGATGTTATGACATTATCTGAGCTTGCAAAGCAATGCAAACGGTCCACCTACAAGACTTTTGACTGCGGTCATTTCGAAATCTATTGCAACGACTTCTTCGAAGAAGCCATCAACGATTATATTGAATTTTATAATAACATTTTCGCATAACAACAAAAAGAGCAACAGCATTTTTCATATTTTTAAACTGTTGCTTTTTGTTTTGTGGGTGGTATAATTACTTTACATCTTTTATTTAGTTGAACGGGAGATAAATTTATGTACGGATTAAAATGCTTCGTTTCACAAAACGCTATGAAGGCAATTATTGCTTTGGAAAAGCCGATATATGATTTAACAAAGGGTAAGCTAGCTAAAAATAGGTTTTTATCCACAGTTAAAACGCAAAAGGTCGGTACAAATGTTAAAATTCTAAAATCAACAGAAAACTCAACATACATTGCAAAAATGAACCCTGATGGTAGCTTTTCTGATGAGGATTTCAGAATTCTTTGCACAACTGATTTGCATATTGATGAGGATTATGAATTAAACAACAGAACCCTTCAGCACCTTGCAGACAGAATTGCAGATCTGAAGCCTGATTTGGTTGTGCTTACAGGTGACTGCATTCTCTCAAAATATCAGCAGATTGATGCAATTCAATTTGCAATAATGATGGAAAGCATCGGGGTTTATTGGACCTATGTTTTCGGTAATCACGAGGCAAGAGAAGAAAAGGGCTCCTTTAAATATCAGCTTTATAAAAGCTTTATTGATTCGCCCTATTGTCTTTGTAAATTCGGTGATGACTCCCTTTACGGCTACGGTAATTTCACAATAAACATTATGAGCGATGAAAACACCATAAGAAAAACTCTTGTGTTTTTTGATTCGGGCAGATATCTTCAGGAGCCCCACAGAACCAATGATGGTGTTCCTGCTGATTTAAAGGGTGCAGACTATGTTAAGCCCTCGCAAATCAAATGGTATGAAAATGAAATTGCTTCACTCAAAAAGCAGTATGGTGAGGATTTAAAATCCTTGATTTATTTACATATCCCCGTTCCCGAATACCGTGATTTATTCACTCAGAATGAAGACGGCACATTCACTCCCAACGAAAATGTTCAGGTGCTTTATGGCGAAATGCGTGAGCCTATGGGTGGCTCATGGTTCAACTCAGGTCTTTTTGAATCTATGAAAAGGAATGGCACCGAGGCTATGTTCTGCGGTCACGACCATTGCAACGATTTCTGCGCTAAATATGATGGCATTTACCTTGTTTATAACCAGACAGGTGGCTATAACTGCTACCGCTTATACGATAGCACTATTATGGACTCCGACGAAAGCACATGGCATTACGGCGTAAACACAACCGACATCGCAAAAGACGGTTCTTTGAAAATGAAAAATCATAAGCATACTGAGTTTAATAAATAATAAGCAACGCCTATGAAGTGGTCTCCCCCACCTCATAGGCGTTAATTCATATCCGTTTATTTACGCTCACTCATCCACTATTCGGTGTATGCATCGGGGTAATTGGTTTTGAAGCTTTCTACGCCCATATCACAAAACTGCTCCATTCTCTTTCAGTTTGGCTTGGAGTGTTTTTATATCTACTGTATGAGCGGTTTGGTTTGTTTTGACAGCTACCGCCACAGCGGTGCCTGCAGCTTCCCCAAGGCAACAACAAATCGGCATAATTCTGACCGATGCTTGTGCTTCATGAGTAGCAGAAAGGCAACGCCCTGCCACGAGAAGATTATCAAACTCTTTTGGTAAAAGTGAACGATATGGAATTGTATAAAATTCGCCATCGCCAAAAAATCTATGACTTGTGCCTGTACCTGAGGGGTTATGTATATCAATATCATAGTTTCCCAAGGCTATGGAATCTTCAAAGCGAGTGCAGTTGATTATTTCATCGGCAGTGAGAATATGCATACCCTTCAATTTACGGCTTTCACGCACACCAATATCAATGGCAATTGAAATCAATGCACTTTCATCAAATGCTTTTGAATTTTCACGAAGAAAGCTGACAAGCTCATGTATCTGTCGACGGGCTAAAACCTCAGCCTTGCTTACATCAAAAGGGTCTGTGGGGTTAAGCTTTATAACACGAGTAGAATTGAAATGCAGAACATCCTCCCCTACACCAAAGAAAACGAGTATATTTTCACGAGGATTCGTGATTTCACCCTTAGCCTGTTTTTCTTTATAGAGCTCCTGTAAACGCGGTCTTTCCTCTGTAAATAGGTCCAGGTCAACACCACTCATTCTGAAGCAGGTAGTCATTGGTTGGCATAAACCGTCGCTTTCACGACCCAACTGAAAATCGCATCCTGCAAGGTAAAACAGTTCACCATCACCTGTGGCATCCACAAAAAAGTCTGCTTCAACCGTTATTTTCTGACCCTTGGCAGTTATATCAATCGCTGTAATCTTTTGTCCACTGGTTTTAACATCATAAACAACACCGTGGAAAAGCACATCAACGCCTGCCTCAGTCGTCATATCATCGAGAACGATTTTAAAATATTCAGAATTGAATTCGTGATCCTTGCAATCATCAACATATTTATCGTGCCTTTCCTTCATTTCCTTGAAAATGCCTTGGGAAAGGTAATTTCTTTTTACATTTTTATCCCAATAAGGCTTTGTCCAGTAAGGCATGAAGGGATATACAAGGTTATTTGCAATAGCACCGCCAAGGCAACCACCCTTTTCAACTAACAACACCTTAAGACCTTCACGGGCAGCACTTACTGCCGCCGCTACACCAGAAAGACCTCCACCGGCTACAACAAGATTATATTTCATAAATTCCTCACCATCCACCATTCTATGTATGCATCGGGGTAATTGGTTTTGAAGCCTGCTACTATCTTTTGTGCATATTCAGAAAAATCAGAACCACCTAATGCTCTGTGTTCATCCTGATTATTAAAGCTATGGAATAACATTATATCACTCCTTTTAGCAAATACATTTACAATCTTCGTTTTTTACCTTGCTTATGTAATCATCAGCATCTTCTCTGCTTTTGAAAATTACAACCTGCTTTTCTCCCCTGTATTTTTCAATTAAATCATATATCTTTGGTAAAGTGGTTTCGGGAAATTCTCTTATAAAGCTCTCAAATTCAGGGTCTAATTCGGTTTCAAGCCAAGGTAAATCATAGCGACCTTTACCTATTCTTTCCGTGGCACCCTGAATGCAAAGTTCCACAGGCAAATCAAAAAGAAAGACTGTATCACATTCTTTTAATCTCATTTCAATTGTCCTGCCGTAATTCCCGTCAATTATCCATTGGGGCAAGGAAAATATTTCCTTTATGCGCTCATCAAATTCCTCTCTGGAAATATGGGTCTTGTCAGGCTTATGCCATATAGCATCCAAATAAAACAATGGTAGCCCCGTACATTTATTAAGCTTTTCTGCAAATGTGGTCTTCCCCGCCCCGGGACAACCGATTACAATAACTTTGTTCATATCCTTTACCTTTATTACACTCAATTAATACTGCAACCAATCACACCAAAATCAATCCTACCAACAAACCGCCTGCAAAACCTGAAATATGTTCGAATGCTGTTGCTTTGCCTACGAGCATTCCGCTTACTGTGTAGATTGCTAAAACCATCAACGCTACCGCAGGTACAGGAGAAAAGAAAACTGTTCCGTTTTTAATTGCAAGCACAACAAACACCGCAATCAAGCCATAAATACCTGTTGACGCACCTACGCCCTCCTGGAGCTTATAAATAATGCCATAAACAAGCCCGAAACTAAAACGGAAGCAACAAAGCTCAGAGCAGTTTTTGCAAACCCAAGCTGAGATTCAACTGCCCAACCTACAATGAATGTTGCGGTTACGTTTGAAACAATATGCCATGTTCCGATATGCAGAAGTGATGACGATACTAAACGCCACACTTGACCTTTTTTGATTTTCTTTTCTGATAAATGAAGCGCACCATTTATGTAGCCCTTGTTGTGCCCCGCCCACAGCATTTCTTTAAGCGTTACCTCCTCTGTTTTGGAAATCACAATAAAATTATCAAGAATATAAATCAAAACAATAATTACACAAAAAGCAATTGTAAATACGGGCATTCTTATTCTCCTTTGTTATTTCAACCATTGTTGTAATTTTACCATTGATATAAAAGAAATGCAACCCGAGAGTAAATAAATGAAAGTACGTCTATTACACGCTACATTCTAAACTAACATTAACTCTTGTTTTTATTGGTAGTCAGTGTTAGAATTATGGTATAAAATCACATTTTGGAGAGAGTGATAGCATGCGTTTATATAAATCATCTAAAAAGCTTTGCTGTGTTTTAATTGTGGTTATGGTTTGGTGTTCAAGTGCTTTACCGGTTTTTGCCGCAACCACTATTGAGGTTATCAGCAAGACAGATATTGCCGTTTCTGATGATAACTGGTGGGACAGAGGTGTTCAATACGGGCGTATTCTCGTTCTGAATAATCAGACCAAGGAAGAAAACAATGTTCTTCTTGCAACTCATTGCGAGCTTAACGCTGGGCTTACGGATAATGGTCCCGGTTATCCTATATATCGTAGTAATGACAACGGAAAAAGTTGGAAAATTATCACCCGGGTTACAGACACTCTTACAGGTGCAAATTCCGAATGGAATCCTACCCTTTTTGAGCTTTCGAAGCCTTGTGGTGATTACCCTGCGGGAACTATAATTCTTGCGGCTTGCTCCATTGACCCTGAACATAAAAAGGAATCACATATCCGCCTTTATTTCAGTCTTGATGGTGGCTATACCTTCGACCAAGGCGTTGTGGTTGCATCTGCAGGGGGACTTGATGAGGGTGTATGGGAGCCGTTTTTAGTTCAGCTTGATGATGGTAGTTTAGTTTGCTATTATTCCGATGATTCAGATCCTAAGCACTCACAAACAATCGTTTATAAGCAATCTGAGGATGCTGAAAAATGGAGTGATGCAGTAACTGTTGTGGCAAGTGAAAATCTCAAAGAAAGACCCGGTATGCCCGTTGTTACAAGAATAGCAGACGGCTCATATTTTATGGTTTATGAGGTTTTTGACAAGGCTGATACCGAAGGAAACCCCGTTTATTTCAAAAGGTCGACTGACGGACTTGATTGGGGTGAGGCTTCAAGCATCGGTGAAGAGCTTTTAAGTAAAAACGGTAAAAAAGCACTTGGCTCTGCCCCCTACTGTGGCTGGACTCCCGTTGGTGGCGAAAACGGAACCTTGATTGTCAGCGGAACTCATATGAGAAAAGGCAAAAGTAAAACAGGCTCTGATTATTTCATAAGCTATGATAACGGAGCAACATGGGAAACCGTTCCTCATATAATACCATACGAAAATGCTGACCACGTTGGCTACAGCAACTCTTTCGCATTTTCAGAAGACGGCAAAACAATGTGTGCCATAAATAATCCCCAAAGAGATGACAACCCCGATAAATCAAAAATTGTTGTTGCCGTTGCAGAGCTACAGGAAGCAACCACTACCCAACCAAGCACAGTAAACATTGTTATATTGATTGTTTCTGTTATTATTCTTGGTGTAATAATTACTATTGGAATTTTAATTAAGAAAAAGAAATCTTAATAACCCACAACTCCCACCTACTTTTCGTAGTTGGGAGTTGTTGTATCTTTAATCTTTTTCACTCTGTGTATATCTTAACAGGACCATAGAGACCGCCTGAGGTAATGTCCTTAGCATATTCCTTTTCCACCTCAAAATACGGAGATAGCTCTTCTGTTTTCCACTTATCAAAGTAATCTGTATAGATATACCAATTGGCTGGTGTGTTTGTTACAGTTATTTTCAGGGTGTTGCTTTCAGAAAGTAAGCCTTCCGGAATTTTTAATCTGTATGGTGGCATTATTGCTGTTCCTAATGGTTTATTATTGAGAATTACAGATGCTGTAAAATGCACATCACCAAAATCAATCTCTCCTTGTTTTCCTACCATTTCTGATGGAAGCTTAAACTCTGTTTCATAAACACAGCTACCTGAATAAGCGCTACCAACAAGCTCTGACCAACACCCAAGCTGAATTGGTGTTGACTTTTCGGAATGCTTTATATTTTGAAATCCATTTTCGTTGCAAGTGAATTCAAGCTCTTTACGGAATAAGAAATCATTTGTAATGTTGATTTTATTATTGAATGCCATTTTTTCTTCCGACTCGAAAGCTTCATCAGTAAGCAATACTGCTACTGACTGACCAACTACAAGAGAAAGCTTCAACACACCATTTTCAGCTTCAAGCTTCTGCAGGCTTCCGTTTTCCAAATTAAGAATATAGCCATTTGATGATGGTAACTGAACGGTATAATCCCCTGCTTTTCCTGATTCACGGAAGAGCAAATATAAATCCTCTGCATCTGTTTTTCTGTGCATTACCCGTAAGCCTTCACCCTCAACATTAAGTGTAGGCTTAAGATTTTCAAGACTATAGGAAACCTTGCCACCATACTCAGCGAAACGATTTAATGCTTCCTCAGTTTCAGGTGGAATATATGCATTTTCAGGGATAATAATGCTTTTGTATTCGGCATTACCCATACGGATAACGCCTTCGTTCAAGCCATCTGCAGACTGAATAACATCATCATCAACAATATCGAAATCAATCAGCATATCTTCAAGGTTTCTGCCGAGAGTATCAAACTCTTTTGCTACCTTCTCTGCTTTCAAACCGCCTTGAAAATCACAAACAGGATAATATAATCCTGTTTCGCAAACGCGCTCACCCAAGGTGGCTAAATATGACAAGCGCTCCATATAGCGATTGATCTGCGGAAGCTGATTATAATACATCTGATTTTCTGTAAAAATCGGCAATTCCTGAGCAAGAAGCTGAGCCTTGCGACCGAGAGGAAAATTAAAGAGATTGAATATGTTTATTCCGCGCACAGCCTGATAGCCAACAGTAAAGCGCATAATGTCATAGGTAAGACCGGGACCTGCTACACCAAAGCTTTCACTCATAGCTAGCCTTGTGCCATTCTGCGCGGCAGCAGATGAAGCATACCTTGGGAAAAATCCATTGTAGGCGTTCATTTCATCCTTGTTGGCTATTTGGTTCTCGGGATAAAGCTGACGCCAGATAACATCAATACCTGGAATATCAAAGCATCTGAGTGCTCGCATTAAATTGAAATTCCCGCCACCATTCATACAACCCTGTGGGTCGTGGTCCTTATCCAAATGACCTGTAAAAGCCATACTATTGGAATTTGCCCACTCTTTACAAGGCAAAAGGAAATTCTCACAGAACATTCTGCTACACAAATCATACCAACGATGCAATATATGAACGTTCTCTTCTGTTATCTCTACCATTTCTACAAGAAGTGGGAGATGGGGTAATATAGACTCACCATAGGTTGCTTCATATTTTTCTGCAAGTTCCTTGTTAAAAGCTCCTGCAGGTGCTTTGGGTTCATCTGTGAATACGGCTGTAATATTGTCATTAAGAATATATTTTTTATGGGTTGTTTCAATAAAATATTCTGTTGCTTCTTTGTTTAACAAATCGGGATAATTACTGCTTGTATCTTTATCGATATAATACTCCGTTACAACAGAATCGGTTGAAAATATGTATCCTTCTTCTATGATTTCGGTTTCATTTACAAAGGTTGCGAGGATATCAGGGTTCGATTTTTTATACACCTCATCCTTTGAGAATGAGCGTTCACAAAACTCAAGAGTTTCCCTACCATATTCGGGATGCTCCTTCATAACCTTACCACAGGCACTACCCGATGGCCAACCGCCCTCATCATATATCCAACAGTTCATTCCGAGTTTTTTGCCCTGCTCAGTAGCATAGGAACAAAGCTCAAAATATTCCTCGGAAAGATATTCAGGTTCAAGGCATGTGGGCATACTGTCGGGTCTGAAATGCTTTGGCTCAGGGAGAATATAAAATGCTCGTATGCCGAGCCTTTGCATCTCTGAAAGCTGAGCATCAATAATCTCACGAGTGCAAACATCATTCCACACCCAGATATACACAGGGGCATAAGAATTCTCGGGAGAATTGAAGCTATTTATATTAAAATTATCATTAGTTTTCATTGTTCGGTTCACACATTTCTGTCATATCTGTCTTGTTTTTTCAGTTTATTTATAAAAAGCTTAAGTGCCACAACCATTATTACATAAAGCACAGCAAGAAGAATCGGATATACGCTTATGCCGAATGCCCCGCTTACAAGACTTACCATAGGTGGTGCTAACATAACACCGATATATGCAAAGGCTATCTGCGAGCCCATAATTGATTGAGATACGTCTTTGCCGAAATTGTGAGGTGTAAGGTGTATCATATTCGGGTAAATCGAGCCGTTACCAAGACCTACAAAAAACAAGCCGACAACAGTAGCTGTACCCGGTAAGGGAAGAAGCATAACTGCAATAGCAGGTGCGAGAATAATTGCACCGATACCAATACGCTTCCATGTGCTGATTTTGTCGGAAAGCACGCCTGAAACAAAACGACCGATAGACATACCTGCATAATAAATAGTCAAAGCAAGAGCACCATGCTCTGCTCCGAAGCCCTTTTCCTCAACAAGATATGTACTGCCCCATACACCACAGGCATATTCAATTGCATTTGTTGCAAGCATAATAACCCAAACAAGGCGCACATCTGCCTTTTTAGCCATTTGTGAAAGTGTAAGTGTTATACCTTTTTCCTCTTCTGCTTCGTCTTCAGAAGATGACTTTTTCCACATTGGAAGAGAAACGAGCAATAAAATTGTAATTGCAAGTTGAACGAAGAATGCATAGCGATAACCACCGCGCCAGCCAATATCACCCAATGCCTGAGCCATAAGGTAAGGGCTAAGACTTACGCCCACACCATAAAAGCAATGAAGAAAATTCATATGACTCGCCTTACAATGAAGAGCAACATAATTATTAAGTCCTGAATCTATTGCTCCTGCACCAAGACCGAGAACAACAGCTAAGGGTATCATAACCCAGAAGGATGGTGCCACAGAAAAGCCCAACAAAGCAACTGCAGTCATAGCCGTACTGAAGGCAGTAACCTTAGATGTGCCTATTTTATTAAGAATTTTGGCGCTGAACATACTTGAAAGAACAGTGCACCCTGAAATAATAAAGGTAAGAACACTGACTGCCTCAACGGGAACATTAAGCTCTGTATGAATAGCAGGCCAGGCAGATCCGATAAGAGAATCGGGTACACCAAGACCTATAAACGCAATATAGATAACAACCAATAAAAAAGCCATATTTGTACTCCTAAAAGCCTCTATTTAAACCAAACAGATTTCAAATGAATTGATTATATATTATTTCAAAAAATTTCGCAATGGTGTTTTATAAAACGATAGAAAATCTGTTGCTTTTTGTTTTCGGGATGGTATAATTGTTTTCATAAAGGAGTGACTCCTATGAAAATTTTTCAAATTATTATCTCATCTCTTCTGATAGTGGTGATGGTTGTATTTTCCTATTTTTCTCCACTTTTTGAGATGAGCTATTCGGAAAAGACCTTTCGTAATGATTATGACATTTCCGATAACATACCCGAATATCAGGTTGTTTCTACAGAAAGAAGGAATAATTGGATGGCTAAATGGATTTGGGATAAGGAAAACCTTACCCAAAACAATGTCTGGATGTGCTTTAATAAAATTGTCAGCCTTGATAAAGTGCCGAAAGAGCTTATTGCTGATATTTCTGCTGACTCTAAATATTGGCTTTACATAAACGGCGAAACAGTCGTTTTTGAAGGTAGCGTAAAGCGTGGTCCTGATAAAAACAGTGGCTATTATGACAGTATTGATATTGCACCTTATCTCAAAGAGGGTGAAAACTCAATCTGCGCTTTAGTATGGTTTTGGGGCGATCAAAAGAACTATTCATATAATAGTAGCGGTCAGGGTGGTTTCATTTTTGAAGCTATACATGATGATATTTCCATAATCTCTGACAACAGTTGGAAGGTAAAGAAAAACAATGCCTATATTGACTCGCCTCTTTATCAGCCTAACTACAGACTTCCTGAGTACAGCATTTATTATGATGCAAGAGAGGAATCCGGCGATTGGCTCGATGAAGCCTTTGACTTTTCCTCCTGGGAAAATGCAACAGAATATAGTGTTGGGGGCGAGGGCGCTTACGGCAAGCTTTATCCAAGAGGAATACCATTCTTAAAGGATTACGGGCTTAAGGATTACATAAACTCAAAGGAATATGAAAACTACATCGTAAAAAGTCCCTTAGGTAAAAAAATTACGGTAGATATTCCATACAATGCACAGGTAACTACATATCTAAAAATAATTGCGCCTGAAGGCAAAAAAATCCGTATAACCACAGAAAACACGCCTATCGGTGCGGTTTCAACCACCTACATTACAAAAGCCGGTGAGCAGGAGTTTGAGTCTTTAGGGTGGCTTAACGGCGAGCATATCACCTATGATATACCAAAAGGTGTAACAATTATTTCGCTCAAATATCGCGAAACAGGCTATAATAGTGAATTCAGCGGTGATTTCAAGTGCGACGATGAATTTATGAATACACTGTGGCAAAAATCCTTGCGCACGCTCTATGTTACTATGCGCGACAATTTTATGGATTGTCCTGACAGAGAAAGAGCACAATGGTGGGGCGATATTACAAGCGAAATGTTTATGACTATGTACTCTTTGGACAGCAACTCTTATCTGCTCTATCAAAAGGGTGTTGACGCGATGCTTGCTCACATTGATGACACAAAGGTTCTTCAGACTGTTGTGCCTATCAGTGATGACTATTTTGAGCTTCCTGTTCAGCAGCTTGCAGGAATTGTCGGATTCCTCACCTACTATGAATATACAGGCGATATTGCTCTTATAAAAAAGGTTTATGATGCAACTATCGACTATCTTAAGCTTTGGGAAATTGGCGAAAACAACCTTGTTGTTCATCGTCAGGGCTCATGGGATTGGCCTGATTGGGGCAAAAACGCAGATATGACGGTTATTGAAAATGCTTGGTATTACTACGCTCTTTCTGCTACCGAGGAAATGGCTAAGCTTTTAGAAAAAAATGAAGATATTTCATTTTTCAACACAAGAAAAAAGGCTATTGCAAAGGGTTACAAATCACTTTGGACAGAAACGGGCTTTAAGAGTAATGATGTGAAAGAGCCTGACGACAGAGCCAACGCTCTTGCAGTTTTATCGGGACTTGCAGACAAAGCACAGTACGCAATTATAAAAAATATCCTCACAACCACTCAGAATTCAAGTCCGTATATGGAATATTATGTTCTTGAAGCCCTTTGCAAAATGGGTGAATACGAAGCAGCATATGACAGAATAAAAGACAGATATTCTGATATGGTCAGCGCAGATTACTCTACTCTTTGGGAAAACTGGGATATGTATTGGGGTACTAAAAACCACGCTTGGAGTGGTGGTCCTCTTGTTATAATGAGCAAGCATTTTGCAGGTATTACACCGCTTGAAACAGGTTATGAAAAGGTTAAAATAGACCCTCAATATACTCTGTCTGACAGTATGACATGCACTGTTCCGAGCATAAAGGGGTTAATAACTCTTAATTATGAAAAATTCGACAAGGCTTATGTTATCAACCTCACTCTTCCCGAGGATATGCAAGCGGTTTTATATGCACCGAAATCCGCAGTCGTAAATATTAATTCACAGACCTATTACCGAAACGGTGAATATGTAAGCGGTAACGTTGGTAATATAGAAATCACTATAAAATAACAAAAACTCCGGCAAATGGTAGCTTTATCACTACCACACTGCCGGAGTTTTTTATATTATTAATACTTTACAGACAACAACATTTCTCGCAATTTTCCAAAAAATCCTCTATCTCTATTGATATTCCAACCAATCACACTAAAATCAAGCCGACAATCAGACCACCCACAAAGCCTGAGATATGCTCGAATGCCGTTGCCTTACCAACGAGCATTCCACCTACTGTGTAGACAGCTAAAACTATCAAAGCAAGTACAGGTACAGGAGAAAAGAAAACCGTTCCGCTTTTAATTGCGAGCACAACAAACAGTGCTATCAAACCATAAATACCCGTTGATGCGCCTACGCCCTCCTGAAGCTTATAAACAAACGCCATAAACAATCCCGATACCAAAACCGAAGCCGAAAAGCACAGTGCAGTTTTTGCCGCACCAAGCTGAGACTCAACTGCCCAGCCCACAATGAGAGTTGCAGCCACATTGGAAACAATATGCCACGTTCCTATATGCAAAAGCGATGAGGACACCAATCGCCATACCTGCCCCTTTTTTATTTTCTTTTCTGACAAATGAAGCGCACGATTTATATACCCCTTATTATGCCCTGACCATAGCTTTTCCTTAAGAGTTACTACCTCAGTTTTCGGAATTGCAATAAAATTATCAAGAATATAAATCAGAACAATAATCGCACAAAATACAATTGTAAATGCAGGCATTTTTACTCTCCTTCGGGTGTAAGATATGTTCCGTAGCCAACGCAGGGAACCTTAACACCATTGGAAAGGATGAATGTATCTGTAAGCTTATTCATTTTTCTCTCTCCTTAAATAACTTTTATTAATAGAATTATACCATCTATCGCTTTTTTCATATTACCATCTCCCACATTAAAGTTTTATACCCTTAATTCAGGCTTTTCTATTCGCCTGCCACTCACTTTCTTTAAAGCCCACAAGCACGAAATCCTCACCTACTAAAAGAGGTCGTTTGACAAGCATACCATCTGTAGCAAGAAGCTTCAGCATTTCATCCTCTGTCATTGTCGGAAGCTTATCTTTAAGCTCCATTGATTTATACAGAAGACCGCTTGTGTTAAATAATTTCTTTAAAGGCAATCCGCTTTTCTTATACCATTGAGAAAGCTCCTCATAGGTCGGATTATCAAGTTTAATATCTCTTAACGCGTATTCAATATTGTTATCATCAAGCCACTTTTTAGCCTTCTGACAGGTTGTGCATTTGGGGTAACAGATAAAATTCAACATAATAAACCTCCAACAAAATTAATGTTCAGCCGTTTGACATTTGAATTTTGCATCAAATATTAATCAGCGCTCTGATTTCCTTTGCTTCAACATCACTAAGCTTGCAATTCTTTGAAACAGCAATATATGCCGCTGCGCCTGCCGCCTCGCCTATTCCCACGCAAATTGGCATTACTCTGAAATTGGAGTGTGCCATATGTGTGCCTGAAATATTTCTTCCGCAAAGAAGAAGATTCTCTTTAATCTCAGGAATAAGGCATCTGTAAGGTATTGTGTAGCCCTTGTCTTGTTTAAAGTGCTTCTGAACACCTGTTTTATCAAGTCCTGCACCTGTAATATTATGAACATCAAAATTGAAATAGGCATCCTTGACAACATAGTCATCAAACACTTTTGCTTCAAGAACATCTTGTTCGTTGAGAACATATTTACCCTTGAAATGCCTTGTTTCGCGAACTCCCATAAGAGAAGCAGAGCTTATGATATAGCATTTTTCATAGCCAGGAACAAATTCACGAAGATATTTAACAATAGCATCCATCTGTCTGCGACAGGTGAGAGTTGCTTTAGTTAAATCATCTGCATTTGTTCCATCAACATCAATAGCATTTGTCATATTGCAGGTAACAACTCCCGGAAGAGTTGATTTATAGGTAAGAATATGACCTGCCGGAAATGGTATATGCTCCTTTGCAAGTGCCTGAAGTTCACCCTTTGGAGTATCATAGGTAGATTCAAATGAGCCTAAAAATACTGCACGGTCATAATCAACACCGCCCACCTTGAACATAAGGGTGGCAGGCTGCATTTTGTTATCGCTTTCTCTGCCGAGAACAAATTCTGCACCTGCTCTTGCTGCAATATCACCGTCACCTGTGGCATCAATTGTGATTTTAGCGTAAATATCTGTTTTACCTGATTTATTAATTACAGTTGCACCTAAAACCTTATCACCATCGCATATTGCATCCTCGGCAAAGGTATAAAGCATTACCCTGCACCCTACCTCACACAGCATTTCGAGGTAAAGAGTTTTCAGCTTTTCAGGGTCAATAAGATTGGTGATTTCATTTTCTGGTTCGCCCTCGTTGTTTTCAGAGCTTCTTTTTAATATTTCATAATATAACGGGCTACCACAGCTGCCTGTCCAATGGCTCATAAGACCCGAGGTAGAAATTCCGCCAATATCACCATTTTGCTCAACAAGGATTACCTTAGCGCCATTTTTAGCAGCACAGTATGCTGCGGCAAATCCTGCAGGACCGCTTCCGAGAACGAGAATATCAGTATAAATTATATGCTTTTCAATCATATTTTAACTCCGTTTAATTAATAAATTACTGAAATAATTATATCACCCAATCAAAGCAAAAAGCAACACAAAAAAACATTGTATTCTAGTTCTTGTAATTACTGCTTGTCGGGTCTATCTATCCGTCAGGCAGCCAAAGGTGCAAAGGAAAGCATCTGGGAGGAGCTTAATATTACAATCGCATACCTACGATGAATGAAAGAGAGAAGCTTAAATGCGCATGATGCCGTAAAATATGAAAGCTTTGCCATAAAAAACGCCGGGTGTAGACTTTTAAGCCTGTGCCTTGTGTTTTTCAACAATAATTCCATCTAAACATTGCCCAACCCTTACATTGACAGAGCTGACATAATACTATAAAATAAAACCATACTTTTACAGAGGTGAAATTCTTTTGAATATTAAATTAATTGGTGAGCAAAAGCTTGTTATGACAAACACCGAAAGTCATCACGCATATTTTGCCTGGCCTACTATTGCAAAGCTTCAGAACGGAAAAATCTGTGTAGGTGCTTCAGGCTACCGCGTTGAGCATATTTGTCCCTTTGGCAAGGGCGTTTTAGCTTTCAGCGATGATAATGGTGAAACCTACGCAAAGCCTGTGCCTGTTTTTGATACTGTGCTTGATGACAGAGATGTTGGACTTTGTGTTTTCGGTGAAAGTGGTTTAATTGCCACATCCTTCAATAATGACATCGAATTCCAAAGAGAGAATATGCCTCAGACACAGGAATGCTTTGACTACATAAATTCAGTATCTCCCGAGGACGAGGCAAGAGATTTAGGTATCAGCTACAGAATCAGTCACGATTGCGGTGAAACCTTCGGTCCGATTTTCAAATCCCCTATTTCTTCACCTCACGGACCAACTGTTCTTAATGACGGAACTGTTTTATGGGTCGGCAGAAAGCTTGGAATTCACAATCATATGTATGCTTATACCCTCAACACCGATACGGGCGAAATGACCCTGAGAGGTGAATTGGGCATATATAAATACGAAGAATTTAATGAGCTTTATTGCTATGAGCCCCATGCAATTCAGCTTCCTGATGGTAAAATAATCTGCCATATACGAGTAGAAAATGCAGAGGAAACAATCTTCACTCTTTATCAGACCGAATCTCTTGATAACGGTGTAACATGGTCAAAGCCCCATCAGATTATTCCTGATGACAGCGGTGCTCCTGCTCACATTTTAAGACACTCGTCAGGCACCTTAATTACAACCTTTTCTCACAGAAAAAGACCATACGGAATCTGGGCAGTATTCAGTACCGATAATGGTAAAACGTGGAGCGAGGAAAGCATTATTCACCACGGCTATGATACCGACGATTTAGGCTACCCATCAACAATTGAGCTTGACAATGGCGAGCTTATTACCGCGTTCTATACACGAAAAAGTGATGATGAATGCGACCCCGCTATGATAATGCAACAAAAATGGGCTTTCGAGAAATAATGTATAGTAAATATACGATAAAGGCAGGAACAATTCATGAATTATCTTAAATATGTAAATATCAAGCAAGGCTCGCAATCCTTGCACAGATTTTCTCAAGGTAACACCCTACCGCTTGTTCAGAAGCCCTTTGGCTTCGCTGCATTCAGCTTGCAGACTGAAACCTCAAGAGGAAGCTGGTATTATCACCCGGGAGACCGCTCAGTAGAGGGTATTCGTCTTACCCGTCAGCCAAGCCCTTGGATCAGCGACCATAGTGCATTTACAATGATGCCTCAGATTGAGAAGCCTTATGTTGATTTCGAGGATTGCTGGTCAGGCTATGACCCTGAAAAAGCAATTTTACAGCCAAATTACCTTAAATGTTATCTCAAAAGACCCTTCTGTGATTTTGAGCTTACTCCCACCGAATATGGTGCTTGCGTAAGACTCAGCTTCAAAACAGATTTTGACCGTTATATTTCAGTTTTACCTGTTAAATACAACTGTGAATATGAATATGACAAGGAAAATAACCGCCTTTACTGTTGGACAGACTGCAACCAGAGCAAAAACACTCACGACAAAGGTAAGCTCAAGGGTTATTATGTCTTCCAGTTTGATGCTGATTCTGTTGATGCTGAAAAAACACTTACAGGAAGCAGAGAGACTTGTGATACAGAGCACAGCTTACACACTGCAGGCGAAGGTACAGGTATTCACATCGCACTTAAGAAAAAGGATGTTACATTCACTGTTGCAACCTCATTCATAAGCTATGAGCAGGCATTGAGAAATCTTCAGCATGATTCTGTTTATGGTAGCTTCGACGAGCTTAAAGCCGAAAACGAGCGTATATGGAATGAATATCTTTCAAAAATTGAGATAGACGCGGACGAGGATACAATGAAAACATTTTACAGCTGTATGTACCGTACATTCCTCTATCCTCACAAGGCATATGAGCCTGACGAAAACGGCAAGCCTATTCACTACTCACCAAGCGCAGACAAGGTTCTTCCCGGTGTAAGATATACCGATAACGGCTTCTGGGATACATATCGTACAAACTATCCCTTCTACGCTATTGTTGCAAAGGATATCCTTCCTGAGATTATCGAAGGCTACATTCAGGACTATATTGACGGCGGTTGGCTCCCCCGTTGGACTGCAGGTGACGCTAAAAACTGTATGCCAAGCACTGCCTTTGATGCAGTAATTGCAGATGTTGCCACAAGAAGCCTTATTTCAAAGGATTTACTTGAAATTGCATTCAAGGGTATGGAGCATCACGCAAACAAATCCTCAACTGTACCTGCTTACGGCAGAGAGGGCTGCGAGGAATACCTGGAGCTTGGTTATGTGCCTTGCGACAAGTACCGTGAAAGTGTAAACCTCACTCTTGACGCAGCATATTTTGATGATTGTATTGCAACCGTTGCTGAAATTCTCGGCTACGAGGAAAAGAAAGAGCAATACAAAAAGCGCGCAAAAAATTACGCCAATATTTTTGATAAAGAAACAGGCTTTATGCGTCCCAAGGATTCAAATGGTAATTTCAAGCCTGATTTCGACCCAATAAGATGGGGCGGAGATTATACCGAGGCTGCCGCTTGGCAGACAAGCTTCGCTGTTCAGCACGATATTGACGGCCTTGCAGAGCTTTACGGCGGTAAGGATGCTCTTATCAAAAAGCTGGACGAATTCTTTGCTACACCTGCTGATTACAGAGTTGGTGGCTACAACTATGAAATCCACGAAATGACCGAAATGGCGGCTTGCGATTGGGGACAATGCGCAATCTCTAATCAACCAAGCTTCCACATTCCATTCATTTACACATATCTCGGTCAGCCCGAAAAGGCTGAATACTGGCTTAAAAGAATTTGTGCAGAGGGCTTCTCATGGAAGGATGATGGCTTCCCCGGTGACGAGGACAACGGCTCAACTGCCGCTTGGTATATTTTCAGCTGTCTTGGTATTTACCCCATTACTCCCGGCAAGCCTATTTACACAAACAACAAGCCATTGGTTGATAACATCCGAATTCTCGGTAAAAAGGTTGATTTAACCAAGTATGGCAATATCGTTACATATGACGAAATTATGAAACTAATTGAAGAATAAGAGGTAAGGTCAAATGCATAAAAAATTAGCTCTCACTCCCCCTATGGGCTGGAATAGCTGGGACTGCTACGGAGCAGCAGTCAATGAAGAACAGCTTCTTGCCAACGCTGATTATATGGCGAAGCATCTTAAGGACTATGGTTGGGAATATGTTGTTTGCGACATTCAATGGTCCGAGCCTACTGCAAACAGCTTTTACTACAACTATTTTGCTCCACTTTGTATGGATGAATATTCAAGACTCATTCCCTCAGTTGAGCGTTTTCCATCCTCTGCAGGTGGCAAAGGCTTCAAGCCTATTGCAGATTACATACACTCTCTCGGACTTAAATTCGGTATTCATATTATGAGAGGTATTCCAAGACAGGCTGCCCATCAGAATACTAAAATCAAATGCGAAGGCGTTACCGCAAAGGATATCGCAAATCCCACTAACATTTGTAAATGGAACCCTGATATGTATGGTCTTTATCCCGATAAAAAGGGTGCTCAGGAATACTACGATTCAATCTTTGAGCTTTATGCATCCTGGGATGTTGACTACATCAAATGTGACGATATCGCAAATACAGAAATGTTCCCCGACAATCCTTATTCTGCAAGAAAAGAAATTGAAATGCTCAGAAAGGCTATCGACAAATGCGGTAGAGACATGGTTCTCAGCCTTTCACCCGGTCCTGCACCAGTCTGGGAGCATGAGCACCTTGCTGCACACGCTAATATGTGGCGTATGACAGGAGATTTCTGGGACGAATGGAGCAAGCTTCACGCTATGTTTGAGCGCTGCTACGCCTGGCAGGAATATGTTCAGCCCGGTGCATGGCCTGATTGCGATATGCTTCCTCTCGGCAGAATTCAGCTTACAGAGGAGCTTCCCCAATACAGAGCCCGTTACACTCGCTTCACTCACGATGAGCAGATTACAATGATGACCCTTTGGGGTATCTTCCGCTCACCTCTTATGATGGGTGGAGAAATGAGAGAGAATGATGAATTCACCCTTTCACTTCTTCAGAACAGAGAGCTTATTGATATGCTCAAAAACTCAAACGGCGCAAGACAGTTCAAGCGCGAGGAGACTGACGGAAAAGGTGAAATCATCTGGACATCAAACGGAGAAAACTGCAAATATGTTGCATTTTTCAACACAGATGATGAAGAAAGAGAGATAAACTTCAATATTACCGACATCTCAATCGGTGGTGTTAAATACAGTGTACGCGATATGTGGGAGCATAAGGAATACACTGTAACTGATGGCGGATTTTCGGCTAAGGTTAACTCTCACGGTGCAAGACTTTTCAAAATTGAGATAAAATAACAGATTTTACAGAGGTAGCTTTATGACCGTAAACGCATATTTAAAGCTTATTGACAAGGTAAACGAACAGGGTAGCTACAAGCCTGACTGGGCTTCACTTTCTAAGCATAAGGTTCCCGAATGGTATATGCACGATAAATTGGGCGTGTTTATTCATTGGGGTGTTTACAGTGTTCCTGCATTCGGCAACGAATGGTATTCCCGCGGAATGTATGACAAAACCGTTCGAGAATTCGAGCATCATAAAAACATCTATGGCGACCAGAAGTCCTTTGGTTATAAGGATTTCATACCTATGTTCAAGGCTGAAAAATTTGATGCAGAACAATGGATTAAGCTTTTCAAAAAAGCAGGTATGAAATATGTTATGCCTGTTGCAGAGCATCACGATGGCTTTGCTATGTATGAAACTGAATTCAATCGTTGGAATTCAGTCGATATGGGCCCCTGCAGAAATGTTGTTGGTGAATTAAAGGCAGAATGTGAAAAGCAAGGTCTGACCTTCTGCGCTTCTACCCACCGAGCAGAGCATTATTTCTTTATGAATCCCGGTCGACTTTGCGACAGTGATGTCAATGACCCCGAATACGCTGATTTTTACGGCCCTGCAGTTTACTGCGAAGAGTTTGACCCTGATATTATTCACATAACAACCGCTGACACCTACTCAAAGGGTGCGAGCAAGGAATGGTTAGAGGACTGGCTTGTTCGCACCTGCGAAATCATTGACAAATACAAGCCCTCTGTTCTTTACTTTGACTGGTGGATTCATAACCACTCCTTCAAGCCATATCTCAAAAAGCTGGCGGCATATTATTACAACCGCGCAGAAGAATGGGGCAAGGAGGTTACAATCAACTACAAGCACGAAGCTTTTCCGCCAAATGTTGCAACCTTTGATGTTGAACGCGGTGCATTAACGGGCATCTCCCCTATTTATTGGCAGACTGATACTGCTATCGGCAAATGCTCATGGGGCTACAGAGCAGACAACGAATATAAAAGCTCAAGACAGGTTATATGCGACCTTGTTGACATTGTTTCAAAAAACGGAAATCTTCTTATAAATATTGGTCCTAAAGCGGATGGTACCATTACCGACGAAGAAACCAAGGTACTTCTTGATATAGGCGAATGGCTTGAAATCAATGGCGACGGCATTTACGGCACAACCTTCTGGAAAGTCTTCGGTGAAGGCGAAGTTAATGCAGAAGACGGCTTTTTCAAGGATGGCGATGAAAAAGCCTTCACAAGCAAAGACTTCAGATTTACATACAAAAATGGTTTTCTTTACGTTTTTCAGATGCGCCCCTCAAAAACCATTGAAATCAAAGCTCTCAAAAAGCATAATCCACATGATTATCTTATCGAAAGCATTGAACTTTTAGGCTCAAACGAAGCAATTGATTTCGTAAGAGATGAAGAAGCACTTAAAATAAATCTCAATAGTGAATTCAGAAATGATTTCCCCATTTGCTTTAAAATTGAAATAGGATAAAGCTCAGCACCCATTTAACAAAACTGTTTTTGTTAAATGGGTGCTTTAAATTTTATTTTTCTTTAATAAGAACCATATCAAAAAGTTTCATATTAAAATCAAGATTATCTGTAACTTTTATAAGCTCACCGTTATAGGTGCTGTCAACCTTATATATTTCATACTCACCTTTTTTGCCAAGGTCCACCATTGGTAGCATTGAGAATTTTAATTTTGTTACCGTCGCTATTCAGATTAAATTTCAATATTTCCATATCAATTTCCTCACAAAATCCCATTCAGTTGCTTTATCAAAGCCTGATGAACCTATTACCACTCATATTCAACAATTTCGCCATCAATTTCCCATTTTGACGGAACAGGATTTTCGTAAATATCAACAGGCTTTATTGTATGAGTCTGCTGATATACCTTATATGCAGTTTTCAGGTCTTTTTTCTGCTCATCGGTCAGATTATCTGTGCAGGAAACGAAAAGTGGTGTATTACTATATGACAGAAGATGTAACCATTGTTTATTCTTTTCCCAAGGAATAATATCACCCATAATGCCGACACAGTCTGCATCACACATATAAAAGGCTTCATTCTGAGCAAGGCGGAAAGCGAGAGTATTGACCCCATTCTTTCTTGTTGGTTCCCATTCTCTGCCACTTGTATCATTACCTGTACGATTAAGCTCCACAAGACCTGCACAAAGGTGAGAAATAGTATTACAGCCAATAATATACATATCGCCTGCAGCTTCTTTTATGAGCCTGTAAAGGTCAAGCACTACCTCCGCATTGGTTTTGGTTCGATCATAAAAATGCCAATCTTCAATTTTAGTAATTGTTTCGTTAAGGTCAGGACCCCAATCCCCAAATAAATCTGCTGTTGTAAAATCGTGCTTCAAAAGCTCATAGCCCCAGCCCTTTATTCTTTCAATGTCATTTTTGATATATTCCTTTACAAAGGGATGTGTGGGGTCAAGATACTTTTTCTTGCCCTTCATAAAAATTCTCATATCCTCTGTAAGCACTTCATCTCTGTTATGAAGAAGTCTTACCCATATACCGGGTCTTGCGCCTGCATTCCTGATTTCATCAGCAAGCTTTTTCATATCGCCGAATTTTTCGTTTGGAAGCCACGGACCCTCGCAGGAATTAATCTGCCAGCAGTCATCAACAACCTCGAATGGACGATTTTCAATACCCTCTGCAAGCTCAGCCTGAACTCTTGCATCGGTAATAATTTCTTGGAAGCTACTTTTACCGTAAGCATAATACCAGTTATTACCGCCACAAACTCTCTCTTTAGTTAAAAGAGGCTTATCGCAAAGAGTTTTGCAGAAATCGTGAAGATTTTCATATACATCAAAGCAATCGTATTTCTTATAAACAAAGGTTGCAAGGTGAACTCTTCTGCCGTTCAGCACAACTCCGTATGAACCGTTTCTGCAGTCAACAAGAGCTTTGATTCCCTTGGTGGTATATTCAAAGCTTACAAAAGAATTTGAGCCTGTTTTGATACCGAAGCAGAATGCTTTTTTCTTATCTGTTGCAATAAAATACCATGGCATATATCGGTCAACATTACAGAGCTTTTTGAATCCAAGCTCTCCGTAGCTTCTCTCCCATGCATCGCCCATTACATACAGATTTTCGTCACTTTCAAAAGCCCAATTAAGCTCAATAAACTTAACCTTATCTGCCTTTGCAGTTACATACAAATCAAGAGAATTACCATTAACAACTGTTTCCACAACAGTATCTGTAACCTGATTTTCACAGATGATTTTTTTAGCAACCCCGCTGATATCAAAATTCATAATACTCACCTACGAATTTAATTTTTAATTCACACAAGAATATAAGCCTCATCAGCCTCTGTTTCAAATGAAAGGAGGCTTCCAGCCTTACTAAAGGCAATTTCTGAATTATCTGATTTTCTTATTACAGCTTTAACATCTGCACATTCAACAGTACATTTTCTGCCCTTAAGGCTCTTTATTTCAAGAGCGGAAAGCCTTCCGCCCTCAAGGCTTGCGCTTACTAAAAATGCTCCGTCTGCACGAAGATTTTCAAAGGCTGCATCACTATTTTTATTCCAGCAAGGAAATAATCTTATAACACCCTCAAAGCTTTGCATAAGCATCTCGTTAATGGTTACAGGAACAGTTGTTAAATGCTCTATTCCGCCGCCGTGATGACGAAAAAGTCTGTTAGGAAGAGCAAATTCCTTAATATTCTGATGAATACCCTCAATAAGGAAATCAGGTTCAACACCAATTCTTGCACCTGCAGGAAGATATGAGTTTGAGCCGTTGTCATCAAGTCTTCTGTCATTGATAAAATATGTATTTCTCGCAATTTTCAGAAGCTTTTCACCCGAATTAAAACCAATCTGAGATGCGGGGTAAATATGCTGAAGACCTACTGTATTATCATCTCTCCAGCGAATACCGAATTTTGAATATCTGAAGCTTTTTTTACCCTTTTTGATAAAGGTTGGGAAATCGCTGAAATTCTCAATAATATCTTCCCATAAAGCATATTTCTCAGAATTAAGACCTAATTCCTTTGCCATATCATAAACACCATTAAATAAAAGCTTTACAAGACCCATTGAGTTAATAGCATTTATTGTGTTTACCTGACCAAAATGAGTTATATATTTAAATTCTTTTCCACGGTAATAGGGAATTTCGTGAGCTGCATCGCCCTTGATAACATATCTGCCATTTTCTTTTACGAGATAATCCTCCCAGAATGCAGCAGTATTCAAAACAAAGTCATAATAATTTTCTAGAGCATATTCCTTATCATAGGTTGAAAACCAATGCATAATGGGAATTACGCAAGCATAAGCGGCGTGGCTTTTCTGACCGAGGAAGAGAATTCCGTGCTCCTTGCAATCCGCCTGAGAATAAACATCAAGAGCTTTTGGTCCGAAGCTTACAGGGAAAGCATAGCCTCCGCAACCAAAAAGCTTTGCCATTCTTCTGGCTTCATCCTTCATATCGTTAATAGGTGCCATATAGCCATCAAAAAGCTCAGGGTGATTTGCAGAGAAAATGCAATAATAGGGAGCTTCATAGTTATAATTCATATGATAATCTCCTGCCCAAGGGAAGAAATCATCAGTTACGAAATTACCGAAAAGTCCCGGAGGAAATTCGGCATTACCCATACAGCCTGCAAGATGATAAAGGCTCGAATTATAAAAGGCTTCAATCTCTTTGTCCGGAAGATTCACCTTGGATGCAGAGAAGAAATCAGTCCACTTTTTCTCAGTTTCAGCCTTTTCTTTATCATAATCGCATTTTGAAGCAATTTCAAAAGCCTTATTTACATAGTCTTCACTATCAAAATTTGTTGCAACTGCTACGCAATAGCGAGCGGTTTTATTTCCGTTCTCTACACCTGAAGCAATTTCTCTCAAGGCTGCCGCAACGCCTGTTTCCATAATAACATCTTCACCGCAAAATTTACGGAAACAACATTTTATGCCATTTTCATCTGCGGATGAATTCACCGAATTACATGTATCGGGAAGCTGAATTTCGGCAGCTGAGGAAGAGGACTCCGGTGCTTTTATTTCAAAGCAGATAAGGTTTTTTGGTGCAACAAAAAGCTCAATTTCTGTATCACCGAATTTACAAAGAAGAAGACCCTTGTCAAAATACTGCTTAATATTATAATTTTCCAAATCAATATTGCTGATTCTCAAATCGCCGACAGTTTTTATACCGCCCTCTTTATGAGCACCCTCGACAAATTTCCAGAAGTCGCATTTTGAAATATGAATTATAAGGTCATTTTCGTCATTATCAAAAACAACACCTATATCGCCATTACCTGACATCGCACCTGCAGGAATTTTATAAACCACCTTGCCGTCAATTGTATTAATAGGCTTTGAGGTTATCTCGTTAAAATATGTATTCATAATATCACCAATTACACATTATAAGTTTTTTCATATACTAAATCAAGAGATTTAGCCATATATAGCACACCTTAATTTTAACATCGAAATAAAACTTTTGCAACCATAAGAATTCTTTATTTTAATGGCTATATTCATTGACAACTAATCTCTCAAGTGGTATTATGAGCGCGGTTATTTTTGTTATATAATATAATTAATATAGTTTTTATTACATCTTGATTGAGCGAGGAACGAATATGATAATTTTTCTTTTTCTCCTATGGATTATTTTAAACGGCAGATTTACTGCAGATTGGGGTATGCTCCAGATTTTTATAACAGGCATTATTCTTGTTGGCGCAATAGGTATATTTGCAAACAAGATATTAGGCTATAAAATCTCTTCTGAAATCCGATTATGGAAAAAAGCACCCTTGCTTATACGCTATATTGCTTTGCTTTTAAAAGAGATTGTATGCTCAAGCTTCAGCATGATTCTTGTTGTGCTTAAAAAGAAACCTTGCGACCCTGTAATCATCAAAATGAACCCACCCTTAAAAACCCGACTTGCGAGAGTTATTCTTGCAAACTCAATAACTCTTACACCCGGAACTATAACCGCAAATTTAACTGATGACTGCTTTACTGTTCACTGCATACACCCCTCTTTTGCAGAAAATCTTGAATCCTGCGACTTTGTTAAGCTTTTGGAAAGGATTGAAAAGTAAATGATAGAGCAAGCATATTCAATTTTATTTACAAGTGTTCTTGTCTGCCTTGGAATTGCGGCATTTATTGCTTTAATCCGTTCCATTACAGGTAAAACAATGATTAACCGATTTATCGGTACAAATATTCTTTCAACAATAACCCTTATTGCAATCTGCGTTCTGGCAATTCTTTTCAAGGAAGCCTATCTTCCTGATGTTGCTATTGTTTTTGCTCTTCTCAGCTGTATTGCAGTTATGCTCTTATGTAAGATTTATATTAACCTCTTTGAGAAAAAGCAAGGAGGTAAAAAATGATGCTTGAATGGATAAGATTCGGAATAGTTGCCTTGCTTTTCGGAGCAGGACTTATCACACTTTTCATTTCTCTTTTCGGAACATTCCGTCTTGATTATGCTCTTAACAGACTTCACTCATCTGCAATTACTGATGCACTTGTATTGCTTCTTTTTGCATCAGGTTGCATTATTGCATCGGGGGCAGATATAATTTCTGCTAAAATCATTATTGTTTTGTTTATTCAATGGTGCACAAGCCCATTGGTTTCTCATATGTTTGTTAAAGCAAAGGTTCAAACAGATGACGAGCTTAAGCTTCACTGCAAGCTTCCTGAATGTGAAGAATTTGCAGACAATTACACAGATAAGGAGGATGAATAATGCCTGACCTTATTACAATTTTCAGAATATTCCTTCTTTTCTCTCTTGTGGTTTGTGCTATATGTACCGCTCTTTCAAAAAGAGTTATGACTGCGCTTATTATTTTCACTTCATACAGTATAATTATGTCTATTGTTTGGCTTCTTTTGCGCTCTCCCGACCTTGCAATTACCGAGGCGGCTGTTGGCGCAGGTGTTGACGGAGTTTTATTCTTCCTCACATTGAGAAAATTGCACCTTATCGACAAGGACAAGGAAGATAAGGATTCAAAGAAAACCGAGGTGAACGATAATGAAAAATAATTTTCGTGACACCTTCCGCCAATGGTATGATGGCGCAATAAGCATTGATGAAAAAATCTCCCAAGGTAAAGAAGAGGCTCATATCACAAAGGAAGAGCCTAAGAAGAAAATCAAAACCATCAGATCAATTGAAAAAAAGGAAATGCAGTTTTCCTCAAAACTCTATAAAATTCTTTGCGTTATTTTCTGTCTGTTTTTAAGCGGAATTCTCATTGGTATGGTTAACTTCTTGCCTCTTTTTGCAAGAGATAACACACCTACTGTCAACGAGGTTTCTGACCATTATGTTGCAGAGGGCAGAGATGAAACAGGCGCTATAAATACTGTTGCAGGTATGATTCTTGACTATCGTGCCTTTGACACCTTGGGCGAGTCCTTTGTTCTTTTCACCGCAACCTGCGCAGTTTTACTTCTTCTTGAGCAATCCGAAAAGGATGATATCAAAAAGAAAAAGCCTAAAAAGGAATCGTTTTTATATAAGCATGACCCGATTGTCTGCACAATAGTTAAAATTCTTATTCCTATTATTTTTGTTTTCGGAGTTTATATTTTATTTAACGGACACCTTTCTCCCGGTGGTGGATTTTCAGGTGGTGCAATTCTCGGTGCAGGCTTTATCCTTTTTGCTATGGCATTTGGAGAAGAAAAAGCAGCAAAGGTTTTCACACCCAAGATAATTCGTATAATTACCATTTGCTCGCTTTCATTCTACTGTCTTGCAAAAAGCTACTCATTTTTTACAGGTAACGAATTCAATGGTGTTCATTCAATCATATCAAGCGGTACACCCGGAGATTTCCTCTCAGGTGGCCTGATTCTTCCGTTGAATATTGCCGTAGGCTGCGTTGTTTGCTGTACTATGTATAGCTTTTATATGTTATTCAAAAGGGGGCGTTTGGATTGAATCTTCTTATAAATTATGAAGAAGCCACCTCTATGATATTGTTTGCCATAGGCTTCACTATGTTGGTTTTTTCAAAAAACATATTGAAGAAAATTATGGGTCTTAACATTATGGACACAGGCATCTATCTTTTCCTTGCCTCTATGGGCTATATTGAAAACAAGCTGACACCCATAGTACCATCAACAGGTAATGTCAACGCTGCTGATTATATCAACCCAATACCCACAGGGCTTGTACTTACAGGTATCGTTGTTTCCGTCAGCGTTTCGGCACTTATGCTTGCTCTTACAGTAAAATTATATAAAAAGTTCCACACTCTTAACCTCGATGAAATTTACGAAAAATGCAATAAAGAGGAGGAAGATGAATAATGGATTTCATTCAGAATTTTCCCTTTATCACAATTGTACTTTCTCTTTTCTGCTCGATTATCGCTTTCGGTTTTAAAGGTAAAAACGCTCGTTTTGTAACCTATTTCCTTTTGATAAGCTCGGCGATAATGTCCTTAAGCGTAATCATTTATAACAGCACTGTGGGCGACGGCTATTTTGTTTACAGAATGGGGCATTACGATGCTCCTATAGGTAATGAAATTTCCGCAGGCTTTTTAGAGCCATTCTTTGCATTGTTATTTGAAATTGTTATTTTCCTTTCTATAACGGGCGGTTCAAAGAAAATTTTCGAGGATATAAAGGAATCAAAGCATAAATTCTTTTATATAATGGTAAATCTTACTCACGCGGCATTGATTGCTTTATGCTACACCAATGACATCTTCACCGCTTATGTTTTCATTGAAATCTGCACAATTTCATCCTGCTCTCTTCTGATGCTTCGTTCATCAGGCAAATCCCTTGTTGCCGCAACAAGATATATGATTTTCAGTCTTATGGGCTCTGCCTTCACCCTTATCGGAATAATTCTTCTCTATTCCATAACAGGACATTTGCTTTTCCCTCAGCTTTATTCAACCTTACACACACTTTGGGAAACAGGCAGCTACACAATGCCTATGACAATATCATTAGGTCTTTTAATTTGCGGACTTGCTATAAAAAGCGGTCTTTTCCCCTTTCATTTCTGGATGCCCGACACCTACGGAACTGCAACACCTGCCGCATCAGGTATTTTATCGGGTGTTGTTTCAAAGGGCTATATATTCCTGCTTCTCAAAATTATTTACAGAGTAATAAGCGTAGATATCTTCCTTGATTCAGGTATTCATTATCTTATATTCCTCTTAGGTATTCTCGGAATGATATTCGGCTCTGTTTCGGCTATCAAGGCTAAAAACATAAACTTTATGATAGCCTTCTCCTCTGCCGCTCAGATTGGTTACATTTATATGGGCTTAGGCTTGGGCTCAACAGCCGCCTTGGTAGCCTCTCTCTTCCAGATTACTGCCCACGCTCTTACAAAGCCCTTGCTTTTCCTTTCTGCTTCAGGGCTTTCTCAGACAGTATCAGACAAGCAAGGCTTTTCCTCTATCGCCTCATCAGGTCATTGCAATAAAATCGCAGGTATGACCTTTGGCGCAGGTGCACTTTCTATGATTGGTATTCCGATTTTTGTGGGCTTCGTACCAAAGCTTCTTTTTGGTATGGCAGCCTTCGGTCACGGCATTGAAACCTATCTGGTTTTAATTGCCCTTGCAATAAGCACAATTCTTAATGTGGTTTACTTCCTGAGAACAACAGTCAACATTTTCGGACCCAAGAAGAGCGAGATTAAAAGAAATGCTATTGCTTTTAAGGATTCAAAGGCATTTTCTGTTGTTACTCTTGCTATGACAGTTATAAATATCGCTGTTGGTCTTAATTCTCAACCCTTTATTACCTTTTTCGAAAAAGGTATTGAAATCTTTTCAACTATGAGGTAATTTTAATGGCTATAATTATTTCAATTTTATTTCCCTTTATCTGCGGAATAGCTATGTTATTAATCAAAAAAATAAATAAACGCCCTTTAAAATCAGCGTTTACTGTAGCTTTACAGGCTATTCAGACAATTTTTGCTTTAGGCGTTGTAACAGGCGAAGAGGCATCATCAGGCAGCTTCAGCTTCGCAGAGGGGCTTTCCTTAGGCTTCACCTCTGACATTACTGCAAAGGTTTTCTGCGCAATTGTTTCAGTAGCTTGGCTTCTTGTTACAATTTACGCCACAGTTTATATGAAGCACGAGGAAAATGAAGAAAGATTTTTCCTTTTCTCATTCCTTACTCAAGGAGCTATGATGGGGGCAATTCTCTCAAACACACTCATTTCTATGTATGTATTCTTTGAGCTTGTTACTCTTTTCTCTGCACCCTTGGTTCTTCATTCTCTTTCAAAGGAGTCTATTGCCGCTGCAAAGAAATATCTTTACTATTCTGTTGCAGGTGCGTTTATGGCACTTTTCGGAATTTTTGTTCTGGCAACAAATGCGTCTACTCTTAATTTCTCTTCAGCAGGCGTTATTACCGAGGCCACTCCTCTCGTTTTAGCAGGTGCATTCTCAATGTGCATCGGCTTTGGCGCAAAGGCAGGTCTTTTCCCCTTGCACGGCTGGTTGCCAACAGCTCATCCTGTTGCTCCTGCTCCTGCAAGCGCACTCCTTTCGGGTATTATTGCAAAAATCGGTGTTCTCGCAATTATAAGAACTATTTTCTTTACAGTCGGCGCAGAAAACATCGCAGGCACTTGGGTTCAGACTGCACTTTTAGCTTTATCTCTTCTCACCGTACTTATGGGCTCAATGATGGCTTATAAAGAAAAGATTTTCAAGAAAAGACTTGCATATTCAACTGTCAGCCAGATTTCTTATGTTTTAACAGGTCTTTTCCTTTTCACCGAGGCAGGCTTTGAGGGCGCATTATGGCAGATTATTTTCCATGCAGTTGTTAAGGTTGGCTTATTCCTTTGCGCAGGCGCGGTTATTTTCCTCTATGGTAAAACACAGGTCAGCGAGCTTTCGGGTATTGGCAAAAAAATGCCCGTCACCTTCGCTTGCTTTACAGTTTTATCATTGTCTCTTATCGGTATTCCTCCCACAGGTGGCTTCTTCAGCAAATGGCATCTTGCAACCGCTTCCTTAACTAATGCCGATATCGGTGCTTTCTCTTGGCTTGCACCTGTAATTCTTCTTATTTCTGCACTTTTAACTGCAGGCTATCTCCTCTCCATTGTTATAAAAGCCTTTTGGGGAAAAGAAGCCTCAGAGGCTGACACAAAAGCAAAGAAAGAGCCTATGCTTATGATTATTCCTTTAATAATTCTTTCAGCTCTCGCTCTTTTTGGCGGTATCTTTTCTCAAGAAATAGGCTCAGCTCTTTCTGCTGTTTCTCAAGCAATTTTTTAAGAGGTAATTTTAATGAACAATTCAATTCTTCTTATTCCGATTTTCTTTCCGATAATCATGGGAATAATTTCATTTTTAATTCCTTTTAAAAATCAGAAGGCTCATAATATATTTATAGGTCTTTCGATTGTTATTTCCTCCCTTTCGGTCTGGCTTTCGGTATTCCAAGCTTCAGAAGGCTCGTTGGTTATTCTGACTTTTGCTGATAACCTTGATTTTGCTTTTAATTTTGATGGTGCTGGTAAAATATTCGCTTGCCTTTCTGCTACTCTTTGGCCCTTGACTGCACTGTATGCCTTTGATTATATGAAGCACGAAAAGCATCTTAAAATGTTCTACTGCTTTTTTACAATGTCATTTGGTGCAACAATGGGTATTGCTATGGCAGGCAATCTGCTTACAATGTACCTCTTTTATGAGCTGCTCACTCTTTTCACCATTCCGCTTGTTATGCACGGAATGAAGCATATTCATAAAAAAGCAGCAAGAAAATATATGGTGTTTTCCATTGGCGGAGCGGCGTTTGCCTTCACGGGAGTTGTTTATCTTATTGTAAACAATGCAAACACCTTTGTTTTCGGCGGACATATTATTAATCCCGAAGACCCTACTATTGCAACTATACTCTTTATTTTCACATTTTTGGGCTTAGGCGTTAAGGCTGCCGTTTTCCCCTTGCACAGCTGGCTTCCCTCAGCTTCAGTTGCTCCAACACCTGTTACAGCCTTACTTCACGCAGTTGCGGTTGTTAAGGCAGGTTCTTTCGCTCTTATAAGATTGGTTTATTATTCATACGGGACTGAGTTTCTTAAAGGCACATTAGCTCAGGACATTACAATGGCTATCTGCATTTTCACCATTCTTTACGGCTCTGTCAGTGCATTAAAGCAGCCACATTTCAAGCGCAGATTGGCTTACTCAACAATTTCCAACCTTTCTTATATCACCTTTGCAGTTACTCTTATGTCAAAAGCAGGTCTTATTGCTGCCTTCTGTCATATGATTTTCCACTCGGTTATTAAAATCGGCGCATTCTTCTGCGCAGGCTCTGTCCTTCACAATTCAAAGGAGGAATATATCAGCAGGCTTGAAGGACTGGGAAGGAAAATGCCCTTAACCTTTGGCTTCTTCGCTGTTTTCGCCTTAGGACTTACGGGTATTCCTCCTCTCTGCGGATTTTTCAGCAAATGGTATATTGCCCTTGCTTCTGTTAACGAGGACTCAGCCTTTGCAATCGCAGGGGTTATCGTGCTTTTAATCTCCGCTTTTCTTACAGCGATTTACATGCTTTCTCCTGCAATCAAGGCTTTCTTCCCATCAAAAGAGGCTGAAATCAATTGCAAGGCAAAGGAAGCAAATTGGAGAATGCTTGTTCCTATTGGTATTTGCGCAGTTCTTTGTGTTCTTTTGGGCATCTTTGCGCAAACACCCGTAAATTTAATTGAAGGGGTGTTAGGAATATGAATTTAATTACAATTATCTGCGTTTTCTTCCCCTTTATTGCCGCAATATTGACCTATTTCATAGGCAAAAAGAATGATTTAATCCGCAACGCTCTCACTATTACCGCTTGCCTTGCAGTATTAGGCGTTATGGCTTACGGAGTATTTGGCGGAATTGAACATGAAGCAACCTATAGTCTTCTTTCCATGAATTTCTCCTTCAGCGGATTTCAAGGGACTTATGGCTTGATTACCGCATTTATGTGGTTTTGTGCATCCTTGCTTTCGCCTCAATACTTCAAGGGGCATCATAAATTACCCAGATATTATTTCTTTTTCCTTTTCACTCTTGGTGCTACAATGGGTGTCTTCCTTTCGGCAGACCTTATTACCACCTTTATATTCTTTGAAATAATGTCCTTTACATCTTACACCTGGGTTGTACAAGATAAAAACAAGGCTGCTCTTGCTGCAGGTAAAACCTATCTTACCGTTGCAGTTATTGGCGGTATGGTTTGCCTGATGGGACTTTTCCTTCTTTATAGCATTACGGGTACACTCGCTATAAACGAGCTTTATACAGCCCTTAAAGGTGCAGAAAAGACTACTGAGCTTTATATCTCTGCTTTCTGTATGCTCGTCGGCTTCGGCGCAAAAGCAGGTCTTTTCCCTCTTCATATATGGCTTCCAAAAGCACATCCCGTTGCTCCTGCTCCTGCAAGTGCTTTACTTTCAGGTGTACTTACAAAAACAGGCGTTTTCGGAATGTTAATTATAACAAGCCGAATTATGATTGAGGATGAAATCTGGGGCTATACTCTTCTTATTCTCGGAGCTATAACAATGGTTCTCGGCGCAATCTTAGGCGTTCTTTCAACCAATTTAAAAAGAACTCTCGCCTGCTCCTCACTTTCGCAGATTGGCTTTATAACTGTAGGTGTTTCTATGATTTGCCTTTTAGGTGAGCATAACTCCCTTGCAGCAAACGGAACAGTTCTTTATATGCTTAACCACTCAATTGTTAAGCTCGTTCTTTTCCTCGGTGCAGGTGCAATTTACGCAGGCGCTCACACCCTTGATATAAACAAGCTCAGAGGCTACGGCAGAAACAAGCCCATACTTGCAATAACCTTCTTAATAGGTGGATGCAGTCTTGCAGGTATTCCCGGCTTATGTGGCTATCTTTCAAAAACTCTTGTTCACGAAAGCATTGTTGAATTTATTCCCCACGGTGGTTTAATAATCAATGTAGTTGAGTGGTTGTTCCTTTTCTCCGGTGGTCTTACTGCTGCTTATGTTTTAAAGCTTTTCGTAACTATATTTATTGAAAAGCCAACAGAGGAAACACCCAAAGGAAGCAAGCTTACAAAACTTTCTTCAATTGCACTTATTCTCTCTGCAGCAGCACTTCCCGTTATCGGTATTCTTCCTCATAAGCTTGCAGAAAAAATCAGTCTTAATATGGTTCATTTCATATTCGGACATGATTTTGCTCACGAGGTTCATTACTTCGCCTTCGTCAATCTTAAGGGAGTTATCATCTCATTGGCGATCGGTATTTCTGTTTATTTACTGATAATCCGTAAATTGCTTACGAAAACCGAAAACGGCATAAAAATCCATTACAATCCCCTTGCAGATAAATTCTCTATTGAGGAAAACATTTACAAGCCTGCTTTCAGGCTGATTATAAGGCTTACAGGGCTTATTTGCTCAGGCTTTGATAAAATCCCTGACCTGTTAATTAAAAGCGGTATATTCGCTCTGGCGGTCATTTGTCGCGCTTTCTGCGACATTACGGATATTATCATTCTCATTCTCAGCAAAACAGTTTTCCGCTTTGCTAAGGACCCCGTAGAGCCTGTCAGACATCGTTACTCCTATGCTCTCGGTAATTTCCTTGACAAGCATAGCAAGGACCCTCAAAATGCTCATCTTTCAGAAACCCTTGTAAGAGCTGCTGAAACTCTGCAAAAAACAACGGACAGAATCTCAAGAGGATTCGACTTTGCATTGTTTATGACCTGCCTTGGTGTCTGCCTGATACTTTTATTCCTTTTCTTATATAAATACTTTAATTAGTTACAAAAAAGCACCGACTTACTTTGATTAGCAAGTCGGTGCTTTTATTATTTACTGAAATCCTGAAGAGCTTTTCCTGACATACGGTAAATTGTCCAATCCTCCAAGGGCTCTGCGCCGAGAGAAAGATATAAATCGATGCTTGGCTTATTCCAATCGAGGCATACCCATTCAAATCTTCCGCAATCTCTTTCTACTGCAATTCGCGCAAGCTCCTTAAGTAAGCCCTTTCCATAGCCCTTGCCTCTGTATTGGGGCTTAACAAAAAGGTCTTCAAGATAAAGACCTGATTTTCCGAGGAAAGTTGAAAAATTATGGAAGAAAAGAGCAAAGCCCACCTCTTTTTCATCCTCTAAAGCAAAGATTACCTCGGCTTTCTTTTCTTCAAAAATCCATTTACGAAGAAGTCCGGCATCTGCCACAACCTCATCTGACATTTTCTCATATTCAGCAAGCTCTTTGATAAATTCTAAAATTTTATCAACATCGCTTACCGTTGCAAATCTGAATTTCATTATATTATCTACCTTTTATTTTTTCTCTGCCTCATAGTCAAAGGTATAGTCCCCGAAGCCTGATGAATAAAGCTGTTCCCCATCGGGCATTACCCACATAGCCTCAATATTTTCTGTTTTCTCAACGAGAGCCTTGCCCTCCTCATAGCTCATAAGGAAAAGCGCTGTTGAGAATGCGTCGCCTAAACCTGAATCATTGGTTATAACAGAAACTGATTTGAAATTAACCCCAGGCATTAATGTTTCAGGGTCAATTATATGGTGATAATTTTCACCATCTACAACATAATAGCGCTGATAAGAGCCGCTTGTTACAATGGACTCTCCTGCTATTTTGATATATTCGATATAGGGCTTTTCCTCATTTTCTGTATCAGGATTTTCGATACCTGCCTTCCAAGGCTCGCCGTCACCTGAATAGCCTACTGTACGAATATTTCCGCCTACATTAAGAAGAAAGCCTTCAATACCCTTTTCCTCTAGATAGTCGCCGATTTTTTCAACAGCATAGCCCTTTGCAATAGCGCCCACATCAAGCTTCATAAGAGGGTCTGCAAGATAAACTGTATTCTTTTCCTCATCAATTATCAAATCATTTATATCTGTGTGCTTGCTAGCTTCCTTTAACTTGTCCATTGGTGGCAGCTGAGCAATTGAGGGGTCGCTGATGCCCTCGTTTCTGTAAATGTGCCAGATAGACAACACGCTACCCATAGCAATATTTACCTTACCATCTGTTTTCTCATACATTTCCTTTGCAAAAATGAGCATATCTATAATTTTTTCATCAACCTCAACCACCTGATGCTCTCCATCAGTAACATCATTTATTGTAACAAGGTTGGTAAAATTTTCGAAGCGGTTATAAATGGTGAAAAGTCTGTGGTATTCATTTAAAAGAGCTTTAACCTCTTCGCAAATTGCGTCAAACTCCTCTTTTGTTTCGGTATAACCGATTATTGTTGTCGCAGTATCAAAGTAGTCAAAGTAATATGCTGAATACTTTGTTTTTTCAGAAGCTTTGCAAGAAGCAAAGGAAAACACTTGCAAAGCCGCCAAAGCCATCACTAAAATCAAAGAAACTGTCCTTTTCATTTTATCACCACCATTTATCTGTTATATATCAGTAAAAAAGGGATGTTGCGAGAGCAACATCCCCCTGTAATCACTTAATGATTAAGCAACTTTAGCAGCTGCTGAAGCAGCTTTGATCATATCACCAATAGCCATTGTGCAACCTGCAGCAGCGAGGTCACCTGTAGCATATGTGTCTGCACCTGCAAGAGCAGCGAAATCAGCAGCAGTTTTGCCTACAAGAGCTGCGTCGAAAGCAGCTGCCTGAGCATCCCACTCTTTTACTTCGCCTTCAGTACCATCATGTCTTGTGCCGTAAGCAGCCATACCATAATCTGTACCGAGCTCAAGCTTTGTTTTGATAGCAGCAGTTGTGTCAGCAGTAGCAGCACCCTTTGCATCAAATGTCATTTTGCCCTGTGTGCAGTCTGTTTTTGCAACAACAACCTTACCTTCAGCGTCAACAACAGTAGCAACTACTGTAGAGTCGATCTGAGCAAGACCTTCTGCATCTTCAGAAGCATCCTTGTTTGAGTAAGAGGGTGAAGAAACGATTGCAAGGCTGAGCTTGTCATCAGCTGTAGCTTCAGATTCAACAGCGTTAGCTACTGCTTTTTCAAGAGCGCCAAGGAAATCAGCGATGTTCATTGTGCAGCCTGCTGTTGCGATATCGCCGATAGCATACATATCTTCGCCAGCGAAAGCCTTTACTTCGTCAAAAGTTTTGCCGATAGCATTTTCCATGAAGATGTCAGCCTGTTTGTCCCATTCGAGAGCTGCGCCTTCTGAACCATCATGTTTCTGACCATATGCAGCCATACCATAGTCAGTACCTTTGTCGTACTTTGTTCTGAAGTCCTCAGTAGCAACGATTTTGCCTTCTGAAGTCCAAGCAGTTTTGATCTGAGCTGTATCGAGGTCGATAGCAACAATCTTGTTGTCAGCGTCAAGAAGAACAGCAACACCAGTTGTGTTGAATTCGCCTGAACCGTTTGTGTCGCCGTCTGCATCCTTTGCATTAGCGAGCTTTGCAACAACACCTAAGCCGAACTTTAATGTTGCAGCGGGAGTATCCTTGCCTGCGTCTGCATCTGTATTATTGCCACAGCCAACCATAGCGATAACTGAGAAAGCTAAAACAATAACAAGAGCAATACTAATAAATTTTTTCATGTCTAATTTCTCCTTTAGAGTTTTTAGGCATATTGCCATCCTATATTATGTCAAATTTTTCACATTTTGTCAATGCTTTTGAAGAATTTACGGAAATTTTTAACTTAAATTTTATATTTTTCCAATCTTCTTAAAAGCAACGCACCTGCAAGTCCGATAAACACACCTGCTATTGTACCTGTAACAGCAAGCACTGCCATATAATAGCCAATCTGAACAGTATCAAAAAGCACAATTGCAACAAGTATCTGCCCTAAATTATGGGCAACACCACCTACAATACTTGTGCCTACTACAGAAAGCTTATCGCTTTTCTTACAAAGAGCCATTAACAGAAGGCTTAATGCCGCCCCTGCAAAGCTATATGCAAGTGACATTACATTACCGAAAAGAAGGGCAACAATAAATAATCTTATTACAGAAACTATTGCGGCCTCTTTAACCCCGAAGCGATATAGCAGGAAGATTATAACTATATTGGGAAAGCCCATTTTTATACCGGGAATAGCAGCCCAGATAGGCGGTAAAATCGCCTCAATATACGAAAGCACCAATGCAACCGAGGTCAGAACCCCGAGAAAAGCCACTCTCTTAGTTTTATTTTTCATAATGCTCTCCAACAGAATAAATTATATTGCAGCATCCAATTCCATATCGGTATTATCGCCAACAATTTCAATTACTACCTTATGGGGTAAGCAAATTATAGTTTCGCCTACATATGAAACTGGTCTGTACTCCTCGCAAATGCCATCAGGGCAATCTGCGTCAACTATACTTGCTTTTCCATCTTTAATCACTAACACATTGTAGTTTTCGTCGTTTTTTCCGGTTTTGATTTCAAACTCAATATTTTCTTCAAGAGACAAGCGTTGAGTTTCAACACCATCTATTTTCACAACGGCGCTATTCCCCTGCACCTTTGTAAGCTTCATAAACAAAAGTACTGCCACCGCTATTATTATAATAACGGCGGCAAGAATACCATCATTGCGAAATTTTCTTTTCTTCTGGGAAGAAGCTTCATTTTCGCGTGTTTTCATAAATTAACCAATCGTTCCTTCGTAAAAATCAACTGCTTTAATACACTTGGTTACACAAGAATCAAAGCATGCTCTACAACCGGAGCATCTGTCGTAATCAATTCTTGCAAGGTTATTTTCAACCTTAATTGCATTATATTCGCACACTCTTTCGCATTTTTTACAACCGAAGCAAACATTTTTACATTTCTTTCTTGCAACTGCACCTTTTTCAGGGTTGTTACACATAACAACAACCTTTGACTTTTTAGGAATAATGTCAATTACATTATTAGGACAAGCCTTAGCACATTTACCGCAAGCGATACATTTATCGGGATTGATATGAGCAAGAGAATCGTGAATGCAAATCGCATCTACGGGACAAGCTGCTGCACAGTCGCCACAACCGATACAACCAAATTTACATGATGAAGGACCACCATAGATATATTTGGATGCCTTACAGCTATCAATACCGTCATAAATTACATTATAATCAACAGCGTTGCAATCACCATTACAGAATACGAAAGCAACCTTTTCTTCTGTTGCAGAAACCTCAACACCCAAGATATCAGCGAGCTGAGAAACAACATCTGCGCCACCGGGAATACAAAGGTTTGCTTCTGCAGCACCCTTTGCTACTGCCTCTGCATAGCTGTCGCAACCTGCATAACCGCAAGCGCCACAGTTTGCACCGGGAAGACAAGCACGAATATTTACAACTCTTTCATCCTCTTCAACCTTGAAAAAGTGAGAAGCTAAAACGAGAAGAATACCTGCTACTACACCAACAACTGCCACTACAAGAAGGGCTGTTAAAATAGCTGTTACCATTTCAAAATCCTCCTTAAGCAAACAAATTATCAATTACTCCGGCAAAACCGAAGAAAGCCAATGAAATGAATGAAGCTGCAATAAGAGTTACAGGAAGTCCCTTAAAGCTTTCAGGAATATTGCTTTCATCAATACGAGAACGCATACCTGAGAAGAGAACCATTGCTAACAAGAAACCAAGACCGCAGCCTAATGAGCTTACCATTGCAGTAAGGAAGCCATTAGTTTCTAATGCACCGTAATCAATAATATTATTGATTGTAACACCTAAAACTGCACAGTTTGTTGTAATAAGAGGAAGATAAACGCCCAAGCTCTTATGAAGAGAAGGAATAAATTTCTTCAACACGATTTCAATAAACTGAACCAATGCAGCAATAACAAGAATAAATACGATTGTCTGTGTATATTCGAGTCCAAGACCCTCGAGAACATACTTCTGAATGGGCCATGTTACTGCGGAAGCAACAAGCATAACAAAGATAACGGAGATACCCATACCAACTGCCTGATTGAGCTTCTTTGAAACACCAAGGAAGGGACAGATACCAAGGAACTTGTTAAGAACATAGTTATTAACAAGAACAGAGGACATCAATATAACTACTAAACCTTTGAAAGTATCCATTTATTTGTCCTCCTTTTCTGTTTTCCCGGCACATCCGCCGTTGCAAACGCCTGCTGACGGACAGCCTGCACAAGAGAATTCTTTTTTCTTGATAACCTTACCCTTTGTGATTTTGTTTACAAGAGCAATCATTAAACCGTAAACAACAAGACCACCGGGAGCCTTTGCAAAGAATTCAATTGTATGAGTGCTGATAAAGGGAATTTCGATTCCTGCAAATGTACCTGCACCGAAAACCTCTCTGATTGCTGCAATAGCAACAATAGCGAGTGTGAAGCCGATACCCATACCGATACCATCAAGTGCAGATTTAACTACAGTATTTTTGCTTGCGAACATTTCTGCTCTACCAAGAATGATACAGTTTACAGTAATAAGAGCAAGGTAAACACCGAGAAGCTCGTACATTTCAGGAAGGAATGCGTGCATAAACATCTGAACCATCGTAACGAAGCCTGCGATAACAACGATATAGCAAGGAATTCTTACGGTATCAGGAATAAATTTACGAAGTAAAGAAATTACTATATTTGAGCAGATAAGAACTGCCATTGTAGCAAGACCCATACCAACTGCACCAATTACAGTGGTGGTTGTTGCAAGAGTAGGACAAGTACCTAAAATGAGAACGAATACAGGGTTCTCACGGAGCAAGCCCTTTAATAAAACTGACATATTGCTATCTTTTTTCATAATCAGGCCACTCCTTCCAAGATTTTTACAGCTTCAAAGGCCTTTGATACGCCTGTCTTGTAGCCGTTTGTTGTAATTGTTGCACCGCTGATTGCATCGATTTCGCCATAGTTTGTTTCGTCCTTACCATTAAACTGTGAATAGAAGGAGGCATCTGCACAAACAGAACCGATACCATCAGTTTCTTTCTGTGAAATAGTCTGACAAGCAAGAATTCTGCCGTCTGCTGTCGCAGATACTTTAATATAGATATATTCACCTGAGGGATTGTAGTAATGGTCACCATTAATACCAAAGCCTGAAGCGTGAAGCTCGAATACATAATTTCCACTTGTTGTTTTATATGCCTTATCAATTGCTGAGGGCATATTTTCATAAGCGGTAATATCAATTTCAGCTGTTTCTGATGCTGCAACTGCCTGAGCATTTGCGTTCATTGTTGCCTTAACATCATCTGCAACATCTGTTAATACATTACCTTCGCTATCAACTGCGATAAATTCCTCGCCTGAAACGAATACATAGCCTGCGCCGTTATCTGCTACATATACAGCAGATACATCAGCAAGGTCTTCTGTTACAAACCACTGAGTAAATGCGCCTTCGCCTGCGGGTAATGCCTCTTTAAGATTGTCTGCAAGAATTTCTTCCTCGCTTCTGATATCAACAGAGCCACCGCCAAGAATAATAGCAGTGTTAAGAGCATCCTTAAGAGCGTCCTTATAAGCCTGCGTTGTCATTGTTGCACCTGATAAGGTTGCAAGACCCTCAATTGTATCAGCAGTCAAGCCTGCTACAGTATCACCATAGGTTTTCTCTACGCCTAAGGTTTCGTTACTTGAAAGGCATGTAGCACCTGTAATTTCACCTGCGGCACTGACACCGCACATAACTACCATATCTGTGCCATAGCCTGCAGTTGTAAGCTTTACAACATATCCGCCACTTGCTTCAGAGTAAACCTCTGTTACAGTTGAGGGAAGCTCGTAGGTTGAAAGATCAACAGGAGCAAAATCTGTACCTTCAGGCATTACGATAACCAACGCCTCGTTAGCGGCTGATGCTGCATTTTTTTCAATAATAGGAGATGTTACGAAGTTTGTTACAGCCAAAAGTGTAGCAACTACTGCACAAATAACCGTTAAGGAGATAATGCTTTTAATATAATTTTTCATTATTTCTTACCTCCTGCAAATAATTTACGAGCGGTAAGAGAGCTGATGAAGGGATTGAGAATGTTCATAAGAAGGATACCAAAGGATACACCCTCGGGATATACGCCCCAGAAACGAATCAAAATCGTAATAACGCCTGCGCCGATACCGAAAACTATTTTTCCGAGAGGAGTTGCGGGAGATGTTACATAATCTGTTGCCATGAAGATAGCACCAAGAATAAGTCCGCCTGAAAGCACCCAAGCAAGTGCTGTAAGTGCATTGAAATCTTCGATAATGAAGCTCAAAAGGAATACTGAACCGATAAATGCAACGGGAATGTGCCATGTGATAACCTTACGAGCGATAAGATAAACACCACCGATAAGAAGAGCTACCTTACATGTTTCGCCGATTGCACCGCCTGTGTTACCTAAGAAAAGATCCATAAGCTCAGGAACATTACCATCTGCTATGCTTGAAAGAGGTGTTGCAGATGAAACTGCGTCAACACCCTCAGGTGCAGCAGAAGTAGCTAATGAGCCGAAAGCGATAAGCATAAACACACGAGCTGTTGCTGCAGGGTTAACAAGATTCTTACCTAAACCACCGAAAAGACATTTAACAACAATAATTGCAAATACTGCACTTATTGCTGCCTGCCATAACGGAACATTTGAAGGAAGATTCAAAGCAATAATCAAGCCTGTTATGATACTGCTCAAATCACCGATTGTCTGCTCTTTCTTAACTGCAAGATTGAAAAGAACCTCTGAAAGAACAGCAGATGCCACGCAGACACCGATAACTGCTAAGGATTTCAATCCGAAAATCACCACGCCTGCGATAGTAGCAGGTAAAAGCGCAATTATAACATCAAGCATAATGCTTCGGGTTGTTCTTTTAGCATGTATATGAGGAGATACGGAAATATGAAGTTTATTTTCCATTATGCATTCGCCTCCTTTTCTTTCCATTCGCGAAGAGCTGCTTTTGCTAATTTGTTAAGCTGAACAAGAGGTCGCTTTGCGGGGCAGTTATATGCACAGCAACCGCATTCCATACACAGGTTCACGCCTAATTTTTCAAGACGATCAAACTCGCCCTTGCTATATGCTCTTGCAATTTCAGTTACATTAAGTCCCATAGGACAGTTATTTGTACAAGTACCACATTGAATACATGCAGTTTCCTTTGCAGGCTTTGCATCCTTTTCATTAAATGCCAGAAGAGCATTTGTCTGCTTAAGAACAGGCTCATCCAATGAGGGAATTGAAACACCCATCATAGGTCCGCCATAAAGAACCTTACCGGGCTCACTTGAAAATCCACCTGCGAAATCAAAAACATCACCAACGCGGATACCGATAGGTACAATCACATTTTTAGGACTATTAACAGCGCTACCATCAACAGTTATGCATTTTTCAACAAGAGGCATACCTGTTTTAAAGAAGTTACCCAAGGTAGCCATAGTTGTGCAGTTGCAAACAACGCAACCAACATCAATGGGAAGCTTACCTTCGCCAATCATTCTGCCTGTTGTTCTGTAAACCAGAACCTTTTCTCCGCCAACTGGGAATTTTGCAGGAAGAACGCTAACACTTACATTTGCCATTTTATCAGCAATCTCGTTCATTTTCTTGATTGCTTCAGGCTTATTCTTTTCAACGCCGATAATAACCTTTTCAACACCGGCATACTTTACAATAACCTCGATTGCATACGCTATATCGTCTGCTTTTTCGAGCATTGTGTAAGTATCACTTGTTATATAGGGCTCACATTCTGCACCATTGATAACAAGGTATTCGATTTTTTTATCGGTTGCAAATTTAGCATAAGTTGGGAAGCCTGCACCGCCTAAGCCTACAACACCGCTTGCTTTGATTGCTTCAACGAGAGAGTCTTTGTCGTTGATAACAGGAGCAGTGATATTTTCATCGGGTGTCATTTCGCCGTCAGAATCGATCAAAATAGCGGGTACTCTTGTACCATTTGAAATGAATACATCTGAAACACCCGCAACATTACCAGAAACACTGGCATAAATCGGTGAAGAAATACCATCGCCTGCTTTGGCAACTAAAGCACCAAGATGCACATGGTCACCGGCTTTAACAACAGGAATTGCCGGACTGCCGATATGCATAACAGTAGGGAGAGTTATTGTGTTATCAATAACCATTCGCTCTACAGAAGCACCGGCTGTGTTTTTTCTGTGAGGCAATTTTATGCCTTTAAGAGAAAAAGCCATCTTATGAAAACCTACCTTTCATCTAATACCAAAATCAAACGAAGCCGTTTGAAAAGTTAGTCAAATTTTTAATATAGCTTATATGGTTATATGGAATTTTGTCATAACAAAAAGAATTATAGCAAAATCGCTCGTACTAAAGACCATCATACATTATATAATAGAGAGCCCATTATGTCAATAAAGTAAAATGCACAAACTATTACCAAAAAACTTACACAAAACAACAAAAAAGGGGCATTCAATACAGACAGACACCCGCTTATCGTTTATGATAAACGGGTGAGCTTTTTTATACAAAAAGATTCACATATTTTTTATAGCTTTCATATCTTGCCAAGCATTTTTCAGCATCGATATAAGGCTTATTTGCACGGTGATGAAGAATATTTTTCTTTTTGGCTTCTTTGATTTTCATTTCATTGAGCTTTTGTTCTCTTCGAAGAGAAGCGATTTGTGCCTTCAAATCATTAAAAGCCTCTTTATTCTCTTTTGCGCACTTGATTTTCTTCTGAATTTCGCCTATTTCAAAAGCAAGCTTATCCGATATATTGAAAAGCTCTGTAAAGATACTTGCATCAAAGCTTTCCTCCATCTTATAGCTTTGGCTTGTTTTAGTTTTTTCTGCAACTCTGAAATCTTTAACAGAGGAAATCATTTTGCTTCTGAACTCTTTTTGCTGAGCTGTTGATTTAGGCAAGGCTTTCATTTGCTTCATAGCGTTTTGCACATAAAAATCCTCATTAGCAGAAAGAATTTTCTGTGAATACTCCAACTCAAATTTACCTTCTGAGGTATTGAAATAATCAAGCTCATTCAATATGATTTTTGCTATTTCTATCTGTTCATTATCTTCGCGGATATGTTTCTTTTCTGCCTTATTCATATCCTTCTGAACAGCAACCTTATTCTTATTTGCATACTCTTTTGCAGTATTGATAATTTCTGCAATTTCAGATCTTTGCTCATCAGTTGAAATACCGTTCATTGCATCCTCAAAAAATGCTCTTATTCTCAAAACATTAACCATTGCTTTTTGCTTGGTTTCTGTTAAATCATAAAAGAAGAACGGGATTACATTAAGGGTTGCGCCGACAACAGATGCCAATATAAGCACAGTGCAAATTGACTGAAAAAGTTCGGTGTTATAAAGCACATCATAAACATTATCTGCACTATAGCCCAAAGCAACTGCAGTTTCAGCATTAAGACCTGCTTTTTCATAAATTGCAGGTAAAACAGAGGATGTTCCGAGAGTTATTATTGCACCTATTAAGCCGATAGCAGAAAACATACCGTCAATTCTTTCACCGCTTATATACTGCTGATAATCTCTGATATCTGCATTAAGACTGGGATTCATAAAATGTCCGCAGGATGTCAGAAGCTGATTTATGAATATAAACACAAGTAAAATCCATATAACTCCTGCCCCTGTCATTTTAACCACAGGAAGCATAAGGGCAATAAAGATAATGTTCATAACATTACTTAATATAAGAACTTTTTTCTTACCAAAACGCCTTATAAGGAATGGTGCAAAAAGGTTGGGCCACAAGGACGCGTTACCCGAAATAGCGGTTATAACTGCATACTGAGTTGCAGAACAAGCCTCCTGATAATTATACATCCATCCCATAATCGTACTGAATGAGCCCTCAAGAAAGCCAATCCATCCTGCAAGAGAAATAATCCAGAAATATTTATTTCTCGCAACTGCACGGAACGAATCAAGGAAGCTCATACTTACAGTATGATTTTTAGGCTGAACAATTCTTTCTTCGGTGTTTACATAAATAATTATTGAAATGAGGAAGCCTACAATAAGCATTGGAGGATAAAGCACTCTGTAAACTCTCATATCATAGAGAGTGTTGTCCCCTGTTATCAATCTTGCAACAATGGGTAAAAAGATACCTGCAATTGATGGTGAAATATTTTCTATAACAGATTTCACTGCATAAACATCGGTTCTTTCGATTGTATTGGGTGAAAGAACATTGATGATACTATCATTTGCATCCAACAAGAAATTGTAGAAAAACTGAAAGCCTATATTGAAAAGCAATACAGTTATGCATTTGACGGGCATACTCATCATCTCATAAGGCGCCCAGATGAATCCGATACCAAGAAGAACTGTAGGAAGACCCATAGTTAAAATATAGGGTCTGTATTTACCCTTCATACTCTTGGAATTATCAATCATTTTAGCTCTCAGCGCTGTTAAGGGAAAGCTTGCTACAACGCTGAGAATATAGATAAAATAAATGGATGTAGGTGGAATACCTATTGTGTTACCGATAAGAGTATTACCAACACTTAATATCATAGTGCTGACGCAATAAACTATAAATTTAACACCGATACCGCCAACTGCCAATGAAACAATTTCTTTAAAAGGAATAAATCTGCCATCGGGTGCGGTTTTCCAATGTTTTTTTATTGATAAAAGAAGATCTAATATTTTATTTTTCATTTTATCACCACTGTTGTAACAGATTTTGGTGTTAAACAAATATCCGAAGACTCTGTTACACTTTCTTTAAGATTATTGTTTTCATCGGTAACGGAAACTAAAAATTCATTTCCCCAAGGCAAAGAAAACTCTTTTCCTTCATTGGAGTTATTTATAAAAACAAGAACTGTTTCACATTCATTTTTAAAAGCCGTAACAAGCACATTTTCATCATCTGTTTCAGATTCAATTCTTTTTGAACCCGGTTTAATATATTTTGAAAAGTTACCTGTTACATAATATCTTTTAGTTATTTCAAAAGTCTTATCATCAAGGTTTATGTAAATAAGTCCGTCGCAATAATCCACCTCGGAAACTGCAATCCAATGTTGCCACGAAACTGCATTAAGAAGAGTAAAATCCTCATACATAGTTGTTGCGGTAACCAATGCGGAATCCATACCGTAATCCCTGCCACCTTGCATATGAGTCCATTCGCTCATAATTACGGGGACGTCGTTGTAATTTCTATCCATCCATTTTCTGAAGCGTTTCACAAAGCCGAGTCTGTCATTTAAAAATGGTATTGTTATGGGTAACGGCAAAGGAAGACAATAGGAATGAACATCCACACCATCAAGGTGATTCCTTACATTTTCATCTTTCAGAAGCTGACGGGTATAGGATTTATTGAACCATCTTAAATCCCCTGACTCTGCACCTGATAATTTTACATTTTTGAGAGTGTCTCGCTTATCAATTTCTGTTGCAAAAACCTTGAAAACATTTTTCACACTACGAGGACGATAAAAACAACCTTCCTGACCGCCGTTCCACACCCATATAGGTTCATTAACAGGCGAAAGATATTTAACAGGAACACCATCTTTTACGAAATGTTCTGTTACATCAAGGCAATATTCTGCAAATTCTTTATAGTTCTTTTTACTGATATTTTCGTGAAAAAGCTGATGTTTTTTATTATGAGCAAGTCCGTTTTTAGTGAGCCTTTCAATTGGCGAATTAACAAAGAAAATCACTTCGTCCGCGCCGTTTTCAACACATTTTTTCATCATATAAACTGCGTTCCTGTCACGGTTCCAATCATATTCACCTTTTGAAACCTCAAAGCACTCCGTTGCTCTTGCAGGCTGGCTATATTCACCTTTACCCGAATGCTTGGAACCGCCACCGATATTATAGCGATAAACACACATACCGATACCGGTTTCTTTGTTATATAAAAGCTCGGCAATTCTGTCACGGACGGGCTTACCTGATTTTTCATCAATATGGTCCCAACCACCGACAATCTGCGCCCACCAAGCACCGCTTGCACCTATGCTTTTAAAGGTCTGAAATTCTTTCTCAGGATTGATTTTCAACTTCATAAAATCACCTTACTTCTTCACACATTAAAAACATTATATTACATATACATAGACTTTTCAATTAAATTTTAAACCATTGTTTTTTATGATTGTTATGTGGTATAATCAGCTTGAAAATCCTGATGACAAAGGAGGGTTAATATGAACATAAAACTATTTTTTGAAGCAATAATTAAATTTTTATTGGGTGTTGTTCTTGTTGGTTTATTGATATTCTTACCTGCGGGTACTCTTGCTTTCACTAATGGTTGGATTTTTATGGGAATTCTATTTGTTCCTATGTTTCTCGCAGGAATTGTAATGATGCTCAAAAATCCTGAACTCCTCAAAAAAAGGCTTGATGCAAAAGAAAAGCAAAAAGACCAGAGCATTGTTGTTAAATTAAGCGGTCTTATGTTTCTTGCCGGATTTATTGTTGCCGGACTTGGTTATCGTTTCAATTGGTACATATTGCCCTTTAGTGTTACTATTGGCGGTGCAATAATTTTCCTTTTGGCATATATCCTCTATGCAGAAGTTTTACGGGAAAATACATACCTTTCACGAACAATTGAAGTGCAGGAAAATCAAAAGGTTATTGATACAGGACTTTACGGTATTATTAGGCATCCGATGTATAGCGCCACCATACTTTTATTTTTATCAATCCCCCTTATTTTAGGCTCAGTATTTTCATTCATAATTTTTCTTGCTTACCCCCTTATAATCGCTAAAAGAATAAAGGGTGAAGAAGAATTGCTTGAAAGAGAACTTGAAGGCTACAAAGAATATAAAAAGAAAGTCAAATATCGTTTAATTCCTTTTATATGGTAAGGGTGAAAACGGACAATTTAATTTATTTTAAATTTGACCTTTAAAACCCTATATGTTAAAATCAGTAAAAACATTTTATTCCGAGGTAAAGAAATGAAAAAATATTTATCCGCATCATTAATGTGTGCCGACCTTACAAACCTTATGCCATCTATAAAAGACCTTGAAAAAGCAGATATTGATTACCTGCATATTGATATTATGGACGGCTCCTTTGTTCCTAATATAACCTTGGGCTTCGACCTGATAAATGCTATTAAAAAGGTTACTGATATACCGCTTGATATTCATATGATGGTTAACGAGCCTTCAAAGTTCATTGACAGAATGAACCTTTCAGAAAATGATATTTTATGCGTTCATTATGAATCGGAAATACATATTCACAGAGTTCTTGAAATGATAAAAAACAAAGGTTGCAAGGCAGGTCTTGCCCTCAACCCTCAGACGCCTGTTGAAAGCATAAAGCATTTAACAGAGTATATTGATATGCTTCTTGTTATGACAGTTTCACCCGGTTTTGCAGGTCAGAAAATGTTCCTTGGTGCAGAAAAGAAAGTAGAAGAAGCGAAAGCACTTTTAAAGACATGGAACTGCGAAGATATGCTTATTGAGGTTGACGGAAATGTAAGTCTTCCCAACGGCAGAAAACTTTGCAAGAGCGGTGCAGATATTTTTGTTCTCGGTACAAGTGCATTATTCTTAAAAGATAAATCTATCACCCAAGCTGCAGAAGAATTCACAACTTATATTTTGGGGTAAAAGCTATGTATAAAAATATTCGTGCCGCAGTTGTCGGCAGTATTAATATGGATTTAATCCTGAATATGAAAAAAGTTCCCGAAGTTGGCGAAAATGTTCTCGGTACAGATTATGGCTACGCTAACGGCGGTAAAGGTGCTAATCAGGCAACTGCTTTAGCAAAGCTGGGTGCAAAGGTTAAGATGATTGGCAAGGTTGCAGATGATGCAAACGGGGCAAAGCTTTTGGAGAATTTAAAAAACAATAACATTGATGTTTCAGGTGTTGCAACAGACGGCTCTCAGACAGGTCTTGCGGCAATCATTCTTGATGGTGACGGCAGAAACAGAATTGTTGTTTATGAGGGTGCAAATTCAGAAATTGAAAGTGATAAGGCAATTGCAGAACTTAAAAGTGATATTGACCTTTTACTTTTGCAGTTTGAAACCAATGAAGAGGTTGTTATAAACTGCGTTAATAAAGCGGTAAAAAACAATATCACAACCGTTATTGACTGCGGTCCTGCTAAGAATTTCTCATTGGAGAAAATGCAAGGTGCAACAATCCTCTCTCCCAACGAAAGCGAAACAAAAGCGTTAACGGGTATTTACCCTGATAATGATGAAAACATTTTGAAGGCTTCAAAGATACTGGAAGAGCGAAGCAAAGCAAAATACATTGTTTTAAAGCTTGGCGACAGAGGCTCTGCCCTTTGGGACGGAAAAGAATTAAAGCTCTTCCCCCCGTATAAGAGTAATGTTGTTGATACAACTGCTGCAGGCGACTGCTTTACTGCCGCTCTCGCTCTTGAATACATCAAAAGCGGTGATATTGAAAAGGCTTGTGACCTTGGCAACAAGGCAGGCTCAATTGCAGTAAGCAGAATGGGTGCTCAGGACTCAATGCCCACAATTGAAGAAGTTTTAAGCATATAAAAAAGGACAGTAAAATTCACAAATCGAATTTTACTGTCTTTTTTTATTTTATCTGTAATTTGCAATCCTTTTCTGAACCGTCTATTACAATTTCTACGGCACTTTCATCTCTTACTGTATAAGAAATTTCAGTACCGTTAAGGGTTACCTTATAATCCTTCTTTTCGTCATTCATAGCAACGATAACTGTAAACTTATCGTTGTTGCCGTAATATTTAAACACCGCTTCAAAGGCTTTATTATCATTTGAAAACTCTTGCTTTTCAACCCACACATCAAAGCCTGTATTAAAAGTACCGGGCTTATAATATGCAGCAGTCCAGAGGTTAATTGGTGCAGAAAGTCCGCCGAAATTATGGAACCATCCGCCTCTGCCTGTTACAACATTCACCATTTCAAATGTATAATAGGAATATTCAACCTCACGCTTCCAGATATCGAGAGCAAGCTTTGCGATTTCAAAAGCAAAGTTGCTTTCGCCCATATCAAGCATTGTTTTCCAGATAAACCACTGATGCGGAAACCACACATGTCCGTTCCAATAGCCATTCACCTTAAAGTAGCCTGCGGTCATATCAACTGCGCTGATACCGTAGGGTGAAAGCATTTCCTCGGGGTTGCTTAAATGACCGATAATTCTCTTTTTCTGATTCTCGTCACAAACGCCTGCAATCAAGGGGTAAATGCCATCAAGACCTTTATTTATATTCTCCCCTGTTTCAGTTCTGAAAATTTCTGTTGGCTCGTAATTTTCATCGTGAAGAACATAGGAATAATAGCCACATTCTTCGTCCCAGGAATATTTATTGAGAGCATCACTTACGCGCTTAATATCCTTATCATACTCTGCGCTGTCGTCGGTTTTACCGAGAGCAAGAGCCACCATTTTGAGAATCTTTGCGCAACGGATAAGCTGAGATGAAGAAATAACAGGCGCAGCCTTATCACGAACATTTTCATCCATCATAAGAACCTGAGCGGGATAATCATCCATACCGCTTGATGAATAGAAATAATCGTAGGTTGTTGTAAGTCCGCTTTTGAATTTCCCTGTTGTTGAGCCTCTTATTTTTCCTGCAAGGAAATCGTAATAGAGCTTTGCTCTGGGGTAAAGAGAAAGAAGCTTTTCTTTGTTGTTATTTTTCTTCAAAAGCTCAAGATAGAGATACATCTGAACAGGCACAGGTGAGCCATGGAAAAGGAAAGCATAGTCAGGATTGCTTTCATCACTTAAATATGTATCGAGAATATAATAAGCATATTCTTCGGAAAGCTCTGTCATACCAAGACCGATAAAGCCTGAATCCCATGTATAAAGGCAGTCCCAACGCTTACCGGGAGTATGATGGATTATATTTTCACCATGCTTATAAATCGGATAAACAGTATTCGTCATAAGAGTTGAAGCAAGAATTGTGTTACTCAGCTCATACTTTTTACCATTTTTATTAAAATTGAATTTAATGGCTTTTGCTTTCTGTTTAAGATATATTTCTTCATATTCTTTTCCAGTTAAATATTGGGTTTCATTCTTACTGATAACCGCATATTCAACCTTGCTTTCACCAGGGTTAACAAAGATTGTGTGAACAACTGTGTTATGGAAAAAGCCCTCGTCACTATGCTTTCTTGAGAAGGTTTCTGTAAAGCTTTCAAGAACATCATCAAAGGTAACATCCGCATTGGAAAGACGAGCAGTAAGGCAGTCCTCAAGAGAGCCTGTTTCAATTCTTCTGAAGCGTGTGTTCTCGCTGAAGGTTTTTAAAATATATTCGCCGTCAATATTTTTATATTTTAATTTTGCGGTATAACCCTCTGCATTTTTCTCTTCTGAGATTTTAGGAAATGTTTCGTTTTTCTCTTTGAACACTGATACCTTGGGTAAATCTTCTTTTTCAACGAAGCAAAGGAAGTCAAATTCAATTGCGCCCTCTCCTTCGGAAACAAAAGAAAGCTTTAAATCACCTTTTTTTATTTCACCGAAAGGAATTGCGGCAATTTTAAGGTCATCAGTTGCGATAAATGTAACTGTTTTATCGTTATTTATGGTAAATACTGCGTCCTCTTCACCGGGAATAAGGTTAACGCCAACCATTTTGCCCTGTTCATAATGAAGGTCACTTGTTCTGTAACGGACAAGAAGAAGAGCATCCTTATAATACTCTTTTACATCAAATGTATAAGAAACTCTGTCGCCCTTTTCATAGCCGAAGGGCTTGATTACTCTATGGGGCATATGCCATTTGCCTACTCTGTCACCAAGTCCGCTTTCATTGACAAATTCAGCACTTCTGAATTCACCCTTTTTAAGACCATCGGGATTTTCTTCATCCCATGGACGAGGTGAATTATAAATATACTCATCATAATCAATTGCTTCCTTATAGGAGCATTTTTCAGGTGTTACAAGTCTTGTATAATGAGTATAGGGGTACTCAATAGAGCTGAAATAGTTAATAAGAGTATTCTGCATAATTTCCGTGTTATTAACAATTTCTGTTCTTACGAGAATGCTTTCATCGTCAATTCTTGAATATGAAACATCTGCATAAACTCTGTCCTTCCACTCCAGATCATAACGATAGGAAAAGAAGGAATAATCACCACTTGCAAGCCAGGGGTGACAGCCTGAGGGAACTGTTACATTAGGGATTCTTATGTCCATACCGAAAACTGCAGGTGCAACAGTAAAATCAAAACGGATACCGCTTTTAAAGGAATGGTCTGCAATTCGGGAGAGTCCCATATATTTTTTGCCATAAGGTCCCCAAGGAGAGAAACATTTTGAAACCATAAAAACAACCTTTCGCTATTTATCTATTTTAATTATAACAGTATACAAGGTGAATAACAAGAAAAAAATTCCTCGTACTTAAAATACGAGGAATGATAATCATTTTTTTGAATCACAGCTGCAGCAATTACCTGAGCAATCATTACCATTGGGGCAACCGATGCACTTAACGCCTTTTTTTCTCTGCTTTAAAACATAAAGGGCAGCACCGCCGATTATTAAAGCGAGAAGGACTATTATTACAATGTTTTCCATTTTAACTCCTTATTTTTAAGTCCTTGTTTTTTGTTTGCTTTTAATATAAGTAGGGTGATAACACCAACAAAAGCAAGCACTGCAATCAAGCCACCAACGAAACCGATTCCAAATGTGCCTGTTTTAATTAATGTTCCGATTTGATAAACAAGATAACTCACTGTAAAGCCAACACCCATCTGAAAGCCGATACCGCCCCAGAACCATTTTGCACTTTTCATTTCGGAGCTCATAGCACCCATAGCCGCAAAGCAAGGCGGTGTGAAAAGATTGAACATCAGATATGCCAAAGCTGCAATTTTAGTAATTGCGAAAACGCTTGCAACCTCTTCACCTGCTCCATCCATAAGAGCGAGTTCTTCTGTATCAATCAAGTTATGAAGTCCTGCAAAGCATACCGCCAATGTACCGACAACATTTTCCTTTGCGATAAAGCCTGTAATAGCCGCTGCCGCAAGCTGCCATGAGGTAACGCCTACAATGGGAATAAGAAGATACGAAACAGGACCTGCAATTGATGCCAAAATTGACTCCTCGGGAGTCTGGGCAACAGTAAAGCTCCATGAAAAACTCTGCATAATCTGAACAACTGTATTACAAAGAAGAATGATTGTTGCCGCTTTTACTATGTATGCTTTACCGCGGGAGAGCATTGAAATTGCTGCTCTTTTAAAGCTTGGAATCTTATACTCAGGAAGCTCAATAATAAAGAAGGATTTTTTACTCTTATAGCCTGTGATTTTATTTATAAGAAGTGCACCAAAGAAAATTATAATAATGCCTGCAAAGTACATAAGAGTACCCACCCAGGTTGCATCTTCAAAAAATGCACCTGCAAAAAGAGCAATAACAGGGAGCTTTGCTCCGCAAGGCATAAAGGGTGCCAGCATTGCAGTTGATCTTCTCTCCTTTTCGTTTCTTATAGTTCTGCAAGCCATAACACCGGGTATTGCACAACCTGTACCGATAACGAAGGGAATGATGGATTTACCTGAAAGACCCACTCTTTTGAATATGGGGTCAAGAACAACAGACGCTCTCGCCATATAACCGCAGTCCTCTAAAAGAGCAATAAGGAAATACATTACCATAACAAGAGGTAAGAAGCCTAAAACTGCTATTGCTCCACCGATTACGCCATCAACAAGAAGAGCATAAAGCAAAGGATTAGCCTCTGAAAGCATTTCACCAATAAATGCCTGCCCTTTTTCAAGAAATACAGTAAGCAAATCTGCAATCCATACGCCGGGTCCTGCCTGAGAAATCCAGAAAACAAGAAACATTACAACTGCGAATATAGGAAGACCGAACCACTTGCTTGTAAGCACATCGTCAATTTTGTCCTGAAAGTTTTTATTCCTTGTAAAAACCTTTCGTTTTTCAACTTCTCTAACAATATTATTTACAAAAACAAAGCGTTTTTTGTCCGCATCCTTAACGGCAGCCTTATTGCTGAAATCAATATCACCTTGATAATAAGGAGCAAGCTGAATACATCCTTTTTTGAGAGCAACCTGCTTAATAAGCTCGGAAAGTCCATCATTTTTAGAAGCTGCTGCAACAGTTTCAATGACAGGACAGCCTAATTTTTCAGAGAGTGCTTTGGTGTTGATTTTTGTTTCTTTTTTTGCGTTTACATCGCTTTTATTAAGCGCCACAACAACAGGAATACCCAACTCTAAAAGCTGAGTTGTAAAGAAAAGGCTTCGACTGAGATTGGTTGCATCAACAATATTAATAATCACATCAGGATTTTCGTTTTTTACATAGTCCCTTGTAACGCTTTCCTCGGATGTGAATGGCGACATTGAATATGCACCCGGAAGGTCAACGGCTATCATTTCCTCGGAGCCATTATAAAGGCTCTTTTTAACCTGAGCTTCTTTTTTAGCTACTGTAACACCTGCCCAGTTGCCTACCCTTTCATTTTTACCTGTAATGGCATTAAACATTGTTGTTTTGCCACTATTAGGATTACCTGTCAACGCAACTCTCATGTATAAATCTCCTTTTATATACACAATCCAACTCTAGTTAGCAACCGCTAACTTCTGGTTATAAAAAATACAACTATTATATTAAAATAGCCTCTGCAAGATGCTTATCTATACTATATCTGCTATCCTTTATAGAAACAATGCAACCGCCTCTTTTATGAGAAATAACGGTTATAGGCTCACCCGCATAGCAACCAAGGGAGAAAAGGAAGGAATCCAACTCTTCATCGTAAGTAAGGATATCTTTTATAATATACTCCATACCCTCTTTTGCTTTTTTCAAGTTCATCATATCGCCTCCTGCTCCATATAGAGTTAGCCTCCGCTAACCATGACACATTTTACCATTATGTTATATGTTTGTCAATTGTTTATTTCTTAAAAAATAATTGATAGTTTAAATTTTATTTTTTGATAAAGTTTACAAACCCACTTGCTTATTTGACAATTGTATGATAAACTCAAGCTGTCAGTTTTCTAACAACTGACGGAAATAATATAATTGACGGGGAATAAAAATGGCAGAACTCAGAAAAATGAACAATAATGACAGACGCGTTAAAAGAACAAAAAAAGCTCTTTATGATGCTCTTTTAATTTTACTCAAGGATAAAACTATCAATGAAGTTACTGTTACAGAGCTTACTACACTTGCAGATGTCAACAGAGCTACATTCTATTTTTATTACACCGACCTTATTGATATGCTTCAGCAGATACAAAGTGAAGCCTTTGAAGCTTTCAAAAATATTATTCAAAAAGCAACTAACTCAGTTTCAACTATCGAGGGTTTCACAGAATATGCTGAAAGAGTTTTCAGTTTTTGCAAGGAACATGAGGCTGTCACAAGATTCATCATAACCAACGATGTCAACAATCAAATCTATACACATATAAGACAGATAATGCTGACAAATATTCCTAACACAAAGGAAATCTTCGCAGAAGATAACCCTGCAAAATTCATTTCAAACTATGTTATAAATGCGATGATCGGCGTTTGCATTGACTGGATGGATGACGGAATGAAAATCCCACCACGCGAGCTTGCAGAACTTTGTGCACATATCTACATAAACGGTTCCTATAAAACTAAACAGCTTTACGCTACATACGAAGGAAAACAATAAAAAAATCACGGTGTATCAAATTCGAAAGATTTGATACACCGCTTTCTTTTTCTAATAGTATCTTTATAATTGTCAGATTTGGATGCAGAAGACTTTCTCTTGTCACGAAGTTGTATGTGGATACTACGAGTGGCAAAAATGGCTTCTGCGCCAAATATGGCAATTATTCTACTGATTTAAGTGATTCAACCATACTTATTTTCTTCAGTTTAAAGTGCATTGCCGCATTTACTATTACTGCAAGTGTAATTGTAATAAGTGCTGCAACCACGTAGCTTATAGGAGCCAGTGTTGTATTGAAGGTAAGCTGGTCAATATCAACTGCACCGATAACTGCAACATTCAAAGGTACACCCAACACCAGACCAATGAGTATGCCTATGATTGTAAGGAATATGTTTTCGCGGTAAATATAAGCCGAAACCTCACCGTTATAGAAGCCCAGAACCTTTAAAGTTGCAAGCTCTCTTATACGCTCATTTACATTGATGTTATTAAGGTTATAAAGAACAACAATTGCAAGACCCATAGCCGCTATAATAAGCAAAAGAACAACAAGATTAAGAGTGTTAACTATGTTATTAACATTATCAATAACAACAGTTGTAAACACCGACCCGTTTACTCCACGAATTTCATTTATTGTTTTTTCAAGAAAGGCTTTTTGCTCTGTTGTGAATGCTTCATCAACCTTGCAGAAAAGATAGTTATAAGTAATGGGGTTTCCGATAAGGTTACTGAAATAGTAGGGTGTCATATATACATAGTGGAATGTATAGTTATCAACAATACCTGTAACAAGCACCTCATACTCGTATGTTTTTGAGTCTTCAATCCATGAAACAGTAAGCGTATCACCAATTTTGGTGTTGGTTTTGTCTGCAAGTTTGGTTGTAATAACCGCCCCTTCATCAGTTAACGGTATATCATTTCTACCAAGTTTTAGGTCAATAAACTCCTGGAAAATTGCAGGATTCTCAGGTATAAGAATATCAATTTCCATTGATTTATCAGACTTGTCGGAGAAGCCTGTACAAACCTTAAGATAACCAAGCATTGATTTTTCAATACCGTCATTAGAATTGATTTCGCTAACTATGCTACTATTAGCATAATCCGCCTGACCATCCTTAAGAACAACCTGAAGGTCATATCTTGCAACGCCGTTTTCCTTACCGTACTGGTTATCAACAACGCCACCAAGAGCGCCACGGATACCAAATGCAGAAAGAATAAGAGCGGTACAGCCTGCAATACCGAGAACAGTAACTGCAAAACGCTTTTTGTTTCTGAAAAGGTTTCTGACTGTAACCTTTGATGTAAAGCTGAGCTTACTCCAGATGCCATTAATATTTTCAAGGAACACCCTTTTACCTGCTTTAGGTGGCTTGGGTCTCATAAGAACTGCAGGAACAGTTGCAAGCTCTTTTCTACAAGCAAGATATGCCGCAAGAACAGTTGAACCCATTGCAATAATAACACCAAGAACGATATACAAGGGTAAAAACTGAAGTATTGTATCAGGCATTTCGTACATAATTCCCCAAGCTCCGCATATAGCCAACGGAACGCCTATGGAACCGATAATCGTACCGAGAATGATACCGATAAAGCTTGCTAACGCTGAGTAGAGAAGATATTTGCCTGAAATCATTTTATTGGAATAACCCAACGCCTTGAGTGTACCCAGCTGTGTTCTCTCCTCCTCAACCATTCTTGTCATAGTTGTAAGACAAACAAGAGTTGAAACAATAAAGAAGAAGGTTGGGAAAATATATGCAAGACGAACCATATTGTCTGCCGCCTGACCGTAGCCTGTGTAACCGGGTGAATCATGTCGGGTATAAACAGACCAGCCGACGCCATCCTTTATATTCTGAAGAAGATTTTTACCCTTTTCATACTCTGTTTTAACAGAACCGATTTTGGCATTAATTTCTTCGGAGCTTGCGTTATAGGTTTTTTCGGCTTTCTCTATAATAGCCTGAATATTCTGATAATTTGTGCTCTGCAAAGCAAGCTCTGCCTGAGCAGCCATATACTTTGTCTGAGCCTCAATTGAGCCATACTGAAGCTTGTCACCGCTTGCTTCAATCTGATTTTTAAACTCTGCAAGCTGTCTTTCAGCATCCGCAAGCTGAACCTCTGCTTCATCAAGCTGCTTCTTTGCTGAATTAAGCTGTGCATCCGCAGAATCATATTCTGCCTTTTTAGCATCATATTCAGCCTGACCAGCAGCCTTTTGCTTTTTAGCAACAGCGAGCTCGGTCTGATATTGGTCAAGAAGCTGTTCAATCTCAACAATTGCATCAGCCGCCATACCCTGCGCAGTTAAGTTTGATGCAGAAAGAAGAATCTTTGCAAGCTCGGGATTTGTTTCTTCAAGGCGGTCTGCAATTTTATCAAGGTCAAGGTCCTCCTGAGAAACATTCTGATTTGCTTCCAATGTTTCAAGGGTTGACTGAGTGCTTGTAATAAGAGTTTCTGTAACCTTTATTTCTGCCTCTGCGAGAGAAAGCTGAGTTTTTGCTTCCGCAAGCTTATCTTTTGCTGCATCCGCTTCCATTCGTTTTGAATTATATTCAGTTTTCTTATTTGCAAGCTCAACCTTCTTATTAGCAACAGTTGTATACTTTTCATTGTACTCATTAACCGCCGCCATATACTGAGTATTACCGCTATCTAACTGACTTTGCGCTTTTTTAAACTCTTCGTCAAGAGTCTTCTGCGCTTCCTCGAGCATCTGCTCACCCTCGCGCTCAAGCTTATAAAGATTTTCAAGCTGTTTTTTACCATCTTCAAGCTTTGAACCAATTGTAGCTTCTGCATCCTGAATTCTGATTTGCGCATCCGCAAGCTTTGCTGCAAGACCGATATTAAGCTGAGAGCGTCTGTAAGCAGCGATGCTTTCGCTTTCTTCTGCGATTTTCTGACGCATACCGCTTACGAATTCATCATATTCCTTTGTGTATGCATCATATTCGTCTGCACCCTCCAGGGTTACATACGCTTCACTGTAATAATTGATTTTATCGGTAAAGGCATCATTGGTAACATAAACGAAGTCACCTAATTTACCGCTACCTGCAGTTGTAACACCGCGTTCATAGGAAACCCAATAAGGTGTCTGAACGATACCAACAACTGTAAACACATTATTTTTAAGAGAATATGTAATTTCTTCGCCGTCACCAACAACCTTAATGGTTTCACCCATTTTAAATTGCTCGGGAGTTGTAAGACCGCTACAGGTAATAACACATTCATTATCTGCTTCAGGGTATCTACCTTCAACAAGCTTTAATCGGTTGATATAATTAGAGTCATCAATTCCGTTATAGAAATCGATTGCTTTGTCTAAATCGACTCCCATAACTCTTACTGTAAGCTCGGAGCCGTCGATATCAACTATGCCCTCATATTCTTCATTATCTTCAGAAAATGTCTGAACATAGCCGTCAACAAATTTCGCACCCTGAACAGCTTTAATGCCTTCTATGGCACGGACCTTTTCAAGGTCGTCCTCATAAAGACCTATATATGACTGCAATCTCAAATCCATAAGATTGTATTCATAATAATATTCATTTGCAGTTTCCTTCATATCAGGGCCAACTGCATTCAAACCGCAGAACAATCCACTACCCATTGCAACAATTGCGATAATTGAAACAAAGCGACTAAAGGAACGCTTTATTGAGCGCAAACTGTCTGTAACATAAGATTTTGTCATTATTTCTTACTTTCCTTTCAGTTCGCCTTTACCATTCAATATCTGCAACAGACATGGGATTTTCATTAACTTCAATGCTTACAACACGACCGCTCTTCATTGAGATAACTCTGTCTGCCATAGGAGTGATAGCAGAGTTATGGGTAATAACAATAACTGTCATACCTGTTTCACGGCTTGTGTCCTGAAGAAGCTTGAGAATCTGCTTACCTGTGTTATAGTCAAGAGCACCTGTTGGCTCGTCACACAAAAGAAGCTTCGGGTTTTTAGCAAGCGCACGGGCAATTGAAACACGCTGTTGCTCACCACCGGAAAGCTGAGCCGGGAAGTTATTAAGTCTTTCGCCGAGACCAACTCTTTCAAGAACCTTTGCAGGATTGAGCGCCTTGCTACCAATCTGAGTCGCAAGCTCAACATTTTCGAGAGCAGTAAGGTTGGGAACAAGATTATAGAACTGGAAAACGAAGCCAACATCATAGCGTCTGTATTCTATAAGTCTTTTACTGTCATACTCGTTAATAAGGTCACCTGCAACGCGAACCTTACCATCATCGCAATCATCCATACCACCAAGAATGTTAAGAACGGTTGTTTTACCTGCACCACTGGCACCGACAATTACACAAAACTCACCCTGCTCAACATTGAAGGTAACACCATCGGCAGCATTGATAACAACTTCGCCCATTTTATATCTTTTGTAAACGGAATCAAACTCTATAAAGCTCATTTATTTCAACCTTTCGGATTTTTGTTAATCTGTAATTTTTATTGAAATATTATTTTACTATATATATCACAACAAGTCAATAAAATTAAATTTGAAAAATCTGTAAATTATGAAAGTGTTTTGAATGCACCTTCCATAACTGCCGATGCAATAGGTAACGCTGCAGATGAGCCCCATCCTCCATTCTCTACCACCACAACAATTGAAACTGGACAAGAGGGATTTCCAGAAAATCCCACAAACCATGAATGTGGCTCTTCTTCATCTGAAATTTCTGCAGTACCTGTTTTACCGCACATCTGAAGGCCCTTGAAGCGCCAGTCACCGTAATTATCTTCAACAGTAAAGCGCATCATATCTTTAAGCTTCTTTGCAACATCAGATGAAACATACGCTCTGCTTACTGCTACGGTTTCTTCAATAACTCTACCCTCGGGAGTAGCAACTGCTGAAACTGCATAGGGTAATACAGCTGTGCCGTCATTAGCAACAGCTCCCACGAGAGTCAGCATATGATAAGGATTTACAAGAGTTGTATACTGCCCTACGCCTGCCCAGGCGATATCACCTTTTTCAGCATCGGTTAAATCAATTCTGCTTTTTTCAGTCTGAGCCTTACCGAAAGCAAAGCTTTCGCCAAAGCCAAATTCATTTGCAGTTGCAGTCAGCTTTTCAGCACCTAACTCTTTACTTAACTCTGCAAAAGCGCAATTACAGGAATTTGAAAAAGCGGTTTTGAATGAAAGCTTCCCGTGAGAACGAGGACAAGTAACCTTAACACCATCAATGGTAGTTTCACCCTCACAAGAATATTCCCAATTATTTATATTTTTCTTGTTTTCAATAGCACTTGCAGCAGTAACGATTTTAAAGGTTGAGCCAGGTGTATAAAGTCCGTCAATAAGACGATTCATATAAATCCCGTCAAATTTACCGTCTTTATTTTCTGCAATTTCTTCTGCATCAGGCTTATTACGGATGTCATAGTTACCACTTGAAACAGAGCAAAGAAGCTCACCGGTTTCATAATTATAGGCTGCAACAACGCCCTTTCTGCCGTTTAATTTATCATAAGCTATTGCACAAAGCTCGCTGTCAAGGGTTAATTTAATATCATTTCCCCTGCCGTTTTTTATCAACGAATAAAGTCCTGTTATTCTGTTATAACCGATTAATTGGGTTTTATATGCAGTCTGAACACCTGATGAAATATAGCCCTCTGTATCACCGACAATATGAAGAGTTGAGCGTCTTATTCTTTCAGAATCGTTATATACTCTCTCATTATTTTCTGTTTTTGCGAGAATTTCACCATTTCGGTCAGTTATATGTCCCGCAGCAATAAAGCTACCATTTTCTGTTAAATGCTCGTTGGCACGAAGAGTTGCCCAATTCTCACCATTTACTGCAAGCTTATACCCTAAAAAGCCTAAGCCCGCTATAACTGCAGCAACTAAAAGAAGCACCACAAAACCGCGTTTGGAAGTCATCTTCACTTTTCTGCACCTCCTGATTGCGCCTTTGGTGTTCTCTGTCCTTTGGAGGCTTTTTGTGTCCTCTGTGGTCTTTTTGTATCAGGCTTGAAGCTTGCATAGGTTCTCGTATCAATAGCCTTAATAAAAGCAAGCAGACAGAAGCAGCTTATTATACTTGAACCACCTTTACTTACAAAGGGTAATGTAACACCTGTAAGAGGTAAAAGGTCTGTTATTCCGAAAACATTGAGCATTGTCTGAAAAAGCATCATAGCACTTGCTGCAACGCCCACGATTGAATAAAATGTTGATTTTGCTTTTCCTGAATTGACTACTGCCCATACTGCCACAACGCAATAAGTCACAGGAATTAAAAAGCCCATAATCATACCGAACTCCTCGCATACCACACCGAAGACCAGGTCCTCTGCGGCAGCGAAAATATTACGGAGCTGACCCTTACCAAGACCGAGACCGAAAAGTCCGCCCGAGGCAGTATATATAAGGGTTCTCGTCTGTTGGAAGCCACCCTCATCCATATATTCCCATACATGAAGATAGGTTGAAAAACGATTTGCAACATAGGGTCTGAATACAAGGATTATTCCTGCGCCCAAAGCGGCAACCATACAGATAAGCACAAGGGTTCTCACGTCCCCTGAGCGCATAAATGCGATAACAATAAATGTAAAGAAAAAGATTAAGGCTGCACCAAAATCATACATCAGGAAAAGTTCACCGACGCAGATTGCGGCGAAAACAATATACATTGTCAGATTCCTTATGGACTGCAATTTTTCAAGAGTTACTGCACCTGCAAATATAAATGCGACCTTAACAAGCTCCGAGGGTTGGATTGAAATTCCCCCTAAGGAAAGCCAACTCAAGGCACCATTGGTGGGCTCGGCAATCGCAAGAGTAACACCTAAAAGACCGATAGCACAGAAAGCAACCATCCACCGAAGCGTTTTAACTGTACCAACAAAGCGCATAAACATCAAAAGTGCGCAATATGCCACAACGCCTAAAGCAATTGCAAGGAACTGCTTCATTACAGTTTCAGGGTACATACTTCCCACAATAGCAAGTCCGATTGATGCGAACATAAAGCCTATCATTTCAAGCTCAAAATTATTAATTCGCATTACAAAGGATGCAAAAAGAAAATAAAGCCATTGTAAAGCTATAAACCCTGCATAAACAAGTAAAATTCCGCTATTGAGCTCACCATCAGGGAAAAGATTGAGAGCCATCGAAAAGATATTGAACAAGGCAAGTAAAATAAGAATTACGCCATAAGATGCTCGTCCTGCAACGCCACTTTTATCTTTAATATATCTATATTTAGCTTCCTTAAGGGTGTATTCAAGGCCACCCATTCCTATAACATCACCATCATAGATATGGCTTTTTCCGTTGATTTTTTCACCATTGACGGTAATACCAGTTTTTGAAAATGTATCAAAAATAACAAAACCTTTATTACGGTAAGCTATAACCGCATGAAGACGGGAAATAGTTTCAAACGGTAGTACAATATCACATTTTTTGTTTCTTCCCAATGAAACCTCTCTGTCATAAAGTGGCAAGCCCTCACCTGTTATCGAGTTAATCAATTTCGCTCTGATAGGGTCAGTTGTCTTTTTACAGAAAAGAGCCACAAGCATTCTTATTACAACAAAAAGAACTATGCCCAGCATAATGTATCTTAACGCAGGTGCTATCGCACTGATAAATTCCACAGACAACCTCTCCTTTCAGTAAATTTTATCTTTTAATTATACCACAAGTTACCATAATAATCAACGGACAAACACCATTGAATTGTAAAGCTTTTGCTAAATTTATGTTAATTCATTTCTTTCTGGAAAATCACCTTGACTTTATACCATTTTTTATAGTATATTAATAAATTAGATATATATCGCGTGGAGGTATAAAAAATGTCTGTTACAAAAAACATTTACGGTATTACAAACGGCAAAGAGGTTAATGCTTTTATTATCGAAAACAAAAATGGCTTAAAGGCTCAGCTTATTGAAAAGGGAGCTACCCTCGATAAGCTTTTTATAAAAGACAAAAACGGCGACTTGATTGATATTCTTATCGGCTTTGATACACTCGAAGACCATCTCACACAGGGTGATTATCAGGGTGTTATCGTTGGTCAGTATGCTAACCGCATCAAGGACGGCAAATTCAATATTGATGGTACAGAATATAATGTAACCCTTAACGAAAAAGGTATCACCTCTCTTCATGGCGGTGCAGAATACTCTTCTGAAATCTGGAATGGCGAAATCATCAGCGACAATGCTGTTAAATTCACATATCACAGTCCTGATGGCCGCGAAGGCTTCCCCGGTAATGTTGATGTTCAGGTTACATACACCTTCAACGATAATGACGAACTCGTACTTGATTACAAGGCTGTTTCTGACAAAAAGACAGTTATCAATCTTACAAATCACGCGTTTTTCAATCTTAACGGCTTTGACAGTGGCGATGTGCTTGACCATATTTTAACTATCAATGCAGACCGATACACTCCCATTGACGAAATCAGCATACCCACAGGTGAGCTTCCCCTTGTTGAAGGCACACCCTTTGATTTCACTTCTCCTAAAACTATCGGCAGAGATATTAACTGCGACCATATTCAGCTTAAAAATGGTAACGGTTACGACCATAATTTCTGCATCAAGGATTTTGATGGCACATTAAAATTTGCAGCATCTGCAATCGGTGACAAGAGCGGAATTAAAATGGATGTTAAAACAGACTTACCCGGTATTCAGCTTTACACAGGTAATTTCCTCGACGGAACGCTTATCGGCAAAGCCGGTCTTCCTGTTCATTTCAGAAACGCTTTCTGCTATGAAACCCAGGTATTCCCCGATTCTCCCAACCATCCCGAATGGTGCAAATGCATTTATGATGCAGGCGAAGAATACAAAACCACAACAGTATTTTCATTTTCAATTGATAAATAAGGGACTTTTTAACAATTAGTTCATTGACCTGACAGGGTTAATTTGATATAATTCAAGGGCTGCAAATTCACAACTTTAAGAAAGGAGACGAAATAATGAGAAAAAATTCAAAGATTCTGGCTTTTATTATCACTGTTATTATAGCTATATCAGCAATATGTCCGTCTGCCTTCGCAAGAGAGTTTGCTCCTACAATTGACACCTCAAACATTGGTGTAAACACTCAATATAAATATGATGAGGTTGACCCTTCCTGGCTTCGTCAATTAACAATTAAGGAAGATATGCTTTCCTCAAGCGGTCTTATAAACGAAGAAATACTTCACCCTGTCACAAGCTATCCCTACACCTGCGATGCACCTCATTTCAAAGCAGAGGTAGAAGAGTATATTGAAATATACACTCTGGATGATGACTCTCAAAAGGCAGCATATCTTTATCTTCTCCAACAAATCGGTGCTCTCGGAATTGTTGCAGAGCCTGATACAACCGATGAAGACAAAATAGAATGGCTCAAAAATCAAGGTATCATAATTCCAAAGGAAGATATTGATGACCCTGAAAAAAAGCTTTTGATTTTATCTTTATATGCCTTGATGAAAAATGATATAGGCTATGTTTTAACAGGTAAAACCATAAAAATCCCCGAAGGAACACATTACGAGGAAGCAATTGTACTATACCTTATGGAGCTTTCGGGGGACGGCTCTCAATTAACTGATTTCGTGCTTAAATTCTTCGGAAAAGCTTCAATAGGAAATCTCGAGGATTATATATATTACACATCCTTAATGTCCTTATATGTTCAGGGCTATGTTTCACCGCTTGAAATCCCCTCATTAACAAGAAACGAGGTTTACAGACGAGTTGCTATTATGACAATCCGTACTGCAGGCATTGCTATTGACTCAAAGACTGCAACAACCGAAGAAATCCGTCATAAATATCTCTCTGCTATGTTGGGAACTCAATACTCAGTAACCATCGACCCCTCAGCCTTCAAAAAAGCGTTGGACAAGAACACTGCTCCCTACTACCTACTTCAAAGAATGGCTTATGAAGATTCCAAGGTTACGATTTCTGCAACAAAATATTCCTATGAAGAGTGCTTTAAAATTGTTCTTCAGAAAACCCAACGCTTCGACCTCGAAGACGAATTTTATTCAGATATTTTTGAATACGATATTTATCTCGAAAACATAAGAAAAAACATTTCTGTCAACTGCAACCCTATAAATAAGACAGGTACTACTATTTCAATCAATGGTGTTGATGTTACATCAGGCTCTTATGCAGTTGTTGAATTAGCAGGTAAGGCAAAGGAAACTATCACCATAATCTGCCAAAACACAACCAATAAGAAAACCAATCAGACTGTTTATAAAGTAAATGTACATCAAGGTGTTACAGAAGCTCCTGACAGCGATCTTACAGGTCTTATTCCTACATTAGCTGTTACGAACAACAACTCAAATAACAATCAAGACAATTCAAACAGCCTGCAGACACCTGCTCTTACCGATGCTTTCGGAAATATAAACAACGCGGCATCAGGTATGGCAAACACTATTCTTTCATTGAATGATAAAGGTCAGTTAGTTGACCAATATGGTAATATCGTAAGTGATTCTACTTATGAAACATTGCCGATAGGTTACAACTATGTCCTCAATGATGATGGTATCATTTCAGTAGTTCTTACAGATCAGAAAACAACTGAGCCTACTACTGACGATGCTTCCGGCAAGTTAAATAAAGAGGACGCTACAAAAATTGTTATCATAGTGTCTGCGGTTTGCTTGGTTTTACTCTTAATCACAATAATCATCATAGCAGTTGTCGCTAACAAGAAGCGCCATATGAATGAAAGCGAGAAAATGCGAGCAAGAAGATCTAAAGAAAAACGCAAGCAAGAAAAACGAGAAAACAAAAAGAAGGCATAAAAATTCACAACAATGGCAGTTACATCATCTAAATTGAGTAGTTACTGCCATTGTTTTTATTAAATATAAATTTATTTTAAAAATTGTTCATAAATTAGGAAACTATATAGTATATAATACAATTGTTATCAGATTCTGAAGGAGGAATTTATATGGCTAACGAAAGAATACTTATTGTTGACGATGATAATAACATCTGTGAGCTTTTAAGATTATATCTTGAAAAAGACGGTTTTCAAACCGATATTGTAACAGATGGAATTAAAGCAATTGATGTTTTCAATTCAGTTAATCCTAACCTCGTTCTTCTTGATATTATGCTTCCCGGTATGGATGGTTGGCAGATTTGCAGAGAAATCCGCAAAAGCTCTCAAACTCCCATTATTATGCTTACTGCAAAGGGTGAAACCTTCGATAAAGTGCTTGGTCTTGAATTAGGCGCAGATGACTATATAACAAAACCCTTTGAAACCAAAGAGGTTATTGCAAGAATAAAGGCTGTTCTCAGACGCTCAAGCGCTAATTCCTCTGCAACAGAAGCAGTAAAAGAGGTTAGCTTTGATAAGCTCTTAATCAACCTTACAAACTATGAGCTTAAGGTTGACGGCAAAACAATTGACACTCCCCCAAAGGAGCTCGAGCTTATATATCACCTTGCAAATAACCCCAACAGAGTTTACACACGCGACCAGCTTCTTGATGAGGTATGGGGCTTTGAATACTATGGCGACTCAAGAACAGTCGATGTTCATGTTAAGCGTTTAAGAGAAAAGCTCGAAGGCGTTTCGGACAAATGGGAGCTCAAAACTGTTTGGGGCGTCGGCTACAAATTTGAAACAAAATAATGCCTATGACACGCTTCCGTTCCAAAAAAGGTGCTTTCTTCTTCAAGTACTTTTCAATATTTTCTGCTATTGTACTTATAAGCTTTTTGCTTATAGGAATAGCCTTAATGATTTTTACATCAGGCTTTTTAAGAACCCACGACAGAAACACTACAACTCTTTATGCAAAAGAAATTTCCGAAACAATGACAGAGCTTGTTGAATCGGAAACTATACTCCGCAATCCCGAGGGCTCTGCTCTCATACTTTTAAATTCTATCGACCTTATGTCAGACTGCACAGGCTATGATGTTTTTGTTTGCAACAAGGACGGGTCTGTTGCCGCTTGCGCAGAGATGCTCACAAGCTTCAAGCTCAGCGGTGAAGCCTGCGGAAAGCACGCCAATCTGAATTTATCAAAGGCATATGTTCAGAAAGCAAAAAAAGGCGGTTTTTCAGAATTCTCAACAATGGATTCATTTTATAACAGCGTCCATTCTGTTTCAATGGAGCCTATCAAAGTAAATGATGAATTCACAGGTATTGCAATTGTTGCCGCACCATTGGAAAATGCTCTCGTCAACAATTTGCGTAATGTTTTAAGAATGTTTCTTTTTTCTGCAGGTCTTGCGTTGATTCTTGTTACCATAGCTGTTTACATTATGACTGAAAAAATCGCAAAGCCTATCAGAAATCTTGAAAACGCAACCCGTTGCTACTCTTCAGGTGACTTTACCTACAGAGTTCCCGAAATCCGTTCTAACGATGAGTTGTCAGGGCTTATAACCAAATTCAACTCTATGGCGACCGCACTTGAACAGCTTGAAAATTCAAGACGAAGCTTTGTTGCCAATGTTTCTCACGAGTTTAAAACTCCTATGACAACAATTGGTGGCTTCATAAACGGTATACTTGATGGTACTATACCACCTGAAAAGCAAGCCTATTATTTAGAAATTGTTTCATCTGAAATCAACAGACTTTCTAAAATGGTTACAATGATGCTTAATATTTCAAAAATTGAAACAGGTAACGCAGACTTAACCATTGAGCAATTCGATATTTCCCAAAAGCTTGTTACAACATTTTTAGGCTTTGAGCAATTGGTGTCTAAAAAGAAGATTGATGTTGAAGGCTTTGAGGACCTGCCTCAGGTGACTATTCACGGCGATAGCGCTATGATTGATCAGGTTATATACAATCTGGTTGATAATGCAGTTAAATTTACAAATAAAGGCGGTAAAATCATAGTAAACGCCGCATCAGATAAAAAATATGCCTATTTCTCTGTTACCAATAGCGGAAAAGGAATACCGAAAAAAGATACAACAAAGGTCTTCGAGAGATTTTACAAGGTTGACCAATCCCGAAGCACCGATGTTAAAAGCACCGGCTTAGGTTTATACCTTGTTAAAAGTATAGTCGACCTTCATGGTGGCACTATAACCGTAGAAAGCGAGCCAGATAATTTCACAAGATTTACGGTAAAATTACCGAAATAAATAACACATTCATTCAATTGTTCGGAGGAATACACATGGACGACAATTTCAACACCAACAATCTTTTCGGTGAAGCAAAGCCCGAAAGCACACCGACTCCCCAGGAGGCTCCCTATTCTGCACCACAGCATACAGCTTCACAAATGGGCTCTAATCCCGGTGGCAGCTACACTTCACCCTATAACAGTTCACCTTATTCTGCGCCTTATAACACTCCTTATAATGCACAGCCTAATCAGACACCTTATAATCAGATGCCTTATAACTCAGGTACTAACCAATATGGTAATACACCTGTATATCCTCAATCTCCATATACTAACCCATCTTTTTCTCCTAAAAAGAAAAAGAACACAGGAAGAAATATTTTTATCGCCTTGATTTGCGCTTGCATTGTAATCGCTTCAATTGCTATCGGCATTTCGGTTTCCGAAGGCAATGGTGATAACATAAAAACAGAGCAAAGCGATAGCAACAAAGGCTCTGATAAAAACAACAAGGACAAGAATTCAGGTGCAGATGCAAAAACAGAGGATTCCCCTATCACCTTCTCCGAATATTCAGGCAAGGGTGCTATGACACCTGAGCAGATTTACGCGGAAGCAAAGGAAGTCAATGTTGGCGTTATCGTTTATGCTCAGAACCAAAAGGTCGGCGAAGGTTCAGGTATCATCGTCGGTGCAGACAAGGAAAAGAAAAACACATATATCATCACCGCTGCTCATGTTATCGCTGAACAGGGTGTAAGCGTTCAGATTCAGACCCATGACGGAAAAGAATATGATGCAGATATTGTAGGATTTGATAATAAAACTGATGTTGGTGTTCTCCGAGTAGCTAAAACAGGCTTCAAAGCAGCAACATTCGGCAACTCTGATAAGCTCACTGTTGGTCAGAAGGTTTATGCTATCGGTAATCCCGGTGGTACTGTCTTCTTCGGTTCATTCACAAATGGTATCATCAGCGCAATTGACAGACCTATCGCTTCCAGCGCAAGCGCATATGACCTTCCCTGTATTCAGCATAATGCAGCTATCAACCCCGGTAACTCAGGCGGTGCGCTTCTTAACGAATATGGTCAGGTTATCGGTCTTAACTCCTCAAAAATCACCGATACCGATTACGAGGGTATGGGCTTCTCCGTTCCATCAAATACAGTGCTTGAAATTTACAAGGACATTGTTGCAAATGGCTATGTCACAAACAGACCAATGCTTGGCATTTCCTATTACACAGTTGCAAGCGACTACACCTACTCTGCAATCGCTTGGAAAAACAATCTTCCCTACGGCTCTATTGTTATTGCAGCTATGACAGATAACAGCGATTTAGCAAAGCAAGGCATCAAGGTTGGCGATATTATCACCGCTGTAAACGGCAAGGCTCTCGATTCAACTGACATTCTTCTTGAGGTTATCGAGGATGCTAATGTTGGCGATACAATCACACTTTCTGTTTGCAGACTTAACAATTCGGGTGCAGTAAGCACAAAATTTGATGCAAATGTTAAGCTTGTTGAAGACAAAGGAGAAACCGCTACACCTCAGCAGGAACAAACAACTGACCCATTCAGCAGTTATTTTGGTAATGGATTTGGATATTAAGAAAAAAGTCACTCCGTAGGGAGTGACTTTTTTAATGCAAAATGCAGAATGCAGAATGCAGAATGCAAAATTAAGGGTCTGCGACGCAATTATAAAAGTAAAAGATTCAAGACAGTTCACATTGTCTTGAATCTTTTTTATTGCTTATTTTTATTAAATCAAAAGAGAATAAGATGTTGTTTGAATAATCAATATAATGTTTGGAAGCGAAGCTTCCCCGATAATTTTGCATTCTGCATTTTGCATTTATTCTACATTCCATCTATCAATACTCGCCCTTTGCATTGCGCCGATTATTCTTTCAGGCACATCGCCGTATTCATCAGAAAGCTTTTGAAGAAGGATTTTTGCATCCTCTCTTTTGGTTTTCTCATTGGCAGGGCATTTGCTTTTTATAATGGGTAAACTGAGCCTTTCTACCGCCTGCTCTACGGCAGTCTCGCGAACATATATGAGAGGTCTTATCATAGTTATATCTCGCCTTGAAAGGTATGTTACAGGGGCAAAGCAACCAATACGGCTTTCTATAAGAAGATTCATCATAAAGGTCTCTGCCGCATCATCAAGATGATGTCCCAAGGCAATCTTATTGCACCCTAATTGCTTTGCGGTATCGTGAAGAATCCCTCTTCTCATTCTGGCACACAGAGAGCAAGGACACTCCTCTTTTCTTACCTCAAAGATAATCTCGTATAAATCAGTTTTCTGAATCACATATTCAATTCCGTATTCGTCGCAAAGCTTCTGAATAGGCGAAAAATCCCCATCCTCTTTACCAAAGCGCATATCAAGTGTAATTGCGACTATTTCAAACTTGGCAGGATAAAAGCGCTTTAAGTCACATAATGCCTTAAGAAGCATTACGGAATCCTTACCGCCTGAAACACCAACGGCAATTCTGTCGCCATCCTGAATCATTTTATAATCATCAACAGCGGCTCGGGTTCTACTTAAAATTTTTCTCATAAAGGGCTTATTCCTCTTTTGCTTTCTTTTTCTTCTTATTCTGTCCTGAAATATCTATATCTTCCTCTTTAGGAACGCGCTTAACAGATACCGCAAGAATAACAACGCTGACAACAAGAGCTGATACAAGAACAGCAATATAAACTGTTTTTTGACCCTCTGTCATTTCCTTTTTATCCTTAGTTGCTTCAACTAATCCTTCGCTATCTTCAACGAAATCTGTAAATCTTTTATTAACATCAATTTCAAGAACAAATTCAGTTGTATCCTCTGCTTCATCTTTAGCCGCAAAAGCGGTAAAGGAAAATGCACTTAATAAAAGCATCGCGCACAAAAGAACAGAAATGATTTTTTTCATTTTACTCACACTCTTTTTAAGATTTGATTTTTCAATTCTCTGATTAATTTTTCTAAAACGCTTCTCGGACAGGCAACATTAAGTCTTGTAAAGCCCTTTCCGTTTTCACCGAACCAAAATCCCGGATCCTGAATGATATTGCATTCATTCTGAAGGAACATATCAAGCTCGTCATCATTCATTCCTAATCCTCTCATATCAAGCCACATTAAATATGTACCCTGACAATCATAGATTTTTATCTGAGGAACATCGCTTAAAATTTCATTTACAAGCCTTATATTCTCTTCAATATATTCATTTACCCCGTCAATCCAATAGTCACATTCTGTATATGCGGCAATGGTTGCAGGACGAGAAACGCAGTTAATACAGCTATAGCCATCTGCAGAAAGCTGAGCCTGAAACCGCTCTCTCAAGCCTTTATCGGCAATTATTATATTGGATGTACCAAGACCTGCAAGATTAAAGGTTTTGCTGACTGCAGTACAGATAATTGTATTCTTAGAAAAGCCTTCGTCAACATTATTGATTACAACATGCTTCTGATTTTTTCTTACAAGGTCAAAATGGATTTCGTCACTTACCAAGATAACATTATTCTTAAGGCAGATTTCTCCTACCCTTTTTAATTCTTCCTTAGTCCACACTCTTCCCACAGGGTTATGAGGACTGCAAAGAAGCATCAGCTTAACATCAGCCTGAGAAGAAATTTCTTCCAATTCCTCAAAATTCATTTTATAAGTATTTCCGTCAGGAATAAGAGGATTATCTGCGATAACTCTTTTGTTATTGAGAATTGATTTTGAAAAAGGGTAATAAACAGGGGTCTGAATAATAACCCTATCGCCTTCATTTGTAAATGCTCTTATGGCAGTATTAATAGCGAAAACAATACCACCAACGCAGGTAATCCAATCATTTTCTATTTCGAAGCTATGGCGACGGGAAAGAAAGTCACGAACACAGTCTCGATATTCTTTATCAGCATCTGTATAGCAAAAGAAGCCCTTTTCGGTAAATTCCTTAATAGCCTCTCTTACCTCTGCAGGAGTCTGAAACTCCATATCAGCAACAGAAAAAGGATATGCACCTCTTTCTATTACTCCATCGGGAACAATTGTGTCCCATTTATAAGAACCGCTGTTTTTTCGGTTAAATACTTTATCAAACATATAAAATCTTCTTTCAGGCATTGATAAATAAAATTGAAGATGCGAGCATTATCTGACCCCAGAAATATGTAACGATATTGAATATCTTCAAGGGATAATTCTTCCTTTGATCTGCAAACATTATAACGCCCAATGAAGCATCAGAAAGAACGAAGAAGAATGAGCCGAGAGTCAGAACAACAAAGGGTAATACTCCACCATCTGCACCGCTCTGCCATTGGTGATAGCCTAAAGCGGTTGCTTTTATAAACATAAATGTGAGAATTATGAAATAAAGCCAGATACCGAAAACCACAATTTTCGGAGTCATTTTCATTTTTGTAAGCTTCATCATTATAAAGGCAATAACAAGCACAACCGCGCCTATAGCAAGCTCGGGTGCATTGAGCATTTTATAATCAGGAAAAAGTGTCGGTAAAGCTTTTACATAAGCTACGATATAGAAAATATGACCTATAAGAAAGCTTGTAAAACCTGTTACAAAATACACATTCGAGGGCTTGGCATGGAGAAAATAGTCACCAATCCAACCGAGAACAAGACCTATAAGCATTGTTATTGCATAGGATGAAAAATTATCTGCAATAAACATTGAAAGCACACCTATGCTGACAAACATTGTTGAGCAAATCATTTTCAAAACTAAAGATTTAGTACATTTCTGAGGCCAGAGGGCTTTTAAATACCACGGAGTACAAACCGCTTCAACCAACAGACACAAACCAAAAACAATCCACAATGCCACAAATATCTCCCCCGCAAGCAAATTAATGCTATATAAATTTATTATAGCATAATAGAAAAAGAAAGTAAACCAGAAAAAACGACTGCCGAAACAGTCGTTTTTAGAGTTAATTGGGAAGCACAAGCATATTTGCTGTTCCGTCTGTGTATTTCATAACAAGGAACTTGCAATCATTCCCTGCATTGTAGGTCATAAAGGCTTTTTCACGAAGCTTCTCAGCCTCTTCGGGTGTAATTTTTTCAATGTCAGATTCGAGAACAGGTTTATAATTTGCCCCTTGTTCATACCAATCTTCAAACAATAAATCATTATAATTTTCCAAAGACAGATCTATATAATCGCAACCTCTATCAAGATACACGTCACTAAAACCGCCTGCATTCCAAGCGTAAGCTAAGCTTGATAAATACTCACCATTTCGATCCTTCGCTTTATTCCCCTCAATATTTGAATATGAGTAAACCCAAGAAATAAATTCCGAGGAATCAATAAGGTGTGCTTCTGAAACTTCAAGCTCCTCATAGAAATATTTATATAATCCTGCTTTTTTAAGAACCTCTATGGTTTTTTCCATATCTGATGTTATAGAGAACTGATATAGCCAACCCACATTTTCTTTAAGCACCTGCTCGGATGATGATACATAATCACCATCTTTAAACCAGTTTGTCTCACTCTCTTTCAAAGCTTCGCACGAAGCAAGACTAATCACACCAATTTGCTTTTCGGGCTTAAAAATCTGTCGCCAGCTCAAGCTAGTATAGTCCTCATAAAGAGCCTTCTTCAATTCTTCCATAATTTCTCTTGATATTTGCTCTTCTGTTATATAGGTGTGCTTATTATCTTTAGAATAAATCACCAAAGAATCTGCATCGGCAACTGATTTGTATGAGGTATCCTCATTCCAGTAATTTTCTATAGCAATATAGTTAGTGTCAGAACCATAAATATAACTACTGATTTCATCATTTTTATTTATACTGAATACACTATCCCAATAAATCCAATCGTGACTAGAACTGCTACTATTTATGACAGAATCTTGATTAAAAATAGTTTTATAAAAACCATGAACTGTATCGGTTTCAAACAATGAAGCTATTTTTTCGCAGGCGTCTTCACTTAAGTAACTATAATTTCTACAAACAAAATCGCCATTTTTTAATTCATAAACAATTGAAAAATTTTCGGTGGTATCATAGTTCTTATCTAGAGCTATAAAGTTATGAATTGCTTTGACTTTTTCAATTTCATCTTGATTTTTAAAGCACATATTAGCATAAACCCCCTCATTTGCAGTACTCACATATTCAGGAGAATAAGTACACAAAATACCAACAGGGTCATTTATCATAACTGATTTTATTTCAGAGGTTTCAGGCATATAGGTTGAATAACCAAAACAACCTGTAGCAGAAACCAAATACACAACCAAGCTGAAAGCAACAGTAATTGCACTACCAACAAGGCTAAAGCAAATTGCATTTTTATGTCTATAAATCAGTAATGTGACAATAACTGTCACCGCCAACGCCACTACTAAAACAGCAATCAAAAGCGGTAACATCACAAAGGACTGCACCTCTGCACCAAAGTGTTCGTAAATGATCCAAGAAATTGTTGAAGAAATCATTGTAGCTAAACCCACAGAAATCACAACTCTTACGAAATTGTTTTTTCCGGATTTATTGCAATTTTCAACTTTGAAATTTTCCACAAAGTGTTTTTCTATTAAAAATATAATAAATATAATTAGCACTATCCACACCAAGTTCTTCAGGATATAAAAAAGTGGTGTTTCAAACCAAGCCGATGCTGAAAAGTCGTTGTTTCCAAAGCCCGAAATACTAGGATTCAATGTGTATAGTGGGTCAAAAATGCTCAATACATTAGTGATTACATGATCATATGTATTGACGTAATTTGAATACCCGAAATCCGAAGGCATAACATAATACCCTTTTAGTGACAAGGCAAAAACCGAATCAATAAAACTAAAAACAGAGTTAGGTAAGCAACAAATAGCACCGCCAAAAATAACAGCTTCACTTGTTTTTCCACTGACAATTCTGGCGAAAGCACCTGCTGTATAACCAACTATCAGTGGTAATAAGGCAATTAAAATATTAGCGAAATATTCATCCGCCAGAACAGAAAAATTTTTTTGCAATTTTTTAAGAACACAAAGCTGAACAAAATAATAACAAACAGTTAATAAAACCAAACACAAAAGAGGAATCCAAAATTTCTTTCTAAAAAGACTTCTTCTTGTTTCGCCAAAGCTTAAAATTGTGATACATTTAGTTTTGATTTGCAGAAATTTAAACTGTAAAAAAGAAACTAAAAAGCCGGCAAAAAAAGTTATTTTAGACAAATTATTAAATCCTCTCGGATAATCTATAGAATAAGAAAAATATCCTTCACCATCTGTATTAATAAATTGATAAAAAAGCACCAATACATAAACAACCAACAAAACAACAATCTGCCAACTGAAAACATGGGGCAGGTTAAATCCTCTTTTTGTTAAAGATTGATTTGATTTTTCCGTCATCAGTAATCGCCTCCGTTTCTTCTGAGAATACTTCTTCAAGAGTAAGAAGCTCGGTTTTAATGCTTTCTGCACCGAGATTTTCTAATTTTTTAATTTCATTTTCCACATCACCGCAAATAAGGAGTGTTGCGGTTCTTTCGGTCAGTTCGCATTTTCGGTAATTAACACCTTTGAAAAGTTCCTCGTTTACTGAATTTTCAAAGGTCATATATACTCTTCTGTAATGCTCGCTTATATCCTCAATAGCACAATTGAGAATAACATTTTTACCGTTGATTATTGCAATATGGTCGCATAAATCGGAAATATCTGCTAAATTATGAGTGCTGATTATAACCGATGCACCTGTTGTATTTATATATTCCAATAAAAGCTTACGGAGAATTTCTCTTTTATGAGGATCAAGACCGTCAAAGGTTTCGTCAATTAAAAGGTATTTTGGTGAAGCACCAAAGGCAATTGCAAGACCTGCCTGCTTTTTCATACCCTTTGAAAGTGATTTGATATTGGAATTTGAATTGAGGCCAAACAAATCACAAACCTCTTCAAAAACCTTAAAATCGAAATCAGGGAAATACTCTGAATAATATTTTGCAGAACCTTTAACAGAAGATTTCACAGGGAACCAAGTGTCATCCGTAAGATAGAACATTTCCTTTCGTTCCTTTGCGTTATCAAAGGCATCTGCGCCATCAAGGAAAACTGTGCCCTCTTCTGCCTTAAAAACACCTGCGCATACATTGAGAAGCGTGGTTTTACCGCAACCGTTAAAGCCTGCAATACCGAAAACAGAGGAATCCTCAACTGTAATATTCACTTTTTCGATAGCGGTATAGTCACCATATTTTTTGGTAACACCCTTTATTTCAATCACTCTGCTCACCCTTTCCATAAATCTTATTAACAAGGTCAATTGCTTCATTCAGGGTTAAACCCTTTGCCTTTGCAGAAAGCACAGAAGCGGTAAATTCCTGCTGTGCATTTTCAAGAATAATCTTATTAGCAATAGCTTTTTCGCTTATAAAAACACCGCTACCCTGAACGGAATAAATAACATTCGCCTGTTCAAGCTCGTTGAATGCTCTTTTAATTGTGTTAACATTCAGATTAAGATCCGATGCAAGTTGCCTGATTGGTGGCAATTTGTCACCGGGCTTCAGCTCGCCGAGAGTGATTTTATTGAGAATCTGCTCTTTTATCTGCTCAAATATGGGCGTTCTGCTGTGATTATCTATGCGTATCAACAAATGACCTCCTTCTTGATAAATTGTGCTATCTCAACTAGCACAATTTGAATATAGCACGATATTTTAATTTTGTCAACAAAAAACATTTATAATGTGTACCACCCACCACCTGCGGTGGTCCCCCCTCCCTTTTTTGCTTCGCAGAAAAAGGGAGGATAGGATTTGCAATACCTTTACTTTCTCCACAACTATTGTACCACCCACCGCTGACGCGGTCCCCCCTCCTTTTTCGTTGTACGAAAAAAGAGGGATAGGCTTCGCAATACTTTTACACACTGGCATCTAGTAACTGGCGACTGGCAGCTAAAAAACGACTTGCTCTCGCAAGTCGTTTTTATCACGCATTTTTCCAAACAGCATATAGAGTAACAGTTTTTCCGTCTGTTGAGCTCAAATTTTTTACAGATGCCTTGTTTTTATAAACAACCGAGCCTGTTTTGGATTTCGCCCAACCTGCAAACACTTTACCATCGGGTGCTGTGAAGCTACAAGAAGGTAGCTTCTGACTTCTGTTATAGTCCACTCCTTTAATTGCAGACATACTTCCGCTTCCGCCATTGGCATTGAATTTTATATTATATTCATTTGCCTGCCAGATTGCATAAAGGACTTCCGTTTTACCTCTCTTAGCAAGTTTACATGCTCTTTCTTCATCCTTTAACGCAATAATCTTGCTACCCTTTGTTGTACTCCAACCCATAAAGGTATAGCCTTTTTTCTTGAATTCATTATCTCTGAGTTTAGTTGAAGCGTAATAGTTGATTTCCTGAGGCTTCATACTACCCGAGGTTGCACCGTAGCCTGAAAATTTAACTGTGTAATTATTTGCAGAAATAAGTGTATCTGCCTGCAAAGATCCTATCTTTTTACCATTGTAATATACAGTTATATTTGAATCCTCTCTACCTTTTGTGGTTGTTGTAACATAACCACTGCTGCTTACTTTTATAAGAGAGTTACTGCTCTTATATGTAAGCTTTGCGGATGATGCAGACTCAGGATAAACCGTGCATCTCAATTCTGACTTAGAGCCATATTTTACATAGGTTGTTTCTGTATCATTATTTCCACGAACTATAATGGGAACTTTAGGCGAATAAGCCTTTGCTTTAAAATATTCGAGCTTACTGCTACCCCAACCCGATGTACCTTTTTTACGATAAATTTTTACACCTGCTTTAGCAGGGTTTTTCACACCAAAGGCACGGGGATTTATATTTTCAGCATCACCTTCAAAGAATACATATTTAACATTGGAATTCTCAAATACAGAAGCATCAAGGGTTTTAACGCTCTTGGGGATGCTGATACATGCTAATTGTGAACACATATTGAATGCCCCTGCATCAATATGCTTTACACCGTCACCCAAATCAATTTTAACTAAAGAATCTTTTACTCTTCCTCTATCATAAGCAAAAGCCATACTTGAAATGGTTCTTAATGAATCGGGAAGTTTAATAGATACAATATCCACATATTTAGATGTAAAATTATCGCCTATTGCTCTTACATATTTTCCGTTGATTTTTGAAGGTATTGTAATATTCGGGTTTTTACCTGTGTAGCCGTTCACCACAATTCTATCTCTTAATTCAAAATAGTTAAACTGTGACAAAACTATTTTATCCTTCTGAGCTGAAATTTCAGGATAAGATTTATTGACTTTCCAGGTTTTTCCTACATTCCAAGGTCTTTCCTCATCCCATTTGCCATCTTCACTATAGAATGAAGCATCTTTAAACGATTTACCATCAACTTTTGAAGTTTTTCTGAGGGTTATATCTCCATCAGAATAATTCTCAACTGCAGAGTCATATTCACCTGAATAATAACAGTTAGAAATATAGGGCTTCATAACTGTTCCGTTTTCTTCAGTTTTTTCAGCGGAATTACAAATATTTTCTGTTGAAACACAGTTTATGATTCTTACATTATTAAGCAGATAATCATAGCTTGTTTTACTGTCGTGAGGTGAAACACTCGCAACTATACCACCAATACAATCATCAGGACTATACAAGCTTCCTGTGAAAATGCAGTTTTCAATTTGCCCTGCAGCAAAGAAGGCTGTAATACCACCCGCACAGACTCCGTTTACAGAAACATCACTTCTGCAATTACTTATAATTATATTGGATGATGTTCCGTTAATTGTAGCAAAGCTTGCAACAAGTCCACCGCTTGCACTACCTTTAACCTTTCCGTTTGCGTAACAATTCTTCATTACACCGCCAAAATATCCACATATTGGAGCTGCAAAACTACTGTCCGCTGCATTTATGTTAACATCTATCATATTGATATTTTTCAGTTGACCTGTTGTACAAGCAAAAAGGGCTGCATAATCAAGAAACATATCTTGGTTTATGTTTGATATATGAAGATTTTTTATATCATAACCGTTACCATCGTAGTTAATTCGGGAAATATAACTATCTTGGTCAGTTCCTTTTATGGGATACCAGTTTTTGCCCGAAAGGTCGATATCTGCAACCTGTTTAAAATAAATATCATTTTTCAGTTTATTCTTTTTCCCCAGATAAGCAATTCTCGCAAGCTGCTTTGCAGTTTTAACTAAATAGGGATTATTCTGGCTACCATTACCGCCCTCAAAACTATCTGCAGGATAATCTACCCAAAAAGTTCTGTTTTTGCATTTTATTGTAATGGTCTCACTTGTTCCGTCAGCAAGAGTAAATGTTGCGGTGGTTTCTCCCGTTTTTTTACCAAGAAACCCGAATCCGTCAAAACTTGCTATATCGGTATCCTTAATTTTAACTGTATAACTTTTATCTGTAGCATCCTCAGGTCCGACTGTAACCATTACGGGCACCGCATCAAATTTAATTGTTTTGCTTAAATAAAGAGTGACTGTTTCTTTTCCAATTGAAATAGATGTTGCCTTTTTACTATCCTTAAAGAATATACCAAAATCAAGGGCACCTGCACCAAAGGTTGCATCCTCACCCTTGACACCCAAATCTACTGCAGTGCTTTTAATTTTTGTTTGAACTTCATCAGGTGTCAATGCAGGGTCATTCACAAGGAACATTGCAGAAGCTGCCGCAACAAAAGGACATGCCATTGATGTACCTGAAGCGGGTTCATAATAACCATTTTCTGCAATTGAACTGCTCCAGATATCTTCACCGGGAGCTGATATATCAACAACATCGCCAAAGTTTGAAAAATCAGATAATCTATCGTTTTTATCAAGGGATGCAACTGTTATACACTCTTCAATTTTTGAAGGGCAATGGTCTTTTGCATTTTCCCATTCATTACCCGCAGCCACAACACAGGTTATGCCTTTTTTTATTGCTTTATTGACTGAAGCTTCAATTTCACAAGCAGTATCACTGCAATAACCACCAAAGCTCATACTGATTACAGCAGCATTTTTTCTCACAGCATAATCAATACCTAAAGAAATAATGGCGGAAGTTGAGCTTCCTGTTGAATTGAAAATCTTAACAGGGAGAATTTTAACACATTCAGGGGTGTTATCTGCAATAATACCTGCGCAATGTGTTCCGTGCATATTTTCATCATTTGGGATATTGTCATTATGTATAAAATCATAGCCGTTATCAAGAATTCTTCCTTCAAGGAAAGGGTGGTCTTTTTGAACACCGGTATCAACAACGGCAACTACGATTTTGTTATTTTTTCCATTATCTGAAAGATACTGTTTAAATCTGTCACTTTCAATTCTTTCTGCGCCCCATCTGTTTCTCTCATCCTGAAGCAGAGGGTGTTCCTCTGTTGTGGGTACAGCTGCAATTTTCACAACGCTGTCAACACTTACAGATTCAGTAGCTTCCTCTTCTCTGAGATAATTAAATGCTTTTTCTGCAATTTCTTCATTATCATACTGAAGAATATATTTTCCTTTACCATTTGAAATAATTTCACTTGCGCCATAGGTATTTGAAAGTGTTCTCTCGGAACTGTTGAGGATAAGTCTTTTAGTCTGGAATGGTTTTGTAACACGAATCTGATTATCTTCATATTCAACAACGCACCCAAGGGCAGAAAGCTCACTTTCAACAGGTATTGAATATTTCTCATCAGAATCCGCAGTTACATTCTCATTAACACCATTTTCAACAACATCGCTGACACTTTGTTGCGTTTGAATGCCGTCAACAGTAACCACATTATTTTCATCAATAACAATTTCGGAAAAATAATTATCTTCCCAATTTTCTTCTACAAGTTCACCTACGAGCTCTGCGAATTGCTCACTGTTTTTTGATTTTATAATCTCAGCATTTTCCCCTTCAAAAGCAGAAAGCTCCGCCATCCCGGCAGTTTCCTCAATCGCTTGAGAAACAATGCCGAAATCAACAGAGCATACGCTTAGAGTTATAACTATGCAGAGAAAAACACTTGTAATTTTTTTAAATGTTAACATAATCTCACTCACTATTTTTTTACCACTTATGGTGTACTTTTTCGTGGAACACAGGAATGTTTTCAATATTTAGAACAGTTCCGTCGTCGAGGACCGCGGTGCCGTTGAGCATACCGAAAAGTTTTTCTGCTTTTTCGCAGATAATACCTGCACTTATATTGGTATGGTCATTGAAGAATGGCTTGAATCTCATATTAAAACGATTATCGTTTGAGGTCATAATCCATTCATCCATAACATTTTCTTCGGGCATACCGAAATCAACCAAGTCAAGCTTATGGCATTTGCCGTCATAAAAAAGCATATTTTCACTGGCATTTGATGTATCGCCAAAGCCGTAACCGATGTTATAGCCAAAGGGTTTGCCATCAACAATTCCGCTACCGATACCCCAGTACCAAGTATTGTTATATGTCCAAACTCCTCTGCCCCAGTCAAGAATACCGAAATCCTTTTCGGAATCAAAGGTATATGTTCTACCTTTAACCTTTACGAAACCACTTGCATTCATACAAGTGATTTTCTGATTATAATAGAAAGCCTTTTTGTCCTCTGCCCAAGGCGTTGCAATAACCATTGTATCCATAGGTGGCTGAGAAAGGAAAATATCTGCTTCCATTTCTGTGTGATTAAAGCATCTTTCATATTTACAGTAAATATGTCTGCCGTCCTCTGTTCTGTCGATATGATAATCGCAGGTTTTGGACTTAAAGGCGATATTTCCCTTTTCACTTGTAACGGGAAGATTCAATTTACCATTGGGGAAAAGCTGAACCTCGGTGCAATCGAATTTTTCCTTTGTTTCGAAATCGAAAACAGAGCAACAAACGAGACCCATATATCTGTTATCTGCAAAGGTGAAGGAGAGAGCGAATTTTCCCTCACTATTCATAATCAGGAAATAGTCCCATTCCTTAAGGCGGTTTTTCTTAGCTTTCGCCACCATATCGGGTGAATAATCAAAAACAAGAGAATTCGCCCAACCTGGTTCTCGAAGAACGCCGTTTTTATCAAGAAGAGGGCCATTACCTGTTATTTTATGATTTTTATTCATAATCAGATACCCTTTTCGTCATAGAGAAATACTGTTTCAAGAGCAATTTTAACGCCTGCGTCAATTGCCTGAGCAGAAAGGTTATCTGCAGTATCAAGACGAGTATGATAATATCTTGCAGGTGTGGGGTCCATAGCGGTGAATGCACTTGCAGGAACGCCTGCCTGAGACATAGCAGCAGCGTCAGTTGAGCCAAGCTCAATTACGCCAATCGGTACATCCATACCAACAGTTTTTGCTGCAGTCTGTAAAAGCTCTGCAACTCTGCGGTCATTTTTAACCATACCTGTCATATCTTTTTCATAGATTTTTGCAAATTCAAGCTCGCGGATTGTATCGAAGCTGATAAATACAGTTTCAACGCCGTCATTAAGCATATCCTTATTAGCCTTTGCGAAGGCCTTTGAGCCACGAAGACCTGCTTCTTCACCACCTGCGCAAAGAACTGCAACCTCTGTGTTTTCAAAGCGGATATCATTATCTGCAAGGTATTTCATAGCAGCACAGGAAACGAAACAGCCTGAAAGGTCATCGTTTGCACCCATAACAGGCATTTTATAGTTACAGAATCTGAAAGCCATAATAAGAATCGGAACTGTAATATACATTACAACTGCAATAATGCGAAGAGCAAGGTTACCGCTTTCGCCCCAAACAATTCCGCTTACAGCACCACCGTGAATAAGACCATATATATTACCGCCAATACCAAGAAGAATAGCAATAACCGCAGTTACGATAATTGTTGCAACAACGGGTCTGCCACCCTTGTATGTATATGTCCATTCAAAAGCTGAGTCGGTATGACCGCTTAAAATAATACGCTTTTTAGTTTCACCGCTTGCTTTTCTTACGCCATAAACATTACCGCTTGTTACCTTGGGGAAGAATGGATCAAGAACAGGCTTGTAGAAAATGAATTCTGCAACAACAAAGAAAAGTGCGAGAGCAGAAAGAACAAGACCTGCGATGCTGATACCTAATGTAAACATTACTGTTGAAAGGAGAAGAAGAGCTGCTCCAAGAGGAACCCAAGCCATAAAGGCTTTGTCGCTACATTTGTATTCCTCTCTCTTAACCTCGTCACAGAATTTTTCAAGGTCTGCCTTCATATACTCCTGAGCATTCTTTTCAGCCTCACTACCAACGGCACGAGGACCGAAATTCTTACACACATTTTTTATACTCTTAATAGCATAGTTTGTATTTTCCCTTACTTTTATGTCAAAATTAGGGATGCTTTCATTTGCTTTCATAAAAGAACCTCTTTCTTATTTTTTTACAATTATATAACAACCTTTTAAATATATCAAGAATTTAACAAAGGTTTTAAATATTTTCCCGTATAGGATTTTTTACATTTTGCGACCTCTTCGGGTGTACCCTGGGCAACGATTTCGCCGCCACCGTTACCGCCCTCAGGACCAAGGTCAATAATATGGTCGGCAGTTTTGATAACATCAAGGTTATGCTCAATAACAACAACAGAATTATTTGCATCAACAAGCTTGTTGATAACCTCAAGAAGCTTCTTGACATCTGCAGTATGAAGTCCTGTTGTTGGCTCATCGAGAATATAAATTGTTCTGCCTGTTGCTCTTTTGGAAAGCTCGGTTGCCAGCTTCACTCGCTGCGCCTCGCCACCTGAAAGAGTTGTTGCGGACTGACCGAGAGTGATATATCCTAAACCAACATCAAAAATAGTCTGCAATTTATTACGGATTTTCGGTATATTCTCGAAGAAATTCATTGCCTCTTCAACTGTCATATTAAGAACATCGCTGATGCTTTTGCCCTTATATTTCACATCGAGAGTTTCTCTGTTATATCTTGCACCTCTGCAGACTTCACAAGGCACATAAACATCCGAAAGGAAGTTCATTTCGATTTTTATGATACCGTCGCCCTCGCAGGCTTCACAACGACCACCCTTAACATTAAAGGAGAAGCGACCCTGGTCATAGCCCTTTGCCTTAGCATCCTGAGTTGAAGCAAAAAGGGCTCTGATGTCATTGAAAACGCCTGTATATGTGGCAGTATTTGAGCGAGGAGTTCTGCCGATGGGTGATTGGTCAATATCAATAACCTTATCAAGATTTTCAAGACCTAAAATTTCATCGTGCTTACCTGCAAACTTCTTCGCATTATTAAGCTCGGTTGCAAGCTTTTTATAAAGAATTTCATTTATCAAGGATGACTTACCCGAGCCTGAAACACCTGTAACAACAACCAGTTCACCTAAAGGTATTTTCACATCAATATTTTTAAGGTTATTCTGCCTTGCGCCTTTGATTTCAAGGAACTTGCTGTTACCCTTCCGGCGCTTTTCGGGGACTTCAATCTTCTTTTTACCTGAAAGATACTGTCCTGTAAGAGAACGCTCACATTTTTTGATATCCTCTACTGTACCTGCGCAGACAATTTCTCCGCCGTGAACACCTGCACCAACGCCAACGTCAACAATGAAATCTGCTTCATTCATTGTGTCCTCATCGTGTTCAACAACAATAAGTGTATTACCCAAATCACGAAGATTTTTAAGGGATTTGAGAAGCTTTTCATTATCTCTCTGATGAAGACCGATGCTTGGCTCATCAAGAATATATAAAACACCCATAAGGGAAGAACCTATCTGGGTTGCAAGGCGGATTCGCTGACTTTCACCGCCTGAAAGAGTGCCTGAATTACGGGAAAGAGTGAGATAATCAAGCCCGACATTACAAAGGAAAGAAAGCCTTGATTTAATTTCTTTTACAATCTGCTTACCGATAATCTGTTCTTTTTCTGAAAGCTCAAGATTTTCAATAAATTTAAGTTCATCACCAATGGACATATCTGTAAATTCTTTGATGTTCTTTCCACCCACAGTAACTGCCAAGGGTGCGGGTTTAAGCCTTGCGCCATTACAATCAGGACAAGGACAAGAGGTCATATACTGTTCAATATCACGCCTTGACCAGTCGCTTGTGGTTTCTCTGTAACGGCGTTCAAGGTTATTGATAATACCCTCAAACTCGGTCATATATGTTCCGCTTCCATATTCATTTTCGCGGACCATTTTTATACGCTCACCATCAGTGCCGTAGAAAATTGCCTTCTGACCCTCAGGTGGAATTTTATTAAAGGGTGTATCAAGAGTGAAATTATATCTTTCCGCAAGGGCGTTATAATACATTCGGGAAATGGTGCTTGATTCAGTCATACTCCATCCTGAACCATTGATTGCACCCTGATTGATTGAAAGCTTCTTATTGGGAACAAGCAAGTCTTCGGAAACGCGCATAAACACGCTGAGACCTAAACAAGTAGGACAAGCGCCAAATGGATTATTGAATGAGAACATTCTCGGCTCTAATTCATCCATACACGAGCCGTGCTCGGGACAGGCAAAATTCTGCGAAAAGAGAATTTCCTCTCCCCCGATAACATCTACAATTGCAGTTCCCTCTGTAAGAGAAAAAGCAGATTCAAGAGAGTCTGTAAGACGGGAGTTTATACCATCTTTCATAATAAGGCGGTCAACAATAACCTCAATATTATGCTTGATATTCTTTTCAAGCTTAACCTTTTCCGAAAGGTCATACATAATGCCGTCTATTCTTACTCTTGAATAGCCTGACTTTCTCACACCTTCAAGTTCTTTCTGAAACTCACCTTTTTTGCCCTTGGCAATTGGTGCTAAAATCTGAAACTTTGTTCCCTCTTCTAAAAGCAGAACCTTATCTACTATCTGGTCAATGGACTGCTTTGCAATTTCCTTACCGCAAACGGGACAATGAGGTACACCGATCCTCGCATACAAAAGTCTTAAATAGTCATAAATTTCCGTAACAGTACCAACAGTTGAACGAGGGTTTTTAGATGTGGTTTTCTGGTCAATGGAAATAGCGGGAGAAAGCCCGTCAATACTATCAACATCGGGCTTTTCCATAATACCGAGGAACTGACGGGCATAGGAAGAAAGGCTTTCCATATATCTTCTCTGCCCTTCGGCATAGATTGTATCAAAAGCAAGAGAGGATTTACCTGATCCTGAAAGCCCTGTAAAAACAACAAATTTATCACGAGGAATTTCCACGCTGACATTTTTTAAATTATGCTCTCTCGCACCTTTTACAATTAAATTCTTTTCCATAAATAAATTTATTTTCCGTTTCTGATTTTTTCAATCTGGTCGCGTAAATATGCCGCATGTTCAAACTCAAGTAACTGTGCGGCGGCGCGCATTTCTTTAGTAAGCTTTTCAATAAGCTCGTTCTTTTCTCTTTCGGAAAGCCTGCGCTTTGCAACTCTTTCCTGAATATTATCTTTAGAGCTGATTTCAAGAATTTCACGAACATCCTTTTTAATGGTTTCGGGAACAATTCCATGCTCTTCATTATATTTCATCTGTTTTTCTCTTCTGCGGTAGGTTTCATTTATAGCTCGTTCCATTGAGCCCGTTACCTCATCTGCATACATTACAACCTGACCGCCTGCATTTCGGGCTGCACGGCCGATGGTCTGAATAAGGGATGTTTCGCTTCTGAGGAAGCCCTCTTTATCTGCATCAAGAATTGCAACGAGAGAAACCTCAGGAATATCAAGACCTTCTCTTAAAAGGTTGATACCAACGAGAACATCATATTCACCCAATCGCAAATCACGAATCAATTCCATTCGTTCAATAGTATCAACATCAAAATGCATATAGCGGACTTTTATTCCGTAATCGGAAAGGTAATCCGTTAAATCCTCTGCCATTTTACGAGTAAGAGTGGTAACAAGAACGCGTTCTTTCTTCGCTACTCTCATATTGATTTCGGAAATAAGGTCATCAATCTGCCCTTCTGTTGGGCGGACGCTGACCTCAGGGTCAAGAAGACCCGTTGGGCGAATAACCTGCTCGGCAATCTGTGCACTCTTCTCTTTTTCAAGGTCACCGGGAGTTGCGCTTACAAATATTTTCTGATGGGTTTTATCATAAAATTCATTGAATTTTAAAGGTCTGTTATCAAAAGCTGATGGCAATCTGAAACCAAATTCAACAAGGCTTTCCTTTCTTGAACGGTCACCGCCATACATTCCGCGAACCTGAGGAAGCGTAACATGGGATTCATCTACAAAAAGAACAAAGTCATCAGGGAAATAGTCAAGAAGAGTAAAGGGTGCAGTACCCGGTTTTCTGCCCGACATAACCCTTGAATAGTTTTCAATGCCCTTGCAGAAGCCTGTTTCACGAAGCATTTCAATATCATAAAGAGTTCTTTGCTGAATTCTCTGAGCTTCAAGAAGTTTACCTTGTGACTTGAATTCTTCAACTCTGTTCTCCATTTCGTTATAGATATTCTCAAGGGCTTTTTCCATTTTGTCGCTTTCTACAACGTAATGGGATGCAGGATAAATTGCCACATGGGAGCGAGTGCATTTAACCTCGCCCGTAAGAGGATGAATTTCGGAAATTCTGTCAATTTCATCGCCGAAGAACTCAACTCTGTATGCAGTTTCGGAGGAGTAAACAGGAAAAATTTCAACAGTGTCCCCTTTCACTCTGAACTTATTACGAGTGAAGCTTACATCATTTCTCTCATACTGAATTTCAACAAGCTTTGCAATAAGCTCATCTCTGTCCTTTTGCATACCAGTACGAAGAGAGATAACCATACTACGATAGTCAATGGGGTCACCAAGAGTATAGATACAAGACACACTGGCAACGATGATTACATCTCGCCTTTCGGAAAGAGCAGAGGTTGCAGAATGGCGAAGCTTATCAATTTCTTCATTAACCGCACTGTCTTTTTCAATATAAGTATCGGTTGTGGGAATATATGCTTCGGGCTGATAATAGTCATAATATGACACAAAATATTCAACCGCATTTTCAGGAAAAAACTCTTTGAATTCAGAGCATAGCTGTGCTGCGAGAGTTTTATTATGAGCTAAAACGAGAGTGGGGCGATTGAGCTTTTCAATAACATTTGCCATTGTAAAGGTTTTACCTGAGCCTGTAACACCTAAAAGTGTCTGCTCCATATAACCCTTATTCACGCCATCAACAAGCCTTTCAATAGCTTCGGGCTGGTCGCCCATAGGCTTATAATCCGAATGTAAAATAAACCTATCTGCCATGCTCTCACCTCTTTTGATCTTTGTTTTATTAATGTTATATTATATCAAGAATACCAATTTACATCAATAATTTTTGTTATATTTTAACCCGCTTTTTTCAAATTCTTTTATTGCCCGCAACACCTGTATGTGATATTATAAAACAATGGAGATTGTTATAATGATTGCAGATTGTCGAAACGCAGTCGCGTTTCGCAAAAGCCGATTTTATCGGCTTTTAGCAAAATTGTTTTTCATAAATACAATTTTGCACTACATTCATTGAAAGGATTATACTCGAATTTTCTTTGAAAATTCGATATCAAATCATATATTTGGTATCGAAACAGTGTATTTTTACACTGTTTCGACTAACCATAATCATTATAATAAAGGTGAAAGAAAATGGCAAATTTTACAAACCCTTATGCTGAGGGTACAGGAAACAGCAAGCTGTTCCGTATTCCTTCAATATTAACACTTAAAAACGGCAGAGTTCTTGCAGGTGGTGACATCCGTTACGGCAACGGAACGGATGACCCTGCAAACATCGAAACAGTAATCCGTTATTCCGATGACAACTGCAAAACCTGGTCCGATATTGTTTGGGTAAACCATTTCAACGATATGGAAGATGCTGACCACAACCAAGCAATTCCAACATCTGCTTCATTCTGTGATGCGGCAATGTGTCAGGATGCAGACGGTGTTGTGTATCACGCTTGCGATGCTTGTCCTGCATATATGGGTCTGTGGAGTGCAGGCACCTACGGAAAAGGTAACGGATTTATTGATGGTAAGCTTGCTCTTTGTGACAAAACAAGTCACGAAAAGGCAGAAAGCACAACTCTTGACAAGGCTCACTACCCCTACTATGTTGGTGAATTTTCTGAAAACGGCTTTGCGCCTGTTTTGAAATTCTCTGATAATTCAGGCTACAATGATTATTTTGTTGACAGATTTTATAACATTTATCAGAAGAATGGTGAAGCGCTCTCACCTGTTTTTATAAAGCAAATGAACAAGGACGGGAGTCTGAATGATAATGACATTATCGCAAATATCTTCTATGCCTATGCTCCTCTTAAGATTTACCCCACCTATTATCTTTGGGTAAGAAAGAGCTTTGACAACGGTGAAACCTGGTCTGACGGCATAATTCTTAATACGCAAATAGAGTCAAAGGGCTTCACAGGCTTCTCCCCCGGTGTTGGTATCTGCATCGAAAAGGACGGCAAGCATAGAGTCATTTTCTCAATCTACGACAACAATGGTGCAAGAGAATACACAAGCGTTATTTATACCGAGGATGGCGAAAGCTGGCACCGCTCCGAAAAAGCCACTCAGGTAGGTATGGCAGGCAAAAGCTCCGAAAGTCAGTTCGTTCTTCTTAATAACGGTGTGCTTCGTATGTATTCAAGAAATGTTGCGGGCTTTATCAGCTACACCGACTCAACCGACGGGGGTGAAACATGGGGGAAATATACAGTTGATAAAGATTTGGCATATTGCTCAAACTGTATGTTTTCTGTTATAAATTACAGCAAGAAAATTGATGGTAAAGATGCAATTATCCTTGCTTGTCCCGAAAAGAAAACCCGAAAGCTCGGCGTTATCAGAATCGGTCTTTATGGAGATGACAATGTTGTTGAATGGAAATACATTAAGAAAGTTACAGACAGTTTAAATCCCTTCTCTTATGTATATTCCTGCATAACAGAGCTTTCTGATGGCAGTATCGTTGACCTTTATGAAAGCGATAAAGCTGAGTTCAGTTTAAAAGGCTATACAATTGATGAATTGAAGGTTCACGATAAAACAAAGCTTTCTCTTGTTGATAGCATTAAATCAAAAATTTATAATAAGACAAGAAAGTAATTTAGCTACCAGTCACCAGTCACCAGCTACCAGTACAGCAGTTAGCAAATAGCATATAAAAACGGATTCAGGACAATTTGTTCTGAATCCATTTTCTTTTTGTAATAATATAGCGAAGCCTAATTTCGAATTCCGAATTCCGAATTATATTTTTACCCCACCCTTTTTCACCAAGATGGTATCATCTCCGATTACAACAATATCCTTCCAGCAAACAACAATTTCCTCACCTCTTCCGCAGAAGCCAAAAACACCTCTTCCGCAAAAAACTGTTATGCTTACCAAACAACCCGTGCAGGTGTCAATTTCAACATCCGTAACACAACCTAACCGGCAACCATTATCAACATTTATAACCTCTTTTGACCTTAAATCAGTTATAGTACATTTCACCTTAAAATCTCCCTTAAAACTCAAAAATCAGAAGCCAAAGTCATTATCTATAAATGAACATCGTGTAATCGTACCCAAACCATATTTATGGCGGATGTTATCCTTGGTACATTCAAGGCGGTGTTCTTTTTCTCTTTTTATGTGATAATCCAAATCTAAAAATGAAATCTGTTCGCAAACATCATCACCATTCAAGAGCTTTGTTCCTGTTACTGTTAAAGAGCGAATAGGCTCTTTCTCAACATCGAAATTTGATTCTATTAAAGAAAGCACCGCATTTCTTAAATCATATGATAAATCCGTTGGTGACGGTAATTGAGAAGAACGCTGAATGGTCTGAAAATTAGTGTCCTTTATACCTATCTGCAAGGCTGAACATTCATAATTATGCTTACGAAGCCTTGCAGAAACCTTATCACACAAAAAGAAAACACAGGTCCTGACATCCTTAAAATCCTTTAAATCTCTTTTAAAGGTTGCTCCATTTCCTATTGATTTATATGCTTCTCTGTAATCGAACCTCAAAACAGGTGAATAATCATAGCCGTTAGCATATTGCCATATCATTCTGCCATTTTCACCAAGAAGACGATAAAGTTGCTTTTCATTTATTTCCGCCGCATCACCTATTGTGCGTATTCCGATGCTTCGTAATTTCTCACTTGTTTTTCTGCCCACCATAAATAAATCTCCGATAGGCAACGGATGTAAAAGCTTCCTGAAATTTTCAGAAGTAATTTCCGTTGTTGCATCAGGCTTTTTATAGTCGCTTCCCATTTTTGCAAAGATTTTATTATAGGAAACGCCCACAGAAATTGTTACTCCTACCTCTTTTTTTATGACCTCTCTCAATTCATCTGCAATCTCTTTGCCACTACCGAAAAGATGAACACTCCCCGTTACATCAAGCCAACATTCATCAATTCCGAATGGCTCAACCAAATCAGTATAACGGCAATAAATGTCAAAAATCCTTTTGGAAAACTCTTTATACTCCCTATAATGAGACGGCACAGTCAGAAGGTTAGGGCATTTGGCTTTAGCCTGCCAGATTGCTTCGCCTGTTTTTACGCCATATTGCTTTGCCTTTTCGTTTTTAGCAAGAACTATACCATGGCGCTGTTCAGGGTCACCACAAACAGCAAAGGCGTATTTATTAAGCTCGGGATTCAAAGCTGCCTCAACAGACGCAAAAAAGCAGTTACAGTCACAATGCAAAATAACTCGTTCCAATTTTCTCTTCCTTTACAATTCGTAGAACATTTGTTCTTGGAGTGTATTATATCAGAACATTTGTTCTTTGTAAAGAGTTTTTTTGCCTGTTCCTAGAGTAAAGTTTTGCGTTTGTTATGTACCACCCACCACCTTCGGTGGTCCCCCCTCCTTTTTCGTTTTACGAAAAAAGAGGGATAATTATTGCTCTTTCTTTACCTTTTGCGAAGCCCAATTCCGAATTTCGAATTAAACCACCATTCCAACAACCATCATTGCCTCAAGTTTTTCATAAATCCCGTCAACCTCTTCAAGAGGTAATGGATTCTTACCTTTACCGATTTCTATTGTGAATGCAGGGCGTTTAAATTCTTCAATAAACCAATCTTTCAGTCCACCGCTTGAATAAAGACCTTCATTTTTTACTAAAGTATAGTCAGTCAATGCAGAAAACATTTTTGCAATATGCAAGGCTTTTTCAGGTGTATTTTTGCCGTATTCATAAAAAATCTCTTCGCCTTGCGAATGAAATGTAATTAACATTTCAACAGGTATTCCTCTGCAAAGACTTGTAATCGCCTTGGTTTCAGGCTCACTTTCGGGAAACTGACCTCCATATCTGCTTGGTGACGGCGAGTTTATTCCTGCTTCCTTTTCCGCCTCTCTTAAGGAATACCAATCTGCATTGAAATTATGATTTATGTCTACGCCCCTTGCATTTGCACTCCACAAGCTGAAATCGCCTTTACAGATTTCAATATTGGCTTCTTTATATTTCCCGCAAGCATCCGCACCTTTGATTGCGATTTCAATCCCGTCAGGATTAAGCTCGGGAATTATAATCAACCGCACTTTTTCTAAAATATTTTTAATGCCAAAGCCTGAAAGCGCCTTTTCTTCTTCATAGGCAATTGCAAGGTCTTCTGTGAATTTCAATAACAATAAAGATGTCAACCATTCAATGCCATGGGTTCCACCTACATAGACAACATTCTTCTTTCCCGCACCTATAACGAAAGCAAATATATCTTTACCTAAAAGGCTTTTGCCACAGGTGGTAAGCTTCAGGCTTTTGTATTTTTCACTCAATTCTTTTACATACTTCTGATAAACCGAATATGTAAGAGTTTCATTTTTTACTACTTTTAACATAAATCTCACCCATACAGTATATGTTCTGTCTTCTTATAATATTTACAAAGTATGGGTTTTGTGGTTTAATATTGGTATATAATTTATATTGATTTTTCGGAGAGTTGTTATGACTGTTATTTGTATTTTACTTCTATTATTATTTTCTTCGTGCGCTTTTTTGATTTATAAAAAATCAAAAGCCCAAAAGAACACTGAAAAAGCATTTGCTCTCGCTATGGCTTCCATTGTTCTTTTCAGCCTTGGTCTTGAAATATCAATTTTTAATATAAACTTTTATTCATCAAAGGGTTATGAAGAAATCAATCTTAACGCACCGCTTTCTGACTACCAGAATTGCGAGGGTTATTATACCTTTTACACCGATGAAGCTATAGAAATACCTGACATCAACGAAAAAATCAATAACATTCACATTAAGCTTAATAAAAACAATTCCCTCGTTACTACAGCAACTATTCTTTTAACTGATGAAGCAAATGAGCTTTATTACAGTACTCCCGAAAGAGATATTTATCGTGATGTAAATAAAAGCCAATATATCAACATCAATACCTCGGGTTCCTCCGAAAAATTGGGCTTGATATTTGAAAGCGATAAAGATGTCGTAAACATTGACTCCATTTCAATAAATGTCCAAAGACCCTTTGAGCTTTCATTTTTGAGAATTGTTGCACTAGTCGGAATACTTGGTCTTGTTTATCTTTTTAAACCATCCTCTATTCTTTATAGAAAGAAATTAGTTGACAATGAATATTCCAAAAACACTCTTGCAATAGTTTTGCTTTCTCTCGAATGTGCAATAATAATCATCCTTGCATCAATAAATCCCACATTTATGGGTATAGCATCTAAAGACTATAACACTTATAAATGGGACGGTACAGGCATTGATTTTGTTGGTATAGATTACACCGCTCATAATCAATATGACGAGTTAGCACAAGCAATTATCAAAGGAAAGACTTATATTGATAATGACGATGTTCCACAATCACTTATTGAAATGGAAAATCCATACGATACCACCGCTCGTTCACAGAAAGCTCAATTAAGCGGTGACAGCTATCGCTGGGATGTGGCGTATTTTAACGGACATTACTATGTTTATTTCGGTATTGTTCCTTTACTTCTGATGTATTTGCCATTCAGAATAATTTTCAAAGCACCCTTCCCTTCAGCAATCGGAATAATGGCGTTTGCGCTTATTTTCTCAATCGGTATATTCAAGCTCCTTGATTTAATAATCAAAAAGAAATTCAAAAGCATTTCTGTAGGCACTTATCTTCTTACCGCGCTGACTCTTATCAACTGCTGCGGAATGACATTCCTTGCAAAAAGACCCGACTTTTATTCCGTTCCAATTATGACCTCAATGGCATTTATTGTATGGGGAATTTACCATTGGTTCAAGGCTCTTAAAACCGAGAAAAAGAAGTCTCTACATCTCTTCCTTGGTTCACTTTTTATGGCACTTTCTGTGGGCTGCAGACCGCAATCGGTACTTATCTGCGCGGTAGCACTTCCTCTATTTTTAGGTTATTTCTTCAAAGAAAAACACATTTTCAAAAAAGAGGGACTAAAAGAACTGATTACCCTTGCAATACCCTTCGTAGTTGTTGCAACAGGAATTATGTATTATAACTACATCCGCTTCGGCTCACCCTTCGATTTTGGTTCTGCCTATAACCTTACAACCAATGATGTTACAAGACGAGGCTTTGAAATCGGTAGAACAGGTCTTGGAATATTCACATATCTTTTCCAGACGCCCTCCTTCAATGCTACCTTCCCCTTTATCGAACAGGTAAGCATCGAAACCAATTATATGGGTAAAACCATTTATGAAAACTGCTTCGGTGGACTTATAACAAGCTTGCCTTTATTATGGTTCGGCCTTGCTTTACCAAAGGTAAAAAATACATTGAGAGAAAAGAAGCTCTTTGCACTTACTCTCACGCTTTTCATTATCGGCTTTGCACTTGTTATTGCAGACACGCAGGCAGGCGGATTACTCCAGCGATATTATAGCGATTTTGGTTATATTTTCTTCCTTGGAGCGATTTTTGTTATATATTCCCTTTGCGAAAAACCGAACCTCAAGCAAAGCTCCAACACATTAAACAACCTCGTATTTATTTCTGCATTTTCAAGCATTTTTTACTCGTTTGCTCTTGCATTTTCTGTATCAGATGTTACAATAAATACAGTGAATCCAACATTGTTCGGCACGCTTCGACACATTGTTGAATTCTGGCTTTAATTATTAAATAAAAGGACGGAATATAAATGATAAACCTCAAAAACTCAAAATTAACCAAATTCCTTTCACTTGCTTTAGCGCTTATATTTGTTCTCGGTGCTTTTGCAGGCTGTGGTAAAGAACCAGAGATTGAAGAAACAACAACCGAAGTTGCAACAACCCAGAAGCCCAAGGAAACTGTAATAAGAAACCCACTTACAGGTGAAGCAGGCTACAGCAAAAAGCTTTTAAAGAACAGACCTGTTTTCGTAGTTGTTGAAAATCACCCTGATGCAAGACCTCAATGGGGACTCACCTCTTCTGATATTGTTTGGGAAATGGTTGCTGAAGGTGGCATCACAAGAATGCTTCTTATGTATGCTGATGCTTCAAGACTTCCTGAAAAGGTTGGTCCTGTAAGAAGTGCAAGACATTACTTTGTTGACCTTGCAGAAGGCTTCGATGGTATCTTTGTTCACTTTGGTTACAGCCCCAAGGCTAAAAGCCAGATTGCAAACCATAATGTAGATAACATCAACGGCTTGATAGATAATTATTTCTATCGTGACTCTTCAAGAGGCGTTGCTTCTGAGCACACCTCCTACACAACAAACGAAGCAATCAAAAAAGCAATTGAAAACAAAGAATACAGAACAGAAATCAAGGATGATTATAAATCACCCTTCAAATTCAACAGCAAAACAAAAAGCCTTTCTGCCCCTTGCAACGAGCTTACAGTTTCTTATTCTTCAGGTTACACATACACCTACACATATGATAAAGAAAACAAAATTTATCTTAGCTCTCTTAATGGTAATAAGTTTATTGATAGTGAAGGAACTCAACAGAATTTCGAAAACATCATCTTATGTTATACAAGCATTACATCAATGAACGATTCCAAGAATCGCGTTGATTTCGATCTTTCTGAGGGTACAGGCATTTATGCTTCCAATGGTTCTTATACAGAAATCATCTGGAAAAAAGGCGATAGCTCAGATATGATGAAATTCTATAACAAAAATGGCGATGAGTTATCTCTCAATGTAGGTAGAACATACATCGGTATTCTTGATGATAGCAGAGAAAGCTATAACACAATAAAATAAAACCAATAAAACAAGTGCTCATATCGGTGGATATGAGCACTTATTTTATAATCTTTTTAAATTTCTCTGAAAAACGGGTTAATAAAAATCTGTTTTTGGTAAGACAGATATCATAAAGAATAAAAGCTACATTTGCCATAATTAGTAATATCGGAACTGTATATTTACCAAACTCGTTATACTCATCACCCGATACACCAAACAGATAGAAGCTTATCACACCTATACCAACTGCCGCAGCATTGAAAAGAATAAATTTCAAAATCCAAGCCAATGCCTTTGGCAGCTTCTCTATTAAATCCTTGAGCAAGGGGTAATAACCGAAAAACAAAGCATATGTCAAAGCTGCTTCTTTATCCGTTATAAGAAGAATTGAGAGAAATGCCGATGCAAAGTAGACTCCTATGCCCCATTTTTTATCGGCAAAATCAGCCGTAAAAAGCACCAGAAGACCCGTTATTATCGGTATGACATACATAAAAACAGGAACTAATGTTGTCAACATCATAAGCACCACGGAAAGTGCCGTCATAAGTCCACAAACTGCGGTATTCTTTGTTTTATTTTTAATCATGTTAAATATAAAAACCCTATAATTCCCGCCACAACAGAAAGTACAGCAAAACAAAGAATAATTGCCAGATAAACTTTTTTCCATTTCTTGCCGTTGGGAATTATTTTAAATATATGAAAAGGTTCGTTTCTCGGTGTTTCGTCAGAATAACGCCCTGCATCACCAAAAGTGTCTTCAAATCTGTTATACTGATATTTCTCACCGTTTTTATATTGGGGCTTTGTGGAGTTGTTCTGATTATTATTTCCCATAATTATTCCTCATTAAAATCGATATAGCCACTATACCCGTTTGCACTGCCTTCGTTTGAACATTCCGTAAAAACTGTTGCCCAATCTGTTTCATCACTTGCATATGATGTGTAATATGTTACAGTGCCATCCTCAGAGATGCTGAATGCAACAAAAGGCAATTCAGGTATCACGCGTGAGCCATTTTCCAAATAAATATTCACACCACTGTTAAGATATACGATTTCATCATAATCGAAGTCACAGGTGAACTTATAAGCACCTGATGTACTACCCTCATCCGCAGAAACAAAATCCCCCTCTTCAGTAATACTATCAAACTCCTCTTCGGGAATACTTGTCTCTGAAAATGTGCATATATTCATTTCAATAAAAATGTCATTTTCAATAATCTGCTCTCTTATATACTCTCTGAAATCTATCTCATCAATAGAGAAATACATATTTTCGATATTGAGCTCAAAGGTTTTATAATCATCATCCTCAACAAGGATAATGCTTGCATTTTTTACAACGGGGTAAACATCCCCCATACTCTCTTCGTATTCTGACATTACTTCATAATCGGAAGAGTAGTCTACATCAACATCATTCAACAAGCCTGTAATCAAATTAAAGGCAAAAACGATACAAATAATTATAATGCCGATAAATTTGCCGTTCTGATTTTTCCCTTTTGAAAACACAGTCTTCATATCAGGGAGATTGATTTTGGGTAAATTCTCTGAATAATTCCCACTATTTTCAAAGGTATTCTGAGACTTATTATATTGAGCTTTTTCTCTTTGTGCATGGGGCTCACAGCCCTGATTATAGGTGGTGTTCTTATGCTGTGTGTTGTATTTGTAAAGCTCGCCTCTGTCGTATCTTTTGCTGTCAAAGGACGAGCTGTGAGTGCATTGTTTTTCTGCTACTGCACCGCAATGAGGACAGAAAACATCCTTACTTTCCTGATAGAGCTTACCACAGCTATCGCATTTTCTCATAAGAACACCCCTTTTACAATTAAATTTTTACTTTATGATAACCTCATGACCTGTTCTTGCAGATTCATAAACAGCATCAAGGATTTTCATAATCTCAACGCCATCCTCAGCAGGTGCCTTGCAAGGTGTTCCGTTAAGAACGCAGTCAACGAAATGGTTAATCTCTCTGCAGAAAAGACCGTCAAAGCTGAGAGATGTATCTTTATTAAAGCTCATATCAACAAGATAGCCGTTTTCGTCTGTAAAAATTTCTACCTGAGGGTCAAGCTTTGCACCTGCTTTTGTACCGAAGAACTGGATGTTACCTTCGCCGTTTTTAATATTAAGAGAGAAGCTTGCTTCAACTGAAAGAACAAGTCCATTATCAAAACGAATAAGTGCAGTTGCAAGGTCTTCAACATCACAGATATCTTTATCCCCTGCTGAAACAGATGTATAACCTTTACCATCTTTGATTTCAGGACGGTTGAAAAGCTTTTGGAATGTTGCACCATAAACTGAAACAGGCTTGGGATTACCGCAAAGGAATCTTGAAAGGTCAATAACATGAACACCCAAGTCAATAAGAGGTCCGCCACCTGAACGAGATTTATCACCGAACCATCCGCCGGGATTACCATTACGACGAAGATATGTAGCCTTAGCATAGTAAATTTCGCCGAATTTGCCTGAATCAATAAAATCCTGCATAACATCTGCATCATTACCATAACGACGAACGAAGCCAATCTGAAGATGTCTGCCGTTCTTCTTTGCAGTTTCAAGCATTTCTTCTGCTTCCTTGGTATTCATTGCCATAGGCTTTTCGCAGATAACATCCTTACCAGCATTAAGAGCAGCAATTGTACATTCCGCATGAGCAGCATTCCATGTGCAAACGCTTACAATATCAATTTCAGGAAGAGCCTTAAGCATTTCGTCCTTATCTGTAAAACAACGCTCTGCGGGAATACCATATTTTTCAGACATATATTTAAGTTGTTTTTCATTTATATCGCAGAAAGCATACAAATCAACATTTTCATTTTTAATATAGCCGTTAATATGCTCGTTAGAAATACCACCAACACCAATAACTGCTGCTTTTAATTTTTTCATAAATATACACCTCTAAATTTTTATTGTTTTATCTTTTTCTTTTTATTAAAAATAATAGTGTCAAGCTTATCTGTGAAAGTATCAAAAACAACCGAAAGGAACACTGTTGCAAAGAAACTAATTATAATAAAGAAATATCCATTCTTGTTATAACCTAATTCTCTCAAAAGTATCATGGGGATTCTTTGCAAAATAAAGAAGCTGAAAATATGCTGACCGAACCAGTCAAGAACAGAATTACTTATATTGACCTTCATCATAAACATAACAATTACAGCCAAAGCAAAGAAAGTGAATAAAATATAATAAAGCAGTCTGTTATCTCTGTTTTGAGAGAAATACGCAAATAACACAACGCTTGCAGAAAAGCCTACGAACCAGAACATATCGTTTTTCATAAACACTTTGTCTATATACGGCTTAAGCATAGAGAAAAACATTCCTAACGGGAAGCAAAGTAAAGTGTTATAATATCTGCTTCCTAATCCCATTTCTTTCTCCAAAAGAACAAAACCTACGCAAAGAACTCCAACACTTATCAAAGCGACTTTTTGAGATTTTTTAAATAAAAGAAAAGAGAGGATAACTATTATATACAGAGCAAATGTAACAAACAAATACCAGTTACTGTTGCCGATTGCTTTGAAACCTGTAAAAGAAAGAAGCCAATGGGTAATAGCATATTTTTTTCCTGCAACACCAACAGACACCACAGTGTATAAAAGAATAACTATTGCAAAATGGTACCACAGTTTAAAGAATCTCTGAACAGGCATAGCTTTGACATAAGTTATACCTTTTTTCTTGATTGACTCCATAATTCCGAAGCCAGAAAAGAAAAGATATGTAACAACCACAAGCTGACCTAAAAACGAACGGAATTCAAAATAAGGGTTATCCAAAACTCCATCCAGCTTAACATAAGTAACAGCGTGACTCAAAAATATCAGTATCGAAAATATTGCATTGATAGTGTTTGTATTTTTCGGAGAGCAATAATCCTTATGGAAATCATTCTTTTTAGCTACAGTTAACCCTGAACAAATTAAGACAATCACTATAAAAATAAATACCAGCATATTACACCTCTTTGATAAAATCCTTATATCAATTCTATTGTATCATTTCTGTGAAAATTTGCAACAATAAATATAGACATTTAACCGGAAAAGAGGTATAATTTATATGTTAAATTCAATTGAAAGAAAAGAGTTTTCTATGGAATATTTATTTGAGATGCATACCCATACCAAAGAGATAAGCGTCTGCGCAGTAGCATATGCTGAAGATTTAATTGAAAGCTATAAAGATAGTGACTATGCAGGTTTTGTTTTAACTAACCATATCAACCCCTCAACTTTCAAGAATGCGGGTTTGCAGGATGCCTCCTGGGATGAGAAAATCGACCATTTTATGAAAGGCTATGAAGCAGTTAAAAAAGCTGCTGGCGACCGTTTTGTTGTGCTTTTAGGCTTCGAGTTAAATTTCTATAACACCTCAAATGACTATCTTGTTTATGGGGCAACAGAAGAATTTTTACGTTCTCACGGTGACCTTATGGCAATGACACCAAAACAGGTTTCAAAACTTTGCCGTGAAAATGGTTTACTTTTCATTCAGGCTCATCCTTTCAGAAGAGGTATGGAAGTTGTTGACTGGAATATTCTCGATGGTTACGAAATTTTCAATGGTAACCCTCGTCATAATTCCAATAACGATATAGCTGAAATATGGGCTAAAAAGCATAACAAATCAATTGTTGTTTCAGGCTCGGATTTCCATGAAATCGGCGATGCTTGTGCAGGTGGTATTTACTTTAAGAACCCCATTAATAACAATGATGACCTTTTAAGAGAACTCAGAAGCGGAAGCTATCGCTTAAAAAGAACTGATTTAGGAGAGCAAAAATAATGCATTTACAAGAATCGGGCGAAATGTATCTTGAAACGGTTTACATCCTCACACAAAAAAGCGATAGTGTTCGCTCTATTGATATTTGCGAATATATGGGGTATTCCAAGCCAAGTGTAAGCCGTGCGATCGGACTTTTGAAAAATGGTGGTTACATTACTGTTGACGGTAAAGGTTATATTAAGCTTACTGAAGAAGGTACTGCTGTTGCTCTTAAAATGTTTGAACGCCACACTATGCTCACAAACTTCCTTGTAAGATTAGGTGTTGATGAAAAAACTGCGTCCGAGGACGCTTGTAAAATTGAACATCACATAAGCGAAGATTCCTTCAACGCTATTAAAAACCATGCAATAAAATTCGGTGACAAATAATGAAGTTAGGTAATTTAGATATAACAGAAAAAGCTGCCCTTGCTCCCCTTGCAGGCGTTGCGGACAGAGCCTTCCGTGAGCTTTGCAGAGGCTATGGCGCTGCATATACAGTTTGCGAAATGGCAAGTGCAAAGGGTATAAGCCTTGGTGACAAAAAAAGTGCAGAGCTTCTTTCAATAACTCCTACTGAACGCCCTGCAGGGTCACAGATTTTCGGTAATTCCCCCGAAACAATGGCAATTGCTGCAAAAAAAGCGCTTGAATTCAATCCCGATTTTATTGACATAAATATGGGTTGCCCCGCACCAAAGGTTGCTTCCTCAGGTGGCGGAGCGCTACTTATGAAGGACCCGATTTTAGCTGCCAATATCGTTAAGGCGGTTGTAGAGGCTTCAACTGTTCCTGTAACTGTTAAAATGCGTTCCGGTTGGGATGACAACAATATAAATGCTGTTGAGCTTGCTAAAAGATGCGAGGATGCAGGCGCAGCTGCAATCACAGTTCACGGCAGAACAAAGGTGCAAATGTATGCCCCACCTGTTAATACCCACATAATCCGTCAGGTGAAGCAAGCGGTTTCCATTCCTGTTATTGGTAATGGTGATGTGGTTGACGGATTGAGTGCCGCAAGACTTATGGAAGAAACCGGTTGCGATATGGTTATGATCGGCAGAGGCGCTTTAGGAAGACCCTGGGTATTCTCTCAGATTAACGCATATCTTGACCATGAGGTTATTCTCCCCGACCCACCCGTTATAGAAAGAATGAGGGTTATGCTCAAACACATTGAAGCCCTCTGCGAATATAAAGGTGAAAGAGTCGGCATAAGAGAAGCAAGAAAGCACGCCGCCTGGTACACTAAAGGGCTTCACGGAGCAGCTAACTACAGAGCAAGAATAGGACTTATAAGCTCAATAGAAGAGCTTCAACAAATCGCTTTAGAATTAATTGAACAGAACAGATAGCAAAAAAGGGACGGATTTTCCGTCCCTTTTCATTAATTCTATCTGCGATATACAAGCAAGCTTGTGCGATATATTTTATTTCATAAAAAGCGATATGTTTCGCTACGCTCAACACGATATGATATAAATCCTTGTTTCGCGTGCCGTCAGGCACATATCTCGCCGCAGGCATATCGCATCGTCAAATATATCGCAAATCCGTCAGGATTTATATCGCTGTGGCGAAGCCACATTAATAACTCATCATTTTATAAAAATTCGGATACTCTGCCAAAAACTGATTCAATGTTGTTCTTGAATTTGAACCTGGGTCATTGATATAAAATGAAGCTGTTGTAAGAGTGTTTGTTGCTTTCACACCTGTAATCACAACATAATGCTGACTGCCGTTGCTTTTCTTTGCACCCATAAGAACAGGCTTACCAGCCTTTAAAAGATTATAAATCTTTGAAAGATAACCACTTGATGAGGTTATGATAGTATAATGAGAGGGCCAATAAACTGCACCACCCGAAGTATAGGAAAGTTTTTTTGACATAGCATCAGGATAAATTGTTGTCCCTGTGCGATAGCTTTCAAGCATTGCAATTGCAGTTGTAGCACAGCCTATTTTTGCTATCGTCTGACCTGACGAGCCTAAAGTAACATTTCCCCATCGTGAGTCTGTCTGCTTATAAGATGGTACGCTTAATTTTATCGCCTTATATGATGTTTCAGAAGTCGAAGCTTCAGTTGTAAGATAGCTTGATGAAACATAACCTCTTTTTACACCATCATATAAAACTCTCGAAAAGCTTCCGCTTGTAGACAACACAGTAACCTGAGTACCACTAGAAAGATAATCCTTTATAGTTGCACTACTTGATGCAGAGCTTCTCACGCGAAGTCTGCCAGATGTTGTTTTAACTGTTCTGACATTTGTTGAAGAAGCTTTGATATAATCCCCATGGCAATAGCCATAGCCTGAAGCAGAATATTGAACCCGCCAGTAATTACCACTTTTTGAAATAAGCGTAACATAAGAATCCTTTGAAAGCTTCGCTTTAACAGTTGATGTGCCTGAAGCACTTGAACGGACATTGAGAGCAGTTGAGGTGGTTGCCACCTTACCTGCACCATGAATTTTTTCTGCCGCATTTACCCTTTTGGTAAACGGAATCAACGAAAGGCTTAACACCATCGCCATTAAAATACTTATTGTTTTCTTCATAAAAAAACACCTCGTATGGAAAAATTTTCATTGGCTTGATAGTGACAATGAATGTGCATATCTTACCATAAACAACGGTGTTAAGTCATTGTATAAATATTGGAAATGATTTTTACATTACTTTTACCAAGAGGTGTATTTTACGGGGCAACCCACCACCATCGCAAGCGATGGTCCCCCTCCCTATTTTGTTTTCAACAAAACAGGGATGATAAAACTTGCACTAAAAACCCATTTGTAACCTTTGACAAAAATCTACTTAAATTTTTATAAAAATAAATATATGATTATTGCAAATAATACTTCCTTTTTCCCTTGCAAAGTGATATACTATATCTGTATGTATATGTCTTTTTCTGCCTAGTCAGTGTGGCTTTATTCACTGACATTAAAAACCTCTTGAAAGGGTGTGTAGTTTGTGGAAAAATTTGTTATTCGCGGTGGCAATAAACTTCACGGCAACATAAATATCAGCGGTGCTAAAAACGCCGCTTTACCTATAATTGCGGCATCTGTTTTTGCAAATGATGTTTGTAGAATTGAAAATGTTCCTGACATCAGCGATGTTCGTATGATGATTAAAATTCTTGAATTTTTAGGTGCAGAGGTTGCAAAACCCGAGCCCAATGTAATTCTTGTGGACCCCCAAAATGTAGCACCTGTTACAATTCCCGAAAAAATGACAAGTAAGCTTCGCGCTTCCTATTATCTTTTAGGTGCGCTTTTAAGCAAATTCGGAAATGCTTGCGTTGCTCTTCCCGGTGGTTGCTATTTCGGTGTTCGCCCCATCGACCAGCATATCAAGGCTTTCGAAGCTTTAGGTGCAGTAGTTGATGTAGAAAACACTCACGCGCTTGTTGATGTTAAGGCAGACGAGCTTTATGGCTCATCCATTTACCTTGATGTTGTTTCTGTTGGTGCGACAATTAACGCTATGCTTGCCGCTGTTATGGCTAAAGGGCTTACCGTTATCGAAAATGCAGCAAGAGAGCCCCATATTGTTGACCTTGCAAACTTCCTTAACTCTATGGGTGCAGATGTTCGCGGTGCAGGTACTGAGGTTATTAAAATTCGCGGTGTTGAAGAAATGCACGGATGCACTTATTCCATAATCCCCGACCAGATTGAAGCAGGCACTTATATGGTAGCTGCTGCCGCAGTTGGCGGTGATGTTACAATCGACAATGTAATCCCCAAGCATCTTGAATCAATAACCAACAAAATTCAGGATTGTGGTATTACAGTAATTGAATACGATGAAAGCGTGCGCATTATTTCTGATGGCGGAAAAATGAAGTCCTGCAGAGTTAAAACAAGTCCTCATCCCGGATTCCCGACAGATATGCAGCCCCAATTCGCAACAATGCTTTGTCTTTGCAATGGTACAAGCAAGGTTGTTGAAGATGTTTGGGACAACCGCTTTAAATATATCGACCAGCTTATAAGAATGGGTGCAAACATCATTGTTAATGGTGATACCGCTCTTATCACAGGTGTGGACAGGCTCCATGCAGCACCCGTTGAAGCAGACGATTTAAGAGCAGGTGCAGCAATGGTTATAGCAGGTCTTATGGCTGATGGCGAAACTACAGTCGGAAATATCAGACTTATCGACCGCGGTTATGAAAACCTTGTTGAGAAGCTTACCGCAGTCGGCGCAGATATTTCAAGAGTAAAATTCGAAGACGAATAAAAAAGGAATAATAGTTATGATTAAGTTTTGTCCGCTGTTCTCTTCGAGCAGCGGCAATTCTGTTTACATAGGTGACCGCCAAGGCGGTGTTCTCGTTGATGTAGGCAGAAGTGCCAAGCAAACAAATGCAATGTTAAATAATATCGGCATTGATCCAAATCAGATAAGAGCAATTCTTTTGACACATGAGCATACTGACCATGTTGGTGGTTTAAGTGTTTTTGCCGCAAAGCATAACATACCCGTTTATGCTCCTAACGGAACCTTACTTGCTTTAAAAAGAAAGGGAACACTTTCAGCAGAAAAGCATATTGATATAACTCTTCCTGATTCTCCTATTGAAATCGCGGGTCTTAAAATCGAAAACTTTAAAACCTCTCACGACTGCGCAGACGGAAGAGGCTATGTTATTACCGGACTTGACGGCTCAACAAGGGTTGCTATTGCTACTGATACAGGCTATGTAACAAGCGATATTCTTTCTAAAATAACAGGATGCAAGCTTGTTTACATTGAATCGAACCACGATATTGCAATGCTCAGAAACGGTCCGTACCCCTACACTCTGCAAAAAAGAATTCTGTCAGATATAGGTCACCTTTCAAATGAAGCCTGTGCAGACGCTTTAAGAGCCCTCGTCAATAAAGGTACAACCCATTTTGTTCTTGCTCATTTAAGTCAGGAAAACAATACTCCTGACCTGGCTTATAAAACAGCAACCTCTGCTCTTTGTGAAATGGGCGCATTAGAAAACCGAGATTATATTCTCAAGGTTGCAGAGCCTGAAAATCAGGATAAGATTATGACAGTATAAAAGCAGTCCACAAAAAGTGGACTGCTTTTGTTCATTATAAAATTGCTTTTATGAGCTCTTCTTTAATAAGCGCGTGACCTGCAGCAGTAGGATGAACCCCGTCTGCAGCCCAATATGTTGGCGGCATAAGAAGTGAAGCTTCGTCGAATTTTTTCTGAAGAGGAATAAATGTTAAGCCATATTTTTCTGCAACATTCTTTGCTGCCTGAGAATGTAATTTAACATCTGAAAGGAACTCATCAAAATATCTTTCCGTTCCACAGCCCTTAAGGACAAAGGGCTCTAAAATAAAGATTTTTATATTGGGAAGAGCTTCCTTAACCTCTTCAATAAGCATTGAGTAAATCTTTTCAAACTTAGGCGCTGCAACGCCATTTTTCTCATTCAATTCGTGCCATACATCATTAACACCAATAAGAATTGAGAGATAATCAGGCTTATGATTAATTAAATCCTGTTTAATTCTTGCATATAAATCAACAATTCTGTCACCGCTAATACCTTCATTTATAAATTCATACTTACCCGGGTATTTGTGCATAAGTTCAGATGCAACAAGATTAGGATAACCAACGCCGAAACTGGCTATATTATCTCTATCACGACCTGCATCCGTTATGGAATCTCCCTGAAAAACAAACTTAATCATATTTTCACAACCTTTTCTATTGATAGAAATGAAAAATTATGCTATACTCACTTATTGTCACCATTGTAGTTTTCTTCGGGTGACTCTACCCAAGGACATTCAATTTCAGCAACAACCTCTTTTGGTGCTGCCCAATGAACTGCATTATTGATAATCTTCTGAATTTCAGGAATGTAATATGTGGGATTCTCTTCGTGACCGGGCTGAAAATAGAAAACCTTTCCTAAGCCTCTCTGGTAACAGCAGCCTGAACGGAAAACCTCGCCACCCTTGAACCAACCAACAAAAACAAGTTCATCCGGCTGAGGAATATCAAAGCGTTCACCATACATTTCTTCAACAGGAATTATAAACTGTTCAGGAACATCCTTTGCAATAGGATGAGAGGGATTGATACACCAGAGTCTTTCGCGGTCACCATCACGCCATTTAAGAGAGCATGTTGTTCCCATCAATCTTTTAAAAGGCTTTGAGAAATGAGCAGAGTGAAGAGCGATAAAGCCCATACCTCTCATAACACGGTTGTAAACTCTTTCAACGAGTTCATCAGGAACGCAGTCATGAGCCATATGTCCCCACCAAAGAAGAACATCGGTGTTTTCAAGTACGCTTTCAGGAAGACCATTATCTGCATCATCAAGAGTTGCAGTAGTAATATTAAGCTCTTCATCAGTGCCTAAAAATTCTGCGATACAGCCATGAATACCTTTAGGATAAACCTTTCCTACAGACTCGCTTTCTCTTTCATGTCTGCCTTCGTTCCAAATTGTTACATTAATCATAGGTAAGCAACCTTTCAATAAAACTGATTCATAGATTATATAATAACATATACAAATATTTTTTCAAGAAAATAACAATGAATTTTTGCACGAAAAAACATTGTTGTTTTTATATAAAATGTGAGTTCGAAACCATCCTCACACAAAACAAAACTATGGAGTGATCAAATTGAAAAACAAGAAAAAAATCATCGACATTTCCATTGCGGCAATAGTTGCAGCTCTTTATGTTGTTTTAACATATCTTGCTTCCGCTATGGGACTTGCAAGCTTTGCAGTGCAAGTAAGGTTTTCAGAAGCTCTTACTATTCTCCCCATATTCACCCCTGCGGCAATCCCCGGTCTTTTTATAGGCTGTGTGCTTGCCAATGTTCTAACAGGATGCGCTTTATGGGATGTAATTTTCGGAAGCCTTGCGACATTAATCGGTGCTTTGGGGACTTACTTCCTCAAAAAGCATAAAATTCTTGCAATACTGCCACCAATACTTGCTAATACATTTATTGTGCCTTTAGTGCTTTTGAATGTTTATAATTTAGAAGGAACTTATTGGTTTTTTGCTTTGACAGTATGCCTTGGAGAAATTATTTCCTGCGGTGTTTTAGGCACATTTTTCAGAAAAAGTCTTGAAAAGAGAAATTTATTCGACAGATTCAAATAAATCGCCTTTAGGGGTTTATTTTTCCATTTTGTTGGAGTATAATTTTAGTATTAAAATTAAACAATCCTATCTGAAAGGATTTTAAAATTATGATAATTGATGATGTTATAAAATCAGCAAAACGAATTCATTTTATCGGCATCGGCGGTAGCGGTATGTGTCCTCTTGCAGAAATTTTGCATGCGCAGGGTCACTGTCTTACAGGCTCCGACAACAATGAATCTGATACATTAAAAAGAATTCGCGCACTTGGTATTCCTGTTACAATGGGTCAAAAGGCGGAAAATGTTGAGGGTGCAGATATGGTAGTTTACACTGCTGCTCTTCTCCCTGACAACCCCGAGCTTGTTGCTGCAAAGGAAAGTGGTATTCCTACCTTTGAGCGCAGTAAATTATTCGGGTATTTTACAAGAAAATATGATAATTGCATCGGTGTTTGCGGTACACATGGTAAAACAACTGTTACATCAATGCTTACTCATATTTTAATTGATAATGAATTTGACCCCTCTGCTGTTATCGGTGGTAAATTACCCCTTACCGGCACTAATGGTCGTGTTGGTAAAAGCGATATTCTTGTCTGCGAGGCTTGCGAATACAAAGATACCTTCCTTGATTTAACTCCCGATATCAGCGTTATTCTTAACGTTGACCAGGACCATATGGAGTACTTCAAAACTCTTGAAAATCTTGAAGCATCTTTTAGAAAATTCGCTGATATGTCAACAAAAGCTGTTATTTATAATGGTGATGATAAAAACACTCTCGACAGTATCAAGGGCATTTCCGAAGGCAAAACAATGATTTCCTTTGGTAAAAATGAGAGCTGCAAATATGTTGCTAAAAATGTTGGTTACAATAATGGCGCATTCCCATGCTATGACCTTTACATTGATGGTGAATTCAAAACAAGAATTGAACTGAGCGTTCCCGGTGAACACAATATTCTTAACTCTCTTGCAGCTATTGCTTCTGCTATGTATTGCGGTGCAAGTGTGGAACAATGTAAAAACAGTATTCTCTCCTTCAAGGGTGCTGGCAGAAGATTTGAATTCTTAGGAACTTACAATGGTGCAGATATCGTTGACGACTATGCCCACCATCCCGCAGAGCTTGAGGTTACCCTCTCTGCTGCCAAGAAAATGGACTATAAGCGTGTATGGGCAGTTTTCCAGCCTTTCACCTTCAGTCGCACAAAAATGCATTTAAAAGCCTTTGCAGAAGCTCTTTCCATTGCAGACAAGGTTGTTCTCACAGAGATTATGGGTTCAAGAGAAATCAACACCTATGGTATCACAACTCAGGACCTTGCAGATGAAATTGACGGCTCTGTTTGGTTTGATACATTCCCAAAGGTTGCTGATTTCCTTAAAGAAAATATCGGTGAAGGTGATTTAGTTCTCACCCTCGGTTGCGGTGATGTCTACAAAATTGCAAAAATTGTTTTAGATAAAGAATAAACATAAATAAATATGCCTCTGTAAGAGAAAAAATTTTTTCTTACAGGGGCATAAAATTTAAAAGAGCCTGACTTTTTGAGTCAGACTCTTTTTCACTTAATTAAACTAATTCAAGAATGCACATCTCTGCTGCGTCACCGCGGCGAGCTTCAGTCTTGATTATACGGCAGTAACCGCCGTTTACATCTTTGTACTTGGGAGCGATCTCGTCAAAAAGTTTTTTAACGACATCTTCCTTAGTAATATATGCCATCGCCTGTCTCTTGTTATGGAGACTATCAACTTTAGCAAGAGTAATCATTTTTTCAGTCATAGCGCGAACTTCTTTAGCTCTTGTAACTGTTGTTGTCATCTTACCGTTTTCAAGTAAGGATGTTACCATGTTACGAAGCATTGCGTTACGATGATCGGTTGCTCTGCCGAGTTTTCTGGTTCCAGCCATCTAAATCACTCCTTTGTAGAAAATACGAATTTCTTATTCGTCTTCGTCACGAAGAGAAAGGTCGAGAGAAGCCAATTTAGCAACAACCTCATCAAGAGATTTTCTGCCAAGGTTTCTAACCTTCATCATATCGTCTTCAGTTTTATTGATTAAATCTTCAACAGTGTTGATACCGGCTCTCTTGAGACAGTTGAAGGAACGAACTGAAAGGTCGAGCTCTTCAATAGTCATTTCAAGAACCTTGCCCATTGATGTGTCGTCCTTAACAACCATAATCTCTGTGTTAGAAACCTCATCAGAAAGCTCAACGAAGAGATTAAGATGCTCAGTAAGGATTTTTGCAGCAAATGAAACAGCTTCCTTAGCGGAAATTGTTCCGTCTGTCCAAACATCAATAGTAAGCTTGTCATAGTCGGTAATCTGGCCTACACGAGTATTATCAACTGTGTAGTTCACCTTTAAAACAGGTGTGTAGATTGAGTCGATTGCGATTACGCCGATAGCGGGATCAAGAATCTGTTTGTTTCTGTCCGAAGAAACATAACCTCTGCCCTTATCTGCAGTAAGCTCCATTGTTACATGTGCATCAGCATCAAGTGTAGCAATGTGATGGTCGGGGTTGAGAATTTCAACCTCAGAATCGGCTTTAATGTCACCTGCGGTGATTTCACCGGAGCCGTTTGCCTCGATATACATAATCTTGGGGCCGTCTCCGTGTATTTTGAGAATAACGCCCTTAAGGTTAAGAACAATCTCAGTTACATCCTCTTTTACGTTCGGGATCGTTGAGAATTCGTGAAGAACATTATCAATCTTTACAGAAGTAATTGCATAACCGGGGAGCGATGAAAGAAGAACTCTACGAAGGCTGTTACCAAGTGTTGTACCAAAACCTCTTTCAAGAGGTTCTACAACAAATGTGCCGAATGCTGAATCTTCTGCTGAACCGGTAAATCTTACTTCGGGTTTCTCAATACCAATCATACCAAACCCTCCTTAAAAATTACACAGAATATCTGCGTTTTTGTTTAGCCTTTATAATGATTGTAGTTTATCGAAAGGCTTTTGCGTTTCGTAAAAGCCGATTTTATCGGCTTTTAACAAAATTGAATTTTAAAAATTCAATTTTGTACTACGCTCATTGAAAGGATTATAGTCGAATTTTCAACGAAAATTCGCTACCAAATCAATGATTTGGTAGCGAAACAGTGTCTTTTTACACTGTTTCGACTAACTATAATCGTTATAGGCTCGAGGCTAAAGAGCATTATTTAGAATAGAACTCGACGATAAGATGCTCAGCAACAGGAGCTTCAATCTGATCTCTTTCGGGAAGATTGATAACCTTACCTGTAAGAGCTTCACGATTGATATCGAGCCATGCGGGAACAGGACGGCTTCCGTTAGCTTCGATAATATTCTTGAATGCGTCGGTCTGTGCTGATTTTTCCTTAATAGAAACTACATCCCCTGCTTTGCAAAGGTATGAAGGAATATCAACTTTTTTGCCGTTAACACAGAAGTGACCGTGTGTAACAAGCTGTCTGCCTTCAGCGCGGGAATCTGCCCAACCGAGAAGGTAAACAATATTATCCAAACGGCTTTCGCAAAGCTTAAGGAGGTTTTCACCTGCCTGGCCAGGCATTTTTTCAGCCATAAGGAAATATTTGTGGAACTGTCCCTCAAGAACTCCGTAATAACGTCTTGCTTTCTGTTTTTCACGAAGCTGCATTCCGTATTCGGAAATCTTTTTACGACCCTGACCATGCTGGCCGGGTGCATAGGAACGGCGCTCTAAAGCGCATTTATTGGTATAGCATCTGCCACCCTTTAAAAAGAGCTTCTGGCCCTCGCGGCGGCAAAGCTTACATACCGCACCGGTATATCTTGCCATAATTCGTTTCCTCCTATAATGTTATACACGTCTTCTTTTAGGCGGACGGCATCCGTTGTGAGGAATAGGTGTTACGTCTTTAATAAGTGTAACATCAAGACCTGCAACCTGTAATGCTCTGATTGCAGCTTCTCTTCCTGAACCGGGGCCTTTAACATAAACTTCTACAGTTTTCATACCGTGCTCAATAGCAACCTTAGCTGCTGTTTCAGCAGCAGTCTGTGCTGCGAAAGGAGTGGACTTACGAGAACCTCTGAAGCCCATTTCACCAGCACTTGCCCATGAAACTGCGTTACCTTGAGTATCAGTAATAGTAACAATTGTGTTATTGAAGGTGGATTGGATATGAGCCGCACCGCGTTCAATATTTTTACGTTCACGACGCTTGCGTGTTCCGGCACCTTTTTTGCCGGTAGCTTTTGTAGCCATTCTAATACCTCCTCGGACTTATTTCTTCTTGTTTGCTATAGTCTTCTTAGGACCTTTACGAGTACGAGCGTTTGTTTTTGAACGCTGACCTCTTACAGGAAGACCTTTACGATGGCGAACGCCACGATAGCAACCGATTTCTACAAGTCTCTTGATATCGAATGCTGTTTCACGACGAAGGTCACCTTCAACCTTAACGTTCTTTTCAATATACTCACGTAATTTTGCAACATCGTCTTCAGTAAGATCCTTAACTCTTGTGTCAGGATTTACGCCTGTTGCAGCAATAATTTCGCTAGCAGTTGTTCGGCCGATACCAAAAATATAGGTAAGACCGATCTCTACTCTCTTATCTCTTGGTAAATCAACACCTGAAATACGAGCCATTTGTCAGTTGCACCTCCAAATATGGTTTACGCTCAGGGATTAGCCCTGACGCTGTTTGTGCTTAGGGTTCTCACAGATAACCATGATTTTACCCTTACGTTTAATAACTTTGCATTTTTCGCAAATTTTCTTGACAGAAGGTCTGACTTTCATTAGAATACCTCCTAAAATTCAGCTTTTGCCTTTTTACTTACTTAGAGCGCCATGTAATACGTCCACGTGTAAGGTCGTATGGCGACATTTCTACTGTAACCTTATCACCCGGAAGGATTCGAATGTAGTTCATTCTGAGCTTACCGGAAATGTGGGCGAGAATTTTGTGACCGTTTTCGAGTTCTACCTGGAAAGTTGTGTTGGGTAACGCTTCCAAGACAGTACCTTCAACTTCGATCATATCGTCTTTTGACATAACAACTACCTCCTGATTTCCTGATATTTACTTTATATCTTTGTCATAATTAACGGACCGCTGCTTGTTATTGCAATTGTATGCTCAAAGTGTGCGGACAATTTGCCGTCGGTTGTTTTTACCGTCCAGCCGTCAGACAATGTTTTAACAGCTGCCTTACCCTCATTAATCATGGGTTCAATGGCTATTGTCATGCCGGGAACCAAACGGACACCTCTACCTTGAGTGCCGTAGTTTGGCACCGAGGGGTCTTCATGAAGTGCGGAACCAATTCCGTGACCGGTAAATTCCTTAACTACGCCGTAGCCACGCGATTCGCAATAGCTTTGAATGGCAAAACCTACATCACCAAGTCTGCCGCCCGGAACTGCCTTCCTGATGCCTTCGTAAAGGCTTTGTTCGGTAGTTTCCATCAGCCGCTTCGCTTCTGCAGAAATATCACCGCAAGCGAAAGTGGCGGCATTATCACCGGTATAACCATTGATACAAGCTCCGAGGTCGATACTTACTATGTCGCCTGCCTGTATAATGCGGTTTTTGTTAGGAATACCATGAATGACCTCATCATTTATGGAAATGCATGCTGCAGCAGGAAAGCCGTTATAGTTAAGGAAAGTAGGTCTAGCACCTTTGCTTTCTATATACTTACGGGCTATTCGGTCAATCTCCCAGGTTGAAACACCCGGTTCAACTGCCTCACCTGCTACTTTAAGTGCTTCTGCGGAAATTCTGCAGGCTTCAAGCATCTGCTTAATTTCCTTCTCGCTTTTAAGCACTATCATGCTTAATCCTCCAATACCTTAAGGATTGCTTCGGTAATCTCTGTAATAGGAGCTGTACCTTCAACGCTACGAAGTTTTCCGCATTTTGCGTAGAAATCCTTTAATGGTTCGGTCTGTTCGTGATAAACATTGAGTCTGTCAAGAACTGTTTCGGGAGCGTCGTCCTTACGAATCTGAAGCTCGCCGCCACAAGCATCGCATACGCCTTCAACTTTAGGCTTCTTATTTTCAATATGATAAGAAGAACCGCAAGCCTTACAAACGCGTCTGCCTGACATTCTGTTTACAATGTTTTCATCGGGAACATCAATATCAACAACCTTATCAATAATGATGCCCATATTATCAAGAGCCTCAGCCTGAGGAATTGTTCTGGGGAATCCATCAAGGATGAATCCGTTGTTGCAATCCTCATTAGCCAACCTTTCCTTGATGATGCCGATAACAACATCATCAGGAACAAGTTTTCCGGCTTCAATAAATGATTTTGCTTTAAGACCCATTTCTGTTCCGTTAGCAAGCGCCTCACGAATGATGTTGCCTGTGGAAATAGTGGGAATATTAAGCTTTCCAGCGATTATCTCTGCCTGGGTGCCTTTACCCGCGCCGGGAGCACCGAGAAATATAAGTTTCATTACTGCATCCTCCTAATTAATCAAGGAAGCCTTTGTAATGGCGGAGCATCATCTGGCTTTCAAGCTGTTTAACAGTCTCAAGGGCAACACCAACCATAATGATAAGTGATGTACCACCAAGAGAAATGTTCATTCCGTCTTTTGTAACGAGACCAGTTATCATAGTGAATAATGTGGGGAACAATGCAACTACGCTGAGAAGCAATGCGCCAAGAAGAATTATTCTGGAGATAATTTTCTCGATATACTTAGCGGTGGGCTTACCGGGTCTGATACCGGGAATTGTACCGCTGTTGCTACGGATGTTATTAGCCATTTCAGTAGGATTGTACTGAATTGCTGCATAGAAATATGCAAAGAAGATTATCATAAGGAAGTAGAGCACGTTGTAAACGATGCTTGTGGGAGCAAACCAACCAAAGAATGTTTCCCAGATGCTGCCTTCTTCAATCTTGTTAGCCACAAAAAGTTCAATTGTGGGGGGAAGAGAAAGAATTGAGCTTGCGAAAATAACGGGCATAACGCCGCTCATATTAACTTTGATCGGAATGTGTGTGCTCTGTCCACCGTACATCTTACGGCCTACAACTCTCTTAGCATACTGAACGGGAATTCTACGCTCTGCATTATCCATCCATACGATGTATGCAATCATAAGAAGATAGCAAACAACTACGAAGGGAGCAAGGAAGTAGTAAACACCGCCTCTTGCGAAGTAACCGGGTGCTGCATCAGATGTACCGAAGAGCATTGTTGCTTCTGTAGGAATACGGGAAATGATACCTGCAAAAAGGATGATTGAGATACCGTTACCAATACCCTTATCGTTGATCTGTTCGCCGAGCCACATAACAAGTGTTGTACCCGCTGTAAGAACTGCGATAATAACGATTGCTTCGAATACCTTTGCAAAACCATCACCTGTGTAAAGGAGATAATCCTTTGCGTTAAGGTAGATGAAATATGCAACACTCTGAAGGAGACCAAGTCCGAGAGTCATATAACGAGTGATAGTAGCAATTTTCTTTCTGCCTTCTTCGCCTTCTTTTGAAAGTCTTTCAAGAGCAGGGATAGCTACAGTCAAAAGCTGAATAATAATTGAGCTATTGATGTAGGGTGTGATTGAAAGAGCGAAAATTGTACCATAGTTGAAAGCATCACCTGTCATCATACTTAAATAGCTGAGGAATGTTGTTCCCTCTGTGCCGCCAAGAAGACCGCCTTCGATGATGTCAACGAAGGGAACGGGAATGTTAGCACCAATTCTGTAGATAACAATAATAAATGCTGTGAAGAGAATCTTCTTTCTTAAATCGGGGATTTTCCATGCATTAACTAATGTTTGAAACATGTTAAATCACCTCTGCCTTTCCTCCAGCAGCTTCAATTTTTGCCTTAGCTGCATCAGAATAAGCATTAACCTTAACAGTGAATTTCTTAGTGATGTCGCCGTGTGCAAGCACCTTAACACCGTCAAGTGTTTTATTAACAAGACCTGCAGATTTAAGTGCATCGATATCAATTACTGCACCATCCTCAAATCTGTCTTCAAGAGCAGCTACGTTAACGATAGCAAACTCTTTACCGAAAATATTAACGAAACCTCTTTTGGGGAGACGTCTCTGCAAAGGCATCTGGCCGCCTTCAAAACCAACCTGTAAACCACGGCCGGCACGTGCCTTTTGTCCTTTGTGACCCTTACCAGCAGTTTTACCCTGACCTGAACCAGGACCTCTACCGATACGCTTAACTTCCTTTTTGGAGCCAGCTGCGGGTGAAAGCTCGTGAAGCTTCATAAATTGCACCTCCTTGCTTATTCTTCAGTAGCCTCAATAAGATGGGCGATTTTTCTGATTTTGCCTTTTGTCTGCGCATTGTCGGGCTGTACTGCTACATCACCGATTTTGCGAAGGCCTAATGAATTGGCGGTGGCAATCTGATCTTTTTTGGAACCGATAAGGCTCTTTACGAGCTTAACTTTAATGTTAGCCATTCTTACCACCCTCCTTAATCTTTAAAATGTTTAACGGATTTGCCGCGAATGTTAGCAACTTCTTCAACGTTGCGGAGCTGCATAAGTCCGTTCATTGTAGCTCTTACTACGTTGCAGGGGTTGTTAGAACGAAGTGATTTACCACGAATGTCCTTAATACCAACTGTCTCAACAACTGCACGAACGGGACCACCTGCGATAACGCCGGTACCGGGTGCTGCGGGCTTGAGAAGTACTTCACCTGCGCCGAATTTACCGATAACCTCGTGAGGAATAGTTGTTCCCTTAAGAGCAACCTTTACGAGATTTTTCTTTGCGTCCTCGATACCCTTACGGATAGCATCGGGAACTTCGTTTGACTTACCTAAGCCAAAACCTACTGTGCCTTCGCCGTCACCTACAACAACAAGAGCAGAGAACTTCATAATTCTACCACCCTTAACCGTTTTAGATACACGGTTAATAGCAACAACTCTTTCCTGGAGTTCAGAGTCTTTGCGAGCTGCATCGAATTTAGCCAAAGTTAATTCCTCCCTTTCTTAGAAGTTGAGGCCGCCCTCGCGAGCGCCTTCGGCCAAGCTCTCTACACGGCCGTGATAAATGTAACCGCCGCGGTCGAAAACAACATCTTTAATGTCTTTTGCCGCTGCACGTTCTGCTAATAACTTACCTACTTTAAAGGCTGCGTCTTTGTTTCCGCCGTAATCCTTGAAGTCCTTTTCAACAGTTGAAGCTGAAACGAGTGTTACACCGTTTACATCATCGATCAACTGAGCATAGATATGCTGAAGAGAACGGAATACATCGAGACGGGGGCATTCAGCAGTACCGCTGATCTTGCCACGAACTCTCTTATGACGCTGAACCCTTGCTTTATTAGTGTTCGGTCTTTGTACCATTATTTCTTCACCTCTTTGTTAGAATTCAGGGATTATTTACCCTTACCTGCCTTACCTTCCTTACGACGGATAACTTCATCAATATACTTGATGCCTTTGCCCTTGTAAGGTTCCGGAGGTCTCTTTCCTCTGACTTCTGCTGCAAACTGACCAACCTTTTGCTTGTCAGGACCGGAAATAATGATTTTGTTGGGAGCAGGAACTTCTACTGTAATGCCGTCTGTTTCGGGCATGATAACATCGTGAGAATAACCGATGTTAAGAACAAGGTCCTTACCCTGTTTTGCTGCACGGTAACCAATACCATTGATTTCAAGCTCTTTCTTGAAGCCTTCGTTTACACCTACTACCATGTTAGCAATAAGTGTACGGGTAAGACCGTGAAGTGCACGATTTTCTTTTAAATCGTTGGGGCGTGTTACTGTAATCACGCCATTGTCAAGAGTAACTGTAATGTTGCTGCTGACTGTTCTGGTAAGAGTACCCTTGGGGCCTTTTACGGTAACAGTGCTGCCGTCAATCTTGACATCTACGCCTGCGGGAACCGCGATGGGCATTCTGCCTATACGTGACATAGTACTGTACCTCCTTACCAAATGTATGCAAGAACTTCGCCGCCAACATTAGCCTTGCGAGCGTCCTTATCTGTCATAATACCCTTTGATGTTGAAAGGATAACGATGCCGAGGCCGTTCTGAACCTTGGGCATATCCTCACAATTTGAGTAAATGCGGAGTCCGGGTTTAGAAACTCTGCGAAGTCCTGTAATAACCTGAGACTTGTTGGGGCCGTATTTGAGAGCGATCTCAATAATGCCCTGTTTTCCGTCTTCGATTACTTTGAAACTCTTAATGTAACCCTCATCTACAAGAATCTGAGCAATTGATTTCTTGATGTTAGATGCGGGGATCTGCACTGTATCGTGCTTTGCTGAATTCGCATTACGGATTCTTGTAAGCATATCAGCAATTGAATCAGTAATCTGCATACCGTGTTTCCTCCTTTATCAATTGCCCTTACCAGCTAGCCTTCTTAACGCCGGGGATCTGACCTGCGTGAGCAAGTTCCCTGAAGCAGATACGGCAAACGCCGTATTTACGAAGGTAAGCGTGGGGTCTACCACAGATTTTGCATCTGTTGTACTGTCTTGTGGAATACTTAGCAGGTCTCGCCTGCTTAACTTTCATAGATGTCTTAGCCACGATAACCCTCCTTATTTAGCAAACGGAGCGCCGAGAAGTGTAAGCAACTCGCGGCCTTCTTCGTCTGTGTTAGCGGTTGTGATAAAGCTGATATCCATACCGCGAACCTTGTCGATTTTGTCGTATTCGATTTCGGGGAAAATAAGCTGTTCCTTGATACCTACGGAGTAGTTACCTCTACCATCGAAGGAGTTGGGATTGATACCTCTGAAGTCTCTAACTCTGGGAAGAGCGAGATTGAAGAATCTATCAAGGAATTCATACATACGGTCACCACGAAGAGTAACCTTAGCGCCGATGTCCATACCTTCACGAAGTTTGAAGTTAGCAACTGATTTTCTTGCTTTACAAACTACGGGAGTCTGACCGGTAATCTGCTTGAGATCGTTAATGATTGCATCGAGAATCTTGGAGTTATCCTTGATTTCACCTGATGTAACGCTTACAACGATTTTATCAAGTTTGGGAACCTGCATGACGCTCTTGTAACCGAATTTCTTCATAAGCTGAGGAGTGATTTCGGAAATATAAACTTCTTTAAGTCTTGCTGCCATTGTAAGTCCCTCCCTTATTCAAACTTAGCGCCGCATTTTTTGCATACGCGCTTTTTATCTTTGCCTGTGCCTTCGTGACCTACTCTTGTAGCAACGCCACATTTGGGGCATACAAGCTGAACTTTGTCCGCATAGAGAGCGCTTTCAGCCTTAATAATACCGCCTGCTTCGCCCATCTTACGGGGTTTAACGTGTTTAGAGATGATGTTAACGTTTTCAACGATAACCTTGCCTTCTGAGGGAGCTACCTGAAGTACCTTGCCTTTTTTGCCGCGGTCTTTACCCTGAATAACGATAACCTCGTCGCCTGTTTTGACATGAACTTTACTCATTAGTCGTACCTCCCATTAAAGTACTTCCGGAGCAAGAGAGAGAATCTTGAGATATTCTTTCTCACGAAGTTCTCTTGCAACGGGTCCGAAAATACGGGTACCCTTCGGGTTTTTATCTTCTTTGATTATAACAGCTGCATTTTCGTCGAAACGGATGTAAGTACCATCTTCACGACGAACACCGCTTGCTGAACGAACAACAACGGCTTTTACAACGTCACCTTTTTTTACAACGCCACCGGGTGCTGCTTTCTTGACAGAAGCCACGATAACATCACCGATATTGGCATACCTCTTACCGGTACCGCCTAAAACGCGGATGCACATAATTTCTTTTGCGCCCGTGTTGTCGGCTACCTTGAGGTAACTCTGTTGCTGTATCACAGTGTGTGCCTCCTTTTAAGTGCTAAATTATTTAGCCTTTTCAATTATTTCACATACACGCCATCTCTTATCTTTTGAAAGAGGACGTGTTTCCATAATCATTACACGGTCGCCGATACCGCACTGGTTAGTCTCGTCATGAGCTTTAACCTTAAGTGTACGGTTAACAATCTTTCCATAAAGGGGATGTTTAACCTTGTCTTTGATGGAAACTACGATTGTTTTGTCCATCTTATCGCTTGTAACGATGCCGACACGAGTTTTTCTTAAATTTCTTTCACTCATTTAATTGCCCTCCGTGATTAAGAATTTTTGCCGTTGAGCTGCATATCGCGGATTACTGTCATAACACGAGCGATATCTTTTCTTACGGCGCTGATTCTCATTGGGTTATCAAGCTGATTGATGGCTTGTTGGAAGCGGAGGTTAAAGAGTTCTTTCTTCAATTCAAGGAGCTTAGCATCCAACTCCGCCTGAGAGAGAGTTCTTAATTCACTTGCTTTCATTCTGCCTCACCATCCTGTTCTGCCTTAGTAACAAACTTGCATTTGATAGGAAGTTTGTTTGCTGCAAGACGCATAGCCTCGCGAGCAACATCTTCTGCTACGCCTGCAATTTCAAACATAACTCTGCCGGGTTTAACCACAGCTACCCAATATTCGGGAGAACCTTTACCTGAACCCATTCGAGTTTCAGCGGGTTTCTCTGTGATGGGCTTATCGGGGAAAATCTTGATCCAAACTTTACCGCCACGCTTGATATATCTTGTCATAGCAATACGGGCTGCTTCAATCTGTCTGGATGTGATCCATGCGGGTTCGAGAGCCTGAAGACCGAAATCACCGTAGTTAACCTTGTTACCTCTGTGAGCAACGCCTTTAAGACGGCCTCTCTGAACTCGACGGTATTTAACTCTTTTAGGTAATAACATTATTTGGCTCCTCCTTCCCTTTTGGTTTTGCGGGACTCGTGGAGAACTTCGCCTTTGTAGATCCAAATCTTAACACCGATACGACCGTATGTTGTTTTTGCCTCTGCAAAACCATAGTCGATGTCAGCACGAATTGTCTGAAGCGGAATTGTTCCTTCATGGTACTGTTCTGTACGAGCAATTTCAGCACCGCCAAGTCTACCGGAAACCTGAGCTTTAATACCTTTTGCGCCTGCCTTCATTGTGCGGCCGATTGACTGCTTAAGAGCACGACGGAAAGATACACGTTTTTCAAGCTGAGCTGCGATGCTTTCTGCAACGAGCTGAGCGTTGAGGTCGGGCTGCTTGATTTCAGTGATGTTGATGAATACATCTTTGTCACCGCCAAGCATTTTCTTAACTGTTTCTTTAAGTTTTTCGATTTCTGCACCGCCACGGCCGATTACGATACCGGGTTTTGCACAGAAAATGTTAATGCGGATTCTCTTAGGATCACGCTCGATTTCAACCTTAGGAACACCTGCGGGAGCAAGGAGTTCAAGAAGGAATTCACGAATCTTGTTGTCTTCAACAAGAATATCACCGAACTCACCCTTCTTAGCAAACCAGCGAGATTCCCAATCTTTGATAACGCCTATTCTTAATCCTGTAGGATTGATTTTCTGGCCCATTATATTTCCTCCTCTCGCTTATTCTGCATCCTTGAGTACAAGGGTGATATGTGATGTCTTTTTGTCAATTCTGTTAGCGCTGCCTCTTGCACGTGGTCTGATTCTCTTGAGAGTAGGACCCTGGCAAACCCAGCACTTTGCAACGTAAAGTGAATTTACGTCCATGTTTTTGTTTTCCGCATTTGCGATAGCGGATTTAAGAAGCTTCTCAAGCGGCTCACAAGCAGCCTTGGGTGTGTGCTTGAGAATTGCCATTGCTTCGTCTGCAGGCTTATTGCGAATAAGGTCAAGAACGATCTGAACCTTACGGGGAGCTATTCTTAAATAAGTAGCTTTTGCTGTTGCCTCCATTTTTACACACTCCTTTCGACTAATTATTTACCGTTATTTGAAGTTTTTGATCCCGCATGACCCTTGTAGGTTCTTGTGGGAGCGAATTCACCAAGTTTGTGACCAATCATATCCTCAGTTACATAAACCGGAACATGCTTACGGCCATCATGAACTGCAAAAGTATGACCAACGAAATCAGGGAAGATTGTTGAACTTCTGCTCCATGTTTTGAGAACGATTTTTTCACCGTTTTCATTCATTTTCTGAACTCTTTCGTAGAGCTTGGGCTGTACGTAAGGTCCTTTTTTAATGCTTCTGCTCATTAGTAATGCTCCTTTCCGGCTTATTTGCCGTTACGACGCTTCACGATAAGCTTATCGGAGCGGTTCTTCTTAGCTCTTGTCTTATAACCAAGAGCGGGTTTACCCCAAGGAGTAACAGGACCGGGACGACCGATGGGTGATTTACCTTCACCACCACCGTGGGGGTGGTCATTGGGGTTCATTACAGAACCACGAACTGTGGGACGGATACCCATGTGGCGTGTACGACCTGCTTTACCGATTTTAACGTTTTCATGATCAAGGTTACCAACCTGACCTACAGTAGCCATGCACTGTACAGGAACGTTACGAAGTTCACCGGAGGGAAGTCTGAGAAGAGCGTAAACGCCTTCTTTAGCCATAAGCTGAGCTGCGTTACCTGCTGCTCTTGCAAGCTGACCGCCTTTACCGGGGTAAAGTTCTACGTTGTGAATGAATGTACCAACAGGGATATTTGTAAGAGGAAGCGCGTTACCGGGCTTGATATCCGCTGTGGGACCTGCAACAACTGTATCGCCCACTTTAAGACCTACGGGAGCAAGGATGTAAGCTTTCTCGCCGTCTGCATACTCAAGAAGAGCGATGTGTGCTGAACGGTTGGGATCGTATTCAAGAGTTTTAACTGTTGCTTTAACATCAAACTTTGTTCTCTTGAAGTCGATTACTCTGTACTTTCTACGGTTTCCGCCGCCGCGATGACGAACAGTGATTCTACCGTAGCTATTACGACCTGAATTCTTTTTAAGAGACTTTAAGAGGCTCTTTTCAGGTGCAACCTTTGAAAGTTCGGAGTAATCTGTTACCGACATATTACGTCTTGCGTTTGTTGTCGGTTTAAAAACTTTTATAGACATATTATTCACACTCCTATAATGGTTTTGCGGAGAATGTCAACTCCATACTATACCATCGGGTATAAGTTATAAATAGTTTAAAATCAGATTACATAATACCATCGAAGAATTCGATTGTTTTTGAATCTTCTGTAAGAGTTACGATAGCTTTCTTCCAAGAAGCCTTGTAGCCTTCGAATCTACCGTATCTTCTCATCTTACCATTTACAGTAAGAGTATTTACCTTAGCAACCTTAACGCCGAAAAGCTCTTCAACTGCTTTTGCAATTTCAACTTTGTTTGCGTCTGCTGCAACTTTAAAGGTATATTTCTTGAAAGCAACGCCCATCATAGAAGCTTCTGTGATAATAGGCTTAATGATAATGTCCTGTGCGAGTTTCATTATGCATATACCTCCTCAATCTTAGTAACGGAGTCCTTAAGAACTACGAGTGAATCGCAGTTAAGGATGTCATATACATTAAGAGTATTAACGGTTGAAACCTTTGCACCCTCAATGTTTCTGATGCTCTTGTAGATTACTTCGTTATTTTCGGGAAGAACTACGAGAACCTTCTTGCCTGCTTTAATAGCAGCGAACATCTCTGCCATTGCTTTTGTTTTGATTGCATCAAGATTGATAGAATCAAGAACGATCATTTCATCAGCAGCAACCTTTGAAGAAAGAGCAGACTTCATAGCGAGTCTTCTAACCTTCTTGTTGATGGAGATGCCATATGTGCGAGGCTTGGGACCGAGAGCGATACCACCATGATACCACTGGGGAGCTCTTGTTGAACCCTGTCTTGCACGACCTGTTCCTTTCTGACGCCACGGTTTCTTACCGCCGCCGCTAACTTCGGAACGAGTTTTTGTGGACTGAGTGCCCTGACGCTGATTTGCTAAGTAACCAACTACAACGAGGTGCATAGCGGACATATTGGGCTCGATAGCGAAGATAGAATCGTTAAGCTCGATGCTGCCTGCTTTTTTACCTGCCATATCAAGTACTGATAATTTACTCATCTGTTACACTCCTTCCTTAAGCTTTCTTTACACTGTCAGCGATAACTACGATGCCACCTTTAGGACCGGGAACGGAGCCTTTGATAGCAATAAGGTTGTTTTCAACGTCAACCTTAACTACGCTGAGGTTTTGAACAGTTACACGCTCTGAACCGAGGTGACCTGCCATCTTTTTGCCTTTGAAAATACGAGCGGGGTCAATAACACCTAAAGAACCGCCGTGTCTAGCAACAGGACCTGTACCGTGAGACTCTCTGAGTCTTGCGAAGTTCCAGCGCTTGATAACACCTGCTGTACCTTTACCTTTGCTCTTACCTACAACGTCAACATACTCACCTGCAGCAAAGATATCTGCTTTAAGGATGTCGCCAACGTTTACAGAAGAAGTATCAGCGAGTCTGAACTCTTTGAGAACCTTCTTGGGAGCAACGTCCGCTTTCTTGAAGTGACCACCCATGGGCTTTGTCACTTTGTTAGCCTTAGCATCGCCGTAGCCAACCTGAACAGCTTCATAGCCGTCGTTTTCTGTTGTCTTTTTCTGGACAACTACGCAAGGACCAGCTTCGATTACTGTAACGGGAATCATGATTCCGTTTTCATCGAAAATCTGAGTCATGCCGATCTTTTTTCCGATAAGACCTTTTTTCATTTTTGTTTTCCTCCTTCAGATTATTGGTTGAGTAAACTCAACATGACCTGCGACCTATATTATAATAGGTATATTTAAAATCAAACTTTATATCGGATTAAAGCTTGATCTCAAAATCAACACCAGCGGGGAGCTCAAGACCTGTAAGAGCCTCAACAGTTTTGTTTGAGGGTCTGAGAATGTCGATGAGTCTCTTGTGAGTGTGCTGTTCGAACTGTTCACGAGAATCTTTGTACTTATGAACTGCGCGAAGCACTGTGATAACCTCTTTTTCTGTGGGGAGCGGAATAGGACCTGAAACCTGAGCACCTGTACGCTTTGCTGTTTCAACGATCTTTTCTGCTGCTTTGTCTACGAGGTTGTGATCGTAACCTTTGAGTCTGATTCTGATTTTTTCCTTAACTGCCATTTTTAACGCCTCCTAAAATTATTGGCGGGCTGCGTAAGTTTCAACAACTCTCCCGGGCTTATCGCCCTCTCCATTTAAAAACCGGAATGGACATTCCGGGATGAACTCACGCTCCGAAACAGACCTGTAGCCACAGTTAAGGACGGCAGACAAGTTTGTATTCGGTATTTAATCGCCCGGTTTAAAATCGGACATACTCGGCGGAAATTCCCTGCCTCAGTGGGCAGCCACCTCCCGCGTCATCGCATATCTGCTCGCGTCAGGGCATAAAAAGATAGGGACACGCCCTTCGCGCGCCCTATCATAATATCACAACTTATTCAATAATGCAAGTGTTTTTTGGTGTTTTTTTAAGAAATTTTCAAACTTTTTTTGTAACTATATCACAAGCATTTTTTACTGCAAATGTACCTTAATTTTCAACTCCGCTGAAATACTCAGGATACTGAGGCATAACAATTGTTTTAATCATGTTGAAGCAAAGTGTTCCCTCTGCATAAGATACACCTACATTACCTGTTGTTTTACCGGTTGCAACTGCAATCTTTTTATTTTTATCAATTGCATAGACCTTTGAAAGTGTATCAGGGCTTTTTATTACATTGCCGTCTTCGTCTGTCTTACCGCTGAACTCGAGAACAAAGTTGTTTCCTGTATCAGGTTCAGAATAAACAGCTACAAGAAGATCTTTGTTTACACCATACTTTTCCGAAATAAGCTTAATGTATTTATTGTTATGATGGTCAGAAAGAACATTATCACCATTCTTTGTCAATTGCTCGTATTCTGCAACAGGGTCATATTTATCTGACTTTTTTGTTGTAGGAGGATTTGTCACCACATCCCCTGCTTCAACATTATTAGCATCAGCATTTACATTACCATTGCCGGAATCCTGCTGAACAGCCTCCGTATCATTCTCAGCCTCATCCCAGTTGATAAAAGTAGTTTTCTCTGTGGTTGTAATATCCGCACGAGAATAGGAGCTTGTCTTTTCTTTAGAGGAGAGACCACCGTTTTCTTTTATCATACCTGCAATTACAACAGTTATTACAATAACACCTACAAGTATCACAGCGGCAAGAGCAATAACCGCACCCATACCCTTTTTCTTTGAAACCTTATCCATAACAGACCTCACACATATATATTTATAACGATTATAGTTAGTCGAAACAGTGTGAAGTCACACTGTTTCGCTACCAAATCTATCATTTGGTAGCGAATTTTCTTCGAAAATTCGACTATAATCCTTTCAATATGTATAGTGCAAAATTGAATTTTTAAAAATACAATTTTGCAAAAAGCCGACAAAAGCGTTTCGTAATACTACACATATCATAATAGTATATAATATTATACAGGTTTTCTATATAATTGCAATACCAAAATCAATCCAATCAAAAAAAGGAAGTGCGGAATAACCGCACTTCCCCTGTGAAAACTATTGCAATAATTCACACTAACCATTAGTGTATGTAGGAAAACTTATGCTACTGTTTCTTCAACTGCAGGAGCGAAGCTTGCGAATGCCTGAAGTACCATACCGATGATGGGGAAATCAGCAAGAGCTGCTAAGCTTCCGCCGTATTCAGTAACTACGTTACCTTCAGCATCAGTTGTCTCTGTAATTGTGAAGAGTGAGCTGATACCATTAGCGATTTCGCTTGTATCAAGACCATAGTTAGCGAGAAGCTGCCAAATAGAATCTAACATTATTTCGTCCTCCTTTCCTACTATTATCGGTGATATTCTATCACACATATTCTTATTTATTTTTCTTTTTTAGAATTTTAAACAAGAATTTTAAATTTCAGCAAAATAACCCAATCTATTCACCTTAATTTGTTCATCCTTAATTATTTTTTTAGGATTTACAAAAAGCGCTTTATCTAATAAAACTTCATTCAAGCCATAGGGTGCATTTTCCAGACAAAAAGATATGTCTGTATTTCTTCTTCTGACATCATGAGCATCAGAGCCGATAAAATCACAAAAGCCTAAATTTATCATTCGCTCAGCAAAGTCCTGAACCTCGTCACCAAACATACCTGCTACCGAACCACTGTTTACCTGGAATAGAACACCTTTCCCTGAAAGCTTATCAATCGCAGCATAATCATCAAGGAAAAACGAATATCTTTCAGGATGAGCGATAACAGGAACAATTCCAAAGGATTTAACATATTCGCACCATGCACGAACATCATCATAGGTAGGCTTAAAAAAATTAAACTCCATAAGAAGATATCTTGATTTGCACAATGTATATGGCTTAAAATATTTTACATCTAAAATATCGTCATCACAAAGAATCTCAAAGCCTTTTTCCAATCTGAGAGGAATCCTCTCATATTCAAGAATCTCTTCAAGCTCCGCAATTCTTCTTTCTCTTTTGTCATAAAGCTTTTCAGAGGTTTCCCAATACAACAAATGAGGGGTAAGAAAAAGTGTACCGGTACCTGATTCTACCGCCATATCGCATAGTTCCACCGTTGTTTCCAAATCACGGGAACCATCATCCATCCCCCACAAAGCATGAGAATGTATATCAAACATTTTATTTTCCAACGAACTCACCCTACGCTCTCTTCTTTTTCTACGAGCTTTTTATTTCCCACTACACCCTCATCATACATAAGTTTAAGAATGATAACTGTAAGCGGTAAAATGATAATACCAAATGCACCAAATATTCTGGCGCCAATAAACATAGCAGCAATTGTTACAATAGCCGGGAGACCAACTTGATTTGCTACAAGTTTCGGCTCAATAACCTGTCTCAAAACGGTAATAACCGCATAAAGAACTACAAGACCGATACCCAAGCCTACATTTCCTGTCACCAAGCTGTAAATCGCCCAAGGAAGAATAATCGTACCTGTACCTAAAACAGGAATAATATCAACAATACAGGTAACAAATGAAATAATCGCAATATACCCACCTTTATAAACACCGATAAGCTTCATAAAGGAAAGACCAATAAACATTTCTGTGAATGTAATCAGCATTAAAGTTGCATAAGCCTTGAATAGCTTTGAAATACCTCTGGTTATTGTGCGTTTGGTATTAACAAGCTTAAGACGATTTTCCTCACGGAAGTAGCCAAGAAGCATTTTCTTGATTATTTCATAATCAGCGGTCATAAAAACACAGGAAACAACCGTAACAAGAATTGTAAGGAAAACTGAAGGAAGACCTTTAACAACATTCCAGGCGCCACTTATAGGTGCAGATAAAACTGACATATCAATACCCGTGCTTTTATTTCCAAGGTTATCAAAGAAATCTGTCACATATCCACCAAGAGCCTCTCCAACACCTTTAGGTAAACGACTAAGCAAATCCATAGCTAGCCTTTCGCCCTCATCAGCCAATTCGGAAAGCGAAGAAATATTGCTGAACATATAAGTGAAAAATTCTTTTAATTCGCTACCTAATGCAAAAAGCAAGCCTGCAGCAGTACCAAGAACTATAATAACGATAAGAAGCACAAGTATAATTGAAACCGCACTATGTGCCTTGATATGAAGCTTTTTTGTTATAGCCTTAATAGGTCTTTGAAGAAAAATTGAAATTGCCGCTGCAAAAGCAAATGGGAAAATATACCCGAAAGCATATTTAATAGTGAAATAATATAAGCCAACAAAAATTGCAATATAAATAAAATTTATTATGAAGGATTTGCGCTTCTGGATAATAGCATCCATAATAAGACCTCCCCTACATCTAGGACAACACTATAGTTAGTTCTATTTTAAACTATTAAGATTAATAATACAATATAAAGATTATTATTTTTATAAATTTTTAATATTTTTTATAAAATTTCAATTTTGCTCTTTATTATCTTAAAGAACTGTGATAATATGATAGGGTATATATCATTCTTACATATACGGAGGTATCCGAATGCAAATCGCAATTATGGGTTTTGGCACAATTGGTTCAGGTGTTGCAGAGCTCTTACTTAAAAATCAAAAAAGTATTGTGGCGAAAAGCGGACAAGCTTCTCTTGAGGTTAAGCATATTCTTGACATCAGAGATTTTCCTGGTCACGAGCTTGAAAATTGTTTTACAAAGGATTTCAACGATATTCTCAATGACCCTGCTGTAAGCATTGTTGTTGAGTGTATGGGTGGAACCGAACCTGCTTACGAGTATGTTTCAAAAAGCCTTATGGCAGGCAAAAGTGTTGTTTCCTCAAACAAAGAGCTTGTTGCTGCAAAGGGCTATGAGCTTCTTGAAATGGCAAAGGAAAACAATGTAAACTTCCTTTTTGAAGCAAGCGTTGGTGGCGGTATTCCGATTATCAGACCTATCAGCCAGTGCCTTGCAGCAAACGAAATTGAAGAAATTGCAGGTATTCTTAACGGAACAACTAACTTCATTCTCACAAAAATGATTGTTGACGGAATGGCATTTGAGGATGCTCTCAAGCTTGCTCAGGACAATGGCTACGCAGAGCGTGATCCTTCCGCAGATATTCTCGGTCACGATGCTGCAAGAAAAATCTGTATTCTTGCCTCTCTTTGCTTCGGAAAGCATGTTTACCCTGATTTCGTTGAAACTGAGGGTATTACCAACATAACTCCCGAGGATGTTGAATATGCTAAGAATTGGGGTGGCGTTATTAAGCTTATCGGTCGCGCACAGAAGCTTAATGATAACAGCATCAGCGCAACTGTTGGTCCTTGCCTTATTCAGAACCACAGTCAGCTTGCATCCGTTGACGATGTTTTTAACGCAATCCTTGTTCGAGGTGACGCTATCGGCGATGTTGTTTTCTATGGTAAGGGCGCAGGTAAGCTCCCCACAGCAAGTGCCGTTGTTGCAGACGTTATTGACTGCGCAAAGCACACTGCAAAAAGAAAAGCCTTCGGTTGGGGTCCTACAGAAGAAAATTATGTTATTGACCCTGTTCTTCAGAGCACAGCGCTCTATGTAAGAGCAGAAACCGAGGATTACATAGCTGCATTCAATGAAATTAATAAAACCTTTGATTCTCCTCTTATTCTTCACAGAGATGATGCAGACAAAAATGAAATTGCATTTGTAACACCTGCAATCCGCGAAAAAGAAGCTCGTAACGCTATTGCAAAGCTTCCCATTGATGTTAAATCAATTCTTCGAGTTCTTGATTATTAATTTACATAACCTATAGAAACGGAGGTACATTTATGGCTTTTTGTCCTAAATGCGGAAGGCATCTTAATATTTGGCATGTGAAAGCCGAATGTCCTTCCTGTGGCGTTAACATTCCCAATTTTGATTGGGAGGGTCGCCTGAATGAAGATGCTGAGGAAGCTGCAATCGCCTGGTCAAAATTCAATAAATTTACAGGCAATTTCAAAAGCGCATTATTTGGTAATAAATTGAGAATAATCAGATTTATTTTCACCTTTGTTCCCTTGATTGCATTGATACTCCCCTTAGCAAATTACAGTATTAATCTGCCTTTTGTGTATGCAGAGTCTGTTAATATGACTCTGGTGGATTTCACCTTGAACACCCTGTTAAAGCTTAACTGGGGCTCTCTTATAACCCTTATTTCATCAGGGCTTATCGGTGCACCCACAGGAATGCTTATGATAGCAATATTATTGCTTTATCTTGCTGTTGTTTTCGGCGTTTTGAATTTCATTTTCGTTCTTTTGAGAGCGCCGAAGCTTAAAGCGGGCTTCAATATTACAATGTGTGTTCTTTCAACAATTTGCTTTACATCAGCAGCAGTCCTTTTCACTCTTTGCGTTTCAATGATTTCCGATACAACCATCGCCTTTATCTCAGGCTCGGTTCAATACGGAATATTCGTTGGTATCGCGCTTTTCACACTTAACATTGTTCTTAATACAATCACTAACAAGGGCTTCAAAAAGCAAAGAACAGAACAAGATTGAAAGCTATACAAAAAACCTTGCAGAACTCAATCTGCAAGGTTTTTTTCATTTTGATATTCCCAACTATATTGGTTGTTTGTATTTCCGTGAGTTTTTAAGGTCAATTTGTTACAGCAGGATCCCAATCAAACGATGCGAGCGTCGGGAACTCGGGATTCGAACCTATCACGCCTGAATTAGAACTGTAATTATCATAGGTAATACCACCATACACAGAGGGAGTGTCAGGTACAGCAACCCAATCAGGCTGCATAACATTAACTCTGTTCAAGCCATCATCATCTATTCCGTCATCTTCATTTTCAAACATACTGTCATCGTAAACATTTTCTGTTTGACTTACAGTTTCTTCGTAGTTATCAGCAACGGGTTGCTCCGCAATCTGTTCAACAGAATCTTGAGTTACAGCTTCTGTTGTAGGTTCTGTTGTAGGTTCTGCTATAGCTTCTGTTGTAGCTTCTTTTGCGGGTTCTGTAACCTCCGCCTTTACAGGTTCGGTCACATCCTCAGACATCTCAACCTTATCAATATTCCCCTTTGCTTTAACATCGGGCTCGGTCATAAAGCAAATTGCAACTATTGCACATAAGCAAAAAGAAACCCAAACCAATACTTTACCTGCTTTTTTATAGTTTATAACACTTTTGATTCGTGTTTTTATACTAACCTCACCGAAAGCCACAGGACAAGCTGTAAATTTCACATTATGAACTCCGAGCTCTAAAAGTGCTTTTGCATATTGCTTGCACTGGTTATTGTCGTATTTTTTTATGACGCTTTCATCGCAGGAAAGCTCAACATCCTTACAAAGCAAGAAATATGCAACCCACACTAAAGGATTAAACCAATGAACACATAAAACAATAAAGCTAAGTGCTTTTATAATATGATCAGCATATTTTATATGGGTTTTCTCATGCTGCAGCACACAAGCGAGTGTTACTTCATCCAAGCCATAGGGCAAATATATTTTCGGTTTAATAAACCCACAAACAAACGGAGATTCAATTCTATCACTGTGATAAATATTATCTTTCACTAAAATACTATCACTGATTTTCATCTTAAGCTTAATATAGCTTACAATTCCATAAATCAGAAAGCCTACACCCACAGCAATCCACAAAACAGGCACAACCTCTGAAAAGGTTATTCCCTCCTCAACAGGCACAACCGCCTGACTGACTACTCTATCTGCAGTCTGTTGAGTTTGTTGAGGCACGAGGCTGAAGGAGCTTTCAAGTGAAAACGGAATTAGAAGCCTTAAGCCAACCAAGAACCACAAAACTTTTCTGAAATACATTGGCGATTTCTGTAAAATGGCGCGAGCAATAATAACCGCTATTATGAGCCATGCCGAATCAACAGACATCGAAAATATTTCAGCGAATATCTTTTCCATTTTCTATTTATTCTCCAAGAAGCTTTTTAAGCTCGTCGTATTCTTTTTCGGAAAGCTTCTGCTTCTTTGCAAATGCTGCAATAAATGCAGGGAGAGAGCCTTCAAATCTTTCCTCAAACAATTCGTTCATTTCAGCAAGCTGAATTTCCTCTTTAGAAACAAGGGAGGTAATTGTTGAACCCTCTTTTTTAAGAACTCCTCTGTCACCCAATCTTTTGATAACAGTATATGTAGTTGTTCTTGCCCAACCTAATTTTTCTTTGCAGATATCAGAAATTTTCGCACAAGTAATAGGCTCGTTTTCCCATAAGATAAGACAAAATCTATATTCGCTTTCAAAAACCTTTGGAGTCTTCATATTTTCACCTTCAATATCAAGATTTATATGATATTATTATAATTATTATGGAATATATTGTCAAGCGACAAGAAAGCACAGTCCAAAAAACTCTTTTCAGGACTGCGCTTTAATAATTCCCATTAACCAATAAACTCTATATCAGTTTTAAATTCCTTGACTCTGACATCATAGGCTTTCATAATTTCATCTTCAAAAGCAAGCTGAGGATTTTCCACACCTAGCTTACCCATAAGATATTTTGTAAACAAAGGATTCTGAATAAGGAACGGACCTAAAAGATATGTTCCGTAAAGATTATTCCTTCTGATGCCTTCTGTTTTTGAATCAATAAATGAGCCATAACCCTTGGTAACACTTATGAAAGCATCGCTTTCTTTAATATCATAAGCGTGGGAGAAGCGACTTGTATAACCAACAATTTCAGTTTCACCGAATTTACCGATAAACAAAGAATTATTTCTTTTAGGAATAGTTCTTTCGGCATAAAAATCAATTATGCCCAAGGCTTCTATTTTCTCACCATCGGGCTTTTTGATGTAATTCCCCATAATCTCAAAGGTGTTACCTGTCATAAGGAAAATAACGCCTTTTTCAATTAATTCTTCAATTCTTGCTTTATGGTCTTTAAGTCTTGAAAGAATTCTTTCCTGATTTGATTCGCTGCAAGAGCCGAAATAAACCATATCAACATCTTCTGTTAAGAAGCGAGGCATTTCACTTACGGGAGTTTTAATAAACTCTGCCTCAGGCAAACACATTTCAAAATAGCGCATATTAGCCTTGTCACCGAACAAGCAGCAAATTTCAGGATATAAAACCTCTATTTTCATACTTGGTCACCGCCTTTATATGCCTTTGAAAACTCACTTTTGATTTTCGCTTCAACCTCACATGCAAGGTCATAGGTAGATGTATCATGAAGAAGATAAAGCTTATCAATATCCTTATCCATAATATCAACGGCCTTGAATTCATCCTGCTCGCAGAGAAGTCTGTCTTCAGGAATACCCGCAATAAGGCAACGAAGCTTAAAGTCGTAGCAACGAGGTCCTGCAAGAACAATCTGCTTAATATCAGGAGTGTTCAGGAACTCAAAATCAGCATCATAAATCCAACCAACAAATTCAGAAGAATCTCTTCTCTCAAACAAGTCGTCAATCATAATGAAAACAGTTCTTGCACCCTCTTCATGACTTACAAAATCAAATGAACGGGAGCAGGCAACAGAGTTCTGACCCTTTGCCATAGTTCTGATAATTTCAGTTTTACCTGCTTTTGCTTCATTATAACGAGTCTGGGTAACGCTGATTTTAGCCATATATTCCTTAACCTTGTTAAGGTCAACGCCGAATTCAGACATAAGACTGATTGCTGCAAGCTCATTGTAAATATTGTAAAGAGCTCTGTTTACCATGGGGTAAACATCTTCTTTTACATTATGAGAAACTGTAATTGTCTTTTTGTCATAATCAATGCTTGTCAATCTGTAATCAGCATCATAGGATTTGAAATCACATTTCGGGCAATAAGCATTACCGATGTGATGATATCTCAAATAATTGAATTCAAGCTTTTCATCACAAACAGGACAGATGGAAAAGTCATTGATAAGATTCACACACTCTGTTACATCGGTATCTAACTTATCAATACCGAAATAAACTCGCTTGTTATTCTTCAAAAGCTGAGAGGACTGCAAGCAGTCTGCATTAAGAATAAGTTTTGTGTTTTCAGGTACATAAGTATCAAGAATACTGAAAATATATTCAGGATGGGCATTTCTCTTGATAGAATCCCTGAAAAGATTGGTAACAATAAGATAATCAGGCTTAATAAAAGGCATAATAAGTCTTGAAAATCTTTCGTCAACCTCTAAAACAAGAGCATCAATTTTCGGTTTACCAAAAATATTAACGCTATGAGTAAGAGCAGTTGCAACACCTGTGTTTATATTAGAGCCATATCTGTTAGATACGACCTTCATACCGCTTTGAGAAAGAATATCAGCAACCATATTTGTTGTTGTAGTCTTTCCGTTTGTACCTGTAACACAAAGAACATTTGGTGATTTCTTAGTTCTTGCAAGATAATCAGGGCAAATCTTCAAAGCAATAAAGCCAGGGTACATTGTTGCATTTCTTTTAAGAAGGCGTAGCAAAACAAATACAGCCTTAGATGCCCAAAGTGCAATAAAATATCTTAAAATTCCCATTTAAATTATTCAACCTCTGAGGTACAGTGAGCGCAACGAGTTGCATCAATGCTGATTTCTGATTTACAGAAGGGACAAACCTTTGTTGTGGGAGCTTCTTCAACAACAGGCTCTTCCTTTTTGCCCAAGCTTCTGATTTTATTAATACCCTTAACAAGAAGGAATATAACAAATGCTGTAATAATAAAATCAATTACCGCCTGAATGAAAAGACCATAGTTTAATGTTGCAGCGCCTGCTTCCTGAGCAGCAGCAAGAGTTGCATATTCGCCACCATCAAGAGCGATAAATAAATCTGTAAATGAAACCTTACCTGTCAAAAGAGAGATTGCAGGAGTAACAATGTTTGTTACAAGGTTATTAACGATACCTGAGAAAGCACCGCCGATAATAACGCCGACTGCAAGATCAATTACATTGCCTCTGGAAATAAATTCCTTGAATTCTTTAAAAAATCCTTTCATAACTAAAACCTCATTTCTGAAAATTATGATAAAAATATCGGGATTATTATACCATACAAATCCACTTTTTCAAATGCTTTTTCACAAAATTCTTGCATTATTTATAGTTATGTTGTATAATTCAGGCGTCAAAAAAAGCTTAGAAGTTTAATATAGCCATTCTATATAAAAGTTGAGGTGCAATTTATGATTTTAACCGCAGACATAGGCAATACAAACATTACTTTAGGTGTTTACGAAAACGACAAAGCAATTTGTATTTCCCGTTTGGCAACGCAACGCCACAGAACATCCGAACAATATGCAATAGAATTAAAAGCAATTTTCGAACTTGAAGAAACCGGAACAGATTTTGAAGGCGCAATAATCAGCTCTGTTGTACCTGAGCTTACAAGAGTTTTTAAAGACGCAATAAAAAAAGTTATCGGTTGCGATGCTTTGGTAGTAGCCGCAGGAATTAAAAACGGCTTAAAAATCATAACTGATAACCCCAAGGAATTAGGCGCAGATTTAGTTGCAGGGGCTGTGGGCGCAATCGCTCAGTATGAGCTTCCCTGCTTGGTTATGGATTTAGGCACAGCGACAAAAATCTCCGTTATTGACGAGGGCGGGCTTTTCGCAGGCTGCACCATCGCCCCCGGTATAGGAATTTCTCTTGATGCCCTTTCCTTGAGAACCTCTCAGCTTCCTGCAATTGAGCTTTCCGCTCCCGAGCACGCCATCGGAACTAATACAATTGACTGTATCCGCTCAGGAACAGTTTTAGGAAACGCGGCTATGCTTGACGGAATGGCAAGCAGATTAGAAAAGGAATTAGGAAAGCCTATTAAAACAATGGTCGCAACAGGCGGTCTTGCAAAGGAAATCGTTGCTTGCTGCGAAAAGGAAATCGTTTTTAATAAAGACCTTGTTCTTCAGGGACTTTTAGTAATATATAAGAAAAACAGGTAATAAATCACCAATTTTTAAACGCATTGTATCTCTATGAGAACAATAGCAAAGGAGTTTTATTATGAAAAAGAAACAAAAATTAACCCGTCTTGTATTATGTGGCTTATTTGCGGCATTGATAGTGGTTCTCACATTCACACCCCTTGGCTACATCATCATCGGACCCGCTATTGCAATTACTACAATTCATTTAGTAACAATATTGGGTGCTTCAATCCTCGGAATTAAAGAGGGTGCGTTTTTAGGCGCTTTTTGGGGTGTTTTATGCGTTATCAAGGCTTTTCAGGAACCAATTCCTGCCAACATCCCCTTCCAGAATCCTATGATTTCAGTTGTTCCGAGAATTTTTGTTGGTATAGTAACTGCATTGGTAGTAAAAGCATTACTTAAAACAAAAATCAAAAAGCCACTTGCTGTCGGTATCGGAGCATTTGCAGGAACATTAACTAACACTATTTTAGTTATAACTGCCTTAAATGTTTTCAACGGCTTTGAGTCCATTACATTAGGCGTTACAACAACATTAAACACTATCATAACAACCTTAATCGGTGTTAACGGAATTATTGAGGTTGTTGCTGCAGTAATCCTAGTACCCGCAATTTATACAGCAACAGAGAAATATCTTAAGAATAAAATATAAAATTATCGAACCTGTTTTTCTAAATATAAAATCACAAAAAAACTGCTTCTCTCGCATGAAAGAAGCAGTTAATTTTTTGCTTTATTTGTTTTCTTCGCTTACTGCGGTAATATCGTTATAGTAGGTAAAGCCCTTGAAATCCATAGCCTTACAGAAATCTACAGTATCAACAAGTAAATCGTCGAAGCCGATGTCTGCGCCTGTGAAAAGAACCTTGTAAACATTACCTGAATTTTCAAAGATATAAAGAACACTGAAGCCATCATCTGTTTTCATTGTAAATCTGCAAGCGTTTTTGAAGGCTGTACCTAATTCCACTTCATCTTCCCAAGTAACATCAAGCTTATTTTCTTTAAGCTCGTCATAAAAATCTTTATTCATATTGTAATAATCATCATAAAAATATTTTACAACTGAAATTTCACAAGACTCTTTCTTTGATTTGTTTACAAAGCTGTTAACTTTATTTGAATCTGTTTTCCAGCCATCAGGAAGAAACACCTTGAAGCCATAATCTTCAACAATGCCATCATTCTCCATAGGCTCGAACTGCTGTCTTAATGTTACCTTTTCACCTGATTCTTCGGTAACATATTTACCATCCTCATCAGTAGCATAAACAAGAAGCTGACCATCATCAGCAAGGATTTTGTTACCGTTATCATCAGTTACAAATTCAAAATCCTTATCACTTGAATATAAGCTTTCTTCCTTTCTACAGGATGCAAAAGCGCATACAAAAAGAATTGTTGCAACAGTGAGGAGTGCAATTATTTTTTTAGTCAATGGAATAACCTCCGTCTAAAATTGCAGAGTGGCACATCCACTCTGCAACCTGAATTATTATTTTACTTCTGCAGTTTCAACAGGACTTGTGGGTAAACCGCTATCCCAGGTAATATCGTAATTAGCCTTATCCTCAAGAGTAAACATAACGCTTACATCACCATAGCTTTCAAGAGTGCCTGCACCTGTCATATATGCAGTAACATTTGCTGCCTTGTAATAATTGATGTTTGTGATTTCGTTTGTAAGACGGTCAACTGTTGCAGTGATTTTGCAGCCACTGTAAACAACATCATAATCGTTAAGAATGAGATATTCTTTAGTTTTAGCAAATTCCTCGGAAGCAAGGATTTCTTCCTTGTCACGAAGGTCAAATGCTTTAGTAAGAACCTCCTGAGCTTCAGCACTTGTAAGGTCATTGAAAGCGATTGTAATGAAGTATTTATCGCCGATTTCCTTGATTTCAGCGTAATCAATATCTTCAGCAGTAAGCTGAGTTGCCCATGATTCGCCTTTTACCAAAAGCATTTCAGAATTATCATCACCGAAATTAACTGTACCTGAATTACCCTTGATATCTTCAAGAATAAGGTCCTTTATACCCTTGGCAGCGTCATTGATTGCCTTGAGGGAATCATCAATTTCCTCTGCATCCTCGGCACCCTGCTTTGTAACCTTAAGGCTACCATTGGGAACGTTCTTTTCAATGTTGTAATTAACAACAGGCTTATCGTTTTTAACTCCGTTTACAAGGCTATTGAAATATGAAAGAACTTCTTCACTTGTTTTACCAACAGTAACAGCGCTCTGAGTATATTCTGCTTCCTCTGTTGAATAAACCTCAACAGTTTCATCAGAAGTATCAGAACCACCACATGAAGTTAAAGTCATTAAAAGTGCGCTAACAAGCAAAATAGCTGTTGCAATAGTAAAAATACGTTTCATTAAGGTTTGACCCCTTTCGATTTTTTGCATCTGTCGATACTTCGACCTATTCACCAATTGATTATATCACAAATTTCTCCATAGCAACAGTAATTTTCAACATTTTTTTATCTTTGTATAAAAAGCACAAATTATATAACTAACCTTTGTAATTTACAACTAATTTATCTTATTGGTTTATTAATTACCATTTGACAATTCACCGATATAACAATATAATGTTAGCCGTGGATTAAAAATAAAGAGGTTAAGTTATGGCAGTTAAAAATACCAAAAAGAAGCGTAAGCTCAACAAAAATCAGAAAGCCCTGAATTTTCTCTGTATTATGATGGCTCTGATTGTTATTTTTATTGCAGTCGTTTGCATTTCCGTTGACAAAAAGAACGATGCATTAAGACAAAAAGAATCCGAAGTAGCTCAGACTACAACAGAAAAAAGCAACAGTAAAAAGCCACAGTCAACTGACAAAGCAGATAAAACTGATACAACACAGGAAAGTACATCTGATACCACCGCACCTGAGACAACTCAACCTGTTACAGCGGTTGTTGCTCAACCCGGTACAATGGACAACCCTACAATTATTACCATTGACGAAGAAAAGTGGTATACGACACTTGTAAATTCAAGCTACAGAATTCCTGACGATTATGAACCCGATTTAGTTTATGTATGCGGTAGCTCAGAGCGTCTTGACAGTAAGGTTGCGGTACATTATGAGGAAATGTATAATGCCGCACTCAAGGACGGAGTAAACCTCACACCCTGCTCAGGCTATCGTTCCTATGAATTACAGGAAAGAAACTACAACAACAAGGTCAGCTTCTATGAAAGCCAAGGCTATTCACATAAGGATGCTAAGGTCAAGGCAGCAACAATTATTATGCCACCCGGATCCTCCGAGCATAATTTAGGATATGCTATGGACATTGTCTGTGTTGACGAATGGTTCGAGGATACCGCAGAATTCAGATGGCTTACAGAGCATGCAGCTGACTACGGCTTTATTATGAGATACCCAAAGGACAAGCAGGATATCACAAAGGTTATTTATGAACCCTGGCATTGGAGATATGTGGGTGTTGATTTAGCAAAAGAGCTCAAAGACAGCGGTCTAGTAATGGAAGAATATATGGGAGTAGCGTAAAATGATTGGAATTAAAGTAGAAAAAGCACATGGGGAATATGACCCCGGAACAAGTAAATTTTTCGGGTCACCAACAATGCCCGAGGAATGGCTCAGCGACGGAACAATCGGCGATGATGATTTCTTTTTCTGTCAGTTGAAGTTATCAGAATTCAAAAGCTATGACAAAGAAAATATAATTGACCACAAGGGCTTTATTTATATTTTCTTAACAGAGGATAACGGAAGCTTCGTTCCTAACATCCGTTATTGTGAAACAGAGCCGGACACATTGATTGACGATTTCAATGCAGGCTTTGATTTCTTAGGCGATGTTGAAACAGAATTTTCAATCGACTTTTTTAACACTGATAACGCGGAGGACGGCACAAGAATTTTTGTTGAGAACGGCGAAGAAATCACACTTCTGCAGTACGACCCCCTCGATGACGGAATGCCAGAATTTCTCGCAGATACAGAAAAAATCGGTTATTTCAAAATGAATATCGAAGACCTCAAAAACCTCGATTTTACAAAGATTAAATTCTCAATAGAATAATTAAAATGTTTGGAAGCGAAGCTTCCCCTCACCTCTTCACTATTCACTCTTCACTAAAAAACGCGCCCTCTCGGACGCGTTTTTTATTTTATCTCCGCTATTGTAACTCCGTTTTCACCTTCGCCGAAGGTACCTAAACGAAAGGTTCTGATTCTCGGGTCACCTTTAAGGTATTGAGTAACACCTGCTCTTAAGGCACCTGTTCCCTTACCATGAATAATTGTACATTCTGTAAGCCCTGAACGGAGCAAATCGTCAAGGAATCGGTCGAGAACAATAATCGCTTCATCAACCATAAGACCTCTCAGGTCGCAACGATTGTTAATCGCCATTGTGGATTTGCTTTCGCCCATAACTCTTGTTGTTGAAACCTGACGCTTCTTTGTTTCCTTCTGCTTAGGCTTCTCAACAAGGCGAAGAGAGTCTTCCTTAACCCTCATTTTCAGCATACCTGCAGCAATTTCCACATTCCCCTTTTTATCCTTAAGTGCTGTAACACTTGCATTTTTGCCGATAGTCTTACAATAAACTGTATCACCGATTTCTAGAGGTCTCGGGAGAGTGTAGTCCTCATCATCCTCAATTGAACCAAAAACGGGATTCACAGCGCTATTGATAGCATCCAAGTGAGAATTAACTGCAGATTTTGCTCTTCTTGCCAGCTCTGCCGCATCCTTGGTCTGCTTTGCTTCTTTTTTCAGCTTTTCAACCTCATTAAGAAGTGCATTTGCCTCGCGTTTCGCTTTTTCAACTATTCTCAGAGCCTCACCCTGAGCATTTTCGAGCTCTCTGTCTCGTCTGAACTGTGCATCCTTAAGAAGCTTTTCAGCCTTTTCTTTGTCCGCTCTTGCAGATTCGGTGATTTTCTTTGCTTTTGAATGCTCGTCCTCCATTTCAAGACGACTCTTTTCAAGCATATCAACAACATCTTCAAAACGGGTATTTTCAGATGAAACAAGCTCCCCTGCTCTATCGATAATGCTTTTATCAATACCAAGTCTTTCAGAAATCGCAAAGGCATTTGAACGACCGGGAATACCGATAAGAAGTCGGTAGGTTGGTCTTAAGCTGTTTACATCAAATTCGCAGGAGCCATTTTCAACTCTTGCAGTCTGCAAGGCATAAGCCTTAAGCTCTGCATAGTGAGTTGTTGCAGCAATTTTCGCACCCTTGGTATGAAGTTCTTCAAGAATTGCCATAGCAAGCGCCGCACCCTCAACGGGGTCAGTACCTGCGCCCAATTCGTCTATAAGGACAAGAGACTTTTCTCCTGCCACCTTAAGAATATTAACAATATTCACCATGTGGGATGAGAAGGTTGACAAGGATTGCTCAATGCTTTGCTCGTCACCGATATCAACCAGAATGTTATCATAAACGCTGACTCTGCTTTCATCTCCGGCAGGAATCATAAATCCGCTTGATGCCATAGCAGAAAGAAGACCGATTGTCTTGATTGCAACAGTTTTACCGCCCGTATTAGGACCAGTAATAACAAGTGTATCAAAATCCGAGCCCAAACGAATATCTGTTGCAACAACCTTTTTCGGGTCAATTAAGGGATGTCTTGATTTTTTCAGATCTGTAATGCCCTTGTCATTAAGAACGGGCATTGTGGCTCTCATATCATAAGCAAGATGCGCTTTGCAGAAAATAACATTTATTTCCACCGCACATTCATAGCTACCCTTTATTTCTTGAGCAAAATTACCTGCTTCAACAGAAAGATCATACAAAATTCTTTCAATTTCCTGGGCTTCCTTGCCACGAAGAACACGAATATCATTATTTGCTTCAACTACACCTGCAGGCTCAACAAAAACCGTCGCTCCTGTGGATGATGTATCGTGAACAAGACCTGAAACCGAGGCTCTGTGTTCACTTTTAACCGGCACAACATATCGGCCGTTTCTCTGTGTAACAATCGCATCCTGCAAAACTGTCTTCAGCTTTTGAGAACGAATAAGCTTTTCCAATTGGTCGCGGACGCTGTTTTCTTTATTTTTGATCTGACGGCGGATTGATGCAAGCTCAGGAGAAGCATTGTCGCTCATTTCCTCTTCCGTAAGAATTGCAGAAAAAATCTTCTCCTCAAGATATTTATTGGGCATCAATGAATTGAAATACAAATCAATTTTCAAATCATCCTGACCGCCACTATTATTCCGCCACTCTCTTATGCCGCGTACTGTTCTTATGGTTGAACCAATGTCAAGAAGCTCCTTCATTGAAAGAACACCGCCTGCGGAAGCGCGTGCAAGAGAATTATTAACATTTTTAAGTCCGCCAAAAGAGGGACCGCCGTATTTAGCCAATAATATGTAGGCATTTTCTGTCATATCAATGTGGTTTTGAGCCATATTGATGCTTGTTTCAGGTCTTATAGCTGCAATAATATCTCGTGCATCATCGTTACACGCCCTTTTCATTGCCATTTCTAAAACCTTGTCATATTCAAGTGCTTTTAAATGTCTGTTTAACTCACTCATAGTCAATTTTTAATCCTTAATCACATTGTAAAACTCTAGAGTTTTAAATTTTCTTTGGGTTTTATTAAGTAAATAATCTTCTGTTACATCACAAAAGCTTTTAAGTCCGTCATCATTTAAGCTAAATGAAAAAATCTTTGGAAAATCCGAAAGAGCAACATATCTCATAGCCGTTACAACAGAAGAGCTTATGCATTTGCAAAAGCCTGTCGGTGCACATTCCTTGCAATAAAGCTTTCCCTCTTCCGAATTGAAATACATATACTCTGTTTCATACTCACCGCACTTTTCACAAGCTACCAAATCGGGCATATAACCGCTTAATGACATAAGTCTCAATTCAGTTACCGCTTTTATAAATGAAGGCTTTTTCTTATTTTCCTTCAATAACCATAGAGCATTAAGAAAAAGTCGGAGAATTTCCTCCGACTCGAAATCCTCTTCGCAGAATTCATATGCCAATTCGCAGAAGTACTGAGCAAGAGCCATTTTCTGAACATCATTCCGAAGCTCAAAAAACACCTCTTTTATAAGTGCTTCCTCAACCGAAAAGGCATCCCTTGTTTTTGTAAAGGTAAAATCCGCATAAGCGAGAAGAGATGTGGCAGCAAGCTTTTTACTTTTAGCTTTTTTTGCACCTCTTGAAAATGCACGGACAAGCCCGTGCTTTGCAGTAAGCACGGTTATAAGCTTATCGGCCTCACCGATATTCTGTTCCCTGATTACAAGTCCCGGTGCAGTTATTTTCACCACGATTTCTATTCTCTCCGTTCTTCATATTAACGCAATTGCGATACTCAATATAATCCGCAATTTTTCCGCCCTTATAAAACTTTTCCCAAAGCTCTTTTTCGTCCATTTAACCATCCCCAAGGAATAAAATCTTATAATGATTGTAATCAGTCGAAACGCAGTTGCGTTTCGTAAAAGCCGATTTTATCGGCTTTTAGCAAAATTGTTTTTCATAAATACAATTTTGCATTACATTCATTGAAAGGATTATAGTCGAATTTTCACAGAAAATTCGATACCAAATCTTATATTTGGTATCGAAACAGTGTAATTTAACACTGTTTCGACTAACTATAATCGTTATAGTATTTTACTCCTTGGGAGTGTCATTATTCTGTAAAAAAATATATTGCTTTTTCCAAATCAATCCAAGCCGAAATTATGAATCAGGCCCTCGCGATTTCGCCAATCTTCTTTAACCTTTACCCAGCATTGAAGATTGATTTTACATTCAAAAAACTGCTCAAGCTCGTGTCGGGCATTAGTTGAAATCTCCTTGAGCATTGCGCCCTTTTTACCGATAACAATACCCTTATGACTTTCTCTTTCGCAATAAATAATTGCTTCGATATCAATAATAGGCTTGTCCTCACGCTCTTTCATTCTTTCAATAGAAACTGCGATACCGTGAGGAATTTCATCACTCAATTTATGGAGAAGCTTTTCTCGTATCATTTCTGCTGCCAGAACTCTTTCAGGCTGATCTGTAAGAGTATCCTCAGGGAAGAAAAATTCTGATGGTGCTGCAAGCTTGAATAACTCGTCCTTAAGAGCATCCATACCATCATTCTCACGGGCGCTCACAGGAATAACCGCTTCAAAATCCAAAAGATTTGTAAGCTCAAGAATTCTTCCCATAAGCTCCTGCTTATCTGAAATCATATCGATTTTATTGATTGCAAGCACAACGGGAATTCTTTCCGCCTTGAGCTTTTTGAGAAGGTCAAGCTCCGCTTCTCTTATTTCGCCCTTTGCCTCTGTAACAAAAAGGCAGGAATCAACACCGCCGATGCTGTCATCAACAGCTTTAATCATTTTTTCGCCTAATTTTGTTTTAGGCTTATGGAAGCCGGGTGTATCTGTGAAAACAAGCTGAACATTGTCTTCAGTTAAAACACCCATAATTTTTGTTCTTGTTGTCTGAGGCTTTGATGAAACAATCGCCACCTTCTGACCTAAAAGATTATTAAGAATTGAAGATTTACCCACATTGGGTCTGCCAACAATCGCTATAAAAGCAGTTTTTCTTTCTGTCATTATTTCTGTCCTTTTTTCTTTTTATTGAAGTCAAATTTGAATATAAACAATGTGAATATAACTAAGCTTAAAACAAACCAAGCTATATACATCGGATTTTCTGCATAGTGGTTGAAAAGCATTTTAAATGCCTCGGGTTGCCAGAGAATTGCCACACCGCAAAGAACCGCAAAAATTACAAACACCAATACTGCGCCTGCGGAAACATCCTTTGAAACCTCGATAGTATGCTTTTTTTCTTTGGAAACGGAATCGTCCGCTTTTTCAACACCCGTATTAAGCATTTCGCCGCCGATAACAAGTCCTGATGCTAAAAGAAGAATTGCAAATTCTGTTCTTGAAACAGTGAAAAAATCATACCTCAGGAGATAATAAAACATATAGATAAGACAGGTCAGATGAATTCTGAAATTTCTTTCATGAGTTACCATCCAACCGAAGCCTTTAAAAGCATAAATAAAGCTTTTAAACAGACTCGCAAGGTCCTTCATTATTATTCCTCCTCGGAATCCATATAGTAAGATTCGTTTCTTTTGAGTCCGAGTTCGGTTAAAACGCGTTCTTCCTTTTCGCGCATATGTACGGCTTCAATACCTCCGTTTACATGGTCATAGCCTAAAAGGTGAAGCATTGAATGAACTGTGAGAAAGCCGATTTCTCTCTGAAGAGTGTGACCATAGGTTTTTGCCTGACGAACCGCAGTAGGAACAGAAATAACAATATCACCTAAAAGACAGGCACCAGTATCAAGATTTCTGTCATACACCCCATTTTCACCCAAGGGAAAAGACAAAACATCGGTACTGCTGTCAATATTTCTGTGCTCCTTGTTGATTGCGTGAATAGTCTCATCGTCAACAAATGTTACACTGATTTCCGCAGGCTCGGAGAAATCCTCAAAGGTGAGAACTGCGTTACAGCAACGCCTTACAAGCATTCTCACACCTGTGGGGATTTTAACTTTCTTCTGGTCGTTTGTAATAATTACTTTTATTTTTTCTCTCATTTTCTTTTCTTTGCCTCCTCGTATTTTTCATAGGCTCTGATAATATCCTGAACAAGCTTGTGTCTTACAACATCTTGTCCTGTAAAGCGAACAATATCAATCTGCTCCATATTCTTAAGGATTTTTGTTACCTCCACAAGACCTGAACGCTTACCCTCGGGCAAGTCTATCTGCGTAACGTCACCTGTAACAACAACCTTTGAGTTAAAGCCCATTCGGGTTAAAAACATCTTCATTTGTTCAGGAGTTGTATTCTGCGCCTCGTCAAGAATTATGAAGCTATCATCAAGAGTACGGCCACGCATATATGCCAAGGGAGCAACCTCAATATTTCCTCTTTCAAGATATTTATTGAAATTCTCTGCACCAAGCATATCAAAAAGCGCGTCATAAAGCGGGCGAAGATAAGGGTCAACCTTACTCTGCAAATCTCCGGGCAAGAAGCCAAGCTTTTCACCTGCTTCAACTGCTGGACGAGTGAGAATGATTCTGTTGACCTCTTTTGCTCTGAAGGCATTAACCGCCATAGCAACCGCAAGATAGGTTTTACCTGTACCTGCAGGACCTACGCCAATGACAATAGTGTTATTTTTTATAGATTCAACATATTTTTTCTGACCGAGAGTTTTTGGCTTAACGGGCTTACCCTTACTTGTTATACAAACGCAATCACCACTCATTGTAACAAGCTTGTCCTCATTGCCGTCATCCACAAGAGAGATGACATATCTGACATTTTGCTCGTTAAGAGTTTCCCCTCGGTTAAGAAGCATTAAAAGTCCGTTAATGGCCTTAATCGCCTTGCTGACATTTTCGGGGTCTCCATTGACCTTTATATCTGAACCGCGACTGATAACATCCACATTAAAGGATTTTTCGATTATGAGAATATTTTCATCAAAACTACCGAAAAGGCTTACTGCATGCTCCATTCGGTCAACATTAATTATCTGTTCCGACTTGATTACCTTCTTTTAAATATATTTATACAAATAAAGTATAACACATTTTTTGTAAATGTCTACTAAAAGCTCCAAAAAATTATATGAATAAGTCACAGTTTTTTCATTATTCGGTCTGAATTTTTACTTCCTCTGCAATATCTTCGATACAATTGATTTTCATATTGATTTGTCCGTTTTTATCATTGCTGATAAATTCATATTTTACAACCTCAAGCTCAGTCTGATTATATTTTTCTCTTTTTATTTCCACAGCATCAAGAAGTGCTGAAAATCTCGCCTCATCCGTTGAATATTCAACATCGCTTTTCACCATTGAAGCATCATCCTCTCTGATTATTCCGAAAGGCAGAATTGTTTCACCACTTTTCAAAAGCTTTCTGCTTTCTGTCAGAAAACTGCCACTTGTTTTAAAGCTTAATGGGAGCTTCAAGGAGAAAATGTAGATATAATATCGGCAGTCTTTTTGAGCGGTCAGCAGACCTTTGTTTTTATATGAGCAGAATATTTTCTCTTTGTTTTGAGTTTTAGCAAAAATTTCACCCCGGGCGTGAGTAAAATACTCAGAGCCGTCGAAATTCTGGACAACACCGGAAATCAGAAGAGAGCCCTTCGTCACATTATCACCCTCTTCAACTGCATTCACTCCGTTATAACCCTTCACAAGTACGACCTCACCATTTTTCCTTGCAACAATATTTATAGGTGATTTTGTATCTGTTATTTCCTTTTGCTCAACAAATTCACTCATTTCCACCTGAACCTTGCCACCGAAAATATTAAGCGAAACCCAAAGCAATTCGTTATATTCATTCATCAGCTGATTCTGCACCTGAATTATATCAATTTTCGACTTTCTTGCCCCTATTTTAACACCCAGATTTTCAAGACTCTCTGTAAAGTCTTCTACATTTACACTGTTGGTTTCCATAATTTCTATTTCCCAAACAAAGCCCGACATAAAAATCCAAAACGAAAAAGCAATAACAATGCCCAAAACCGCGCCACACCGCCATTTATGGCGCTTTGCAAAGGATTTCAAGCCTCGGGATTTCATAATTTTCAGAGTCATTCCTGAGTTTTCTGCAGGTGTTTTCAGCTCTTGAAATTCCTGCTCTGTTGTAAATGCAAAAACCTTTACACCATCATTTTTCACATTCCAGAGGTTGAGCCCTTTTATATTGCAGAGATTTATAAATCTTTCAGGAAATCCACCCTCGGCACAGAACTCAACATAGCCCTTTAAAAGCCTTAAAATCTGTATCATTTTTAAACCCTCTCAAATTCAATACTGACTATTTCACCACAAATATCTGTTTGCCCGAAGCAAAAAGAGGAAATAACAAGATTGTCTCCTCTTACCTTCATATTCAGCTTGCCAAGATTAAGTACAACGCTTTCCTCTGAAAAATCCACCACATATTTACAGTCAAGAACAATCATTCTTTTATTGCCAAAAAGCTCAATACCTGCATTTTCTGTATCTCCCGAAATATTCTTTATAGGATTAAACCCCAAAATCAACACCCACCTTTGTTATAATGATTTGGTATCGAAACAGTGTAAATTTACACTGTTTCAACTAACTATAATCGTTATATTCTTATGCATTGAGTGAATAAAATATTTTGGGGTGTTGACTAATGAAACGATTTTCTTCACTGATATTAAAAAACATTTTAACCTTAGCAATTGTATCTGCAATAGGTGCCTGTCTTATAATCTATCCTCAGAATACTGCTGACGGCATAAAAAACGGGCTTTTACTTTTGGGAAACAATTTAATTCCTGCATTATTCCCTTTTATGGTGCTTTCTTCCTACATATCAAAAAGCAATATTGCCTCGATGATAAGCAGACTTTTTGAAAAAATCTTTAAAGCAATTTTCAAAACCAGTGGTTATGGAATAATCCCATTTATTTTAGGTTCTTTAGGTGGCTACCCAGTAGGTGCAAAAACAGTTTGCGAATTTTACGAAAGCAATAAAATTTCTCAAAACGATGCAAGTAGACTTTTATTCTGGTGCATAAATCCTAGTCCTGCATTTATGATAACTGCCGTAGGCACATTTATGTTAGGAAGCACCAAAAGTGGTATTCTCCTTTATTCTTCATGCATACTCTCCTCTTTAACTGTTGGCTTTTTCTGTCGTTTCCTTTCAAGCGAAGAGATGTACGCCATTGAAAATCAACAACCACAATACCAGGAATGCATATTTGTAAAATCCGTTTCAAAGGGTAGCGAGGGTATGCTAGCAATATGTGGTTGGGTTCTGACATTCTGCGTTCTTTCCTCTCTTTGCGATGCCTTGAATCTTCCCTATTCTGTCTCATACATAATAAAATCCGTTGGTGAGGTCACAACAGGTTGTAAAAACGCGGTTTCATCGGGTCTTTCGATACCTGTTATTGCAGGAATTTCAGGCTTTGGCGGATTTGCAGTTATATGCCAATGCGCATCTTATTCAGCCTTATGCAAGGTAAAAATGAAGTATTTAATCTGCTCTCGTCTTATAAATTCTGCTTTAAGCGGTATTTACTGTTCTATTCTTCTGAAGCTTTTCCCTCAATGCGAAAATGTAAGTGTAGTCATCGGAACAAATGTTGCTACCTTCAATCTTTATCAAAGCACAGGAGCTGCAATAATTTTAATTATTATGTGTGTTCTTTTAATTTTAGAGGTTGATAACCGAAAAAAAGTGTGCTAAAATTATATGGTAAATTTTTTTGAAGTGGGAGGCGTTATTATGGCTCTTAAAATTTTCAATAAAGCAACTGAGCCTCAGTGCGCCTTCTGTGAGCATGGCGCTCCCATCGGTAAAGGCGAAACTGTTCTCTGCCGTAAGATTGGCGGAGTTATGCAGTCTTTTTCAAAATGCAAAAAATTCAAATATGACCCCCTCAAAAGAGAGCCTAAGGTAATCTCCTTTAAAGGCGAATTTTCAAAAGAGGATTTCAGTTTGTAACAGTAGAATTCCCCGAATTCTGCTGTTATTTTTATTTTTTGTGACATTTCACAAAATGATGTGGTAATATTCCGTTAATTTTTAATGTTATAATTTGTCGATTTGACTTGAAAACACGGGAAATAATTAGTACAATATTAAATGTAAAATATGACAATAATGCGGAGGTTTAGTCGATGGCAGATGCATTCGGTATTCCCAACACAATTCCTGTTGGTCCTTTAGGAATTATTGCAACCCCTGGTTGCGAAGAGCTTGCTCAGAAAATTGATAACTATCTTACAACCTGGAGAAGCGAGCGCGAAAGCGAGCATAAGGAAACAATCGCTTTCTATGGCTACCAGAGAGATACATTCATTGTTGATGCAGATTTCACAAGATTTGGTTCAGGTGAAGGTAAATGCCTTCTTCACGAAACTGTTCGTGGCTATGATATTTACATTATCTGCGACTGCTTCAATCACGGCGTAACCTATAAAATGTACGGTTATGAATGCCATTACTCTCCTGACGAGCACTACGCTAACCTCAAACGTGCAATTTCTGCAGTCGAAGGTAAAGCAAGAAGAATAAATGTTATTATGCCTATGCTCTATGAAGGCAGACAGCATAAGCGTTCAAGGAGAGAATCTCTTGACTGCGCAATCGCTCTTCAGGAGCTTTGCATCGATATGGGTGTTGAGAACATCATCACCTTTGATGCTCATGACCCCAGAGTTCAGAACGCTATTCCCCAGAACGGCTTCGAAAACGTTCAGCCCGTTTACCAGATGATCAAGGCTATCTGCAAAAACGTTGACGAGCTTAAGATCGACAACGACCATATGATGGTTATTTCACCCGACGAAGGCGGTATGGGTCGTTGTATTTACTATTCAACAGTTCTTGGAATTGACCTCGGTATGTTCTACAAACGCCGTGACTATTCCGTTGTTGTTAACGGCAGAAACCCCATTCTTGCTCATGAATTCCTTGGTG
>JAZRDP010000023.1:0-12524 GCA_045660345.1 Acutalibacteraceae bacterium
CTTAATCACAAAATTCTCCGACCTTAAACGTATGAGGTTTTGAGGAATTTTGGTCGCATTTGACTGCAGATAGGCTGTCGCCTTTCAAAGGCAAATCGGGCAAAAGTACCGAAACCACACCGTTTAAGGCTGGTTCGGATACACTTCACCCACTCTACACATAGTTATACACTATAATAATACTATTTATATAAAGAAAAAGCAAGAAAAAAATGACAGTGCCGAAGCACTGTCATTTATGCTATTTATTCAATCCACGCCCAAAGAAGAATTTTATCAAATAGCCTGAATTCTGCACTGTAGATATGAGAACCGGGATAACCGTTTTGTTTTCCTTCTTCCTCGGAAGAAGCTTCTTTTTCGGGGTCAAATTTATAGGTCACTGTATAGCCTAAGCCCTCGCATTTCCAATAATCTTCTCCACGAATTTCATTTATTGTAAGCAAAGGTCTTTCGCCAACTTTATATAATCTTACGCAATCAACCCCGACAAACACACCATAAAGAAGAATCAACGAAGAAATTATTATAAGCAATATTCTCCCGAATTTCTTCATAATATCAACTCCTTATTCTGTTATATCAAGAACGGAAAGCTCATCCTGTGTGTTTTTATCAAAGGAGCAAAGCATACCACCGTAATGTGAAAAACCAAAAATAATATCATTTATATAGGTTGCTCTGGTAATTGTAACAAGCGAAGTAAAGTCATCACTATTTGCCAAATACTCCCCTGCTACACTGAGAGATTTTGCCTCTTCGTTAACCTTGAGAGCAACTATTCTTGATGTAGTGTTGCTGTAATTCCCGTCATCTGTATATGCCCACATATGAATGTTTTTGGTATAAGGAATATACATAATTTTGTTTTCTGCATCCCAGCAAAGAGCCTTGTGGTCATAGAAAGCTTCAGATTCAATATAAACATATCTTTCCTCGCCATCGTGACCTGTGATTGTGAATTTTCCGCATTCAACGGGTTTTGTGGGGTCGCTGACATCAAAGAGAGAAACCTTCATTCCGCCGTTTGTACCTGTTTCAGTACCATCAAGACCAACACCCATTACAAGTCCGTCACCAACAGGATGAAGATATGCAGAATAACCGGGGATTTTAAGCTCTCCTAAAATCTTTGGTGCAGTAGCATCGCTTAAATCAATTACGAACAACGGGTCGGTCTGAACAAAGGTGACAACATAAGCAGTATTGCCTGTAAAACGAACGGATTTTATTGTTTCACCCTTAGCAATATCCTTTAAAAGACCTACTGTTTCAAGGTTTTTATCGAGAACATAAACCTGATTAACAAGGCTGTCGCCCCAATTTCCGCTTGTTGTTGCAATTCTCAGATAGCCCTCATATTCATCCATACTGAACTGATTCAACGCGCTTCCGTCAACAGATGCATTCTTAAGATATTTGATATCATAATCGCTTATATCAAATTTATAAATCTGTGTTTTTACAGTTTCTGAATAATCAAAAACCTCTGCCATACGGGCATTATTGTAATTGTACTCGGTGCTTGTAGCATAAAGAGTATCTGTTGTGCAATAAACATTCTTACCTGCGCCTAAAACAGCCTCAGTTTTCAATGTGTTTTCATCGTCTGTATCTAAAACAGAGGCAACGAGATAGCTTGTGTCGCAAATTTCCTCCATAATGCAGATATCGTCAACTGCAACTCTTGAAAAGGTCTTTCCGTCTGAGCTGTTTTCGGGTATGCAGGTTGCCTTTACAGCATCCGCATCCTCGCTGATATCAACATAATAGTTAGAAAGAAGAACAAGCTCATCACCTATAAGGCGAGAAGAAATGTAGTAGCCATCCTGAAAAACACGCCATTCTTCCTTGATATTCTTTCTGTCAGAAATATCATAGGAAACAGCCATAGTTACGCCTTTTTCTTTTCTGCCGTAATAGGCATACCTATATTTTTCATTTAAGTCATCTTCCTCTGCGTGCTTACTGCACTCAACAACGGCAACAAGGCGATTTCCCTCTACATAAATTTCCTTAACAGCCATATAGTAAATATCTTTATTTTCAGGCTTTACAATTTCTATTTTATTTAATTTTTTAAGCTCACCCTTTTTGCCGGGCTCAACAATGGAAATTTCGCAGGTATAATCCAATTCAGGCAGCTCTGTGATTACCTCTTCCTCAAGGGGCTCAGTTTCTTTCTCCGTTACAGGTGCCATAGGTGGTGTAGAATTCACTTCAGGATTATATCCCGGAGTGGTCTTTGCATCAGATGTTGTCGCTTCAAGACCATTTCTATATAAAACATAGCTTTCCATCTGTCTGTAATATTTGTCCCAATCCGCCTCAGCAGGATTTACAATATAGAGATATTTACCATCATTTTTGATAATATCTGCTTCGCTTACACCCTTAACCTGCTCATTGGTTTCTCCGTGCTGAGTGCTTTCTTCTGAATCATCCTTAGCACTTGTATTAATACTGTTTTCAGGTGCCCTATTTGTAACACCAGCTGATCCCGATTCCGCGTCTGCCATAGGTGCGTTAGTGTTCATATCAACCGCATCTTCCATTAGGGATGTATCAGTGGAAACGCTTCCGAATCCCTTAAGACCCTCATTATAGTTATAAGAGTATGTGTATTTGTAATTTTTATATTTTTTGGCATAATCCGCAAACATTTCTTCAATTTCCGAATAATCCTGTGTTTGCTTGGGCGGATTTCCTATAACGCTGTTCTGAGCCACAAATTCGGGAGTCTTATTTTCCCAAGGTCTGATAATCGCAATTGATGACACTGCAATAAAAACTGCCGCAGCCGCAGAAATAGAGCTGAGAATAATTTTCTTCTTTCTTCTCTTTTTGCGTTTGGGTTCTTCGAGAATTTCATCCTGAGGAACGTCTTTTATAAGGTTTTCGATGCTTTTAGCGGAAAGACCATCGGGTATTTCTATTTTTTCGGTCTTCTTTAAATTTTTATCTAATGCTTCAAGCTCTTCATCGGTAAAAAATTCAAAATTAATGCCGTCGTTCATTATAATTCTCCTTTCACATAGGGTGAAAAGAATTATCCGAAACCGTGTTTTCTACAGGCGGATTTCCGTTCATCCTGCGTTAAAATACTCGCCAATCCGAAAGGATTAGCTGCGTTTTTGCCTTGGCTGACCAAAAATCCGCACTGTATAAAATCTTCGACCTAAAAGCGAAAGATTTTTATTAGATTTTTGGTGTTGAGGGCGAAGATAGGCTGCCGCCTTTCAAGACCGAAACGCCGAAAAGACTTAAAAAGATTCGCTTTTAGGCAGGTTCGGATAACTCTTTTCACCCTAGTATTATCTTGAGCTTTTCGAGGGCTCGCTTCTGCCTTGTGCGAACCGCACCTGGTGTCATGCTGTAAATAACACCTAGTTCATAGCTTGTGAAACCTCCGATAATAGACAAAAGAATAATTTGCCCGTCGGGCGGTGTGAGAGTTGAGAGCGCATCCTTTAATTCTGCGGAGCTTATTAAATTACCTTCTTCCTCATAATCCACAAGGAATTCATATTCCTCAACAGGCAAGGTATCGGGCATTTTATTCTTTTTCATTAAAAGAGTTTTGCATTTATTAGAGAGTATTTTAAAAAGCCAGGCTTTAAAAAGGGAATTGTCCTTTAAGCTATGTATACTCTTCCATGCAGAAAGCAGAGCTTCCTGAACGGCATCCTCTGCATCCTCTTTATTTCCTGTCATATAAAGGGCAAATCTGTAAATTTCCGTAGCATATTGGGAATAAAGCGCCGAAAAGGCAGAGCTATCCCCTTGCTTTGAGCGTTCAATCAAATTATCCATGCTTTCACCCCATTTTCATTCTGCGCAGAACTTTCGCTCTCATATATAAAGACTGTCAAAATCTTGAAATTGTTTCAGAATTTTCAAAAAATTTTTCATTTATATTTCAATGGTAGCAATTTTAAGACAAAATGTAAACAAAATTATAAAATCTTTGAAATTGTTTGCATTAAACTTCGGTTTGTGATATAATGTAATTTGTATATTTATATATCATTTTCAACTACGAAAGGTAGATTTTTAAAATGGGTTTATTCAAAAAACTTTTCGGAGATTATTCTTCAAAGGAAATCAAAAGAATCGGTGGTCTCAAGGACAAGGTTCTTTCTCTTGACGCAGAATACGGCGCACTCTCCGACGAACAGCTTCAGGCAAAAACACCTGAATTCAAGGAGCGTCTTGCTAAAGGCGAAACTCTTGACGATATTCTTCCCGAGGCATTTGCTGCTTGTCGTGAGGCAGCATGGCGTGTTCTCGGTATGAAGCATTACCCCGTTCAGATTCTCGGTGGTATCATTCTTCATCAGGGCAGAATTGCAGAAATGAAAACAGGTGAAGGTAAAACTCTTGTTGCTACTCTTCCCGCTTACCTTAATGCGCTTTCAGGTGATGGCGTTCATATTGTTACAGTTAACGATTACCTTGCAAAGCGTGACTCTGAATGGATGGGAAAAATCTATCGATTTATGGGTCTTAAGGTCGGTCTTATTATTCACGAAAAAACCAACGAAGAAAGAAAAGAAGCTTATGCTGCCGACATCACCTTCGGTACAAATAACGAAATGGGCTTTGACTATCTTCGTGATAATATGGTTATGTACGCTGAACAGAGAGTTCAGAGAGGTCATAATTTTGCTATTGTGGACGAGGTTGACTCAATCCTTGTTGATGAAGCAAGAACACCTCTTATTATTTCAGGTATCGGTGAAGCATCAACTGACCTTTACAGAATGACAAACGATTTCGTCCGCCGTCTTAAAATGGTTAAGGTCAAGGAGCTTGACTCAAAGCTTGATGCTGAGGATGTTGTTGCCGAAGAGGGTGGCGATTACCTCGTTGACGAAAAAGCAAAATCTGCAACCCTTACAAAATCAGGTATCGCAAAGGCAGAGGCAGCCTTCAATATCGAAAACCTTATGGATGCCGAAAACCTTACTCTTCAGCACCATATCAATCAGGCTCTTAAGGCTCACGGTACAATGATTCGCGATGTTGACTATGTTGTTAAGGATGGTCAGGTGCTTATTGTTGACGAGTTCACAGGTCGTATTATGATGGGCAGACGCTATAGCGAAGGTCTTCATCAGGCTATTGAAGCAAAAGAAGGCGTTAAGGTTGAGCACGAAAGCAAAACTCTTGCTACCATCACATTCCAGAACTATTTCCGTCTTTATAAAAAGCTTTCAGGTATGACAGGTACCGCTATGACAGAAAGCGCAGAATTCCAGGAAATCTACAGCCTCGATGTTGTCGAAATCCCCACAAACAAACCTCTTGCAAGAAAAGATAACGATGATGTTCTTTATAAAACAGAGGAAGCAAAATTCAATGCTATTGTTGAAAAAATAATTGAGTGCCACGAAAAAGGTCAGCCCGTTCTTGTTGGTACTGTTAACATTGAAAAGAGTGAAAAGCTCTCTCGCTTCCTTAAAAGACAGGGCATCAAGCACGAAGTTCTTAACGCTAAATTCCACGAAAAAGAAGCAGAAATCGTTGCTCAGGCAGGTAAATACGGCGCAGTTACAATTGCTACTAATATGGCAGGTCGTGGTACCGATATTATCTTGGGTGGTAACCCCGAATTTATGGCAAAAGCCCAGATGAAGAAAATGGAATTCGACGATGAGCTTATCGCAGAAGCAACAGGCTTTGCTGAAACAGATAACGAGGATATTCTTAACGCAAGAAAAACCTTCCGTGAGCTTGAAGCAAAATTCAAAGAAGAAACCTCAAAGGAAGCAGAAAAGGTTCGTGAAGCAGGCGGTCTTTGCATCATCGGTACAGAACGCCATGAATCAAGACGAATTGATAATCAGCTTCGTGGCCGTGCAGGTCGTCAGGGTGACCCCGGTGAAAGCCGTTTCTTCCTTTCAGCAGAGGATGACCTTTTAAGACTTTTCGCAGGCGACCGCTTCTATAATACTCTTGATGCATTCAAGAGCATCGGCGATATGCCTATCGAAGCAAAGCTTTTCACATCAACAATCGAGAATGCTCAGAAAAAGGTTGAGGGCAATAACTTTGCAATCCGCCGTAACGTTCTTAAATACGACGATGTTATGAACAAACAGCGTGAGGTTATTTATGGTCAGCGTAATCAGGTACTTGACGGTAAAGACATCAGCTCTCTCATTCAGAAAATGATTGTTGATACAATTTCTGAATATGTTGATTTCTATTGCCCTGCAAAGGTTAATAAATCCGAATGGAACCTTTCAGGTCTTCTTACAAAATACAGCTGGCTCATTTCCGAAAGCGACATCAAGGGCATTGACGATACAGAGGAAATCGCAGAGGTTCTTCTTAATAAGGCGCAGGAGCTTTATGATTCAAGAAAAGAAGAGCTTGGCGAGGAAACTGTTAAGGAGCTTGAAAGAGTAGGTCTTCTTCGTAATGTTGACATCCGTTGGATGGAGCATATTGATGCTATGGATCAGCTCAAGCGCAGTATGAGCCTTATGGGTTATGGTCAGAAGGATCCCGTTATCGTTTTCCGTGATCAGGGTCTTGATATGTTCGAGGAAATGACAAACGGCATCCGCGAGGGTACTGTTGACTTTGTTTTACAGTCAAGAGTTCGCAAAGAAGCTCCTATGGAAAGAAAACAGACTGTTAAAATAACTTCTCAGTCCGGCTCTGACGATGGCACAGTTAAAAAAGAGCCTAAAAAAGCAGACAAAAAGCCCGGCAGAAATGACCCATGCCCCTGCGGCAGCGGTAAGAAATATAAAAAATGCTGCGGAATTAATGAATAATATAAAAAGCAGATTTCGTTCAAATGAATGAAATCTGCTTTTTGGTTTATTTGATTTTGCCCTGTGCGCGTTTTTCAGGGGTTCTTATAAATCTGATAATTCCTATAAATATAACAAGCCCTAAACCTGCAAACAACGCATACTCTGCCAATTTATCAGAGTTGCTTCTTGTTTCGTTTTCAAAAATATTTATTGTTTCAAAGGCTTCATTGAAGCTGTCTTTTTTCGACTCGTCTTCGGTTGTATATGTAAAAGTATATTTATAATCTATGCCACCGAATTCATACATTGTCTGATAATAGACAATCTCTTTTTCATTTTTCTTAATTGTAATTTTGGTCTGACAAACAAGTGCAGTCTTACCATTGTTATGCTTTACCTTTTCTCCGCTCAAAAAAGTCATATTAAATTCTTCTGCATATGCTTCCATAACTGACTTTGCTTCCCGGGAAACTATGCTTGTATATTCCTCAATTTCTTTTTTGCTCATATCTGAAGGAGAAAAAATTTCGTCCTTCTGAGTATTATCGTAATAAGACACTGCAAAGGTATCGCCGTCTTCATTTTTGAAATTAAAATCTGTTCCGCTTGTTGCACTTTGCTCAAAGCCCTCGGGCAAATTTACTGTGAACAAATCTGCACCGTTAAATTCCTCTGCATTAACGTTTACTGCAAAAGAAAGCAACATAATTAAAGAAAAAATAAGACTTACTGCCTTTTTCATAAAAAATCCTCTTTCAAAAACTGCACCAAAGGAAATCCTTTGATGCAGATTTTTATTAATTGTCATCCTCGTCATTATCTTCAACAACGGGAGTGATTTCCACTTTGATTTTTTCAATTCTTCTGTCCTCAACCTCAAGAACTGTGAATTTAACATTTTCAAAAACAACCTCATTCATTTCACCGTTTTTGGGGATGCACTGAAGCTCGTCCATAATAAAGCCTGCAAGGGTTTCATAATCTCCCTCGGGAAGTTCTTTACCGATAAGCTCATCAATTTCTTCAATATCAATTGTACCCTCAACAGTAAAGGTGTTTTCGTCGATTTTTGAGATTTCCTCTTCTTCCTCGTCATACTCGTCCTGAATATCGCCCATAACTGCTTCAACGATATCTTCAAGAGTAACAATACCTGCTGTTCCGCCGTATTCATCAACAACAACTGCCATCTGTATACGCTGAAGTCGCATTTCCTTGAAAAGCTCTCCGCATGCCTTTGTTTCGGGAACAAAATAAGGCTCTCTCATTATGTTTTTCAAAGTACCTTTAACTTTGACCTCTTTACCGACATATTTGAGCAGGTCTTTAATGTAAACAATACCCACAATATTATCAATATCTTCGTCATAAAGAGGAATTCTTGATCTGCCGTGTTCAATAGCAAGTGTCATAAACTCTTCAAGAGTTGTATCATTAATATCTGCGGCAACAACATCGGTACGGTGGGTCATAACATCCCCTGCATCCATATCGTCAAACTCGAAGATATTATTTATCATTTCCTTCTGGTCGTCTTCGATAACGCCCTTTTCGCCACCGACATCAACCATCATTCTGATTTCTTCCTCGGTAACAACCTCTTCATCTGCATTGGGGTCGAAGCCCAAAAGACGGACAACTCCATTGGTTGAAACAGAAAGGAATTTAACAAAGGGTGATGTAAGCTTTGCAATTACATAAAGGGGTTTTGCTACCGCAAAGGCTACCTTCTCGGGAATCTGCATACCGATTCTCTTGGGAACAAGCTCGCCGAGAACAAGAGAGAAATATGACATAACCAAGGTAATCAGAACAACCGCAACAGGTGAAACAATGCTTTCGGGAAGACCGAATTTACCTGTAACTGCATCTGTAAGCATCTCCGCAAAGGAGGTTGCAGCCGAAGCTGATGTCAGGAATCCTGCAAGGGTTATGCCTATCTGAATTGTAGAAAGAAATTTAGTAGGATTTTTTGTAAGCTTTAAAACGAGCTTTGCTTTTTTGTGGCCATCCTCTGCCATTTTCTCCATTTTGGCATCATTAAGAGAAATAACCGCAATTTCTGCCATCGCAAAATATGCATTTACGAGAATAAGTGCCAACAGTAAAAGAATTTTTAACACAAGACTTCCGCCTGCTGAATTTTGAGAAAGCTCAATTGCCTGTGCAAAAAGATAATTAGGGACGGGGTCATCCATCGTTGGATTTACTCCTTTCAAAATAAAGAAAATATTTTGTGGTTTCAGATTACACTATACCACATTAGCATATATTATATAATTATTTCTATCATTTTGTCAATATTTCAGGGTAATGTTCAGGTGGCTTCAGGCTTTTACTCCATTTAAAATTCCGACATTTTGGAGAAACCCTCAAAATATGCCAAATATTGTTATTTTTTCCACGACTTTTTGGGTTTTTGCGGTTTACATTTGAGAAAATAAGTGTTAATATATTTTGTGGTATGTATATTACCTATTATAGTGTTTTTAAATTGATATTTTTTATAGGAGGAAATACTATGGCTAGAAAAATGAAAACCATGGACGGTAACAATGCCGCTGCTTATGTGTCTTATGCATTCACAGAAGTTGCTGGTATTTACCCCATCACCCCTTCCAGCCCCATGGCAGACTACGTTGATCAGTGGTCAGCTCAGGGCGTGAAGAACATCTTCGGAACAACTGTTAAGGTTTCCGAAATGCAGTCCGAAGCAGGTGCTGCAGGTACTGTTCACGGTTCACTCGCAGCCGGTGCGCTCACAACAACCTACACAGCTTCTCAGGGTCTTCTTCTTATGATCCCCAACATGTACAAAATCGCAGGTGAACTTCTTCCCAGCGTTTTCCATGTATCAGCTCGTTGTGTTGCTTCACACGCACTTAACATCTTCGGCGATCACTCAGACGTTTATGCTTGTCGTCAGACCGGTTTCGCAATGCTCGCTGAAACAAACACTCAGGAAGTTATGGACCTTGGTGCAGTTGCTCACCTTGCAACTATCAAGAGCAGAGTTCCCTTTATCAACTTCTTCGACGGTTTCCGTACATCTCATGAGCTTCAGAAAATTGCTATCTGGGATTATGAAGACCTCAAAGAAATGTGCGATATGGATGCAGTTGATGCTTTCAGAAAGAGAGCTCTCAACCCCGAGCATCCCGTAATGCGCGGTTCTCACGAAAACGGCGACATCTTCTTCCAGCACAGAGAAGCATGTAACACATACTACGACGCAGTTCCCGCTATCGTTGAAGAATACATGGGCAAGGTTAATGCTAAACTTGGCACTGACTACCAGCTCTTCAACTACTACGGTGCAGCAGATGCTGAAAACGTAATCGTTGCTATGGGTTCAATCTGTGACGTTGCAGAAGAAGTTATCGATTATCTTCTTGCAAAGGGCGAAAAGGTTGGTCTTCTTAAGGTTCGTCTTTACAGACCCTTCGCTTCTGAAAAATTCGTTGCTGCTCTTCCCGCAACAGTTAAAAAGATTGCTGTTCTTGACAGAACAAAGGAACCCGGCTCACTCGGTGAACCCCTCTACCTCGACGTTGTTACTGCTCTTGCTACTAAGGGCATCCAGGCAACAGTTGTAGGCGGCAGATACGGTCTCGGTTCAAAGGATACTCCTCCCTCAAGCGTATTCGCAGTATACGAAGAGCTTGCAAAGGACGCTCCCAAGGCTCAGTTCACACTCGGTATCAACGACGACGTTACACACCTTCCTCTTGAAGAGAAGCCCGCTCCCAACACTGCAGCTGCAGGTACAATCGAATGTAAGTTCTGGGGTCTCGGCGGTGACGGTACTGTTGGTGCTAACAAGAACTCCATCAAGATCATCGGTGACCATACAGACAAGTACGTTCAGGCTTACTTCCAGTATGACTCAAAGAAGACCGGCGGTATCACAATTTCTCACCTTCGTTTCGGTGACAGCCCCATCAAGTCCCCCTACTACATCAACAAGGCTGACTTCGTTGCTTGCCACAATCCCTCTTACGTTGAAAAGGGCTACAAGATGGTTAACGACGTAAAGCCCGGCGGTGTATTCCTTATCAACTGCCAGTGGTCAGCTGAAGAGCTCTCAGAAAAGCTCAACGCTGAAACAAAGCGTTACATTGCTAACAACAACGTTCAGCTTTACACTGTTAACGCTATCGACCTTGCACAGAAGGTTGGCATGGGCAAGAGAACAAACACTGTTCTTCAGGCTTCATTCTTCGCTCTTGCAAAGGTTCTTCCCATCGAGGAAGCAGTTCAGTACATGAAGGACGCTGCTACAAAGTCCTACTCCAAGAAGGGTCCCGAAATCGTTAAGTGCAACCACGACGCTATCGACGCAGGTGTTTCCGCTTTCACAAAGATCGACGTTCCCGCAGATTGGGCAAATGCTGCTGACGCTTGCGAATGCGCTGCTGAAGGCACACAGTCCAAGCTTGAAAAGATGGTTAACAACATCATGCTTCCCGTTGGCCGTATGGACGGTGACTCACTTCCCGTTTCCGCATTTATGGATCACGCTGACGGTACATTCGAGCAGGGCGCTTCCGCATTCGAAAAGAGAGGCGTTGCTGTTATGGTTCCCGAATGGGATCCCACAAAGTGCGTACAGTGTAACCGTTGCGCATACGTATGTCCTCACGCTACAATCCGTCCCTTCGCTATGAGTGCTGACGAAGCAGCTAATGCTCCTGCAGTTACAAAGACAAAGGAAATCAAGAAGACAGATTACACATATACTCTTGCAGTTTCTCCCATGGACTGTATGGGATGCGGCGTATGTATCGGCGTATGTCCCACAAATTCTCTTACAATGAAGTCAAGAGAGAGCCAGGACGAGCAGCAGGCATCATTCGATTACTGTGTAGCTAACGTTACAGAAAAGGCTGACATGACAGCAGGCGTATCTGTAAAGGCAAGCCAGTTCAAGACTCCTCTCCTCGAGTTCTCAGGCTCCTGCGCAGGTTGTGCAGAAACAGCTTATGCTCGTCTTATCACTCAGATGTTCGGTGACAGAATGTACATCTCCAATGCTACAGGTTGTTCTTCAATCTGGGGCGGTCCTGCTGCTACATCACCCTACACTGTAAATAAGGCCGGCCACGGTCCTGCTTGGGCTAACTCACTCTTCGAAGATAACGCTGAGCACGGCTTCGGTATGTTCCTCGGACAGAACGCTATCCGTAACTCACTTATCGCTAAGGTAGAAGAAATCACAACAAATGACAAGGCTTCCGCTGAGCTCAAGGCAGCTGCTGCTGAATACCTTGCAACTGTTAACGACGGTGCAAAGAACGGCGCTGCAACAGAAGCTCTCGTTGCTGAGCTCGAAAAGGTTGCTTGCTGCTGCGACCACTGCGCTTCCATCCTCAAGAACAAGGAATACCTTGCTAAGAAGTCCGTATGGATCTTCGGCGGCGACGGTTGGGCATACGACATCGGCTTCGGCGGTGTTGACCACGTTCTTGCTGCAGGCGAAGACGTAAACATCATGGTATTCGATACAGAAGTTTACTCCAACACAGGCGGACAGGCTTCCAAAGCTTCTCAGATCGGTCAGGTTGCTCAGTTTGCTGCTGCAGGTAAGCAGATTGCAAAGAAGAGCCTTTCCGAAATCGCTATGAGCTACGGCTATGTATATGTAGCACAGATTGCTATGGGTGCAGATATGAACCAGACAATCAAGGCTATTGCTGAAGCTGAAGCTTACAACGGACCTTCAATCATCATCGCTTACGCTCCTTGCGAAATGCA
>JAZRDP010000024.1:0-36935 GCA_045660345.1 Acutalibacteraceae bacterium
TTTTTCACTTGCATTACTTACGAAGGTATAATACATATTGAAAATTTCTTCTTTAAGACCTACATAGTATGCACCTGATGCCTGATGGGCTAAATCACGGATATAGTAAGCTGTGCGGTCAAAGTAACCTGCCCAGAATGCGGGTTTATAGTCCTGTGGCTGAGCCCACGACTCTGTGGGAGTTTTAATTGTTTTGCCGTCAGGTCCGTACCATTTGTTGCCTTCGCCCTTGTTGATATCACCGCTTTTAGTACCGGTCACAACAAAAGTCTTAGTTTTATTAACCGCCCATTCAAATGCATATTCAAGAAATTTGTTACTGCTTTGAAGTTTCATATTTCTCTAACTTCCTTTAATTTTTATTTTTTGATAAAGAATGCTCTGCAACATCATTTAAGGCTTGAATTCATAGTACAAGAATATCATAAATGTTTTTTTAGATTCATATTTGTCATATTAATTATATCATACTGATGCTACAATTTTCAATGTGTCGAAGAAGAAGGGGAACTATTTATGGAAAACTATAATGAATAGCAGTGAAAATACTATGGTTCACTTGTGAGACGGTCAATTTCATTTATTCGCGGACATAAAATGAAGTAAACAAGTAGTTTAATGAAGTTTCTTGCAGAAAATGAAGTTGAAACAAGGTTCAAATGAAGTTGCGCGAGCGCAAACGGAACTGGTTAAGAAAATATATATGTAATTTCAATTATTTCAAATTTTTCATAAAAAACTATTGACAAATTAATGTAAATAGTGTATAGTTATCTCCGTTGCGAATGAGTAACGTCTTGGGAGCATAGCTCAGCTGGGAGAGCATCTGCCTTACAAGCAGAGGGTCATAGGTTCGAGCCCTATTGTTCCCACCAAAAGGTGGCCCGGTAGTTCAGTTGGTTAGAACGCTAGCCTGTCACGCTAGAGGTCGACGGTTCGAGCCCGTTCCGGGTCGCCACTTTTTTATTTTTGCCTCTGTAGCTCAGTTGGTAGAGCAGAGGACTGAAAATCCTCGTGTCGTTGGTTCGATTCCGACCGGAGGCACCATGGATGAGTCTAAAGCTCATCCATTTTATATGCGGATGTAGCTCATCTGGTAGAGCGCCACCTTGCCAAGGTGGAGGTAGCGAGTTCGAGCCTCGTCATCCGCTCCAAAAAATACTCGTTCTTCGGAACGAGTATTTTTTTATCCATTGCGAAAGCAATGGTATATCATTGAATAAAAACCTCGCCAATGGCGAGGTTTTTATTCGTATATCATCGCCGTAGGCGTATATCATCAACCTCAGGTTGTATGGCTTTCGCAATGATGATATACAACACATCGTGTTGATGATATACAATGCTTCGCATTGATGATATGCAACGGCAAGCCGTTGATATTCTTCTCTGATTTCGATATATCATCAAATCCTTCGGCACAATGAAGTTGCGTAAGCGCAAAAACTCTTGACTAAACAAGTAGAAAGCGGTATGATATTCTCAAGAGGTGATAATTGTGGATATTTTATTTGAGAATAGTCATATAAGAAATAAAGCTTTAGCTAAAGAATTGTATGGTTATATATTTTTTCGCCGCAACTATTTGTTTGTTGCTTATATTGTTTTGTTGATTTCTTTTATTATTAATTTGTTTTTATTAGTTACTACCGGTACTACAAATTGGTATGTATTTGTTTTTGTTCCGTTGTTTCTGGTTTTAAGGTTAATTACTTATTTTAAATCGGTTAAGCTTATGACAGAGCGTGCTAATGAAATGTTTGGTGGCCCTGTTGAGGTGAAAACTATTGTTACCGACGAATTTATACAGAATACAACCCCATCAGGCAGTGTGAATAAGCTGGAGTTTAATAAAATCAAGAAGGTTAATCAAACCAAAAATCTTATTTTGTTGCTTTCGGATTCTAAGTTGATTTATGTTTTCAGAAAAGACTCTTTTTCTGTTGGAACTTGCGACGAATTTATTGTTTTTTTAAGAAATAAGGGTATTAAAGTAAAATGATTTCACCGGAAATTATTGGAGGCGTTTGTTGTGAAATTTTATTATAAGGTATCTTGCTTTTACATAACAAAGCAGCCTGACCATTTTCATGGCTTTCATATAGGTATATTTGACACCCGAGACAAAGCAGAAGAGGTTGTTGTTACCATTAAAGAAAAGCCAGGGTTTTGCGACCATCAGGACAAAATTAAAATAAGAAGAATTATCAGGCTTAAAGCACCTCGATTATTGAATAATGTGTATTGGGATGAAGGCTTTAAAACTTATACTTATCGTAAATAAAAAAACAAACCACAACAGTTGAAAACCCTGAACAACTGTGATATAATTCCAAATAACAAATTAAATTTTTGAGGTGTGGGTCAAATGGCTAATTGGATTGATAATAAAACCGTTATTCTTACTGGTGCTTCAAGCGGTATTGGTAAAATGCTTGCTGAAAGACTTATGAAGGAGCATAACTGCAAGGTAATCGGTGTTGCAAGAAGCGAAAAGAAAATGCTCAACTTCGTTGAAGAGCTTGGCGATTATGCAAAGCTGTTTTCATATAAGCTTTTTGATGTTTCAAGCTATGACAATTGGCAGAGCTTCCACGATTGGCTCGTTGAAAACGATATTAAGCCCGATGTTCTTATCAATAACGCAGGTGTTCTTCCTCGTTTTGACAGACTTATGCACTATTCAAAGGAAGAAATTGACGAATCAATCAATATCGACTTCTATTCTGCTGCATATTCCTCACAGATTATGCTTCCTCTTATTCTTAAGAGTGAAACTCCCGCAATCGTAAATGTTGCATCTTCTGCAGCTCTAATGGCACTTGGCGGTACTGCAATGTACTCTGCAAGTAAGGCAGCCGTAAAGGGTCTTACAGAGGCTATGAGAGAAGAGCTCAGAGGCGAAGCGTACATTGGTCTTGTTTGCCCCGGATTTACTAAAACTGATATTTTCAGAAATCAGGGCGAAACAAACGGTATGGACCTTATCAATATGGTTTCCACACCTTGTGATAAAGCGGTTAATAAGATTCTCAAGGGTATTCTTAAAAAGAAATCATATATCGTTGTTGGCTTTGATGGTAATGCAATGGGCAGATTCAACAGACTTATGCCTGTTCAGGGTTCAAGACTTTTCTGTGCATTTATCAAGGCTTTCAAAATCGACCTTTTCGCATCTACATATGGTTACGAAAAGAAAGGCGACAAGAAATAAAAAAACAAAGAGTGTTTCCTGAGGGAAGCACTCTTTTAATATTAAAACTCCATATTCTCAATAAATAAATCCATAAATCCTGGATTGGTTGATAAATCAATATACTCTGCATTCTGAGTGTAAATAGATAAATCATTTTGCTCGCAGGCGTATTTAACTGTACCTAGGAGACTACTGTTATTCAATACTGTGATTCTGTCCTTTAGTTCATTTGATATCAAGCCGAGGGCTATTGAGTTGTCAATATTGATTTTTGCGGAAAATCCGCCTGAAATAAAGGCGTTTTGAATATCTGTGAAAGATATCGCCTTTTTCTCTAAAATGGCTTGTAGGGCTGAATAAACGGCAGATTTTGCTAATTGGAATTGACGGATGTCATTTTGTGTTAATTTTACACCTTCGGTTATGAAAAATTCTTCCTTTTCCATATAGCCTGTTTCGTCAATAACGCCATTTTTCAGTAGAATTGCGATAATATTAACAAGCCCTGTACCGCAGATTCCTTGTGGCTCCTTATTGCTTATGGTTTTATATTCACCACTATCGGAATAAGTGTAAATTGCACCATCGGTTGCACTCATACCGTTGGTGATGTTGCCACCCTCGAAGCAGGGTCCTGCAGCCGCAGAGGTGCAATAAACATTGTTTTTTTTATAAAGAACAATTTCTGCATTTGTTCCAAGGTCAATAATAAGATTATATTTATTTTCTTCGGGGAAGCCTGCATAGTTTACACCCGCAACCAAATCTGCACCAACGAAGGCAGAAATGCAGGGGAGAGAAACAACATTTTTTATTCTGTTTAAACCTATTTCATCACCATTAATTTCTTTAGTGTTAAGGAAAACAGGTGTATATGGTGCAACACCCATTGATGACGGGTCAATGCCGAAAAATATATGAAGCATAGTTGTATTGCCTGAAACAAACATTGTTTTGACTTTCTCAATTTCAAATTCTGAAATTAAGATGTCAATGGTGTCAATCAGGCGTTTTTGCAAATCTGAAACACCATTTTTATTACAATATTCAATTCGGGTTATAATATCACCGCCAAAAGCTACTTGTGGGTTTGTGGCGGTTTTTACTTTTATAATTTCTTTTTTATCAAGTGAAACAAGAGCCAAAGCAAGAGTTGTTGTGCCGATATCAAGGCAGAAACAACAGTTTTCAGTGATTTCACTGCTTTCAATTACTCCTGTTTCAGAATAAATGTCATAATTTTCGGGGAAAACAACATCAATGTCTGATTTTACTTTATATTGGCAAGACAGTTCTTCTTTGCCGTTAACTGAAACCAGACATTTTTTGCAAGTGCCTTTACCACCGCAGAGGTGGGGGAGGTTTTCGCCCGATTTTATTAAAATATCGGACAAAATAACTCCATCGGCAACTTCAATTAAGTTGTTGTTAAGCCTTACTTTGTGCATGATTAGTCCTTAAAATTATAATATTCTTTGAGTTTGTTGATATCATCTTCATTGAATGCGCCATCAAAGAAGAATAAATCGTCAATGTTATAGAGCTGTTGATATTCGTTGTTATATGTGCCTAAAGCATCGTTACCGATTGTGAAAGGCATATTATCAAGTTCTACGAGGTATTGCGGTTCTAACACTGTTTCGTGACAAAGCTTGAAATTATAATATGTTTGTACTTTTTTGTTTTCTTTATCAACAACAAAAATAGCGTGAACCCAACCTGTTGAAATCTCAGGTGGGAATGGTGTTACAAAGTCAAAATCATCATCACCGCAACCGATGTTAAGAGCAGTGTTTGAGCATCTTAAGGCTAAAAGCACACCGCAAGAGCATCTTCTTCCGCTCCAGTTTTTATTTGCAAAAACTGCAGGTTCATCAACTAAATCTCTGTCAATTTTAATCCAGAGCGATGCAGTAAAGCTACCGCTACCGAATTTGAAGCCGTCTATTACAAAGTGTCCGTTTGTGCCAAGCTCAACTCTTGCGCCACGAACACCTTCTGAATAGTATTTAACTGTGCCTACAGTTGAAGTTACTTGGTTTTTACCAGTTGCATCAATGGTATTGTTATCAAAGAAAAGAGCAAGTTTTGTTCTTTCTTCGGGAATGAATGCGCTTAAGCCATCGGGTGCTCTATAGTCAGGAGTGGGTTTGATTTCGGGGTTATAAGGCTTACCGATAATTCTTTCATATTTACCGTCATAATCGGGGAAAAGACCTGCAGGAACTTGTGAACAGAAGCCTTTTAAATTATATTCCGGAATATCAATACCAAGACCGTAAAGAACAATTGCATATAAATCAACTGTTCTCATATATTCTATTTCGGACTTCTCTATTCCCTTACCTCTTGCACCAAAGAAGATGTATTTTTCACCATCTGAATAACCACCGTGGCTGTGTTCAAATCCGCCGTGGTCTGCAATAACTATAAAAAGTGTGTCGTCAATTATTCCTGCATCTTCGTAAGCTTTGAAAATACGACCTGTTTGTTCGTCTTCATATCGTACGGTTTCAAGCTGTTCTTCGGTTCCGTAACCGTTTCTGTGACCTGAACCATCAGCTTCATCAAAGTGGATAAATAAGAATGTGGGTTTTTCTTTTACTACTTCAACCACTTTATCAGCAAGCTCTTTATCATTGCCGATTGTATATTTTTCAACCGGAATGTCCTTTTCGATTAAACCAATGTTAATGGGGTTCCAGTTGCAGTAGGAATAAAGCTTTGCATCAGGAATAGCATTGTATATTCTCTTGAATAAAGATGGGAGAAGCTTGCTTTTATGGTCATTATGGCTTAATTTACTGTTAGTAAGACCGTGAACTATGGGTTCCGCACCAAGAAGCATTGCGCCCCAGTTTTCTGCACTGATAGTCGGGTCCATTGAAAGACCCGAGTTGGTTGTTGCACCATTTTCAAATATTTTATCTAAATTGGGAGTTTCGGTAAGGGTATTGAAATTGCCCATACCATCAATACCGATAACCGCAACGTGTTTATAAATTGTTCTTTCTGCCATAATATCACCTTATTTAAGATATTCTTTGATTTCTTTTAGTTTGTTTTCCGCATCCTTTATGCCTAAATCATACATTTGTTGCATTATTTTCCTGTCAGTTTCCGTTCTTGAAATATCAATAAATTGGCTTGGACGGATAACAAGAATTTTACCCTCTTTTTCTAATCTTTCAACATATTCGCATTGTTCGTTATAAACTTTGTTTCTGTTTGAAAGTGTTTTAACAAACTCGGGGTACTTTTTATAGAATAAACCTGCCCCGTGAATACCACCATTCTTGCGGTAGCTCTGTGGTCTTGTAAGCACAACAATTGCTTTTTCGTAGCCGTTTTCAAAATATTCTTTTAATGGAATACTGTCAGCAATTCCGCCGTCAAGATATGGAACACCATTGACTACAACAGGCTTTGAACAGAATGGCAAAGAGCCTGATGCCCTTAAATACTCCATACATTCTTCGTTTTCTAAATCGAAAATGCTTTTATATTCAGCTTTTCCGTTCTGAAGATTTGTGATAACTGCGTGAAATTCTGTCTTATTATTTCGGTAGGTTTCGCAGTCCATCGGGTCAAGCTTGAAGGGGATATCCTCAAACCAGAATTCCTTGTTCATAAGGTTTCCCGTCTTTAAAAGGGATTTCCAACCTGTGTAAGAGGGATTTCCAGCATATTTAATGTTATATCTTAAAACTCTTCCGATTTGCTTGGATTTGTAGTTTATACCGAACAACGCTCCTGCAGAAACGCCTACCGCAACATCGGTATAAATATCATTATTCATAAGTATATCAAGGACACCTGCGGTATAAAGTCCTCTCATACCGCCACCCTCTAAAATTAATGCAGTTTTCATTTGCTGAGCCTCGATTTTTTTATGGTTTTGATTGTGAATTCATTTACTGTAAACAGAAGAATTATAAAGCCTAAAAGAACAAATGGTGTGATTTTAAAGGTTGTTGCAGTTGCGATATAGCCGAATGCAAGCTGAACTGCAAAGCCTATTGCATAAGCGCCACCCATATGAAAGCCTGTCAGGTCTGCTGAATATTTTGCGCCGAATCTTTCAGGTACGCTGTGAAGAATACTTGGGAATATAGGACCGAAGCCTACACCGATTAAAAGTAAGCCTGCAACTGAAATTGTTCCCAAGGGCAGAGCCAAAAGAATTATTCCGAAGAATGAGGCAATAATACCGCTTCTAATAAGCGAATTGTCGCTTGCCTTGATTGAAGCGAAGCCCGAAATAAATCTTCCGAGTACAATACCTGCAAAATATAGTGAAATCCAACGGGCAGCAGTATCGGGTGAAAATTTCTGAGTGTTTACAAGGTAGCTTGCGCCCCACGTACCGATAAGGAATTCCATACTGCAGTAAAGCCCCTGAGAAAGAATGCTTGTTAAAGCACCCTTTAATTTCAGAATGTCTTTTAAGCTATGCTTTTTACCTTGCTCTTCAACTGCATCGCTTTTACTTTCCTTTTCGATTCTCTTCCATTTTTTTAGAGAAAGAGCAACAAGTATTGCGATAGCAAACTGAATTACTGCAAGTATTCTGTAGCCGTTTCGCCAACTACCACTTTCACCATTAAGGAAAAGAGACATAATAAGTGGGCTTGTTGTTACACCAATACCCCAAAAGCAGTGAAGCCAGCTCATATGCCTTGCCTTGTAGTGAAGTGCGATGTAGTTATTAAGACCTGTATCAATCGCTCCCTGACCATAGCACATTATAATCGCGCATATCATCATAACGATGATATTGGGAGAAAGACTGATACCTATAAGACCCATAGCAGTTAAAAGTATTGAAAAGAAGGTGACATTTGCAGTGCCGAACCTTCTTAAAAGCTTACCTGCAACGAAGGCAACACCACCTGAGCAAACGCCTGTTATGATGCTGTAAAGTGAGCCTGAGCTTTCGGGAACACCGAAATCAATATGTAAAACAGGCCAGCTAACACCGAAAACTGAGTCGGGAAGCCCTAAGGAAATAAAAACAATATAAATTACTACTAAAATACCAATCATTTTGACCTCAATTATCTTGCGGGTATTTAAGCCCGATTTTTTCTCTGATTTCATCCATTTGCTTTGTAATAAACAAGGTTTGCTCGAATGTGTTTATGGGGCTTTCCTTTAAGCCGTTTTTAACACATTCACAGGTGTGAATAATCTGCTCCTCGAAGCCGTTTCCGTGGAAATTTTCTTCAATAACTTCCTTTGTGCCGTCCAGAAGATTGATTTCAATTTCCTGTGGGGCATAGAAGCGGTTAATGTGAATAAAGCCCTTTGTTCCGTATATGTAGCCTTCGTTTGGCTTTCTTAAAAGAGTTGCGGAAGAGATGTCAGCAATTGCACCGCTTTTGTATTTTAAAAGTGTGCAGGTGTGAGTGTCAGTTCCGTTCCATATTTCAGCCTGAGTACAGATGTCTTCAACATCCTTTCCAAGATACCAGCTTGCAAAATTAAGTCCGTACACACCCACATCAAGAAGAGAACCGCCACCGTTCTTATTCTTCAATACATGGTGGTCCATTTCATCCTCGTCCATTGTGTAGCAGAACTTGCCCTCAACACCCTTAACCTGACCGATTACGCCATTTTCTATAAGCTCAATAAGTTTAATAGTACCTGGTACAAGCCTTGCCCACATAGCCTCCATAAGAAAAACATTGTTTCCCTTGGCGGAAGCAATCATTTCCTCAACCTCTTTTGTATTTACTGCAAGAGGCTTTTCGCAAATAACATTCTTGCCGTTATTCATCATAAGAATTGAGCATTCTGCGTGACCTGAATGAGGAACTGCTATATATGCAACATCAATTTTATCGGATTTCGCCATTTCCTCGTAGCTGTAAAATCTCTCGGGAATGTTATATTCATTACCGAATTTTTTTGCATTTTCCTTTGTTCTTGACGCAACTGCAGTAAGCTCTGCTTCCTGAACATTCTGAATCGCATCAGCAAAGCGATGGGCAATATTACCCGTACCAACAATACCAAATCTGATTTTATTCATAATTTCACACCTTTATAAATTAATAGAAGAATTATATCATATAAATTTTTCTTGTACAATAACAAAACATCATTTATAATGTAAATATATATTTTACAGGAGAACGATATATGGATTTATATAAAGCGATGCTTGAAAGAAACTCTGTAAGAAGATATACAGACGAACCCTTGAAGCAAGAGCATATTGACGAGCTTTTAAAGGCTATTGAAAAGGTTAATAATGAAAGCGGACTTCATTTTCAGCTTGTTGTAAACGAGCCTGAAGCCTTTCAGGGTAAGGGCGCAGAATACGGTCATTTCAGCGGTTGTACAGATTATATTATCTGTGTTGGAAAAAAGGGTAAGGATGAAGAAATCGGCTACTATGGTGAAGAATTAGTGCTTGTTTGTCAGGCTCTTGGTATAAATAGCTGTTGGGTTGCGCTGACCTTTAATAAGAAAAAGGTTGAGCCTGAAATCAACAAGGGCGAAAAGTTTTATCTTGTTATTTCAATCGGCTATGGCATACATCAGGGCAGACCCCATAAAAACAGACCCATTGAGGATGTGTATTCTTGTAAAGAAGAAGCACCATCTTGGTTTATGGATGGTGTAAATGGTGCTATGACTGCACCAACTGCCATAAATCAACAGAAATTCCATTTCACCTATAAAGGCGGTAACAAGGTTAAAGCAAAAGCACTTATAGGACCCTATGCAAAAATGGATTTGGGTATTGCAAAATATCATTTTGAATTATGCGCAAAAAATAAGGATTTGGAATGGGTGTAATATGACAAAAATTATGTTCGTCTGCCACGGAAACATCTGCAGAAGTCCAATGGCAGAATTTATATTTAAAAGGCTGATAAATGAAAAGGGTGTTGCAGACCAATTTGTTGTTTCATCCTGTGCAACAAGTACAGAGGAAATTTGGAACGGAATTGGTAATCCCGTTTACCCACCTGCCAAAAGAGAGCTTATGAAGCATAATATCTCTTGTGAAGGCAAAAGAGCGGTTCAGCTTAAAAAGAGTGATTATGATAATTACGACTACTTAATTGCTATGGACACTAACAATATCAGAAATATTATGAGAATTATAGGCTCTGATAAAGAGGAAAAGGTGTATAAGCTGATGAGCTTTACCTCTCGCGGTGGCGATGTTGCTGACCCTTGGTACAGTGGGGATTTTGAAACCTGCTATAACGATATTTATGAGGGCTGTTGCGCTTTATTAGAGAAATTGATTTAAGGTGATTTTATTAAGTATTCAAGGGTAGTTGAAGGCGTTTTTCTTGAACGCCCAAACAGATTTATTGCAAGGGTTTTAATAGACGGAAAAATTGAAACTGTCCATGTTAAAAACACGGGCAGATGCAGGGAGCTTCTTGTTCCTGATGCTAAGGTTTACTTGTTTGTTTCCGATAACCCGAACCGAAAAACTAAATATGATTTAATAGCAGTTGAGAAGGTAACTGACAGAGGTGTTTTGCTCGTTAATATGGACTCTCAAGTGCCAAATGATGTTGTTTGTGAATGGCTACATAAAAATCAGCTTTTTTCCAAAAGAGCAATCATAAAACGAGAGGTTAAATTCGGCAATTCAAGGTTTGATTTCTATGTTGAGGATGGCGAAAGGAAAGCCTTTGTTGAGGTTAAGGGTGTAACTCTTGAAAACGAGGGCGTTGTAAGCTTTCCTGATGCACCAACGGAGCGCGGTGTTAAGCACCTGAATGAGCTTGCTTACTGCCTTGAGAATGGCTTTGAAGCCGTCGTTATCTTTGTAGTGCAGATGAAGGGTGTATATAAATTTGAGCCCAATTCAGAGCGTCACAAGGAGTTTGCAGATACTCTGAATAAAGTAAAAGAAAAGGGCGTTAAGGTTTTGGTTTATGACTGCCTCGTAACACCTGATTCTATTGAGATTAATGATAAAATAAATTATTAAAAACCACCTGATTTTCGTTGGAAAATCAAGTGGTTTTCTCTTTAAACTATTGAAATTATATAATTGTTTTTTTTGAATGAGCAGTTGAAATATAAGAGCGCATCGGCTTCTCTTAAACCCTTGATACCGATACCGCTTTTTTTACAGATTGCTTCCTTTAGAGTATATATTCTGTAAAACTTTTCAAATGTTAACGGATCGTTAAATGAGTTTAAATCGTCTTTAGTTGGAATATAGCCGAATATATATTTTTGTTCTTCATCTGAAAAGAATTGCTTGGCAACAGAAAGACTTGTGGGTCTTATTTTTTCAATATCTGCGCCGATTTCATCGTAGGAAAAAGCACACAGAAGAGTGTTATCACAATGAGAAATATTGAAATGAATAGGACAGTTTTCGATATAGGGCTTTCCGGTTTTATCGGTAAGAATTACAAGGCCTTCGGGCTTGATATTCAAAGCATTTCCGATATGTTCCTTAACAAGCTTTTCACCTGCAACAGAGGATTTTTTTCGGTTAATGTCCTTGTATCTGTTTACCTTCTCTTGCTTTTCCTCTGTCATTAAGGAAAACCATTTTTCGTACTCTGTATCAGTCAGCGTATCAATATTATAAATAAAATATTCCATAATCAGTTCCAATAATCAGTTTTATGGGGTAAGTCGATATTTTTTGCCTTGAAAACAGGTGTTTTACCTTCTTTTCTTTGGCTTTCATAGTCCTTCAGGGTTCTGAAGGCATATTTGCCGAGAATGAAAATTACGGGCATATTGATAATTGTCATACCGCCCATTGTAACATCAGCAATATTCCAAAGTAAATCTGCGCTTAAGCCTGCGCCAATGAATATAATAATTGCTGCAATAATGTGGTAAACGTTCTGAACCTTTTTGCTTGGAACTCTGCCGAGGAAGAAAACAGTTGTTTGGTCAACATAATAAAGGTTTCCAAGGAGAGTTGTGAACGCGAAAAGAATCATTGCAACTGTTATGAAAATTGGTCCGAACTGACCGAGAGTCTGTGTGAGAGCAGCCTGAACGAAGGGGGCGCCTGAAAGCTCCTTTGTAGGTTCAATGCCTGAGCTCATACACATAAATGCAGTAGCAGAGCAAACGAGAACTGTGTCAATGAAAACGGAAAGAACCTGAACAAGACCTTGCTTAGCAGGGTGGCTTACATCTGCGGATGCGGAAGCATTGGGGGCAGAGCCGACACCGGCTTCGTTACTGAAAAGACCGCGCTTGATACCGAACATTACACAAGAACCACTGAAGCCACCGAAAATTGCCTGAAAATCAAATGCCTCAGTGAAAATTGTTTTGAAGATTCCGGGGAGAGCGGGAATGTTGAGAGCAACAATAATGAGAGCAACAAGAATATATGCAACACCCATAACAGGAACAAGGAATGATGTTGCCTTGATAACTCTTTTACCACCACCTAAAAGGCAATAGCCAACTAGAACAGCAATAACAAGACCGATAATCCAGGGTGTTGTTTTTGCATCATAAAAGCTATATGAAGAGAATGTTGACTGAAGATTATATGAAGCCAACATATTGAAGCCGAAGCCGTATGTAAGAACAAGAAGAACGGAGAATACAATCGCAAGAGGTCTGTTCTTTAAAGCGGTTTCGATGTAGTATGCAGGGCCACCGTAGCAGCCGTCTTCGCCTTTTCTTTTGTAAATCTGAGCGAGAGTGCTTTCAACAAACGCAGAAGCGCTACCAATTATGGCAATAACCCACATCCAGAAAACTGAACCAAAACCACCAAGGCAAAGTGCAGTTGAAACACCGATAATGTTACCTGTGCCAACTCGTGAAGCTGTTGAAACCATCAATGCCTGAAAGGATGAAACACCTTTACCGTCCGCAGGCTTTTCTGTAACAGCTTTGAATTGCTCCTTTAAAAGTCTGAACTGAGCAAACCTTGTTCTTATGGTGAAATAAATACCACCTAAAACAAGAACAATAATTAAAACATAACTGTAAAGCGCATCATTTATTGATGCAATAAAATTTTCAAACATTTTTATTCCTCTTTCTCAAATAATTTGTACAGTAATTTGCTTTCTTCTTCGTTTAATTTGTTATGATTTGAAATTACATCAAGCTTTGTTTGTAAATCAAAAGTTATTGTTTTATTCTTGTAAACATCTTCTTTTAATCTCAGCATTTCTATTAACACCGTGGAGATGCCGTCTTGCTTAGTGGTTTTAAAAGATTTGTTATCAAAAGAGTATGTATCATCAGAATCTGAAATGTAAATTTCTATATCGTAATCATAGGTGTCGGGTGCGTATCGTCCCCCACTACTGTAGTATGTTGAATATTCAATTTTTGAAATGTCGTTGATTCGGAATTCTTCTTTGATATTGTTGAATATTGAATAAGTGATTATATTGCCATCAGCAGTCAATACGCTTCTTCCCAATATACCCGGAATACTAAGTGTTCCTAAAACTAAAAGAGCAATAAACCAAGAAAGCATTCTTTTGTTTTGTGCTTTTTTCTGTTTGTCTGTAAATGCTTTATTGCGTTCTTTTCCGAAAATTGGGCGTAAATCTGATGAGTATCTTCTGTAATCAACGGATTTGTTGCCAAAAATAGCTTTATGTTTCGTTTGATTTTCTATCAATATAAAAGCCGGTCTAAGAAGGACTATCGCTAAAAATGGAATAGCTAGTATTATTGTTAAGCGTGGTGTTGCAGCAATGATATCCTCTTGTAAAAAATAGAGTTTATTTAACAACGTGAAAATATTTACTATTAAAACATAAGCGACGCTTATCAATACAATAAAAATAAAATTATATATGAATTTGTCTAACCCTGAAAGCTGAGGTTTATTTACTTTTTGTTTCTTTTTCTTCTTTTTACTCATTTTTGCCTCATTCAATAATAAAAGTAGTAATCGAATTACTCTTTAAATCAACATTAATTTTGTTATCAATAACCTCAACTGTACCGACATCTGCCCATTTTTCGCCATCTTCAAGGCTACCGCTTGTCCTTATGAGTTTTGCAGTTTTGTAGGATTTTTCAAAGCCGTCAAGTGAAAATGTAATGTGCTTCAGTTTACTTGTGTCATTAACTGCAACAATGGTGAGTTTGCCTATTTCCTTGTTGTATGCAGAAAGGGTGCTTTTGCCACAATGAATAATTGTATCACCGGGTCTTATGTATCTTGAAAACTGACCCATAGCGTAATATTTATTTGATAAAATAATCTTTTCTTTATCATGGTCAGCAACTGCAAGTCCCCAGAAACCGCCTTTGATATTGGGCATACCTGAATCCTTGTTTCCCATATAGCCATCCGTACTGATATGGCAGTCAATAACCTGCCAGAGAACCCAAGCTGAGGGAGAGAGACCATTTATATCTTCAATAATCTTTTTAGCAAGCCAGAGACCACCACTCATATCTTCTGCGTTTTTGCCTGCTTCATTGCTCCAGTCAGTTTCGCTCATCCAGAGATTGCGGTTTTCCGACTTCATTAAAGCACCTAATTGCTTCATTTTTCGTGTGCCATAGGTATGAGTGCTTATTCTGTCCAAAACTGATTTTACTTCATTAGAGTATTTGTTATATGCAGTAATCTGCTTATCAGTTGATGTTTCATCGCTACCAATAAGCTCAATGTGGTCTAAACCTCGTTTTTTGATAGCTTTATATGTTTCAAGGAGAATTTTATTCTGACTTTCACCTGCATCAAAATGGCAGCCCTCTTGTTTTTCGCTGAAATAGCTCCAATATTTTGTATTGGGCTCGTTCATAGGTGAAATAGAAGAAACCTTGATTTTTAAAGTGTTATTTATATATTCTGTAACATGAGCGAGATATTCTGCAAATTCCTCGTAGCAATCGTCTTTTAGGTTGTTTTTGTTGGAATTTTTACCACCTGACGAGCAACCGCTTTTTGTCATAAAATAAGGTGGTGAGTTGGAGAAAACCTCAACAAATGCATCCTTGCCCGTTGCCTTGACACATTCTCTCATTACATTGATTTGATTCGCGTCTGCTTCGTAATTATAGGAATAAGAGTCGGACTCTTTATCGTAATAAAGCCAACCGGGAATCATTGAATCAGTTCTTTTTATGTGCTTATGAGTAGGGTCATCGCCACCACCGATATTATAGCGCATAATGTTCAGATTAAGCCCTTTATCGCTATAAAAAAGCTCGGCAGATACTTCTGTCAGAGTAGGGGAATAGCCAATTCGGTTTGCCCACCAGCAAAGGCTTGTGCCCCAACCTTGAAAGACACCGTTATTGGTTGTTGAAGCGTTTTTGGTTGAAATGATAATTTCCTTACTCATAGCATCACCCATAAGTCATTTTTCTAATAATACAATATTTTTACTTATATAAGCAAGTAAAAATTTAAAAAAATATTGACTATTCGTTCTTAAATGGTAAAATTTAAGTATATTCATTGGTGGTGAAGATATGTATAGCATGAATTTTGATATTGCTTCTAAAGGCGAAAAAAGTAAGGTATTATTGAATAATTCGATAGTAAATGATGTTTTATTTGTTGATGTAAAAATGGAACAGATTGAATGTCTTGTACCTGAGCAGTTTTCTGTTGAATGGCGAATTGATGCAACTGATAGCTGTGGTATATGGAATTCCTTTGCCCGTAATCATACAATCCGACCTGATTGGTCAAATGTTGATGCAGTTTCAAGGCTTGCATCAGGTCAGCCTGTTCAGCAGATTACTACCTTTGATGGCAATAATAAAATCTGTGTTGCGCTTTCTGATGTTGATACACCAACAAAAATTTCAATGGGCTATTGCGAGGAAACTGCAGAAATTATCTGTCAGGTATTTTTCTTTACTTTACCGACTAATCCTAAAAAAGAATATAACGCGCAGATTCGCATTGATATGAGAAGAGTTCCTTTTTATGACAGTGTTTATGATACTGTGAATTGGTGGGAAAATGAGTGCGGTTATAAATCTGCCTTGGTTCCCGAGAGCGCTAAAATGCCTATGGATTCTCTTTGGTACAGCTTCCATCAGAACCTTCAATATGACGAAATTCTTGAGGAATGTCGTCGTTCAAAAGAGCTTGGAATGGAAAGCGTTATAATTGATGACGGTTGGCAGACAGACGACAACAACCGCGGTTATGCTTACTGTGGCGACTGGTCAGTTTGCGAAAAGAAAATGGGCGATATGGCAACTCTCGTTGAGGAAATTCACAAAATCGGTCAGAAGGTTATTTTATGGTATTCTGTACCCTTTGTGGGGCTTCATTCGGAGAAATATGAGGAATTCAAGAATTATTTTCTCGATAAATCAGGAAATGAATATGATTTCTGGGCTCTTGACCCGAGATATAAAAAGGTTAGAGATTACCTTTGCGGTATCTATGAAAAGGCAGTTAAGGAATGGAAGCTTGACGGCTTGAAGCTTGATTTTATTGATAGCTTTGTGTTAAAGGGCAAGTCCCTTGAATATGATGAAAACAGAGATTTTCAATCTCTTGAGGATGCAATCCACGCTCTTATGAGTGAAATCAAGACAAGGCTTACTGCAATAAATGAAGATATTCTCATTGAATTCCGTCAGTCATATATCGGTCCTTCCATCAGAAAATACGGCAATATGCTTCGTGTTGGTGATTGCCCCGGTGATATTCTTGCAAACCGCAGTCAGATTATAAATCTTCGTATGACCTCGGGTGAAACTGCAGTGCATTCTGATATGCTTATGTGGAGTGAGAGGGACTCTGTTGAGAATGCTGCCTTGCAGCTCGCGAGTGTCATTTTCTCTGTTCCGCAGATTTCAATGCTTATTAAAAACTTACCCGAAGAGCATAGGGAAATGCTCAGGTTTTATATAGATTTCTGGAAGGAATACAGATATGTTTTGCTTGGTGGTAAGCTTACTGCCAAGAACCCTGAGAGCGATTTTTCCCAAGCCTCATCAACCCTTGATAATACTACTGTTACGGCAGTTTACACTAATAATCTTGTTGATGCAAAAAACGGTACAAATGTAATTGTAAATGCATCGGGATTTGACAGCATAATTGTTGAAAAAGCGGTTAATAAGAGATATATTATAAAGAACTGCAAAGGTGAGATAACAGACAAGGGAGAGGTCAGAGATAGTTTAAAAGAATTTACTGTATCAAAAGCAGGTGTTTTGGTGATTGAATAAAGTAACAAAAGAGTATTGTCCGTTTAAAGACAATACTCTTTTTTCTTTGGCGCAGACGGTGGGATTTGAACCCACGGGGGATTGCTCCCTAACTGATTTCGAGTCAGCCCCGTTATGACCACTTCGATACGTCTGCATATCTATATTTCATGTTGTGTATTTTATCAAACAATATGCATTGTGTCAAGATTTACAACAATCATTATAATATTTGGTTAAGAATTAATTACAATTAAGTTACAGAGTCGCGGTTTTGTTGACTTTTATTATATATAGTGGTATAGTTACTATGTTAAATTACGCGCTGCGGGGTGATAAAATGCAAGACTCATCTGTTATTATTTTTTCTGAAAATAAACAGGAGCTAAAGCCTCTTCTTAATTTACTCAAGCAAAACTATGAGGTTTCAGTTTGCTCCTATAGCTCTGCTGATTCATGGTCTTCACTTGATTTATATTCAAGTAAAAATGTTCTTTTCATTTTTGATAGATTTCCTGAAGACGATGACCATGTGTGGATTCTTTCAAAATTAGCAGAGGACAGCGTTTTTACAACTACACCCATTTTGTTTACATGCTTTGATGCGATGTATGATTTTGAGAGAATGGGTTACTCTGCCTTCGCGTATGATGTTTTGCCTGACCCGTTTGATTATGACATTGCTCATAGAAGGCTTGAAAACATTTCCGGAATAAGACAGTTAAAATCCCAAATTATAAATCTCACACAGATTCATACTAAACGAATTCTCAATCAGGCAAATAAACTCAAAGAGCAGAATATCAAAATGCAGGAAATGAACTTTGACCTTGTTGAGCTTCTTGTTGCCGCTATCGAAAGCCGTGACCTTGAATCAGGTCAGCATATTAAGAGAATTCGTTATTTTACCAAAAGCTTAACTGAAGCGGTTATGGAGCTTTGTCCTGAGTATGGTATCACCAAAGAGCAGGCTGACCATATTTATTACGCTTCGTCAGTTCACGATATCGGTAAAATCGCTATTCCTGATGCGATTATGCTGAAGCCCGGAAGGCTCAATGCGGATGAGTTCGAAATCATGAAAACTCATACAACTCACGGTGCAAATCTTCTCGGAATGCTTGATGATATCAGTGATAATAATAATTACTTCAAATATTGTCAGGAAATCTGCTATTACCATCATGAAAGATGGGATGGCAGTGGTTATCCTGAAGGATTAAAGGGTGATGAAATTCCGATTTCTGCCCAAATTGTTTCAATTGCTGACTGCTATGATGCTCTTACAAGTCACAGACCCTATAAGAGTGCCTTAACCCACGAGGATGCAGTTGAATTGATTATCTCGGGTGCTTGCGGTGAGTTTTCAGCTAAGATTTTAAGATGCTTTGAGCGAGTTCTTAATGACTTTGCAAAAATAGAGCATGAATTAAAAAGCGTTATAACCCCTGAATTGCAGAAAGCGAGAGAGGATTTTATAAATAAACCTGAAGAGAAAAAGGATTATTCCTCTATTAGCGAAAGCGAGAAGGCAATTCTTGAATCTCATGAGGTTATTTTCGAGGCGGATTTAGCTAATAATCTGTTTTCCATTGTTCGCGGTGATTGGTTCAGATTTTTCCCGTATGTACCAAAGAACTATACTGAGTTTATGAGTATGACCAGTAAAATGTGTCACCCTGCGGATTTACCCCGATTTAACAGTAAAGCAAGCTTAGATAACTTCCGCGAGCTTGCAAAGCTTGGGCGAAAGAAAACCCGTATTGAGTTTCGTGCTGTAAAGGGCGGGTTTGACTATTTAACTATAGGTTACGTTGTTTTTAAGGTCGACGAAGAGCAGAATCTTATCGGTCTTAGTGGTAGCTTCAGTGTTTTCCATGATGACGAGATACTCAACGACAGAAAATATGGTCTTGGTGCAAGAGATGGTCTCACAGGACTTTCATTAACAAAGCAGTTCGAGATAGATGTTGATTCATATATCAATGAGCGCCCCGGTGCAAAAAATCTTATGATTTACATTGATATTGATGATATGAGTATGTGTAACAACATTTTCGGTTATGAATATGGTAATGCTCTTATCAAGGATTTTGCAAGTAAGCTGCGAAGCATCAAATCAAATGATAAGATGCTCTGTAAGGGTGCATCCGATAAATTCTACTTGTTTATCAGAAATATTGACAGACAGTCCGAGGTTGTTGTTTTAGTTGAGCAGATTCATAAGCTTTTAAGAAAATCTTATCATACCGCTACTGAAACAGGTGTGTTTACTGCAACAATGGGTATTGCAAGATACCCCAATGACGGCTCCAACTACAGAGAGCTTATTTTAGCGGCTGAATATGCCTCAAAGGCTGCAAAAATCAACAGCAAAAACTCCTATGCATTCTATAATAACGGAATGAAGCGTATGGCTTCACTTTCCTTGGAGCAGGAAAGCAAGCCGTTGGACGCAAATGATAGCTTTGAAACAAAGTTTGTCCCCGTTGTCAATGCTAAAACAGGCGAGCTTGTTTGCTATGATTGCGTTCCGTTCTATTCAATTAAGGATTCAGTTTCTGTTACCTCCGAGGTTTATTATGAGCTGAATAAAACCGCTTCAACAAGAAAAAACCTGAGTATGCTTTCAGTTAAGAGTGTTCTTCTTACAGGTATTTCTCTAAAAAAGATTTTTGATAAGGTTCCGCCCTTATCGGTTTATACAATGCTTATGCCTGAAGATATGCCCAGTCTTTTTGATGAGTTAGGCGAGTTCGTTAAAGAAAACGATTGCTCAGGGCTTGATGTCTGCATTATTTTCCCACAGGATTTTTTGGGAAATGTCAGCTTAAGGCGTCTTAAATCCTTCTCTGAGCATATCAAGGAATTAGGATTTTCAATGGGCTTGTATCTGATTGGCTCTAAATCTATTCACAACGGATGCTATAACGAGGGTATTTTTGACAGATTTGTTTTAACATCCGAATATATTGAAAGAACTATTGCATCAGGCTACACTGAAACACATCTGAGCTACGCTGCAACAACCTTGAATTATCTGAAGCACAGCGTTAAAAATATTACAATTCCCACAAAGGTTGAGGACTTTGAAATTGAAATGATGTTCAATGCAGGCTCAGAGGAATTTTCAAGCATTCAAGAACCCGTTTTTGGTACAAAAGGATTAAAGGTGGATTTTCTTAAGCGTGAAAGGGCTGCTAAAAAGCCTGCTAAAGCAAAGCCGATGATTTCCGAGGTTGACAGAGAAATGCTCTATTATGACCTTGCAAAGAGTCCTTGTGCAATTTTAACCTTTGATATAAAGACTGAAAAATTATTTATGTCACCCAATGCCAATGATGTATTCGGCTTTGACATAATTGATTATTTCAACAAGCAAGAAAAGGTTCATGTTCTTACTTTTATTCATCCTGATGACGGTCAGAAGGTCTTTAATGCTCTTGTAAATGCAAGAATAAACCTTTCTCTTACTCATACAGTTGTCAGAATGTGCACATTTGCTGATAGGAATAAGTACAGACTTTTCAGCGTGAATTTCCTTTCTGTTGTTGATGAAGCAGGAACTCCCGTAAGATATCAGTGCTTCATTCATAGAATATCAGAGTGAGCCTTTCAGCTCTTCTAATATCCGTTTTTCAATTCTCGATACATAGGAACGGGAAATATTAAGACCTTCAGCGATTTCCTTCTGGGTCAGTGGCATTGAGCCGTCAAGACCATATCGCTTGATGATTATTACTTTATCTCGTTTGTCTTCGATGTTGTTTATTAACTCGGTCAGCTTTTTCAGCTTACCTTTAGTATCAATATCGTCTACAATTGTATCGTCTATGGCGATGATGTCCATTAAGGTCAATGGATTTCCCTCGCTATCAGTATCAATAGGCTCGCTGAATGATATTTCCTGTGAAAGCTTCTTGTTATTCCGGAAATACATCAGAATTTCGTTTTCGATGCACCTTGCACAATATGTTGCAAGCTTTGTACCCTTTTCGCATCTGAAGCTGTTTATACCCTTGATTAATCCGATTGTTCCTATTGATATTAAATCATCCTGCTCACTGTAATTGGCATAGTATTTTTTGACGATATGAGCAACAAGCCTGAGATTATGCTCGATTAATTTCTTTCTTGCTGCTTCATCGCCGAGAGCCAGCTTTTCTAACAGCGCTTTTTCTTCCTTTTTTGAAAGAGGCTTGGGAAAAGCATCCGTGTCAGTTACGTGTAATATCAGGCAAAGCATATTACTTAAAATCAGAAATATATTCACATTTAACACCTCGTTAATGTATATTCCTGATCTAAGCTAAAAGAAGAGGTTTTATGAAAAAGATTGAACAATATAAAACTACAGTCAGATTTACGGCCATAACATTTCTTGATTTGGTATTAACTGCAATTTTCTACTATGTATGGAGCGTTGCTTACAACCCTGACTTCGAGCATCCCTACATAGGAAAAGGTAAATTATTCCTTGCCTTTGTTTATTTTGCGGTTCTTCTTGTAACTAGCATTATTTTAGGTGCTTCAAGAATAGACGAATTAAGAAAAAGTGAAATTCTGTTCTATGAGGTTTTCGCTTTACTGTTTGCAAATGGTATTGCATATACTCAGGTTTGCCTGATTGCAGCAAAAATTGCTAATATTATACCTTTACTTTATATCTTGTTTGCACAGGTGTTGGTTTTGATAGTTTGGACGGGTATTTCCTTTGTTATAGTCCATAGATTGAATCCGCCTGAAAAGCTGATGATTATATATGGCAGCCATCTTGCAACAGAAATCGTTTATAAAATGAGTCAGCTTGAAGACAGATTTGTTATTACTGAATCTGCCAATGTTGATGTAGGCTTTGATGCGCTTACACAGAAAATTGATAAATTTGAAAGCATAATCATTTGCGATGTTCCTGCCAGAATGCGTAATGATCTGCTTAAATATTGCTATCAGCAGAACAAAAGCATATATGTAATACCTAAAATTTCTGATATTGTTGTCAGAAGCGCGGCTGATATAAGCTATTTCGATTCACCCATTATCAGATGTAGGTCAGTTGGTCTGACAGTTGAGCAGAGAGCAATTAAACGACTTGTGGATGTTGTTTGCTCAACACTTGCTCTTATAGTGCTTTCACCGATGTTCCTGCTTATATCGTTAGCTATCAAATTATATGATGGTGGTCCTGTTTTCTATAAGCAGAAGAGATGCACAAGAGATTTGAAGACATTTGATATTTTAAAATTCAGAAGTATGATTGTTGATGCGGAAAAGGATGGCCCTCAGCCTGCTGTTGACAATGACTCCCGTATCACACCCGTTGGTAAAATTATTCGTGCATTGCGTGTGGACGAATTACCCCAGATTATAAATATTCTTAAGGGCGATATGTCAATTGTAGGACCTCGTCCTGAAAGAATCGAGCATGTTGAGAAGTATTCCGAGGAAATTCCTGAGTTTGTATGCAGATACAAGGTTAAGGGCGGTTTGACAGGTTATGCTCAGGTGTATGGTAAATACAATACATCTGCTTATAATAAATTGAAAATGGATTTGATTTATATTCAGAACTATTCTCTTGCTATGGACTTTAAATTGATTCTGATGACAGTAAGAATTCTCTTTAAGAAGGACAGCACCGAGGGTTTTGATAAAAAAGGGAGAAAATAATTAAGTGAATTTATATTTTATGATTCTTGCGGGAGGCATTGGTTCGAGAATGCAATCCCCTGAATTACCTAAACAGTATCTTAAGATAGGTGACGAGCCTATTATTGTCAGAACTGTTAAAAACTTTATTGATTTCGGTTCATTCAGAGCAGGCGTTATATGCTGTCCTGTTGATTGGATTGAATATACTAAAGCATTATTGCTTGAATACGGCATTTCAACCGATATGGTTTATGTTGTACCCGGTGGAAAAAACAGAAACTCATCCGTTCAGAATGGCTGCTGCTTCTTAACAAAGATGTTTAACATTTCCGATGATGATGTTATTCTGACTCATGACGCTGTAAGACCCTTTATTAACCCTCGCGTTATTAAGGACAATATCTTGGCAGTTGAAGAGTTTGGCGCAGCAAATACTGTTATGCCGGTTTATGACTCTGTTATAAGAACCTCTACGGGTGATTTCCTTTCAGAGCATTTGCCAAGGAAAGAGCTTTACAGAGTTCAGACTCCTCAGAGCTTCAGACTCAGAGAGCTTGAAAATGTAATTAATTCTTTATCTGATGATGAGCTTGAGGCCTATACGGATGTTGCATCCATATTTGCAGACAGAGGCTTCAGAGTTAAGCTGGTAGAGGGACTAGACAGCAATATTAAAATTACTACACCCTTTGATATGGCGGTTGCTCAATCTATCATCACAAATCTACCGTAATTTATTTTGGTTATTAATCAAATTAAAATATATATTCAGTTATTCCGAAGGAGGAATCCTTAATGGCAGTTAAACGCCCTGTTCGTTCAGCTAAAACAAAGAAAGTGAAAAAACAGCACCCTAAATTGAAAAGATTTTTATCAGTTGTGTTGGTGCTTGTGTCTATTGCTCTTATTTGCGGTACTGTTGCTTGTACTTATGTTTACAAATTTGCTAATGAGTATGTAACAGGCGGCAAAAAAATTGACCTTGAGGAATACAAGGCTAATCAGGAGCAGACAAGTATCATTTACGGCTATGACTCTAACAAACAGCTTGTTGAGCTTTTAAGACTTCATGGCGCGCAGAATCGTGTTTGGATTGACTATAAAGACATTCCTAAAGATATGATTAACGCGTTCCGTGACCTTGAAGACAAGCGCTTTAATGAGCATAACGGTGTTGACTGGTACGGTACTGTTTTTGGTGTTGTTTCATCAGGCTTTGAGCGTGGTGCATCAACAATCACTCAGCAGTTGATTAAAAACCTTACTAAAGAGGACGGTAGAACAGTTTCCCGTAAATTCTATGAAATTCTCAATGCTTTGAATGTAGAACAGCATTATTCAAAGAAGAAAATTATGGAATTCTATCTTAATACAGTTTACCTTGGTAACGGATGCTATGGTATCAGAACTGCCGCTGAAAAATATTTCGGTAAGGATGTAGAGGACCTTAATGCAGCAGAATGTGCAATTATCGCTTCTATTACCAAAGCTCCCGCAACCTATGACCCCTTGACCGAGGATGGTCTTGCAGCTCTCGTGGAAAAGGACGAGGACGGAAATATGGGTAGACAGAGATACTGCCTTACCTGTATGCGCGAATCAGGAAGCTTAACTGAAAAGCAGTTTAAAAAGGCTCTCGACTTCGAATTGATTTTCACTAACAGTGAAAATTATAAGGGTAGCCAGGTGACAAAGACTGAGGAAGACGAGGACGATACAAACTACACAGAGGAAGATATCAAATATACCGATAAAACAAATAATGAAATGTCTTCCTACTATGTTGAATATGTAATTGATTCTGTTATTGAGGATTTACAGAAGGAATATGATTTAACCTATAACGAAGCTTGGAAAAAGGTTTTCTTCGGTGGTCTTCGTATTTACACTGCTATTGACCTTGATGTTCAGGAAGCGGCAGAAAATGTATATGTAAACAGAGAAACCTTCCCTGATGAAAAATTAGATGATAAAGAAAATCCTCCTGTTCAGTCTGCTATAACTATTATGGATTACAGCGGTAGGGTAGTGGCAATGGTTGGTGGTGCAGGTGAAAAGAACACCTTCCGCGGTCTTAACCGTGCCTCGGATTCACCTCGTCAGCCCGGTTCAGCAATCAAGCCCATTTCCATTTATACACCTGCTATTGAAAATAATATTGCTACCTGGTCAACAAAGGTTCAGAACTATGGTATCAGGCTTGGCTCTTCAAGATGGCCCGTCAACTATGGCGGTTCTTATGGTGACGCTAGAAACTTCGTTACTGTTCAGTCTGCCTTGGCGCAGTCCTTGAATACTGTTCCTGCTCAGCTTATGAGAAGAATCGGTATTGAAAGCAGCTTCGATTTCCTTGTTAAGGACCTTAAGGTTTCAACCTTTGTTACTGATGAGGATGATCCCGATTATGATGGTAACTTCTCAACTCTTTGTGTAGGTGGTGCAAGTCAGGGTATGACAACCCTTGATATGACTGCTGCATTTGCTATTTTTGGTAATAACGGCTACTATTTCAAGCCGTATTGCTATTATAAGGTTACTAACAATGACGGTACTGAAACTCTTCTTAAATCAGGTAACAGCGAAGGTAAGCAGGTTGTTTCTGAAAGCACCGCAGGTGTTATGCGTCAGCTTCTTAAAACAGTTGTAAGTGGCGGTACTGCAGGTGGTTACGGCGTAAGTGGTTTTGAAACCTTTGCAAAAACAGGTACAACATCTGATGATAAGGACCGTTGGTTTGTTGGCGGTACACCTTATTATGTAGCTGCGGTTTGGTACGGCTATGACGAGCCAAAGGCAATTACTAATACATCGGGTAACCCTGCAGGTAAAATCTTCAAGGCTATTATGAATGATGTTCACGAGGATATGGATCCGTTATCATACCCAAGTGCAAGCGGTGTTGTTGCAAGGTCCTATTGTAAGATTTCAGGTGATATCGCTTCTGCAGGCTGTGCTGAAACAGCAACAGGCTATTATAAATCATCTCACATTCCCTCAAAATGTAAGAATTGTGCTATGATTCATGCTATCGGCTCTGAAATTCCCGATGAAGTAACAGGACCATCTGCTACTGAGGAAACAACTAAGAAGAAAGATAAGAATAAGAAGACTACAAAACCTATTACAACGGCGAAGCCTACTACTCCTGTGACAACAGCTCCGTCAACAACAGTAGTAGAGGTGCCCACTGAAAGCGAAGTACCCGCAACAATGCCTGAAACTCAGGAAGCGACTGAAGTATTGAATTAAATGAATAAAAATGGCTGATAGGAAATCTATCAGCCGTTTTTGAGGTATAAATATGGTTATTTTATCTGTTGATTATGGTGACAAAAGAACGGGCATTGCAGTTTGCGATAAGCTTGAAATGTTGGCTTCGCCCGTGTGTGTCATTACCGAATGGAATAAGGATGCTCTTGCACAGAAGATTGTTAATATCGCTATTGAAAAAAGAGCTGAGCATATTGTTGTGGGTCTCCCGAAGAATATGGATGGCTCAAAGGGCTTTCGTGCAGATGCTTGCGAGGAATTAGGCGAGTCTATTAAAGGTCTTACTGAAATTCCCGTTACATTCTGGGACGAAAGACTGACAACAGTTTCTGCTCACAGAATTTTAAGTGATAACAATGTTCGCGGTAAGAAGCGCAAAAATGTTGTTGATGCAGTTGCTGCTGACATAATTTTGCAGGATTTTATCGATTTCAGAAAAAATAAGTTTTAATTTAATTGAGGTTTTTGAATGTTCAAGAAAAATAAAAAAGCAGCTGCAGTTGAAAAGCTTGAAATAAAGTCTTCTGCTTATACTGCTGATTATATTTTAAGTAAAGCTCTTGATGTAGGTGAAAATATCATTCGTTGCGGTGGTGAGTCCTATCGAATTGAGGACACAATTGAGCGTATATGCTCCGCCTATGGCGCTGAGCATACAGATGTATTCGCTCTTCCGTCATTGGTTATTGCAAGCATAAGAATGAGTGACGGTACAACTGCATCTCAGGTAAGACGAGTTTATAAAACATCTAATAATATGTATAAGCTTGACCAAATGAATAGCATTTCCCGTGATGTTTGTAGCGGTAAAATATCTCTTGAGGATGTTGAAGAGAAAATACATAACGCTCTTCATAATAAGCCGTTCCCGAAATATCTGTCCATTGTGGGTGGTGTTCTTGCTGCAGGTGCATTTGCAGTTTTCTTTGGTGGTAATCTTTGGGATGCTCTTGCAGCAGCTATAGCAGGCTTCTTTGTGTCTGTTATGAACAGACACAAAATCAATATGATTAACAAAATGCTTTATACTGTTGCCCAGTCCTTTGTTGGTGCGATATGCGGACTTTTGCTTGTCCATTTTGGTATAGGGCAGAATATTGATATGGTAATGATTGGTACCATTATGCTTCTTATACCGGGTCTTTCCTTTGGTAATGCAGTCCGTGACCTGCTTTTTGGTGATACCGTTTCAGGTGTTATTCAGCTTGTTCAGGCAATTCTCACTGCGGTTATGGTTGCATTCGGCTATATTGTTGCAATTATGTTTTTTGGGAGGGTGTTTTAAATGGATGAGATTTTAATTAAAATCATCGCAGGCGCATTAAGCACTCTCGGATTTGCCATTCTTTTCCGTTTAAAGCCGTCACATTGGGCTTTTGCGACTCTTGACGGTCTTCTTGCTTGTGTTGCTTATTTTGGCTTTACAGAGCTTTTCGGAGGTAATTTCCTACCGAATCTTTTAGCGGCTTTTGTTTCAGCAATTTTTGCAGAGCTTTTTGCAAGAATATGCAAGACACCTGCAACCGTATTCATTTTACCCGGTTGTATAGCTCTTGTTCCTGGTGGAACTCTCTATTATGCTATGAGCAATCTTCTTTCTGAAAACAGAGAAATGGCGCTTGAATACTTCCTTGTAACACTGACTGTTGGTATCGCAATTGGTGGTGGTATCATCGGCGCATCTCTTCTTAAGGTTACTTTTCAGGCTATTTCAAGGAAAATAAAGGGCAAAAAAGTATAAACTTTATATTCTATATTGACATTATTATTTTACAGTTTTATAATGTTCTGTATAATTATTCATAATTATGCGAAACATACCCCAGGAGGCTATTATGGAACGCTATTATCAACCAGAAATCGAAACTGCCGGCGTGGAACAGCTTAAGGCTTGGCAGGATGAAAGACTCGTAAAGCAGGTTAAGCATGTATGGGATAATGTTGCTTTCTATCGTGAAAGAATGGAAGCAATGGGCGTTACCCCTGATGATATTAAAGGCACAGAGGACTTACATAAATTGCCCTTTGTAACAAAGGATGATTTAAGAGAGGGCTATCCCTATGGTCTTCTTGCAAAGCCCTTAGAGGAATGTGTAAGAATTCACTCAACCTCAGGTACAACAGGTAAGCGCGTTATGGCTTATTATACTCAGCATGATATCGATTTGTGGGAGGATTGCTGTGCCCGTGCTTTGGTTGCAGTTGGTGCAACTAAAGAGGATGTTTGCCAGGTTGCTTATGGTTATGGTCTTTTTACAGGTGGTGCAGGTCTTAATGGCGGTAGCCATAAGTTAGGTTGCCTTACTATTCCGATTTCATCAGGTAATACTGAGCGTCAGATTATGTTTATGCAGGACCTTAAATCAACAATTCTTTGCTGCACACCTTCTTATGCTGCATATCTTGGCGAAAGCATGAAGGAAATGGGTCTTACACCTGACCAGGTTCCGTTAAAGGCTGGTATCTTCGGCGCAGAAGCATGGAGTGAAGAAATGAGAAGAGATATTGAGAAAACTCTCGGGATCAAGGCTTATGATATTTATGGTCTTACAGAGCTTTCAGGACCCGGTGTTTCATTTGAATGCTCCGCTCAGTCAGGTATGCATATCAATGAAGACCATTTCATTGCTGAAATTATTGACCCCGAAACTCTTGAGGTCCTTCCCGAGGGCTCAAAGGGTGAGCTTGTTTTCACTGCTATCACAAAGGAAGCGTTCCCAATTCTTCGTTACAGAACAAAGGACATCTGCGTTCTAAAGAGAGAAAAATGCTCCTGCGGTCGTACATTCATTAAAATGTGCAAGCCTATGGGTAGAAGTGATGATATGCTTATCATCCGCGGTGTTAATGTATTCCCATCTCAGATTGAAACAGTTCTTCTTAACAAGGGCTACGCTGCAAACTATCAGATTATTGTTGACCGCGTAAACAATACAGATACTCTTGATGTTCGTGTTGAAATGACACCTGAAATGTTTACAGATAATATGGGTGAAATTGATAAAAGACAGAGAGATATTGTTGATGGTCTTCGTTCAATGCTCGGTATCTCCGCTAAGGTTACATTGGTTGCTCCTAAATCAATTGTTCGAAGCGAGGGTAAGGCAGTCCGTATAATTGATAAGAGAAAAATATAAGGGGGATTTACTGTGAGTATTAAACAGATTTCAGTTTTTGTTGAAAATAAACCCGGTTCTATGAGCGCTATGACAAGCGTTCTTGCTGAGAATGATATTGATATGAGAGCTCTTTCTCTTGCAGAAACAGGAGATTTCGGTATTGTTCGTATCATTGTTAAGGACCTTTATAAAGCAACAACTGTTTTAAAGGATGCAGGCTATATTCACTCCTTGACTGATGTTTTAGGCGTTAAGATTCCTGATGTTCCGGGTGGTCTTAATAAAGTCCTTACTATTCTTGAAGGTACAGGCGTTAATATTGACTATATGTATGCCTTTATGGGAAATGGTGTTACAAAGCACGCTTATATGATTTTCCGCGTTGAAGATGTTCAAGGCGCTCAAAATGCTCTTGTTGAACAAGGAATTCATATGATTACAAAAGAAGATATTGAAAAGCTTTAATATTCTATTGGAATTCAGACCTGTCGTTAATTCGGCGGGTCTTTTTTAGTAGAACTCAAAGTGCAAAACGCTAAGTGCTAAGTATCGCGAAGCCTATCCCTCTTTTTTGCCTTAGCAAAAAGGAGGGGGGACCATTGCCAACGGCAATGGTGGGTGGTACGGAAGTGAAGCTTTCCCTTACTTTTGCATTTTGCATTTAAAATAGCCTTTGGTTACAGGAAACCCCCGGCGAGGGTTTCCTACGATAAAACAGTCACACCGGACTGTTTTATCTACCTTCCTGCGCTATTGAAGGAAAAGGATTTCGCATTCTGCGGAATGCGACAATGGGCTTCGCCCCTTGACCCTACAACCTTTTGAAAAAGGTTGACGAAAACTTTAATATATAAATTCAATCTGTTTATATTTATTTAAATTTTGGTTAATCTATCATTGAAAGGATGATTTTAATGATAGAACAAGATACAATAAGACTTCTTCGCGAATGCGATGCAGGAGTGAAAATGGGTATTTCTTCAATTGACGATGTCCTTGATGATGTGAAATCCGTTAAGCTTAAGGAATACCTTGTAAACTGCAAGAATGAGCATGTTGAGCTTGACAGAGAGATTAACAAGCTTTTAGACAAGTATCAGGATGACGGAAAAGAGCCTAATCCTATTGCAAAGGGTATGAGCTGGATTAAAACCAATATGAAGCTTGCTATGAAGGAAAGCGACGAAACAATTGCGGATTTAATGACTGACGGCTGCAATATGGGTGTAAAATCTCTTAATAAATATCTTAATGAATACTCTGCCGCCGACGAGGTTACAAAGGATATTTGCAAACGACTTATTAACCTTGAAGAAAAGCTTGCTGTTGATATAAGACAATATCTCTAAAATAAAAACTCTACCGACAATTAAATCGGTAGAGCATTTTATTATATGTTGAGTTAATTTTACAATTACTTCTGAAGCTTCTTAATAAGAGCCTTGCAGTCCTCAAGGTCCATAATCTTAGGAACAGGGTAGAGAGGATTGCCTTCCATAAGAGCGCGTTCTGCAATAAGCTGAATGTCCTCGTCCTTAATCTGCTCGAATTTCTCGGGAATACCCATTTTCTTGTTAAGCTCTCTGATTGCTGCGATAAAGTTCTTTGCTTTATCTCTGTCACCCTGAGCCTGACCTGAAACACCTGCAACATCAGCAAGCTCTGCAAGTCTCTTGTATGCTGTTTCGCCGAAGTAATCAAGAACATAGGGGAGAATAACTGCATTTGCAAGACCGTGAGGAATGTTATACATACCGCCAAGATTGTGAGCAATAGCGTGAACATAACCAACATAGGCTCTTGTAAATGCAAGACCTGCGTGGAATGAAGCAATAAGCATATTTTCTCTTGCTTCAACATTCTTGCCGTCGTTGTAAGCGGTTTCGATATTTTCAAAAACAAGCTTTGTTGCAATAAGAGCATCCTTTTCAGTCTGCTTTGTATTGCTATGACCTATGTAAGCTTCAACAGCGTGTGTAAGAGCATCCATACCTGTTGTTGAAGTGATGTGAGGAGGAAGACCAACTGTAAGCTCGGGGTCAAGAATTGCATATTTAGGACGAAGAACGGGGTCCATAATTGAATTCTTTTCGTGAGTATCGGGGTTGGAAATAACTGCTGCAATAGTACATTCTGAGCCTGTACCCGCAGTTGTGGGAACTGCGAAGAAGGGTGGAAGCTTTTTAAGAATTTTAAGCACGCCTCTCATATCAGAAGGTGTCTGCTTGGGTTTAACAACTCTTGCAGCAGTAACCTTTGCACAGTCCATAGGAGAACCGCCACCGAAAGCGATGAAGCCTTCACAGCCATTTTCCTTATACATTTTAAGAGCATCTTCAACATTATAAATTGTTGGGTTGGGCTGAACACTGTCAAAAACGGAATACTTGATTCCCTCAGCTTCAAGAGCCTCGAATAAGGGGTTGAGAAGACCTAATCCCATAAGACCCTTATCAGTAACAACAAGAACATTGCTTACGCCCTCGCTTTTAACGAGCTTGGGTAATTCTTTAACTGAGCCTGCACCCTTGATAAGCTTGGGTGGTGTCCAGTCGAGGAAGTTTACCGCAAATTTCATTGTTTTCTGATAACCTCTGTAATAAGCGTGTTTTAAACTCATAATAAACCCTCCGTTTATTTATTACTTGTAATTTTTTCTTTTAAGTCTGCAAATAAATCCTCAATAAGCTTATCCTGCTTTGCCATACCGTCCTTTAAGAACGGGAAAGCCTTGAATAACCTTTTCTTTGATTTACTTTTTATATCTTTTAAATCGCCCTTGAATTTATCGTAGCTTGAACGCAAATCGTCAAATTTTTCGTTAAGCTCCTTTTTCATAGCGTCTGATTCATTTTCTGATTTACCGCCCACAGTTGAGTAAACCTCAATGGCAAATTCACTGATTTCCTCAGAAAGCTTCATAAATTTGCTTGAGATGTTGCGGATGCCGAGAGCGTGAGTAACAGTATCAAGTAAGTCTACGGCGAAAACTGTAAGGAAAATATATGTAAGAATGTTTCTTGAGCTTTCGCTGATAGGGCCAACAAGATAAAGGTTCATTACCGGCTCTAAAATGAATACAAAAAGACAGGAGCAGGTTCCCCAATAAAGAGTGTGGGTGAGACAGATTCTGCCCTGAATATTGAATTTTTTGTTGGAATAATCCCACCATCGTGCATTGAAAAGCTTCTCCATAATGTAGCTTGTCATAAATTCAACAAAGTCACAAAGGATTGCACCTGCAACGAAAATAGCAAGCTCGTTTACATAGAGATTTTTAGTTAAATCCCTCAATGGAACTAGGGCTATGAGCATTACAAGACCGCCTGTTCCGTATATGGGACATATAGGACCTCTCATAAAGCCACGGTTAATCCATTTTTTAGGACGAAGCGAGCAATAGCAGGATTCAAAGAACCAACCGATAAAGCTGAAAAAGAAGAAATAAAAGATATAGTCTAATACTGAATATTCTAACATTTATTCTTCACCTATTCCGGTTAAAATATGGAATTTCTTACGGTATTTTTTTGAAGAGGAATAAATCATTTCTATAGTGGCGCAGTATTTGTCCATTGATGTAACAACAAAGCTTTCAAGGTACTTCGGTGGTACAACAGTTAAGGGCCACATATGCTTTTTTATGATGTCCTCTTCCTTTTTATTCAGAGTTCCACAAAGGTAGTATGCATTTTTGAGTGCAGTACCGGGATGTCTGTAGCCGTGGAGCTTATGGCTTAAATCATCCTCACGCCAATCATAGTAGAACAGGTCGTGCATTGTTGCAGCACGGGCTGTGCTTTTATAATCAAGACCTAATCTGCGTGAAACGAGAAAGCTTAAATACGCAACGCTTCTGATATGCTGAAGGCGATTGATTTTTAAATGCTGTTCAAAGCTTTCAAGCTTCTGAAGTTGAGGTGAATTATAAATATCACCTGCATATTTCAAGAAGTTTTCCCAGTCAGGAGTGTCCATTCGGTAGGATGAAATATAAGCCTTATATAACTTACTCATATTATTTTACAATCTTGTGGAATACTTTTTTACCCTTTTTGATGATTACATAGCCCTTTTCAAAGTCTGAAAGGGGAATCATATACATTGGGTCGGTAACCTTAACATCGTCAATGCTTACGCCACCCTGCTGAATAAGGCGTCTTGCTTCACCACGAGAGGGACAAAGATTTGCTTTACACAATGCATCAATAATACCAAGACCTTCTGCAGAGAAGTCCTCTGCTGCAAGCTCTGTTGAGGGCATATTGTCTGCATTACCTACACCGCCGAAAACAGCCTTTGCTGCTTCCTGTGCCTTTGTTGCTTCTTCTTCACCGTGAACAAGATTTGTAAGCTCGTATGCAAGGATTTCCTTTGCCTTGTTAAGCTGACTGCCTTCCCATTTATCCATTTCATCAATCTGCTCAAGAGGAAGGAAGGTGAGCATTCTGATGCATTTGAGAACATCGTCGTCAGAAACATTTCTCCAATACTGATAGAAATCGTAGGGAGAAGTCTTGTTGGGGTCGAGCCATACTGCGTTGCCTGCAGTCTTACCCATTTTCTTACCCTGAGAGTCGGTGAGGAGAGTGATTGTCATAGCATGAGCGTCCTCGCCTAATTTACGACGGATGAGCTCTGTACCACCGAGCATATTGCTCCACTGGTCATTACCACCGAACTGCATATTGCAGCCGTAGTGCTTAAAGAGGTAGTAGAAATCATAGCTCTGCATAATCATATAGTTGAATTCAAGGAAGGAAAGACCGTTTTCCATTCTCTGCTTATAGCATTCTGCACGAAGCATATTATTAACAGAGAAGCAAGCACCAACCTCACGGAGAAGCTCAACATAGTTAAGGTTAAGAAGCCATTCAGCGTTGTTAACCATCTGAGCCTTACCTTCACCAAATTCGATAAATCTTTCCATCTGACGCTTGAAGCATTCAGCGTTGTGGTCGATATCTTCCTTAGTAAGCATTTTTCTCATATCACTTCTGCCTGAGGGGTCACCAATCATAGTTGTACCGCCACCGATAAGAGCGATGGGCTTGTTACCAGCCATCTGAAGACGCTTCATAAGGGTGAGAGCCATAAAGTGACCTGCAGTAAGGCTGTCTGCAGTGCAGTCAAAGCCGATGTAGAATTTAGCCTTACCTGCATTTATCATCTCACGGATTTCGCTTTCATTTGTAACCTGCGCGATAAGTCCGCGAGCGACTAATTCTTCATAAATTCCCATTGTAAAAACTCCTATGTAAAAATATTTATTATATAAATTTATACATATATAAGTATATTATAATAAAGGGAGAAAGTCAACATTAATAATTAGGAATTCGAAATTCGAAATTCGGAATGTCGGGTGCTGCGCACGGCAATTATAATTATAAACAAACCGCAACTATGTCATTCTTGATTTTAAGATTAGAAATTAATAGAAATAGAGTTAAAAGAAGTGGTTTGCGAAGCTTTAAAATGTTTGGAAGCGAAGCTTCCCATTCATTTCGAATTCCGAATTTCGAATTCCGAATTTTATATTGACATCATATAAAAAATGGAATATTATAATAGTACGAAACTTCAGGGCGGGGTGAAAGTCCCCACCGGCAGTAAAGTCTGCGAGTCTTTTGACTGAACAGGTGTGATTCCTGTACCGACGGTATAGTCCGGATGAAAGAAGATTTCAAAGATTTTTTACATATAATCTTTAATGAAACCTTTATTTTTCGCCCTGAGTCTTTCGGGGCGAATTTTTTTTATTGAAAGGTGTGTATTATAATGAAAAAATCAAATTACACTAACAAACAAAAGCTTCAAAGACTCACAACTGCAGGTGTTTTAGCGGCACTTTCCCTTGTGCTTATGGTAACAATCAGATTTCCGATTTTTCCGTCTGCACCGTTCTATGAAATGGAGTTTGCAGATGTACCGATTCTCGTTTGCTCTGCAGTTTTAGGACCTGTTTATGCTCTTGCAACTCTTCTTGTTGTATGCGTTGTTCAGACACTTACAGTAAGTGCATCAAGTGGTATAATCGGATTTTTGATGCATTTCTTATCATCAGGTCTTATGATACTTACCCTTTACTTTATCAAAAAGAAAATCAGCGGTGTCAAGGGTGCAGTTATTTCAGGCATCTGTGGTGTTATCGTCGTTGTCCTTGTTATGATTCCTATGAATGTCTGGCTTACATCTGTATTTATGAACCTTGATTTTACTTCATTTATCAAGGGCTACCTTGGTGTGTGCGTTGGCTTTAATATGATAAAGGCAGGCGGTAATGTGCTTGTTTACAATCTTATCGCTCCGGTTGTTTTGAAGGAGTATAAAAAGTTATTTAAAACTAAATAATAATTAGTTTTCTCTTGACAAATCTCTATAAAATATATACAATTTATAGGTTAAATCAATTGATATATGGAGGGTATTATGGTTTTTGAAAAGCTTAAAAAAATAATCCTTGAATATATTGAAATTGATGATGAGGATTTTGTTGCTGAGCTTTCCTTGGTTGAGGATTTAGGCTTTGATGAGCTTGATTTGGCTGATTTATCAATGGATGTTGAGGATGCCTTTCAGGTTGAGCTTTCTGAAGAAAGTCTTGAGGCAATTAAAACTATCGGCGATTTAGTTAAATTTGTTGAAGAAAATATTAAATAAAGAGGAAGTAAAAATGGCAGATCAGAAGAAAATGGTTGAAGCAATCACCTCTATGGAGGTTGATTTCGCTCAGTGGTATACTGATGTAGTTAAAAAAGCAGACCTTGTTGACTATTCAAGTGTTAAGGGTTGTATGATTATTCGTCCTTATGGCTACGCTATCTGGGAAAATATTCAGAAAATTCTTGATACAAGATTCAAGGAATTGGGTCACGAAAATGTTTATATGCCTATGTTCATTCCTGAAAGCCTTTTGCAGAAGGAAAAGGACCATGTTGAAGGCTTTGCTCCCGAGGTTGCATGGGTTACTCACGGTGGTAGCGATGAGCTTGAAGAAAAGCTTTGCGTAAGACCTACCTCTGAAACACTTTTCTGCGAGCATTATGCAAAGATTATTCAGTCTCACAGAGATTTACCCAAGCTCTATAATCAGTGGTGTAGCGTTGTTCGTTGGGAAAAAACAACTCGTCCCTTCCTCAGAACAAGAGAGTTCTTATGGCAGGAGGGTCACACTGTTCACGCGACTGCTGAGGAGGCTGTTGAGGAAACAGAGCAGATGCTCAATGTATATGCAGATTTCTGCGAAAATTCTCTTTGTATGCCTGTTGTTAAGGGTAAAAAGACAGAGAGCGATAAATTCGCAGGTGCAGAAGCAACCTACGCTATCGAGGCTCTTATGCACGATGGTAAGGCTCTTCAGGCTGCAACCTCTCATTATTTCGGTGACGGCTTCGCAAGAGCATTCAATATGACATATCAGAACAAGGAAAATAAGCTTACTTACGTTCATCACACCTCTTGGGGCTGTACAACCCGTCTTATCGGTGCGCTCATTATGTCCCACGGTGATGATAACGGTCTTGTTCTTCCTCCTGATGTTGCTCCCATTCAGGTTGTTATTCTTCCTA
>JAZRDP010000025.1:0-17992 GCA_045660345.1 Acutalibacteraceae bacterium
GCGAGCCTGTACCCTACAATAAACGGAAATAAAGCAACACAACCGTAGGGTATGGGCTAGCCCATACCGCAGAGAAAAGCAGATTAGTGGAATGGGCTTCGCCACACTTTTACTTTATTCTACGGTACAGGCGAGCCTGTACCCTACGGGTTTGTTGTTCTCTGGTAGCTGCGACTTTATAATGCTGACCGCAGGTCCCGACACTTTGCACTCTGCGTTTTGCGTTTTGCACTTTTTTACAAAAAACCGTTGACATATTTATACATATATGCTATAATCCCTTTACCTCTCAAAGAGGGTTCTTTTTTTGCGTCCTGATTTTAGGATGTGCATTAAAACAGAATAGCATATTCTGACGCTTTAAGGCTCTCTCGGTAAGAAAAGGGATTCGCTCTTTTCAATCGGCGAGAGGGAGGCTAATCAAAAAATGGAGGTGCCGTTATGAGAGTTAAAATCACACTTTCCTGCACAGAATGTAAACAGCGTAATTACAACACTATGAAGGAAAAGAAAAACAACCCCGACAGGTTGGAGATGAAAAAGTACTGCAGATTCTGCAAGAAACACACTCTCCACAGAGAAACAAAGTAAGGAGGTAGTATCATGGCAGACGAAAAGAAAACCGTCAAAAAGAATGATACCTCTAAAGCTGAAAAGAAAACTAATCCCGCAGAAAAGATTGGCAATTTCTTTGTAAAAATCGGCAAAGCAATCGCTAAATTCTTTAAAGACCTTAAGGGTGAAACAAAGAAAATTGTTTGGCCCGGTCGCCATATGGTTCTCAAGAGCACAGGTATTGTTCTTGCTGCAATCCTTGTAATCGGTGCGGTTATCTGGCTTCTCGACTTTGCAGTTTCAGGTGCTGTAACAGGTCTTAGCAACGCTGCTAACAAGACTGAGGTTACAGAAACAGTTACAGACGAGAATGCTGATGAGCATGAAGGTCATGACCACGCTGACGAGGAAAAGACAGAAAAAACGACTGAAAAGGAATAATCCGATTCATTACTAAAAATCAGTATAATTCGGAGGTAAACTATGTCAGGCGAAGCAAGATGGTTTATAATCCACACCTATTCCGGTTACGAGAATAAGGTTGCGGAGAATATCGGTAAAATCGTTGAAAACCGCAAGATGCATGACAAAATCTTTGGCGTTAATATTCCGCTCGAAAAGGTTGTTGAAGTTAAAAACGACAAAACAGTCGAGGTTGAGCGTAAGATTTTCCCCGGTTATGTTGTAGTAAAGCTTGCAGTTGAATACAGCGATAAAGAGGGCGAAGAAGGTGTCCTCAAGGTGCCCGATGAAACATGGCACGCTATCCGCTACACAAGAGGTGTTACAGGCTTCGTTGGTCCCGACGGCAGACCAGTTCCTCTCACTCAGGAAGAGGTTGAGAAATTGGGCGTTGAAAAGACCGCAGAAGGCGAAGACAACATCATCAACACAGTTACTGAAGTTGCGTTCAGCGAGGGTGACCTTGTTACTATCACTGAAGGCCTTATGGAAGGTAACTCCGGTGTTGTTGAAAGCATTGACATCGCTAACAGTACAGTTCGCGTTATCGTTTCATTTATGGGTAAAGAAGCGCCTGTTGAGCTTCCGCTCAGTCAGGTAGAAAAAACGATTGACTAATAATAAGGTTAGCAATCTTAAACATGGTAATCAGAGGCAATGTACTCTGTTATATGCGACATAAATTTTTATGTTGCGTGTGGGAGGAATAAGGCGAGCTTCTTATTCCGCCATACCACGAATTTTGGAGGTGCAAAAAATGGCTCAAAAGGTTGTAGGTTTCATCAAATTGCAAATTCCCGCCGGTAAAGCAACCCCGGCACCCCCTGTTGGTCCTGCTTTAGGTCAACATGGTGTAAACATTATGGCGTTCACAAAGGAATTTAATGAGAGAACAAAGAATGATATGGGTCTCATTATTCCTGTTGTAATCACAGTTTACGCTGACCGTTCTTTCACATTTATCACTAAAACTCCCCCCGCAGCAGTTCTTATCAAGAAGGCTTGCGGCATCGAAAGCGGTTCAGGCGTTCCTAACAAAACTAAGGTTGCAACAATTACCGCAGAGCAAGTAAGAAAAATCGCAGAGCAGAAAATGCCCGATCTTAACGCTGCTAACATCGACACTGCTATCTCTATGATCGCAGGTACAGCTCGCAGCATGGGCGTTACTGTTGTTGATTGATTACGGAGGAATTGTAATTATGAAACATGGTAAAAAATATGTTGAGAGCGCTAAGCTCGTAGACAAAGCAAAGCTCTACGAAGTAGCAGAGGCTCTCGAGCTTGCAACAAAGACTGCAAGCGCTAAATTCGACGAAACTGTAGAAATGCATATTCGTCTTGGTGTTGACTCTCGTCACGCTGACCAGCAGGTTAGAGGCGCAGTTGTTCTCCCCAATGGTACAGGTAAAAAGGTTCGTGTAGCTGTTTTCGCAAAGGGCGATGCTGCTAAGGCTGCTGAAGCTGCAGGCGCAGATATCGTTGGCGATATGGATCTTCTTGAGAAAATCCAGGGCGGCTTCATGGATTTCGACGTTTGTATCGCAACTCCCGATATGATGGGTGTTGTTGGTCGTCTCGGTAAGGTTCTTGGTCCAAGAGGTCTTATGCCCTCTCCCAAGGCAGGTACTGTTACTCCTGATGCAGCAAAGGCTGTTGAAGAAGCAAAAGCAGGTAAAATCGAATACCGTCTTGACAAAACAAACATCATTCACTGCCCCATCGGTAAGGCTTCATTCGGTGGCGAAAAGCTTACTGAAAACGCAATGGCTCTTCTTGATGCTGTTATCAAAGCAAAACCCGCAGCAACAAAGGGTACTTACATCCGTTCATGCGTTGTAGCAACAACAATGGGCCCCGGTGTTCGTGTAAATGCTGCAAAGCTTACAACAGCTTCAACTGTTGAAGAATGATTAAAATAAAAAAATACTTGACATACTGTTAAAGGTGTGTTATATTACTTGTGCTGTTCTAAAGACAGCAGGTGCAAATTTTGTTTAATGGTCCGTCCGCCTGCCGAGGAATGCATATAATTCTTGATATTTTATTGAGTTTTTGTGCCCTTCTCGTGCTATGCGGGAAGGGCATTTGAAATTGGCTTATAATTTATTCGGAGGTGAATTAGTTTGCCAAGTGCTAAAATCTTAGAAGCTAAAAAAGCAGAAGTTGCTGCAATCGCTGAGAGACTTCAGGGTGCATGTGCAGGTGTTCTCGTTGACTACAAGGGTATCAACGTTGCTGACGACACAGCTCTCCGTAAGGAACTCCGTGAAGCAGGCGTTGAGTACACAGTTACAAAGAACTCAATGATCGAGCTCGCTATCAAGGGTACTGACCTCGAGGGTCTTTCTGACTGCCTCGCAGGTACAACAGCTCTCGCAACATCTAACGATGATTACGTTGCTGCTGCAAGAATCCTTGCTAAATTTGCTAACACTCACAAAGACTTCACTATTAAGAGCGGTTTCCTTGATAACGAGGTTATTTCTCTTGATAAAATCGATAGCCTCGCAAAGCTTCCTTCAAGAGAAGTATTGCTCGCTACTGTATGCAATGCATTCAACGCTCCTATTTCAGCGTTCGCTCGTGCAGTTCAGGCTATTGTTGACAAAAGTGGCGAAGCCACAGCAGAAGCAGCAGCTGAATAATTGCTGTATTTATTAAGTATATTAAAAATTCAAACTAAAATCTAAAGCCTAACGGCTAATAATTGGAGGAAATTAAAATGGCATCTGAAAAAATCACTGCTATTATTGAAGAATTAAAAGTACTTACAGTTCTCGAGCTCTCCGAACTCGTACACGCTGTAGAAGAAGAATTCGGCGTATCCGCTGCAGCAGCAGTTGCAGTAGCAGCTCCCGCAGAAGCAGCAGCTGCAGCTGAAGAGAAAACAGAATTCGATGTTGTTCTTGCTGAAGTTGGCGCAAACAAAATCGCTGTTATCAAGGTTGTTCGTGAGCTCACAGGTCTTGGCCTTGCAGAAGCAAAAGCTAAGGTTGACGGTGCTCCCGCTACTCTTAAAGAAGCTGTATCTAAGGATGATGCAGAAGCAGCAAAGGCTAAGCTCGAAGAAGCTGGCGCAAAAGTTGAAATCAAATAAGTTTAATTTCAATTGCTTTGAGGACGGAAATCTCCGTCCTCTTTTTTTTGATGCGGAATTCGGAATGTGGAATGAACTTCGCGACAAATAAAGATAACGAAAAAATAAAAATACTGCGAAGCTTATCCCTCTTTTTTCGTGAAACGAAAAAGGAGGGGGAACCACGCAGTGGTGGGTGGTACAAAACTAAGAGAAGAATAAAAGGGTACCACCCACCGTTCCGTTCGAACTTTGTTTATCAGGAAATATCTCACCCGAAATTTACATATACAAATATTTTATAAGCAAAAGAACGGTCCCCCCTCCTTTTTGCATGCAAAAAAGAGGGATAGGCTTCGCGATAATTTAACTAATCGCTAATTGCTTATCGCTAGAGGCTAACGACTGGCGACTGGTGACCGGTGACCGGTGACTACACCTCTCAGCTTATTTAAGAATTGAATTTCCTCTATGTTTATGTTATTATATATTTACTAAATCTTTCGGGGTGAGGGAATGAGAGTTGAGTTCAGAACTGTATATGACAGTATTGAAAATGAAAAATGCGCTGAGCTTTATGCAACATATTGTATAGATAAACAGCTTAAGCAGTTAAAGAGTATGAGAATTGCTATAACAGTAATCTGTGTTTTTGGGTTTATTTTCGGTATTGCCCTTGAAAACGCATTAGGAAGCTTTATTCCCTTTACATTGTTCCCTGTGCTTTTGGTTTTCACTCTTTTATATGTTCGCTGGGTTAAGAAAAAGCTTTACCCTAAGGTGTTCAGGGAGCTGAATGCGGTCGGATGCCCGTATAATGTGACATTCGGGCTTTATGATGAGTATTTTTACGAGAAATTTGAGAATAATATGTGTATTTCTGAGCAGTCAATCCGATATGAAGCCTTGCAGAAGTTAGTTGAAACATCAGAATATTTTATTCTTATGACAAATCGCAATCAGATTTATTTCTTACCAAAGCGTGATATGGGTTATGAGAATATTCTTGCGTTTTCTGCGTTTTGCTATGGAAGACTGCGACATATTTATTTATTTGTAAAATGATTTATCAGAGAACGGTTTTGCCGTTCTTTTTTTATTTATTCAGAAGTTGAGACGGTTTCAAGAAGCTCCTTGAAATTAAGATTTGCTCCAACCTTTTGCTCGTTTTCTGCTTTCTTTTTACCGCCTTTACTTGCGTTTTCTGCATTCTTTCTGCATTTTTCTTCGTAAGCAGCTTTATCACGGTCAATTGCACTTTTAATAAAGCCAAAAACAAGTTTAAGTGAGCGATGCTCAAAGTCTATCAATTCACCATATTTGGCATAAATAAACATAGCTCTGAATAATTCGCCTAATTCTTCGTTTGTTAATTCCTGTAATGGTGCTTCCCAATCGAAATACACTAAAAAGCTTTTTTTCATTTTTAATATCCTCCTTAAGTTTTTTATGATTTAGTCAACCTTATGCGGATTTTTGCAAATGTCAGTCATTTGTTCAAAAGCGGCATTTTTTTGAACATTGAAAAAACACCCACGGAAACTATTTTGTTCCTCTATCCGGCTCTGTTGCTATATCTATACCTATTTCTTTTTTTACTACTATTTCTTTTCTTTTTTTATCTTTTCTTATCTTTTTCTTTATCGGCTGCCATCGGTTGCGGTTGGAAGCGATTGCGGAATGCTGAGTGAGGAGTGAGGCGTGAGGAGTTTGGAATGCATCGTAGGGAATGGATTCATCCGTTCCGCGAAACTACGATGTTTTATTTTTTGTCAGCAAAAGAACATTTGTTCATATTATAGTATATATACCAAAAAAATACAACAGAATTTCGTATGTATCAGTATAAAAAACTGCATAGTGCCTTGAAAATCCTTTTCTTGGTACTTTCAAAAAAAATCTTTTTGAGCATACGGATTTCTGTTGATTTTTATTTTTTCGGTGCTATAATAAGCACAGAAACAAACAAATGTTCGGTTAAAAATGGAGGTAATAAATGGGAATTAATACAGATGCATCATTGGTGGAATGTCCTTTCTTCGTTACTTGCGGAGATAGGTACATAGTTTGTGAGGGTTTGATTAAGGGTACTGATAATAGACACAATTTCAAAACAGTGGTTGAAAAGACAGGCTATGAAAAAAATGTTTGTTCACAGAACTGCGGGAAATCCTGCTTGCATTATAAGAGGATTAATGAGTTGTATGAGAAAGGGCTACGATAAATGCAAAATGCAAAATGCAAAATGCAAAATTTCGGGGAAGCTTCGCTTCCAAACAGTATATAAAGTGCAAAGTGCTGTTTGCTATTTGCTAACCGCTGGTGGCTGATTTGAATTGAGGTGGAAGAAAAATAGAAACAGATATTAAAAATGATAAAAAGAAAGAAAAAAATTCGGACAAGACCTTGAAATGTGTTTCTTCAGCAACGGAGAATATGAGCGCTTTGATTGATGACATTATCAAAAAGGCGCGGAGGAATTTTAAGACTACGGGCAAGCCTGAGGTGGATGCAAAGTTTCTTAAGGAAAGCGTTGGAGCTCTGAAAGAGCTTTATGAGCTTTTAGCGGAATATGATGGCTTTGGTGCGTGTGATGAAGGGATAATTATTCGGTTTGAGAAAGAGATGGAGAAGTTTAATAAATAATGCAAAATGCAAAATGCAAAATGCAAAATTTCGGGGAAGCTGCGCTTCCGAACGTTATAATATCGCGATACTTTTAAGAAGGGTAATCTTTACGGGGCAACCCACCACCATCGCAAGCGATGGTCCCCCTCCCTATTTTGTCTGCGACAAAACAGGGATGATAAAAGTTGCGGTACTTTTACATATTTAAGGAGTGGTTATGAAAGAACTTATTATTTCTCCGCCTAATGAGAAGCAGAGGTTGTTTTTTGAAAGTCGGAAGAGGTTTATCGGTTATGGTGGGGCGCGAGGTGGCGGAAAGTCATGGGCGCTTCGTACCAAATTCATACTATTAGCCCTTGAATACAGCGGTTTGAAGCTTTTGCTTCTTCGTAAGACCTTACCGGAGCTTCGGGAAAATCACCTTTTGCCGATGCTTTCTCAACTTAACGGAATTGCACGATATAAGCGGGATGAGAGGGCGTTTATTTTCCCCAATGGCTCGCGAATCCGTCTTGGCTACTGCGACACGGAAAATGACATTTATCAATATCAGGGTCAGGAATATGATGTAATCGGTGTTGAGGAATGTACTCATTTCACATTTTCGCAGATTCAGTTTTTAACAACCTGTAATCGTACCACCCGAGAGGATTTTAAGCCGAGAATGTATTTTACGGGCAACCCGGGTGGAGTTGGTCACAACTGGTTTAAGAGGTTGTTCGTCAAGGGGCGATATGAGGAAAACGAGGATCCTGAGGATTATATTTTCATTCCTGCAACCATTGATGATAACACCGTTCTTATGAAAAGTAACCCCGAATATGTTAAGGTTCTTGACTCTCTTCCAGAAAAGCTTCGTCAGGCTCACCGCTTTGGTAACTGGGACATTTTTGACGGACAGTTTTTCGAGGAATTCAGGGATTTACCGTCACATTATAAGGATGGCGAGTTCACACATGTTATTGAGCCCTTTGAAATACCGAGAGATTGGGTGATTTATCGCTCCTTTGACTTCGGTTATGCAAGACCATTTTCATGCGCTTGGTGGGCGGTTGATTATGACGGACGGCTTTACAGAATTCTTGAGCTTTACGGCTGCTCGAAAACACATAACGAGGGCGTTAAATGGCCACCTGAGAAGATATTTTCGGAGATTGCGAGAATAGAGCGGGAGCACCGATGGCTTAAGGGAAAGCAGATTTTAGGTGTAGCCGACCCGTCTATATGGGATGCGTCCCGAGGTGAAGCCATCATTGAGGCGGCAAACAGAAACGGAGTTTATTTCAACAAGGGTGACAACAAGAGGCTTCCAGGTTGGATGCAGGTTCATTACCGCCTGTCATTTGACGAAAACGGTATTCCTATGATGTATGTTTTTAACACCTGCAAGGGCTTTATAAGGACTATGCCGGAGCTGACCTTCAGCGTTTCAAATCCCGAGGACCTTGACACAACAGGCGAGGACCATATCGCCGACGAGGTCAGGTATATGTGTATGGCGAGGCCGATAAAGCCCACCATAAGAAAAGAGCAGAGGCTGTTGTATGATGACCCTTTAGAGTTAAGGAAATAGTTTATGAGGGCGAATACTATCCCTCTTTTTTCGTGAAACGAAAAAGGAGGGGGGACCACCCTTGATGATAATAAAGTTTATTGATAAGTGGATTTCGTGAGAAAAAATTTCTGTATCAATTTGTTCCATCGGGGTGGTGGGTGGTACAAAGCAATGAAAAGTGTAAAAGGAGTACCACCCACCATTCCGCTCGTACTGCATTTTATAAAAGAACTCTGTTTCCCGAAATTTATATACGCATATATTATAGAATCTGAAGAATGGTCCCCCCTCCTTTTTGCAAGCAAAAAAGAGGGATAGGCTTCGCAATACTTTTACATATTGAAGGAGTGGAAAATTGAAAAAAGATAAGAAGATAAAAAAAGAAGAAAAGGCAATTGATAACATTGGCAAAATTGGTGTTATCGGCTCGGATGAGGTGGAAAAGGCTCTTGAGATTCTGAAGAAATATAAAGAGGGGAAGAGTGTTCTTGAAAGCAGGATTGTTGAAAATGAGCAATGGTTCAGAATGAGGCATTGGGACACTTTAAGCGGTAGCAAGGGGAATGAAAATGCTTCTGCATGGCTTTTTAACTCAATTGCAAACAAGCACGCGGATGCTATGGACAACTACCCTCAGGTTACTTGTTTGCCGAGAGAGGAAAGCGACAGAAGCTCTGCGGAAATTCTTTCTCAGATTCTACCCGTTATTTTTGAGCGCAACGGCTTTGAGAAGATTTACAGCGACGCCTGGTGGTACAAGCTCAAGGCAGGCACGGCAGTTTACGGCATATTCTGGAATCCATTGAAAAGCAACGGCTTGGGCGATATTGAAATCAAGCAGATTGACATTCTCAATCTTTTCTGGGAACCGGGTATAAAAGACATTCAGAAAAGCAAAAGCATTTTCCATGTTGAGCTTATTGACAACGAAACTCTTGTGGCTATGTACCCCGAATTAAGTGGTAAGCTTGGAAATTCAACCGTTGAAATTGCCAAATATGTTTATGACGATAATGTAGACACCAAGGACAAAAGCGCGGTTATTGACCGCTACTACAAGAAAATTGTTAATGGTGTTGAGGCTGTTCACTATTGTAAATTCTGTAACGGCGAGCTTCTTTATGCTTCGGAGAATGACCCTGAATACAGTGAACGAGGCTTCTATGACCACGGCAAATACCCATTTGTTTTTGATACTCTCTTTGTTGAAGAGGGTACGCCCTGTGGCTTCGGCTACATAGACATTATGAAGGATGCCCAGAAGCAGATTGATGTGCTTTCAAATTCTCTTGTGAAGAATGCGGCTATGGCTACAACGCCCCGATATTTCATCAATTCCGCAGGTGCGGTCAATGAAGAGGAATTTGCAGACTGGTCCAACAGCTTTGTTCATGTTTCGGGTAGTAACCTTGGTGAAGACAGCATCAGAGAAATCAAAATTTCAGGTATTCCAGAGATTTACCTTGGTATTCTCAATTCGAAAATTGACGAGCTTAAGGAAACAAGCGGTAACAGAGATTTCTCTCAGGGCGGTGTTTCAAGCGGTGTTACGGCGGCATCTGCTATTGCTGCATTACAGGAAGCAGGCGGAAAGCTTACACGAGATATGGTCAAGGGCGGTTACAGAGCCTTTTCGGAAATCAACTGTCTTGCAGTTGAGCTTATTCGTCAGTTCTATGACGAGCCGAGATTTTTCAGAATTATTTCTCCCAATGGTCAGCAAGAATTCGTTTCCTATGATAATTCAGGGATTATTGCAAGAAATCAAGGCACAGCATTCGGCGTTGAAATGGGTATGCGACAGCCTATATTTGATATTAAGGTCAGCGCGCAGACCGCAACGCCCTTTACAAAAATAAGTCAGAATGAGCTGGCGTTACAGTTATATAATGCGGGATTTTTCAATCCCGAAATGAGAAGTCAGGCGTTGTCTGCATTGTCGATGATGGAGTTTGAGGGGAAGGCGAGTGTTATCAATAAGATAGCAGGAAATGCTTTTTAAATGCAAAATGCAAAATGCAAAATGCAAAATGCAAAATTTCGGGGAAGCTTCGCTTCCGAACATTATAAAAATGCGGAGTGAGGAATGAGATACTTTTACAAAGGAAAGAGGGGACGGGGCAACCCACCACCGCTGACGCGGTCCCCCTCCCTATACGCTGAAGCGCACAGGGATGATAGGGCTTCGCGATACTTTTACATATTCAGAAAGGGTAGTTATGAAAGATATTAAATTGATTTTAAATATACAGCTTTTTGCAGAGGGTGCAGATGGAGAAGGCGGAACAAGTGAAATGCAGGATGCAGAATGCAAAATGCAGAATGAAGGGGCAGAGCCGATTATAAATTCAAATGAAGAAACGAATGAAGAGGTTGAGTCTGATGTTCTTGATGATGGTGCAAGTGATGATGAAGAAAAAGAGGCGTTCATTGAAGAAACAGAAGATGAAGCTGATGATGAATTCATTCGTGAAAGAGAAGAGCGTTTGAGAAATCGTATTTCGGGGTGGCTTAAGGAAAGCGGAGAAATTAAGGAGGTTTACCCTGATTTCGATTTGAGAAACGAGCTTCGCTCTTCAAGGCTTTTCTCTCAGCTTATTCTCGCTGGTGCGCCCTTAAAGGCAAGCTATGAAATTGTCCATAAGGACGAAATTATTTCCGGGGCAATGGCTTACACCGCCGACAAGGTTCGCGAGCAGGTGGTGAAAAATATCGAAGCAAAGGGGAGACGTCCTCTTGAAAACGGTATTTCCTCGGAAAGCGCAGTTATGACTGCGGTTGATGTCAATGCCTTAACCGCAAAGGACATCCATAAAATACTCAAGCAGGTTGAGAACGGTGCGAGTATCAAGTTTTAACTATTATTAAATTCGTTCTCAGAAAGGAAAATGATATGAAAGAACTTAAACTTAATATTCAGCTTTTTGCGGCAGGTGATGTAGTGAACTCAACAACAAGCGAAAACCTTTCCGCAGAAATGAAAACTTTTTATGACAAAACTCTTATTACTCTCGCTTCACCTTATCTTGTTCACGACCAGTTCGGTCAGAAGCGTGATATTCCCAAGAACGGCGGTAAGATTATTGAATTCAGAAAATTCTCTTCTCTTCCCAAGGCTCTTACTCCTCTTACAGAGGGCGTTACTCCCAGCGGTAACAAGCTCAATGTGTCCGCGGTAAGCGCAACTGTTGAGCAGTACGGCGACTACATCGAGCAGACTGATATGCTCGAGCTTACTGCAGTTGACAACACTATTGTTGAGGCAACAAAGCAGCTTGCTTCACAGGCAGGTCTTACAATGGACACAATTGTCCGTAACGAAATCGTTGGTGGTACTAATGTGCTTTACTGCCCCAAGGTTCAGAATGGTGTTGAAACAGAGGTTACCTCAAGAAGCGCAATTGATAACACTTCTCTTCTTCGCGTTAAGGATGTTTTCAAGGCAGCAGCAGAGCTTAAGGCTATGAATGCGCCTAAAATCGACGGCTACTATGTGGGCATTATTCACCCCTATGTTGCTTATGACCTTATGCAGGAGGCAGGCAATCAGTGGATGGAGGTGCAGAAATATGCAACTCCCGAGAATATGCTCAATGGTGAAATCGGTTGCCTTGGCGGTGTTCGCTTCGTTGAAAGCACAGAGGCGAAAATCTGGAAGGACGGCAATGCTCCCGCAGTATTCGCAACTCTTATCATCGGTGCGGATGCTTACGGTGTAACAAGCGTTACAGGTGGTGGCGTTGAACACATCGTTAAGCAGAAGGGCTACGGCAACGACCCCCTCAATCAGCGTTCATCAATCGGTTGGAAGGGTCTTAAAACTGCAAAAAGACTTGTTGAGGAATACCTCGTGAGAATTGAAAGCGGTAGTACATTCAGCGGTACAGCTGAAGAAAACTGATTCGTAATGAGTTGATGAGTGCTTTTATTATCCCTCTTTTTTCGTGAAACGAAAAAGGAGGGGGGACCACGCAGTGGTGGGTGGTACAAAGCTATGGAAAGAATAAAAGGGTACCACCCACCGTTCCGTCCGAGCTATGTATTATAAGGCATATCATCTCCCGAAATTTACATATACAAATATTTTACAAGCAGAAGAACGGTCCCCCCTCCTTTTTGCTGAAGCAAAAAGGAGGGATAGGGCTTCGCAATACTTTTACATACTGAGAAAGGAACAAATTTATGGCAAATAAAACTAATCAGACAAAGAAAACAAACGAAGAGCTTGTGAGTGTTTTTATTCCCAAGCAGTCAAGAAATGACACAGAAAGATTTGTTGCGGTAAATGGTGAGAGAATTCTCGTTCAGACCGGCAAGACTGTTGAAGTGCCCAAGCGCTTTGCAGAGGTTATTAAGAATAGTGAACAGATGGCAGCAGTTTCTGCAGCATATATTGATGCGAACATATCTATTTAAGCTGCCAGTCGCCAGCTGTCAGCTGCCAGAATTGATACAGTAAATTTATTGTTTTGAATTTATATGTGTCTAAATCCTAAATAAAAAAGAACAATAAAGTATCTATTACAAAAACTGGAGACTGGCGACTGGCGACTGGCGACTAAACAGAGAAAGGGGTTGTTATATGACACTTGCAGATATTATTGAAAACTTTGATAGTGAGCGCACTAACAATGTTTCGATTCTTACTAAAAAACGCTGGATTTCACAGCTTGATTTAAAAATATGGGGCGAGATTTTAAAGCCCCGAGGTGATAAAGAAATTTACGGCTACGGCAAGGAGATTCCTCTTGATGCGATTGTCAAGGCTCCCGATGAATATGCCGAGATTTACACTCTTTATCTTAATATGAAGCTTGACTATATGAACGGTGAAATCGGGCGATACAATAATTCCGCTATGCTTTTTAACAGAATGTATAAGGAAATGCACGATTTTATCAATCGTCAGGAAAAAAATCCCGTTAATACGGCTTTAAAGGTAGGGGATTACGATGTATAACCCTGCAGTTTATGAAATGGGTAAGACCCAGGAAATGATTTCTTCATTCGGAGGCTTTAACTGTAACCCCATTATTCCCGATAACTGCTTTTCTGACGAAGCAAATATGGGTGGCGGAGAATTTCCCTTGCTTTCCCCACGAAACAAAAGGGCGTATTTCAATGTTCAGGGTGATGGTCTTCACGGTCTTTTGGGAAAATCCAGGCTTATCTATATCAATAACGGACTGCTCTACTATGGTGGTGAAGAGGTTTCAGGACTTCATTTCCCTGATATTGAGAGCGAAAGACAGTTTGTTTCTATGGGTGCAAGGGTGCTGATTTTCCCTGATAAAATTTATCTTAACACCGCTGATTTAAGTGACTTTGGCTCACTTGAAGCGGAATTTATAACGGAAGAGGGTACGAATGTTACCTGCTCACTAGCTAAAGGGGATGGTGATTTATATGAAGACTATGTGGTTTCTTCTGCTGAACCTGAAGAGGTGAAGAACGGTGATTTATGGCTTGATACCTCGGTTACACCAAATGAGCTTAAGCAATATTCCGAAAGTCTTGGGATGTGGATGAGTCTGGCAGAGACCTATGTGAGAATTTCTTGTACGGGTATAGGTAAGAATTTTCAGATTGATGATGGTGTTACTTTAAGCGGATTTGAAAATGAGGATTTAAACGGCTCTCATATTATTCGCGATAAGGGTGATGATTTTATTACAGTTACGGCTATTATTACAAATACCATTAAGCAGACCTTCCCCATTAAGGTTGAGAGAAAGCTTCCCGAAATGGATTTTATTATCGAAAGCGGTAACAGAATATGGGGCTGTAATTCAGAGAAAAATGAAATTTATGCTTCAAAATTAGGTGACCCCAGGAATTTTGAATGCTTTCAGGGTATTTCAACGGACTCCTATGCGGTCAGCGTTGGGACGGATGGCGAATTTACAGGTGCGGTGTCCTTCAGAGGCTACATTATTTTCTTTAAGGAACACTGTATACATAAAATCTACGGACAAAATCCCCCATACACAGTCAACACCTCATATATAAGAGGTGTGCAGAAGGGCTCACATAAATCCTTGTGTGTAGTAAATGAAACTCTTTACTACAAAAGCCCCAACGGCATCTGCGCCTTTGAGGGCGGTGTGCCTGTTGATATTTCCGAGGCTCTCGGTGGTGCTTATTATACGAACGCCGTTGCAGGTGTTCTCGGTAACAGATATTACATCTGTATGAGCGACAAAAATGGTGAGCGGGAGCTTTTCAACTATGACGAAGCGCGGAATATCTGGCATAAGGAAGATAATATTGATGTTAAGGAATTTGCCAATCACAACGGCAATTTATATTTTATCGGTGTTATTGATGGCGTTAAAAGGCTCTGCCTTGCAGACGGTGAAAATGCTTATGGTAATTTCTCGGGCGAGCTTTCAGGCTGGTTTTTGGAAGAGGATTTTTATTGGAGCTGTGAAACAGGTATATGGGGATTTTCAATTCCCGAAAATAAATATTATTCAAATATTACCTTGTGCCTTTCAGGTGAAAGGGGCGCAAGAATTCATATAGATTTTCAGACTGACGAAAACGGAAAATGGGAAAAGCAAATTAGCTTCAGTGCCAATGAGCTTGGCTCTGCGGTGCTTCCGTTTACAACACCTCGCTGCCGTTTTCTTCGCATAAGAATAAGAGGTAAGGGCAAGGGCAGAGTTTACCTTATCAGCAGAACTATTGAAACAGGGAGTGAGCTGAATGTACGACCTTAATTTATCAGTACCCAATCTCACATCGCCCAAATATTCAAGTGACAACAGATTTTTGCTTCTGAAAAATTATCTGTATGAGCTTAATGAGGCTCTGTCCTACGCCTTGGGTGATAAAACACAGACCGAAATTCAGAATGTGAAAAAGGAAATTGAAGCGGAAAAAAGTGAGGAAAAGGAAAATATAATCCGTCTTAAAAATGAGAGTAAGAAGCGTTTTGAGGAATTAAAAAATCAGATTATAAGAACGGCGGAGGAAATCGAAATGGATTATTCCACCGCCATTTCTGAAAGCGGAAGAGAAATTCTGCAGACTGCAGAGGGGCAGTTTGCCACCAAAACCGAATTTGGTGAATATAAAAATCAGGTTGATACGGAGCTTTTGCAGACTGCGGAAAGCATTTCTGCTAATGCAAGGACAACGGAAGAGATTCTAACTGACCTTGAAGGCTACAAAAAGACCAATAACGCTAATCTCTCAATTCACGCAGAGGAAATTCTTTCTCAGGTTGAAAATATTTATTCTTCCAAAACGGATTTAAGCGATTTAGAGGAAAGAGTTTCCTCGCAGATTTCCCAGACTGCCACAGGCATTACGGAAACCTTTTCTGAAAGCCTTTCTTCTTTTTCCGAGGATTTAAGCTCTGTGGGCGGTGAGGTTCGTGAGCTTATTTCTTCTCTTGATGTTTATATTCGCCGAGGTGAGCTTGAAGCGGGCGTTTACGGTATTGAAATCGGCAGAAGCGACAGCAAAATAAAGGCGAGATTTACCAATGACCGACTTTCCTTCTATCAGGGACTTTCCGAGGTTGCATATATTTCAGGTAGCAACCTCTATATTACAAGAGCAGAAATTCTTGATTATCTTAAAATTGGTAATGGTACAGACGGCTATTTTTCATTTGATGTTTCAGAAAACGGCTTGGAGGTGATATGGTCTGGCAATTAATATATACGGCTCATGCTCGGGCTCATCGGGCAGTAAATATGATTTATGGCTTAATGTAAAGCAGAATTCTCAAAGCATTGAGGACAACAAAAGTAATGTTACGGTAAAGCTTCTTTTAAAGAGAAATGACGGCTATTCCTCATCTGCATATAACCTGACGGAGAGCTCAAACTCCGTTATTCTTAAGGTGGGCGGTAAGGAAAGGGTCAATAAAAATCTGACTATTGATACAAGAAATAATGTCACTGTTACTCTTGCCACATGGACGGGCGATGTTACCCACGAGACAGACGGTACACTTTCTCTTTTGGTAAGCGGTAGCTTTACTATGGGTGGTACAGGTCTTTCTGGTGGTTCTGTAAGCGGTAGCTTTTCCTGTAACGATATTCCGAGAGCGTCCACTCTCGCTCTTTCAAAAACAAGCCTTAATCCCGAGGACACCGTGGGTGCGACTATCACCTCTGCAAGCAGCGGCTTCAGTCATAAAATCAAATGGTCATTGGGTAGCTCCTCTGTTACCCATAGTCTTTCCTCGGGTGTTTTAAAGGATGCCTTTACTGTGCCCTTATCGTGGGCGGATGAAATAATAAATGGCAAAAAGGGTAGTATTTCTGTCAGCCTTATAACCTACAAGGACACTAAAAAAATCGGTTCAAATTCATATTCAGTGAAGCTTGTTATTCCTGATACAGATGAATTTTTACCTGAATTTAATCTTGTGATTGAGAGAATCAATAATGATGTTCCCGAGGAAATAGAGGAATATGTCAAGGGCAAAAGTCAGATAAGGCTGAATATAGAAAATCTTAATCTTAAGCACGGAGCAAGTGCTTTGTCATATACCGCAAGGGTTGGTTCAGCCTCAAAGACCAAGCTTCCTGCAACCTTTGACCTGACAAAAACGGATGAGATAAATGTAAGCGTTACTGTCAAGGACAGCCGAGGCTTTTCTGTAACCCGAAGCGAAAAAATAACTGTGCTTGACTATTCTGCGCCGACAATTTCCGTCAACTGCCTTTATCGTTGCGATGAATTAGGGAATAAAAGCACCTCGGGTACATATCTTCTTTGCGATTTGAAAACAAATTACAGCTCTCTGAATGATAAGAATTTTCCCACTGTTACTTATAAGTATAAAAATGCAGGGGACGGGGCCTATTCGGGTGAGATACCCATAAGAGACAGCGTTTCGATTTTAGGTAGCGGTGAATTCCTTAACAGTAGCTCATATATAATCGCCTTCAGAATTACCGACAGTATTACAAGCGACAGCGATTTTGTTGAGGTGTTAGTGCCCAGCGCAGATATACCCTTTAATATCAGGCGTGGCGGTAAGGGTGCTTCCTTCGGATGCTATTCAGAGAAGGACAATGAGCTTACTGTTGCGTGGGATCTCAATGTAAAGGGCGGTCTTGTTTATGAAAGTGCAGATGTTGAGCTCCGTTCATTTGTTAATGATAAAAGAGGGCTTGCAAGATATTTCCCCTGTATGGAAATGGTTTTTATAAGACTGAGATTTACCGCAAATCAGACAATATCGTCAGGAGAAAATCATATTCTCGCAGCCTTTACAAATAAAATTCCAACGGTTTTAACACCTGTTACTGTGGTTGTGAATAACGGTGTCGGCAATAAATGTACAGGCTATATAAAATCAGAAACAGGGGAATTGGTTATGAGTTCTGAAAAAAATATCGAAAACGGTGATTATATATATGTAAGCGGGTTCTATTTTGCTTATAGAAATTAAATGCGGAATGCGGAGTGCGGAATTAGTTTTGCGATACTTTTAATTTGTTCTACGGTACAGGCGAGCCTGTACCCTACAATAAACGGAAATAAAGCAACACAACCGTAGGGTATGGGCTTGCCCATACCGCAGAGAAAAGCAGATTAGTGGAATGGGCTTCGCGATACTTTTAATTTGTTCTACGGTACAGGCGAGCCTGTACCCTACAATAAACGGAAATAAAGCAACACAACCGTAGGGTATGGGCTAGCCCATACCGCAGAGAAAAGCAGATTAGTGGAATGGGCTTCGCCAC
>JAZRDP010000026.1:0-9834 GCA_045660345.1 Acutalibacteraceae bacterium
GCGAGCCTGTACCCTACAATAAACGGAAATAAAGCAACACAACCGTAGGGTATGGGCTAGCCCATACCGCAGAGAAAAGCAGATTAGTGGAATGGGCTTCGCCACACTTTTACTTTATTCTACGGTACAGGCGAGCCTGTATTTTGCTTATAGAAATTAGTGGCGAAATACACGATGCTTTTACAAAGGGTAATCTTTACGGGGCAACCCACCACCAAAAGCTGACGCTTTTGGTCCCCCTCCTTATTTTGTCTGCGACAAAACAGGTATGATAGGATTTTGCGATACTTTTACAATTTGCTAATCGCTGGCGACTGACCGCTGGCGACTGGTGACTAAACAAAAAGGAGTGAATATATGGCATACAAAACAATTCAATACGGCTCTTCCGGTGAAGAGGTGAAAAAATTACAGAAGGAGCTGAATAAATATGGCTACAAGCTTGATGTTGATGGTCAATTCGGCTCTAAAACACAGTCTGCGGTTAAGGATTATCAGAAAAAGAATAATCTTTCCGTGGATGGTATTGTAGGAGAAAATACATGGGGTAGTCTTACTGCTAAAAGTAACACTACCAATACTTCTAAAACTCAGAATAAATCTACAACCACTAAAACAAAAACCACAACCACAACCACAAAAAAACGCCCTACCTATGAGAAAAGTAAGGCGGTGACAAATGCAGAGAAAAAGCTCAATGATTGGGAAAAGAATTCTCCCGATGAATATGAAAGCAAGTATTCTGCAGAAATTGAAGGAATTTTAAATGATATTCTCAACAGAGAGAAATTTACATATAACCTTAATGCTGACCCTCTTTATGAGCAGTATCGCGAGCTTTATACCCAGAATGGTAAAAAGGCTATGATGGACACAATCGGTCAGGCCTCTGCTCTGACGGGTGGCTACTCTAATTCCTATGCGGTGACTGCAGGCAGTCAGGCGTATAAGGAATACCTTGATAATCTTAATGAGGTTGCCCTCGATTTGAGAGACAGAGCCTATGAGCAGTATGGCGATGAGGGTGAAAAGCTTTTTGAGGACATCACTCTTCTTCGTTCTCTTGATGGCGATGATTATGATAAATATCTCAATCAGCTTGAAAGATATTACAAGGATGGCGAGTATCTTTTGGACCGACTTACTGCTATGTCCGACGCGGAATATGAACAATTCCTGCAGACTGTTGAGGCTTGGGAAAATGACAGGGATTATGCTTTCAAGGAGAAAACCGATGCTCTCGACAGAGCGGAATTTGAAAGAGAAATGGCATTCAAGCAGGCAGAGGCAGACAGAGATCAGGCAAACGCTGACAGAGATTATCAGCTTTCTCTTCAGAAGCTTTATGCGTCGGGTAGCTCTTCTGAAAAATCAACCACCAAGAAAAAGAAGGTGGATCAGGTTATAAGCTACCCTGAATCCTATAAGGAATTCTGCGCTGCAACAGGTTATTCAGGTGTTATGACCAAATATGAATTTGACGCTCATACAACTGTAAGGAAGAAATACAAAACCTATAAAGACTATCTTAAGGCTATGTATAAGATTTATGCATAAGGAGGGAAACGATGAAGGTTAAGGTAACTGAAAAGCAGGTTACGATAACAGAATCAACGGATGTTTTTGAGGGAGAATATGGTATTAACAGATGCGATTTCACCTTGCCCAAAAGCTTCGAGGGTCTTATTGTAACTGCGATTTTCAATGGTATTCCCGTACCATTGACAGACGGAAAATGTATCATTCCCTCTCTTCCTAACGGCAACTGTATTCTTGGGGTTTATGCTTATAGTAAAAATGGCGAGAAAACAGAGCTGATGTATTCTCCGAAGCCCACAATGTTTTTTGTGGGTAAGGGCTCGTTCTGTAAGGATTTGAATGAAGAAATTGTTCCCGAGACTTTCTCCTACGAAACCTATTGTCATATGCTTCAGGGCTATTGGCGTGAGCTTTTCGGAGAAAATACTCTTCAGGAATATAAGGCGAATGCAGGTGAACATCAGTTTTATTCTGCAAAGGGTGTTAATGAGCTTATCGAGGACATTGAAATAGGCGGTGGCGAAAACGGAAAGGACGGCATTTCTGCAACCCATTCCTGGGACGGCACAGTTCTTACAGTAACATCTGCAAGCGGTACATCCTCTGCTGACCTTAAGGGTGCAAAAGGTGATAAAGGCGACCAAGGTGCTCAGGGCATTCAGGGTGCTAAAGGTGAACAGGGCGAAAAAGGTGACAAAGGCGATAAGGGTGAGCAAGGTATACAGGGTGTTCAGGGTAACAAGGGCGATAAAGGTGACACAGGCGCAAAAGGTGATAAGGGTGACAAAGGCGATAGCTATATCTTGACAGAGGCGGATAAGGAAGAAATCGCAGGTCAGATAGCAAATTCCGTTGATGAAATCCCTGATTATTGGAAACCACATCTTGATGGGCGTGTTGAGGATATTCGCAGAGCTATGGAGGGTGCAGGGCGAAACAAATCAGCCTTCTTCTTCTATTCGGATGCTCATTGGGCGAACGAAAACACATACACATCAAAGCTTGCACCGTCCTTGTTGAAATATCTTTACAAGAAAACACCTATTAACAAAACCAATTTTGGTGGCGATATTGTGTTTGGTGAGGGTAGCTCAGATACAGATACAATGCAATACCTTTGGGATTGGCGAGAGAAATTGAGAGGACTTCCAAACCATCATAGTGTTATCGGAAATCACGATGACGGACATAGCGCAAATGACAGAATTCTCTCAAAGGAACATATTTATTCTTATTTGTTCGCACCCGAGGAGAGCAACGATATTGTTTGGGGCGGTGATTTCTATTATTACATTGACGATAAAGCCGAAAAAACAAGATATTTGTATCTCGATGTGTTCTATAATGGAGTATCTTCAACGCAGACCGACTTTGTCAAAGAAGCAATAAAATCTGCTCCTGCAGATTGGCATATCGTAGCAGTTGCTCACTCTTGGTTTAATGTGGATTATGGAGTATACCCACCCGTTCTCAACGGCTTTGCAACGGAAGTTCAGGACTTGCTTGGTATGTTCGACAATTACAACGCACGAGAAGGCGAATTTGCCCAGTGTGGCGGTTTTGTTGAACTTTGCATCGGCGGTCACTATCATTTAGACCACTATGACCATACAACGGGAGGTATTCCCGTTATTATCGTTGAAGCCGATACCTTCCACGATAGAGGTGGTGCAATGCCTACACACGGCAATACAGGTGAATCCGCAGTAAGTGCAGTTATTGCAGACTATAAAAACAAGGTTGTAAAGGTTGTTCGTGTTGGCAGAGGCGAAAGCTACGAAGTACCTATAAACCGAGTGAATCCTGCAAGCTATACCAATGTAATTCCGTTGTCTATCGACAAGGACGGAAACATCTTTAATGGTAAAGGTTGGTCGGACAAATCCCGTATCGGTAGCGGTGGTATTTATATGGGAAATCAGACGGGTGACGCTGCACAATGGGTAACAGGGCACATCGAGGTTGACCCAAATATTGACCTTACATTCCGACTTCGTGATGTGACATTAACTACCACATCTGGCAATCAGAATCACGGAATTGTCTTTTTGGACGCGTCTTTCAACCGAGTTAATGGTGCAAATGGAAGAGATTGGTTGGAGGCTTCAAACCTTGGTGAAACTTATAATACTAAGACTGACACTGATGACAATATTATCGAATTTACATTTACGAAAGAAAAATTGGCTGACAAGAGCTTGAAATATATTGCTATTTGCTGTGGCGGTATTTCTGACGATTCTGTCATTACAATTAATGAACCCATAGAATAGGCTTGTAGGTGGAGGAATGAAATCGATGGCAGATAATATACTTTTTATTGCTTCCTTGCTTACGGCTCTCGGGGTGATAGTTGCAACCTCGGTTAAGGTATATAAATTTGTTCGTAAATGGGAAAAATGGGTTGAAGAGCAGACCGAGCATAATCTCGACAACTACCTGTCAATCAAAAGGCTTACGATTATGTCACAGGAAATGCCACTTTCCGAGCGTATTGCCGCAGGTGAAAAATATATAAAATATGGTGGCAACGGTGAGGTTAAGCATAAATATGAGGAGCTTTTAACCTTTCTGCCAAGTGAAAAATAAAATGAATAGTGGGAGAGTGGAACTATGAAAATTAATTTAAAAGCAAGATTAAAAAATAAAATGTTCGTTTTGTCCTCATCCGCGTTGGTTGTTTCCTTTGTTTATCAGATGCTCAGCGCATTTGATATTGTACCGAAAATAACCGAAAGCGAAATTACGGGACTCGTTACAATGGCGGTTAATATTCTCGCTTTCTTAGGTGTTCTCGTTGACCCTACCACAGAGGGTATCAGCGATAGCGAAAGGGCTATGACCTATTGCACAGACTGCGATGTAAGGAAAGCTGAGGTGAAAAAATGAGTAAGAAAATTTATATTTCACCGAGTAATCAGGTGGGAAATACCTATGCAACGGGTAATACCAACGAAAAAGAACAATGCCATAAAATTGCAAAGTACTGCGTTGCTTATTTGAAAAAGAAGGGCTTTTCTGTCAAATGCACATATAACGACGATATGTATGAAAGAGTAAGGGAAAGCAACTCCTTTGGTGCGGATTTACATATTGCAATTCACACCAATGCTACTGTAAAGCATAATGTAACAGGTGGCTCTCAGATTCTTCTTTACAGCCTTTCAGGTGAAAGAAAAAAGGTGGGGCAGGCGGTGCTCGACCGCCTTGCACCCTTGACTCCAGGGAAGTCTGCAGAAAGACTTATTGAAAAACCCGATTTCTATGAAATCAATTCTGCAAAGGGTATAACAGTTTATTGCGAATGTGAATTTCACGATACAAAAGAGGGTTCGGATTTCATAAGAAAAAATACCAAGGCGATTGGTGAGGCTATCGCCAAGGGTATCTGCGATTATTACGGAATCAGCACCGAGGAGAAAGCCCAGGCAGAAAAAAACAACGCCTCATCAAAAGACAAGGCGTTGTATAGTGTTCAGGTTGGTGCTTTCAGCAATAAGAAGAATGCAGAAAGCTATATTGATAAATTAAAAAAAGCAGGGTTCGACGGATTTATTGTAAAAAGGAATTAAATTCCTGCTGCTCTCTGAAGAATGATATCCGCATCCTCAAGGTCGATATATCCGTTCTGATTAAGGTCTGCTAAGAAGAGCATATCCTCGGTAACGGTTAAATCCATACCCGAAGCAATTCTTAAAGCTTTTCTTGCGTCAACTGTTGTAACAGAGCCGTTGTTATCAATGTCACCGAAGGAATTGATTGTTCTGTCAAGCTCAATTATGTAAACGGGAGCGTTGTTCTTTACGCTGTAATCAACGCCTGCAGAGCCTAAATTGCAGTTGATTTTAACTGTATGAGTTGATTGAGTGCTGTTTGTTTCACGGAAGGCGAAGGCGTTTCTGCCGATATGAGTTATGTTCTGAGGAATTGTTACCTCAGTTAAAAGAGTGCAGTTTTCAAAGGCGTAAGCACCGATTGTAAGCTTACCTGCTCCGAAGGTGATGGTTTCAATTGCCTTGCAGTTGCTGAATGCACTAAGACCGATTGACTGCAGGCTGTCGGGGAAAACCAAAGAGGGAAGAAGCTCGCAGTTTGCAAAAGCATAGTCACCAATGATTCCGAGGGTGGGTGAAAGCTTAAGATAGCTCAGCTTTTTAGCATTCCAGAAGGCACGGGTACCTATATAGGTTAAGGCGGTGCCGCAGTTGAACCAGTCAAGTTTCTCGCAACCATAAAACGCCATATCACCGATGATTTCTGTGTTTCTTACATTGACACTTGTAAGCTCAACGCAACCGCTGAAAGCACCTTTGCCGATGTATTTAACTCCTGTACCGATAGCAACGGAGTAAAGGTTTTTGCAGTTGGTAAAAGCATTTGCACCGATGGTTACAACAGTTGATGGGATGCTTACATATCTTATTGAATTCTTCTGACGAAAGCCGGTTATGGAAACAACGGTCAAATCGTTGATTGTTGAGGGAATAACAACATCCTCTGCATAGAAATCATTGTAGCCCGTAATATTACAGGTTCCGTCACCATTGTCAACATAAACAAAGCCGTTGTAGTTTAAGGCGTTGGCAACGGGAAAGGCGGAGATTATTAAGATTATAGCGAGGATTAAAGATAGAGATTTTTTCATAAATTTCTCCTGACAATAAAATAAAAGTGTTGCAATAATTATCATCCCTGTTTCATCTTTGATGAAATAGGGAGGGGGACCGCGTCAGCGGTGGTGGGTTGCCCCGTTCCCTCCTTACATCGTTGATGAACGGAATTATTCTTTATACTCCACCACAACACTCAATCCCAATTCTTCTGCTCGTTCTCTGCAAGCATTAATTATTGTGTGTTCGGCTTCGCGTATATGTTTATTTATATCGCTATTGTAAAAATGCAATAGTTTATAACCTGAATCGTTCAGAAATTGTTCTCGTCTTATTTCGTATTCTTCGTTTTCTTTCCAGAAATGTTGTTCACCATCAATTTCAATTATAAATTTTAATTTCGGACAATAGAAATCAACAATATAATAACCTATGGTTTTCTGTCTTACAAATCTTGGTTTTATGTGTTTGAGTAAGATGTGCCAAAGTTTGTTTTCTTCTTCGGTGGGTTCTTTTCGCATTTTACGAGCGCGATCTATTATTTCTGGGGTGGTGTTCATTTTTGTTATTCTCTCTTTATGTTGCGTTACTTTTACAAAGGGGAATCTTTACGGGGCAACCCACCACCACCTTCGGTGGTCCCCCTCCCTATTCCATCAAAGATGGAACAGGGATGATAAGAGTTGCACTCCTTTTACTAATTCTAAATTATACACCATTTCCCATCTTTTGTATATACCCCAAATGTATATTTTTCTTTAATAAACTGCATATTCGCAAGAATATACATTAAAAACTGCATAATATGAATTATTTTGCAAAAACAGTTGCATTTTATAAATATTAGTTGTATAATTCACTCACAAACGGAAGAGGTGCTACATAGACTTCCGTAAAAATTTTATTGTGAGGTTTTTAAAATGAAAAAGTTTTTAAAAGTTGCTTCCATAGTTCTCGTTATTGCTATGATTGCTTGCTTTGCTGCTTGCGGCGGTAACACAGATGACGGTGCTTTCAAAATCGGTGTTCAGACTAACACAACAGGCGACCTTTATTCAACATGGGACTTCGGCGAGGATGCAGTTGTTCGTTATGACAACGGTGCTCTTGCAGTTGAAGCTCTTAAAAATGGTAAGGTTGATATCGTTATTATCGACAACGAGCCCGCAAAGGCTTATGTTGCAGCAAACGAAGGTCTTAAAATCCTTGAAACAGAATATGCAGTTGAAGAATACGCTATCTGCTTCCAGAAGGGTAATGAAGACCTTAAAAATGATGTAGACAAGGCTCTTAAGGCTCTCATCAAGGACGGCTCTGTTGCAGAAATCGTTGATAAATATATCAATGGTGGCGACGGTGAAAAGGTTGGCGTTCCTGTAACTGCAGTAGATACAGATAAGCCCGATCTCGTTATGGCAACAAATGCAGAATTCCCTCCCTATGAATACATCGATGGCGATATGTACTATGGTATCGACGTTGAGGTTGCAAAGATTATCGCTGACAAGCTCGGTTATGACCTTGTTATTGAAAACGTTGCATTTGACTCTATCATTCCCGGTGTTCAGGCTGGCAAATATGATATGGGTATGGCAGGTATGACTGTTACAGATGAAAGACTTGAAAGCGTTGACTTCTCTTCTTCTTATGCAACAGGTATTCAGGCGGTTATCGTAGCTGAGGATGGCGATATTCAGGCTATCGAGGATCTCGATCCCTACTACCTTCCTGCAGAATAATTAACTTATTTCGCAAGTGTTCAGGGCGGAGAAATCCGCCCTGATTTTTCGGTCTTTATATATTTTTTACATATTTATTTTTGAAAGGAGATTTGCCGTAAATGGATTTTATGCAGTTAAAAGCGTCCTTGCTTGATGAATTTACCATTGAACGCTTTAAATCCGTAATGCTTGACGGCGACCGCTACAAGCTTTTGTTTGATGGTCTTCGTAACACATTTGTAATTACAATCGGCGCTCTTGCAATAGGTATTCTTATTGGTATTATCGTTGCCGCAGTAAGAACCTCATTTGATAAAAATAAAGAGGCTATGAAGCTTAAGGGCGGAGCAGGCTATTATGTTCTTGCTTTTTTGAATGCCATTTGTAAATTCTATCTCACTGTTACCCGCGGTACACCCGTTGTTGTTCAGTTGATGATTTGCTATTTCTTGATTTTTGCAAATGCAGATAACGGTATTCCTGTTGCAATTTTCGCGTTCGGTATTAACTCAGGTGCTTATGTTGCCGAGATTTTCCGTGCAGGTATTATGTCAGTTGACCACGGTCAGTTTGAGGCAGGAAGAAGCCTTGGCTTCAACTATTTCCAGACAATGCGATTTATTGTTATTCCTCAGATGTTCAAGGCAGTTCTTCCCACACTCTGCAACGAGTTTATCGCTCTTCTTAAGGAAACCTCTGTTGCAGGCTATGTTGGCGTTATGGACCTTACAAAGGCAGGTAACACAATCGCAGGCAGAACCTTCTCATATTACATTCCGCTTCTTATTGTTGCGCTTATGTATCTTGTAATGGTTCTTGTTCTTTCATCCCTTGTTGGAAAGCTTGAGAGGAGGTTGAGAAAGAGTGAGCGCTGATGCATTAATTAAAGTAACTGACCTTAAAAAGCACTATAACGGCGGTGAAGTTAAAGCTCTCGACGGTGTTAACTGCGAGATTAATAAGGGCGAGGTTGTTGTTATAATCGGACCTTCAGGTAGCGGTAAATCTACATTCCTACGCTCATTGAACCTTCTTGAAATCCCCACAAATGGTGAGATTATCTTTAACGGAACAGATATTACTGCTCCTAAAACAAATATCAATAAGCACCGTCAGAAAATGGGAATGGTTTTCCAGCACTTTAACCTTTTCCCCAATATGACTGTTCTTAAAAATATGACAAGCGCACCTGTTACAATTCTTAAAAAGAGCAAGGAAGAGGCAGAGAAAAAAGCCCTTGAGCTTCTTGACAGAGTTGGTCTTAAGGACAGGGCAGACGCTTATCCCAGTCAGCTTTCAGGCGGTCAGAAGCAGAGAGTTGCGATTGTCCGCGCTCTTTGTATGGAGCCCGATGTAATGCTCTTCGACGAGCCAACATCCGCTCTTGACCCCGAAATGGTTGGCGAGGTTCTTGATGTTATGAAGGACCTGGCACGTCAGGGCATGACAATGGTCTGCGTTACTCACGAGATGGGCTTTGCAAAAGAAGTTGCAAGCCGCGTTATCTTTATGGACGAGGGTAAGATTATCGAAGAGGGAACTCCCGATGAGATTTTCTCAAACCCCAAGTCTGACAGACTTAAATCCTTCCTGTCTAAAATTTTATAAAACAAAACGCAGAGGAATTTTCCTCTGCGTTTATTTTTTAACCTGCATAAGTCCGTGCTTGTTGCAATAAATATAAAGTCTGCCGAAGCCGCGAAGATTAATGCGGGTCTCGGCGTTTCCCTCGGGGTAAAGCTTTACAAGCTGCACCCTGTCAGATGTGAGATAGGCGATGAAGGATATAAAGTGGTCTTTGGTCATATCGTGATGCACGGTTATAAAGTGTTCGTCTTCCACACTTTCTATGGTTACGCGGTGGTCCTCATCGGGCTCCTCTGCCTCAAGGGGCGGAAGGGTTATTCCGCAGCAGCTTATAACTGCGCTTCCCGTTGTGCGGAGAATATTTCCGCATACGGGGC
>JAZRDP010000027.1:0-1407 GCA_045660345.1 Acutalibacteraceae bacterium
GTATACATCCAACCTTTAAAATTCGTATCTGGAGTATATTTCTCTTCATTATCCAAGGCCTTCAGTGAAGTTTCTTGCAACAAGTCGTTAGCATCTTCAGGGTCAGCTGTCAATTTCAATGCAAATCGACGAAGTTCAGACTGCATACCTAACAAGTTCTGCGCAAAAATGGATGTTGATGTTGTTCTCATAATCGCTTCTTTTTAAAATTTCTGATGCAAGTTTAGCGTGTTTTCAGACGGAAACGGGTATAAAAACTAACATCAAAAGGGGGAGAAACTATCAAGTAACAGTTTCTCCCCCTTCAAATAACAGTTAGCAGGTGGTATTTTCTACCTCACCAACGAGTAAACGGATTTTTCATCAAAAAAGAATTGTAATACCGTACATCTCCAGTAACTTCTTCCCCGATGAAATCAGGCTTTTCATAACTTTCACCCGCTGATTCCAGTTCGATTTCAGCAATGGTCAGGCCCTCATTCTCTCCATAAAACTCATCCACTTCGAAAATATGCTTGCCCGATTTCACTAAATAACGGGTTTTATCAATCATACCCGGTTCACAAAGCCGCATTACCTCCTGCGCTTCCTGCAAAGGAATCTCTTTCTCCCATTCATAACGGCCAAGTCCTTGACTATCCGAAGGACCTTTGATAGTAAGATAGCCTTTCTCATCACGGATGCGAACACGTACCGTTCTTCCTCTAGCACTACAAATATATCCTTGCGCAATGCGACTGGAGCTATAGGCTATCGCCTTATAACTATCATCCTTTACTAAAAACTTACGTTCTATTTCTAATGCCATACCTTTATATATATAAAAAGAGGGTGCTTGTTGCACCCTCTCCCTTTATTTTTTTACAACAATTGCGAAATAGCTATGAAACCTACAGCAATCACCACCAAAGCAATAATCACATTTCTCAATACTTTCTTAGCCTTTTCTTCTTCACGCTTGTTATAAGCTGCTTTTCTTTGTTCTTTTCTCTTTCCCATAAGTATGTATTTTTAAGGTTTAACTTTCTTATCATTTGAAAAGTACCCCAAAAGTACAACCTTTTTAGAAGAAAACAAATTCTTTACTTATTTTTATTCGTTTTCCGAACCTGAGAATTCCATCAAATATGCCTTGATGAAGCCGTCAATCTTACCATCCATCACTCCATTCAGGTCCGAAGTCTGATAGTTGGTACGGTGGTCCTTCACACGACGGTCATCGAATACATAGCCTCGAATCTGAGAACCCCATTCGATTTTCTTCTTACCAGCTTCTACCTTCGCCTGTTCTTCCATACGATGCTGCAATTCCTTATCGTAAAGAATAGAACGCAATTGGCGCAACGCATTTTCCTTGTTCTTTGGTTGGTCACGGGTTTCGGTATTTTCAATCAAGATTTCTTCTTC
>JAZRDP010000028.1:0-47042 GCA_045660345.1 Acutalibacteraceae bacterium
GAACCGTCCCCTGATTGGTCTTATGTATATGTCATAGTTTTGGTTGCTGTTTTATTTGCTAAATCTTCTGTTGTATAGGCATATTCTTTTCGTTCTGCAATATTACCTAACTCATCGTATGTCCATGAAAAATCAGGGGACGGTTCTGTGATTGGGTTGTTTTATTCTAAAAACCGCCCCTGATTTTAAGTTTAAAAAATGGCGAAAAAACTTGATTTACAAGGGATTAAGGTTCAATCATAGAACCGTCCCCTGATTGGTCTTCTTTGTTCGTTGAAAAAACTGTTTGCAAAATTTTTTTCATATACAAATGAATAGATCCATTCTTCATTAAATTGAGACTCTATATACAAATTATTGTAGATGGTAATTCCTTTGGGTAAACATAAACCATAACCATGTCTTACTGGATCACACAATTCTCTGCACTTATCCGAATGAAGAATTCTGTATATATCATCTAAATTTTTTGTTACAATGTTAACCATGAACCGATTTTTAAAACTATAAGAATAACCACCTAAATCTGTATAAGAGATAATGAAAACGGCTTCGTTCGGTATTATTCTTTCACTTTTATGTTTCATAAAACAAATATGTATCGTATCTTTATTAAAATAGAAATGTTCAAAAAATGGAGAGATTTGGCGATACAAAAAGCAAAAATATATAGCTATAAACATATATGAAATTGGTTTGGAATAATATAAAACACCTATACACATAAATATCATTATTATATTTAGAAGATGTAATGGGTGAAAAAATGGAATCGTTCCATATCGAGGCATTTTATTCATCTTCATCCCCCCATATAAATGTTATAGCATCATCTAAAACAGCAAAAAAAGTTTTTAAACCTACACCAAAACCTTTAGTATATCCAGGCATCACTGTACCTGTTGCATTGGCCATATCAACACCAGCATTTATATCAGTTGTAAATAATTTAGTACATGCCGAAATTGAAGCTGCAGTCCCTATTTGGGAATTAATTTCTGATAAACTCTTGTTTTCTGAATATGGATCTAAATTATTATATAATGCTGTTACACCAGTTCCTAAAGCATTACCCAAGTAACACAGGGGACGGTTCTGTGTGTTCGTTCTTTTTATTCTAGCTTGCCTTGGCATTCTTTTTCACCTCAGCTTTATGTTAACATATATTATCTTCTTCATCAACACAGAGAACCGTCCCCTGTGCATTTTAGGTTTTAAGCAGTCTGAACTGTGAAAAACTTTTCTTAATTGGACTCCCATACAGCAATAACTTTGCCGTTTGAGTAAATCAATGTATGCATTTCAAAACTCGGTTCACTTTTTTTATGAACACCTTTTACATGCCAACAGGAATTGATTTCATCAAATGCTACATAATATTGTATTTCATTTAGTTTATTATAGGCTGTTTCATACTCCAGATTTTCAAAATATGGAGTATCTAACCACAAAACCTTTGCTCTTTCAATAGCATCTTCTGATACTTCAATTTTTGCCATTTGGATATCAACCTTATACATTTCACTCACTGTTTTGAAATCTCTTAAGTCAAATGAAGAAAAATTATCTGAATCTACTTCTTTATTTGCTTCGTTTAACTTTAATCTATAAATATCAAATTCCTTTTGGCAACCAATCTCACCATACCATATTTTAAGAAACTCGTAAAAAACTATTTCCTCATATACTGTATATTCTTTTTCGTCCAACTGTTTGGAAATTAATTGTAAGCAAAACTCAACCTTTTCACCATTGATTTTTGACGTATTGGAACTATATTTATAAGGGAAATACGATTGAATTACCTTAAATAGTTCACAACTGTTATTTTTGTCTATTTTGCCTAACTTAAGATAATTTTGATATTTAGTTAGCTCCGAGAGAAAAGCCTTTTCACCTTTTTCTTCATATATGGCATTCAGATATTGAACAACATACAAATCAACATATCCATCGTATGAACTTGAATCATCTTCTTGAAGTTCAGAATTAATTATATCGCTTTGGGTAATTACATCAACAATATCGTATTCTTCAAGCATTATAGAATAATATTCTATAATTTTTGAGTAATTTTCATCTCCGACCAGCAAATTACACACATTAAATATGTTTTGTTTAGTTGGATTTGAATCAAATTTATGTTCTGCTAAAGGCAAGCTTAATTTTGATAATGTTGTCAAAAACATAAATGGCAAAGATACAACAAATACCATCACTAAAACAATTATTTTTATTTTTTTATTTTTCTTCTTAATCAATCATCTCACCTACATCTTTTACCATTTCTGTAAATAAAAGGTCACATGTTCTAAATGTTATGGTACAACACATCATAAAATCCCACGAACCGATATCTTGAGCAATAACTTCTGCGTTATATGTTGTACCAATAGTTTCTTTTAAATAAGATTTTTGCATATACCCATATCCATCTAAGCATCGTTCTTTATAGGCTTCTACATCAGAAAAATAAACTGGATTTGGTAGATCTGTTAAAGTACCATTTTGCCCAATAGATATTGCGTCTTTTGTATATTGTTCAATTACCCTATCTTGCTCTTTAAATATCTTGTCATAACGCTCAATATCTGTTTTATGAGTTTTTTCATCAAATTTATTTCTGCAATACGAACCAATCATTGCGACAATTCTATTGTCTGATTTACACATATCATTTATGAAATTATCAACTTTGTTATATAAGTTTTCAAGCCAACTAGTAAAGGAACGACCTGTTGGGTCAATATATCTTATCGGATTATTCCCACAATAAGCAAACATATTGTAACTGAGAACACCTTGACCGGTTGTAATGTATCCATCCGCATTCAAAAACCTACCAACTTCAGCATTGTAGTATCTTGACTGCAAGTAGTAAAGTTCAGTTTCTGAATCGTAATAATATCCACGATAACGAATAGGGTTAACCATAGCGATATCGGTTGAAGTTGTATCGTTGGTGATATCTTTTTTAACTATATTGCCGTCTTCATCTTCAAAATCACAGTCAATAACAGATATTACATTACCCCAGGCATCATATTCATATTTTGCAACACATACGCCAAAACGGTCATAAATTGCAACAACATCACCTTTAAGGTTGGTTGCAGTGTAATAGTTTGTCCCGTTATACTCAACACCTGTTAAATAACCATTACTATCGTAGAAAAAGTAAAGCTTATTGCCGTCGGATGATTTCTGATAAGCAAGTTGAGTGCCTGCATAATAATAGCTTGTTTTAACTCCATCAACCGTTTTACTTGCCCTGAGTCCGTCAGAATCATACATATATTTCACAGTTCGAGAATCTGTTTTGTATGATTTCAAACGTCTGCCATTCCAGGTTAATGTTGCACCTAAATATGTGGTAGGATTTCCGATTTCGTCATATTCTATTGTTTCATTATCGGTAATTTTTTTGCTACCATCACGGTCAATAGCAAGAAGAAGGTTATTCCAGCTTGAATATGTTTTTGTTGCTTCGGTTTTTTCTTCGTAGGGAATAGCCTCTTCTTTGTAATAATAAGCAACAGTTTTTGTTGGTGTGCCTACTGTACCGGTTGTGTAAGCGTATTCAGATTTTGTCGTTATATTACCTAAATCATCATACGTCCAAAGGGTAGTTTTATTATTAGTATTGTTATTTTCTCTTGTCAACTGACCCAAATCATCATACTTATATGACCTATATGCAGTTTGACTATTTGTTTTAATAGCGGTAGTTGAACTGCCGGCAGTTGCTCTTTCACCTTTGGTTATACCTATTAAATTTCCTCTGTTTCCGTAGGTATAAGTGTAAACATCGTCACCGATATATTCGTCCTGTATCTGTGAGGTGGTATATATTGATGTAGTTGATGTGTTTCTGTCAGAGCTTTTGTAGGTGTAGTTATAAAAAAGATGGGCTTCGGTTGAAAAATCCCTTTGTATGAGCCTGTTTAACCCGTCATAATCATAAATTGCATATCTACTGCTGTAAATCTGATAATATGTTGGAAGATTATCCTTTTTATACTCTGATGAATTATCATTTTTACCAGTTGTATTATAACTGTATTTTTGAGTGTGGGTTACTCCACCGAAATTTGTCGTGAGTTTATTCACATTATTTCGTTTGTCAAACCCTTGCTCAATATAACCGATATACTCATTTCCGGCATAATTGGTTATCTCTTTCTTTACCAATCGACCCAAGCTATCGTACACATAATTGTAGCCCGAATCATTTGGTTTGTCAAGATGAGAGAGAAGCACTCCTGAGGCATTATAGTTCCAGGAATAACATTCCGTTCCATTGTGAGACTGGGATTTCAAGTTCCCAAGATTTGTATAGTCATAGCTAACCGTATCACCATTACCGTAGGTTGTTAATTTTAATGCACCGTTATAGGGATAATATGTATTTATTGAAAGAGGTTGCGAACCAACAAGAGTTTGCGCTATATTTCCGTAGTTATCGTAAACAAAGGAATATTTTTCGTATAGTTTTGAATCAATAGAGCCATTTGTAACCTTACCAAATTTTATGTAGTTTATGCGATTGGCATCATCGTAGTTATAATACACTCTGCTTGATTTTACGGTTGTTGAATTCAACTTACCGTAATTTACACCATAAGTGTTGGTTGTTACAACTCCGTTGGGATCCGTTGCGGTTAAAATTTTACCTGAATTGTAATCATAAGTATAGCTTGTTGCATTTTTATTTTCATCATATACGGCATTTATAAATGCGCCCTCATTAATATCAGTTGAGCTATTATCGTCAAAATATGTCTGTCCCGTTTTTATAGCCATTGTTGGGGCAATATAGCCTTCTTTTTGAGAATTTGTAGAAACCCAACCGTCATGAACCTCTGTGGTGCGGAGCAAACCACTGCTGTTATATGTGTATTCGGTGTGAACTTTGCCGGCTGATGATAACGAAACAAGATTGTTTTTATCATTATATTTAAGAGTTGTTTTGTTATTTAAAGTATCTGTATATGATGTAAGATTATTATTATCATACTCAAGATTGACTTTTTGCTCTGAATTTGCAGTTGTAGCCACAAGGTTACCATCTTTATCGTATGTGTATGTTTGGGTAGGTTCTTTTACAAGCATTAAATGGTCGAAAAACACATGGTTTTCCTGCTTGTTGAATCTGGGCATAATTGTAAGCTTGGTAGGAGTATAGGTGCATCCTGCTTCGCCATCGGTGTATTTTAGCTCAATGGGAGTTGAGGAATACTGCCAACCTGTAATGGTTGTATTGAATTTTGCGGAGTCTTTATATTGAGTTACTTCTTTTGTTTTACCGTCTGAATCAGTTTTTATGTATGTAACTCTTACTGCAATTTCAAACTTAGCGTCCGCAATAATTTTTATTGTTTTATCATCTTCTTTATCCGTGTTGGTTAGGATTTTTTCGGCATCTTCATCGCTTATAGTTACACCGTTTTTTTCATAATGAGTATGATAAGTGCCGTTGATGGGATAACCTCTTGCCCAACCGCCCACAATGTATGTATCATTAGGGTTCGGTTGAACTGATATTGTTTGATATATGCCTTTTGAAGCATCTGCCGAACCGTTCATTTTGACTGAAATCGAGCCGTGCTTTTTGCTCGAGTCTGAAGCACCATCATCCGTTGAGGTTTCATACATATCGCTTGCCTTGGTCCATGCGGTTAGCTTCTTGGTACTATTGTCATATTTTTCAAAGCTACCGTTTTCAAGCATATTGTAGCTATTGGCAACAGAACTGTTTTCAAGCTGTATGCAGTCGAAAAATGCCTTACCCCTAACATTGTTAAGCATAAGATAACAACGTATTGAAATAGCAGTATCAGGTACAGCCAGGCTTACAGTCAGTCTTTCCCAACCATTGTTGATTTCGATATCTGTATTTTGTGAAATAACCGAGGAGGTCGCAGATGCAACCGAGTCGCCTGCTGAGTTATATGCTATCAATTGAATATATGCACCGGTGCGTGTTGTGCTCAACACACTTTCCAAATCTTCTGTTTTAACATAAGCAGATAAGGTATAGTTACCGTAATATGAAAAGCCGGTATAATTTTGTCTGAAATAACTTTTTCCACCATTTGTTGAAATACTTGTATTTTCCAGTAGTATCGACGATTTGCCCATATATTGCTGCGATTGGTCAAAAGAATAATTACAAGTAACATCGCCTGTTTTAGCGGTTGCCCAATAATCCAACGATTCTGCATTACCACCACAAAGTAAGTTTTCAATATTTTTCCCAAGACTACCACTTGCGCCAATGCGGTTGTTGAAGCCGTTTGTGTTGTTATCACCTGATGCGCTTGTGTATTCAACAGAGCCGGCGACAATTCCGGTTCCCGAACCGTATTTCATTTGTTGTGAAACTGCTCTGCCCGAGTTATCAAATTGCAATGTTGTTATGATATCATCATTATTGCCGTGAATTCTATCCATGCCACAGGACCGAATAACAGTAGTATTATACTTTGTGCGGTCAAAGGTTACAACCTGACCATTGTGAGTGGAATACACCGTATTTCCCTCTGAATTTTTGGTTGAGGTTACGCCGTATTCTTTAACCTTATTAACTCTTCTTCCAATTGCTTTTGATGTATAGTCAAAATTCAGACGATAAATTCCGTTTGATTGGATATAGTTTATTATACCTTCGGTTGCATTTTCATAAACAATTACTGTTTTAGTTTCATCGTAATATGAAATCTCATTAAGATACCCTTCACTCGTGGTAAAGCTAACCCTTCTTCCGGCATCATCCTCAATATACGCTACATAGTTTCCGGTTGTTGTATTGTAATAATGGAAGGTAAAGGTATGTCCTGCACCATCTGTAATTTTTGATATTCTTGTTTTATCTCTAAAATTATCATTAGCAGATGCCGATACAAAATCAATAGTTATACGATTTCCGTTTTTGTCCTGTATTATTCCAAGGTTGCCTTCGGAATTGAAAAAGTAATTATTGTGAGCTTTGTCGGTAATCTGATAGGTTGCGATTATACCACTTTCGGTTATATCACTTTGGGTTTTCATAGTAAGACCAAGACCCTCTTGGTCTTTATAGACTGTTTTGCCATCCTCGGTTTCTTTAACAAGGAAATGCTCAGTACCGTCTGCATCGGTATAAACATAGGGATAACTTTCTGCATTACTTCCCGATAAACCATACTTAGTAGAAGGTAAAACAGTTTGCTGTATATTCAATCTGAATCCCTTGCCGATTGTAGTTCTTGATGAGTTGCTTTTGCCGGCTGTCAGCGGTTGAGTTGCACAATAATTATTAAAATATGCAGTTAATGTTAACGGCGCTCTTTGACTTACACTTGAAAGAATGGGTAATTCGTAAACGAGATTACCTGTGTAATCATTTATATATGCGTTACCTGCTGAACCTATTGAATAGCTTGAATAGCTCCAATAGCTTTCAAGGCCTTTGTTATCAAGAAATGTAACATATATTTCAGGATATAAGTCATTAACGGGATGCTCCGCAGAAACCAAAGCTGCTCTTTTGCTTGCATTTTCGTTTTTTAATTTCAAAGCAAACCCATAGTTTTCTGCGCCTTCATACCACTCTTTTACTGTACGGGTTACATCAAATTTATATGAATAAGCATTTGTATCTTCAAATTTAGCATAGTCCAATACAATATCTTCTTCAAAATCAGGTTGGTTGTTCCAAGTTACATTATAATTAGCATTGTCCCAATCCTGAATAACTTTATGTATTGACATATACTGCGTTGAAAAATCACCTGCATCAATTTCATATTGGTGATAGATAACTGTTGCATTAGTTATTAAGTAGTTGTCTCCGGGTAAATCGGGCAAATCGAATTTAACAAAGGTTCTTGTTTTACCTAAACTATTATTGCCGACAAGTAAATTAGTGTTATATGGTTTTGCTTTATTAGGCGTTGAATCATCAACATAACAGTCATATGTATGCGCCGCATTGATATCAAGTCTTATTGTCGGGTCAATAACAACAGGGAAAATACGGGATTTATCGTTAAGCCAGCTTTCATCTGCAGTTACTATTAAAACGTATTCTTCACCTTTTGGTTCAATTGTCATTTCAACCAAATCGGAATATTCTCCAACTGAGTCAATCATATATGGAGCTTCGATTTTCGCAATTGGATTTTCGCCATTTTCATCAGAACAAAGATTAATTGACCCATTAGGACAAACAATTGGGTAAAGCCCGCCAAAATCCATATTAAATTCAAAAACATAGTTGTTGCGTTTTTTGTTAACTACTATGCTTTCTTTGATTTCGGAATTATTAAGCTCGTATTCAAGGTTAGCATTATTGAAAACATTTTCATAAACAACAGCACTGCTTTTGTTTGCAACCTTGAATTTTTCATATTTATTATTTTCCTTAGTTACAGAGGATTTAATACCATCTGCCGTTTCAATTTTTTGTGTTGTGTTAAGTTCTTGTGTTAATTTTACTTCGGCTGTTTCTTTTGTTCCGTTAGAAGCTGTAATCTTTCCTCTTTGTAACTCATTAAATTTTTCAGTTATTTTTACGGATTCTAATTCGTCTGTTTCTTTAATTGTGCCTTCGGAACTTTTAAATGTATTTAAATCAGTTTTAGGAGAAAAACTGATTTCATAACCCTCAGTACTAACAGTTATTTCGTTACTGCTGTTTTTCTGGAATGCTTCAGGGAATTTTACGGGTGTATTTGTTTTCTTTGAAACAAATTCATTTTCTGTTCCTACAAGATTTCCTTTAACATTTTCTTCGGTTAAAGTATTATCAATTTCCTTCCATTCACCATTTTCTTTATAGTGAACAGGATAGGCATACTGCGCCGCAGTATACGAGCCATCAGAATTACGAAAATATTTTGTGTTTTCGTTTCGCAATTCCACTATTTCATTTAAAACCTCAGGCTCGTCCGATTCATTTTCTTCCGTTTCATCATCAATTTCTGTTTCTGCAGATTCAGATGTTTCTGAAGAATTTTCTAGAGCTTGAGTTTCTTCTGCATTTACAACCTCTTCTGCAAAAACAGGTGTTGCACAAGAAAATATGCCAATCAGCGTAGCAATCGTCAGCAAAACCGCTAACACTTTTTTACTCGTCTTCATTTTTTGACCTCCTTATATTTTTAAAGACATATTTTTATTTTCGCCTTTACTTATATATGACGATAGAAACCGAAAAAGTCACACAAAAAATATTGAAAATCTAAATCTCTACAAAACAAACAATAAACAACTTGTTAATTTAGATAAAATAACAAAAAGGATAGGCATAAGACCTATCCTTTACTCTGTTTATTCATCTTTTATTCCAAACATCAATTTAAGAAAGCCTCTTAAAAACTTTGGACTGCGACATACAACAACCTTCACGAAGCACCACTCCTTATGTATTTGTTACATAATATGAGTGATTATGAAAAATGTTACAGTTGCCATTCCTTAAGGTCTTTAACCTCATTATACATTGCAACATAGTTAGTATGTCTGCTTGGGTGAATGATACCCGCTTTAAGAGCCTCTAAAATGCAGCAGCCCTTTTCAACTGTATGAGAACAGCTTGTGAATTTGCATGTACCGAGATACTCGCTGAATTCAGGGAAGCAGAATGGTAAATTCTCTTTAACGATAATATCACTACTCTGCTCAATATCAAGGGAAGAAAAGCCGGGTGTATCTGCCACAAGACCATTTCCGATATGATAAAGAGTAACCTCTCTTGTTGTATGGCGGCCGCGACCTAATTTATCGCTTACCTCGCCCGTTGCAAGAGAGAAGCGTTCATCAATACAATTGAGAAGCGAGGATTTTCCCACACCTGTATTTCCTGTGAAAACAGTTATGCCCTCACCTATCATTTCCTTGACCTTTTCAACGCCCTCACCTGTTTTACAGCAAACAGAAACAACATCAATACCCGCTTTTTTATAAACCTCTTCAAACTCGGCAGTATCGCCCAAATCGCTTTTTGAGAAAACAACGCAAGGCTTAATACCTTTATCAACTGCAATAGCAGTCATTTTATCAATAACCAGAAGGCTCGGAACAGGCTCCTTAACCGAAGAAACGATTATCAGAGTATCAATATTTGCCACAGGCGGTCTTAAAAGAAAGTTCTTTCTTTCGTGAATTTCGTCAATGGTATTTTCTCTGTCCTGACGGACTGTGATAGTAACCCTATCACCTGCAAGAGGTATTATTTTTTTCTTTCTGAATGCACCTCTCGCCTTACATTCAAAAACCTCACCGGCAGCTTCTACATAGTAGAAGCCACCGATACCTTTAATTATTACTCCCTCTAAAACCTTTTCCATAAATTACTGTACCTGCACCTGTAAATCTGTACTACTTTCTTCAGGAATCATAGGACTTGTTGATGATTCACCAACGCCTTTTTTACAAATAGTCAGAACAATATTGGTAGTTTTATCAAGGTTTGGTGCAGTAGCATAAGCAGGAGACTGAGCAATAACCGAACCTTCCTGTTCAAAGCTCTCTTCATATTTCACAGTAACATTTTTATAACCCAAATTATTAAGAGTTGTAATTGCTTCTGTTTCAGAAAGACCCATAACATCTGCATAGAAAGCTACATCGTAAGTCTTTTCTTTTGTAAACTTAGCAGGCTCTCTTGTGAAATCAATTGTTGCTTCATAGAAAAGAGCGTCATTGAGATACACTGCAAGCTCAGAATTTCTTTCGCTACCGCTTACACTCAAAGCATATACGCTATTAAGCGAGCTGTTGATGGTTTCATTTTTAACCAATTCTGAATCAAGATAAACCTTTACAGTCAAGCTACCAGCTTTAGGCAAATTCAAGGCTTTGGATGCCGCAACACATCCTGAGCTGACAGTAAGAACAACTGTATCGCCCTCTCTTACAGGTGAACCATCTGCAGGAGACTGACTAAGAACATAATCCTTCTCAACAGAGCTGTCTGCGCTTTCAACCTTATAAAGCACAAGGCCATTTTCTTCAAGGATTTCCTTTGCATCATCAAGAGATTTACCCTCTAATTTAGGCATTTTAAAAAGCTTGCCTGAATCTGTATCAGCTGCATAGTAAACAGTAACAGTTGTACCAACGGCAACAGTAGTATTTGCAACAGGGTCGGTTCTTACAACCTGACCAACTGCAACTGATGTATCTTGGGTAGGAACAAGAGCAACCCTAAAGCCAAGAGCTTCAAGGGTATCGCCTGCTTCACGGAAATTCTTTCCTGTGAAATCAGGAATTACCTGACCCTCACCTGCTTTAGCAACATAAAGAATAATTGTTGCACCCTCTTTAACAGATGTACCTGCTTTGGGGTCCTGATCATATACGCTACCCTCCTGAGCATCAGAGAAGGAAGCATAATAAATCTCGAAATTATATTTCTGGTTATATTCCTCGTTATCCTTAATCTGAAGCTCATAGTTCATACCAACGAAGCTATCAACCTCGATTTCTTTATTGCCAAAGAGCTTGCCGAATAAAAGAATAATTATAAATAATACAACTGCAACCGCAACACCTGCAATTACAGGCTTTTTATTAAAGCCCTTCTGCTGAACATCCTGAACAGGAATTTCATCATTTGTATCGGAAAGCTCTCCGATTTTTTTCTTAACCTCGGATGCAGGAGGAACCATAACGGGTCTTTCTTTAATTTCAGCTGTATCAGCCTTAACAACGGGAATTGTTCTTGTTTTCTCCTGAATTTTACCGATAGGACGAGTGGCATCCAAATTATCAACATGGTATGTTGTATAATCGAACTTCACATTTGGATTTCTCTTAAGCTCCTCTAAATCCATAAGGATTTCTGCGGCACTCTGATAGCGCTCGCGAGTGCTTTTCTGCATTGCTTTAACTGTAATCTGCTCAAAGCCCACAGGAATACGAGGATTGATTGAGCGAGGAAGCTCCGCTTCATTATTAACCTGCATAAGAGCAACACTTACTGCATTATCTGCATCAAAAGGCAATCTGCCTGTAAGCATTTCGTAGAGCATTATACCAACAGAATACAAATCCGCCTTTTCATCTGTAAGCTCACCCTTAGCTTGTTCGGGACTTATGTAGTGAACTGAGCCGATTGCTTTTTCTGTAACAGTACGGCTTTCGCTATGGCTGAATCTTGCAATACCGAAGTCAGCAACCTTAATAGTGCCGTTTTCAAGAAGCATAATATTCTGAGGCTTAACATCTCTGTGAACAACCCCTTTATCGTGAGCGTGCTGAAGAGCGCGAAGAATCTGAATAATGAAGAACAATGCTTCATTCCAGTCAATAACACCGCGTTTTTCAATATATTCCTTAAGAGTTATGCCCTCGATATATTCCATTACAATATACTGCAATCTGTCACCGAAGCTGACATCATAAACCTTAACAATATTAGGATGAGATAAAACTGCAATTGCCTTGGATTCATTCTTAAATCTGCGACGGAACTCTTCATTTGCAAGATATTCCTCTTTAAGAACCTTTACCGCAACAATTCTGTCATCGATGTTGTCGTATGCCTTGTAAACAACTGCCATACCGCCAACGCCGATAACATCCTGAATTTCATATCTTCCGTCAAGTCTTTTACCTACGTAATTTTCCATAATTATTCTCCTTGAACACCATCGGAAATAATAACAACAGTCACATTATCGCGACCGCCTGCATTATTCGCCGTTTCAACAAGCTTTTCGGTTGAAGAATCACCGTATTCATTAATAACCTCTAATATATCAGCATCAGACACATAACCGTTAAGTCCGTCTGTGCAAATAAGCAATTTATCGCCATCGTTGATGTCAACAATATCAATTTCAACATCAACTACATGCTCAATACCAACAGCTCTTGTAATAATATTTCTGTCAGGATGAACATTTGCTTCTTCCTCGGTTATTTTACCTGTATCAATAAGAAGCTGAACAAAAGAATGGTCCTTTGTTACCGCCTTTATATCTTCATTTACAAGATAAGCTCTACTATCACCCACATGGGCAACAACAGCCAGATTGCCTAAAACAATTACCGCAACAACAGTTGTACCCATACCCTTAAGCTCGTGTTTTTCCTGAGCTTCCTTGAAAACAGCGGAGTTGGCGGCATTGATTGAAGAGGCAAGAAGATTTTTTGCACTGCTCAAGGTCATCTTATTACGATAGCTTCGCTTAATAGCTTCCGAAACCCTTTCAACACAAATCTTACTTGCTACCTGACCGCCTGAAACACCGCCCATACCGTCGCAAACAACTGCCCAGCAATTACCATCATCAAAGCTACCAAAGGAAAAGGCATCTTGATTATTTTCGCGTACAAGACCTATATCAGTTTTTCCAAAAAGCTTCACGGTGTTTCACCTCTTTCAAGCGTTATCTTCTTTCATTTTTTCTCTTCTCAGCTGACCACAGGAAGCATTTATATCTGAGCCGAGAGTACGGCGTATTGTTACCGTATGCCCTGCTCTTTCAAGTATATTTTTAAAATTCTGAATATCGTTATCACTGCTTCGCTCGTGACCCTTTTCAGGCACTTCATTAGCAGGAATAAGATTTATGTGGCAAAGAATACCTTTTAGCTTTGCCCCTAATTCTCTTGCGCACTCAGGTGTATCGTTAACACCCTTCATCATAGCATACTCAAATGAAATTCGCCTTGATGTCTTTTCGCCGTAAATCCTGCAAGCCTTAAGAAGCTCATCAACATTCCAGGATTTATTAACGGGCATTATTTTTGAACGGATTTCATCATTAGGTGCATGAAGAGAAACAGACAGAGTAAGCTGTAAATCTCTATCAAGCAAATCATAGATTTTCGGCACAATTCCGCTTGTAGAAAGAGAAATATGCCTCATACCGATATTAAGACCCTTTTCATCGCTTACAAGCTCTAAAAAGCGCATTACATTATCGAAATTGTCAAGAGGCTCGCCCATACCCATCAAAACAATTCGGGAAATTCTAAGACCCAAATCTCTCTGTGCGGCATAAATCTGACCTAGGATTTCAGATGGTGCTAACTGACGCTTGAAGCCACCGATACCCGATGCACAGAAGGCGCAGCCCATTTTGCAGCCAACCTGAGTAGAAACGCATATTGTGTGGCCATATTTATAATCCATAACCACACATTCAAGGTACTCTCCGTCAGGCAAAGAATACAGGTATTTTACAGTATTATCATACCGCGAAACAAGCTTTTTTTCAATAGAACAGGCAAATATGACAAAATTGTCATTTAATTTTCCTATCAAATCCTTTGAAATATTGGTCATTTCCTCGAAGGATGCAACGCATTTTTTATGTAACCAATCATAAACCTGAGTCGCTCTAAACTTGGGAAGTCCCATCTCTTTAAACTCTGAAGAAAGCTCTTCAAAATTCATTGAAACAATATCTTTTTTCTCCATAAAACCTTACTTTCTTATAAATGCGGCAACAAAAAAGCCGTCACAATTATTTTTATGCGGAAAAAGGGTTAAATAGTCACCCTCGTCAACTGCCCTTTCAATCTCGGGCAAGACCTTAACAGAATAGAAATCGGGATTTTCCTTTAAAAAGGCATCGCAGATTTTTCTGTTTTCGTTGGGGTTTACAGAACATGTTGAATAAACAAGTCTGCCACCGCTTTTAACATATTTTGATGATGCTTCAAGTATCTGCTTCTGAATAGGTAGCAAGGACTTTGTATCATCAAGCTTTTTATATTTAATTTCGGGCTTTTTGCCGATTATACCAAGACCCGAGCAAGGTACATCGCAAAGAACTCTGTCCATCTGAGGTAAAGTATCATTGAAAACAGTTGCATCATTAACAAATGGTTTAACGCAATCAAGACCCAATCTTTCTGCGCCATCCTTGATTAAATCTGTTCTTTGGGAATAGATATCGCAGGAATAAAGTGTACCCTTATTTTCCATATACTGCGCGGCAGTAAAGGTTTTACCGCCCGGCGCGGCACATACATCAATAGCCGTTGCTTCAGGGAACAATTGGAGAGCTTCAACGCAAAGCTGTGAAGAAAGGTCTTCAACATGGAAAAGTCCGTTTCTGAAGCTTTCAAGGTTATATACCGCATTATTGATTTCTATTTTCAAAGCATTCTCTAAATATGTATCGAACACTTTTACATTCTCTTTAATTAATAAATTCTTTAATTCCTCGGTAGTAGTTTTAACTGTATTTACTCTTATAAAAATCTCTTTTGCCTCGAGAGACGCTTTCAGAAAAGCCACTGTATTCTCTTTTCCGTAGTGATGATTTAAAAACTTAACCGTATCCTCGGGCATTGAATACTCAACTGACACTCTTTCGGTTTCACTTAAATTATCTTTAAAAACCAGACCGTTCTGCCCGATTTTTCTTAAAACTGCATTAACGAGACCTGATGCAAAATCGCATTTATTGGCTTTGGCAAGCTTTACACTTTCATTAACTGCGGCACTTTGAGGGATTTTGTCCATAAACAAAATCTGATATGCGCCCAATCTTAAAATTGTTAAAATTTCAGGCTTTGTTTTATTTATCGGCTTTGAAAGATATTGAGAAATTGCGTAATCGAGGGTAATTTTTCTCTCTGTAACCCCATAGACAAGGCGAGAAATAAAAGCACAATCAGTGCTGTCAGGATTATACATCTTAACAGCACTGTCTATTGCAAGGTTGGAATAAGCTTCACTAACCTCAATTTTAAGAAGAATTTCATATGCAATCTGCCTCGCGGATTTACTCATTATCTTCTTCTCCTGCCTCCGCCACCAAATAATAAAATTAATCGTAACAACTGAGCAACACTTGTTGCCAGAGCTGCAACATAGGTCATAGCAGCCATTTTCAATACCTTTGATGCACCATTTTTCTCTTCAAATGAAAGAAGCCCGTTTGATTCAATAACACTCAACGCTCTTCTGCTTGCATTGAACTCAACGGGTAAGGTTATCAGCTGAAAAAGTGCAACAAATGAGAAAAAGCCGATACCAACCCATACCAACGGCTCAAAGCTAAAAACCACACCAAGAAGAAGCAAGGGCATTGAAAGAGTTGAACCGATATTACAAACAGGCAAAATAAGGTTTCTGACCTTAATAGGCATATAAGCCTCCGCATGCTGTGCCGCATGGCCCGCTTCATGACAAGCAACACCAACCGCCGCAATCGAAGAACCATTGAACACACCATCAGAAAGGCGGATTACCTTGGCTTTAGGGTCATAATGGTCGGAAAGCTTACCATTTACATGCTCAATTCTCACATCGCGGATGCCGTAATAACCAAGCACCATCTGTGCTGCCTGAGCACCAGTAATCTGACGGGCATTTCCGATTCTTGAATATTTAGCATAAGTTGACTTTAATCTTGCCTGAATTATAAGTGAAGCAATAATTACAGGCAAAACGAGAATAATATAATAGTAATCGAAATAAAAATATGGCATTATATCAACCTCCAAAATGTAAAAATCTCTTCACTGTAATTTTATAATTATAAAGTTAAACAATTATATTTCATTTATAAATAAAATGTTAATTATTGTAAAACTGTTCCGTCAGGAATAGGATGTCCTCTAAGGAAATCTGCGGCATTCATTCGCTTTTTACCCTCAAATTGAACCTGAGAAATAACTACCGCTTTTCCGTCACCACAGAAAATTGCAAGTCCGTTTTTGAGAGTCTTTGTTTCGCCTGCCTTGCCACCACTCAGTTCATTTGAAATTGAAGAACCGAAAAGCTTTAAGGTTTTACCTTCAAGATAAGTCAAAGCAACGGGCCAAGGGTCAAGACCGCGGATGTGATTATGAACCTCTTGAGCGGATTTAGAAAAATCAACGGGTGACATTGTTTTATCAAGCATTGAAGCATAGGTGCTTTCCTCGTCATTCTGCTTCTGAGGAACAACCTCGCCATTTTCGATAGCAATAAGAGTTTTTATAAGAAGCTCTGCGCCCATAGGTGCAAGTCTGTCAAAAAGCTCACCTGCAGTTTCATTTTCACCGATTTTTGTTTTCTTAATAAGGAGCATATCGCCTGTATCAAGACCTACATCCATCTGCATTGATGTAACACCTGCATATTCCTCACCATCAAGAACGCAACGCTGAATAGGTGCAGCACCTCTGTATTTAGGAAGAATTGAGCCGTGAATATTTATGCAACCATATTTAGTATATTCAAGAAAATCCTTCGGCAAAATCTTCCCGTATGCAACAACCACAACGATATCTGGATTAAGCTCACGGAGAATTTCCATACCTTCTCCGTTCTTTAGTGTTTGCGGTTGATAGACATTTATACCAAACTCCTGCGCCTGAACCTTTACAGGTGGCGGTGTTAAAATAGCTTTTCTGCCAACAGGCTTATCGGGCTGAGTAACAACACCGCAAACCTCATAGCCATTATTAACAAGAGCTTTCAAGGGTTCAACTGCAAAATCAGGAGTCCCCATATAAAGAACCTTCATTTTATTCACCGTCGTTTCTGTATAATTGCTCGCCTTCGTCAAGCTTGTCCTTATAAAGAACACCATCAAGATGGTCAATTTCGTGACAGAAGCATCTAGCTTTAAGCTCCTCACCCTTGTATAAGCACCATTTACCATCACGATTCTGCGCTTTTACCTTTACGATATTCGGTCTTGTAACAACACCGAAAAGTCCGGGAAGAGAAAGGCAACCCTCGTTACCTGTCTGCGCACCCTCTTCATAGGTTATTTCGGGGTTTATAAGCTCGATATACTCATTTCTGTCCTCGCTGACATCCATTACAACAACTCTTTTAAGAACGCCAACCTGAGGCCCTGCAAGACCTACACCACCTGAATGGTACATTGTTTCCTTCATATCATCGAGAAGCTCGAAAAGTCTGTCATTAAACTCTGTTACCTCTCTTGATTTTTTTCTTAAAATCGGGTCATCATCAACCCTGATATTTCTAATTGCCATTTTTATCTTCCTTTTATTTCTACTATGATAAAGGGTTTATATCTATCGTAACATTTGCCGTGGAAAATTTTGCATTTTTCATATACTCCTTTAAAAGCTTTGACATCATTTCACGGAAACGCTTATTATTCTTACATTTAATTGTTATTACATTTCTGTATTTATTACTGATTTTTGAAACTCTTGGCTGTAAGGGTCCTAAAAGATTGATTTTAACATCGCTGAATTCACCTGTTACCGCGGTTTTAATCATTTCAAAAAACAGCTTTGCGCCTGCAACGGATTGATTAAACTGTTCACTTGTAAAAGTAAGCGAACAAATATCGCAAAAAGGCGGATAAACCATACTTTTTCTTATAATTTCCTCTGTTTTATAGAATGATTCATAATCCTGCATAGCAGAAAGCTCGATAATATCATTTTCAGGAAGTACCGTCTGAATAAAGGCTCTTCCTTTAAAATCACCTCTACCTGATCTGCCAACAACCTGAGTAAGCAAATCAAAGGCTTTTTCACTGCTTCTGAAATCATCATTATAAAGCTGATGGTCAATTGAAATTACACCAACGAGAGTAACTCTCGGGAAATCGAGACCCTTTGCTACCATCTGAGTGCCTAAAAGGATGTCATATTCACCATTTGCAAAGGCAGTTAATTTGTCCTGATAGGAATACCTTGCCATAGTTGTATCTGCATCCATACGAAGAATTTTTGCACTCGGAAAAACATTCTGAAGCTCTTCTTCAATTCTCTGCGTACCAAAGCCTGCATACCTTACCGCTTTTTCATTACATTCGGGACAGGTGTCAGTAAACACCTGAGAATGACCGCAATAATGGCACATAAGGCGATTATTAGCGTTATGGTATGTAAGAGATATACTGCAATTAGGACAGGTTAAAACAGTCTTACAGGCGCCACAGGATGCAAATGTATTAAAGCCTCTTCTGTTCATCAAAAGAATAGCCTGCTTATTGTCTTCAAGACATTCTTCAAGGGCTGAATAAAGCTCGTTACTTATAGGTCCTTTTGTGTCACTAGTATCAACAGTTACAACATCGGGAAGAACTGCTTTACCATATCTTTCCGTAAGCTTTATAAAACTGTATTTACCGTCAACGGCATTTTTATATGACTCAATTGAGGGAGTCGCAGAAGACAAAAGCAAAAGCGCGTTATTATGAGCACATCTGAAGCGAGCAACATCACGAGCATGATACCTTGGGTTCATTTCCGATTTATAAGTATGCTCCTGCTCCTCGTCAATAACGATTAAGCCTAAATTGCTGAATGGAGCGAAAACTGCCGAACGGGTGCCTATTGCAATTTTAGCCTCGCCATTTTTAACTCTTTTCCATTCATCTATTCGTTCACCTGCTGAAAGAGCGCTATGGAAAACTGCAACTCTATCGCCAAAATGAGAATAGAAAATCCCTAGAGTCTGCGGTGTAAGAGCGATTTCAGGAACCATTACAATGACATCCTTACCGTCATTGACAACCTCTTCAATAAGCTTCAGGAAAACCTGTGTTTTACCTGAGCCTGTCACACCGAAAAGCAAGGATGCAGAAGCTTTTCCGCTTTTATATTGACTCAAAAGCTCATTAAAGGCTTTATTCTGTGAGGCTGTAAGCTCCGGCGATGGTGCTTTTTCCTTGGATTTTTCATATCTTGGCTTTCTGTAAATCTCACTGTCATAAAGCTCTGCATAGCCTTTTTTCACAATTGCATTTATAACTGCAGGAGTTACACCAGTAAAATAGCAAACCTCTTTAACAGAAGCACCGCCGATATCAAGAAGAAGTCTTACAACACTTTTTTGCTTTGAAGTAAGGCTTGATAAAATGCCTTCTGCCTCGGTTTCGCCAATTGCAAGACGAACATTTTTAACAGTTAAATCCCCTGTTTTACGCTTTGCATCAACATTGGTTACAAGTATTTCCTTTTTTACAAGCTTTTCAAGAATTTTACTTTCATTAGAAATTCCTAAATCAGTTAAAATCTTTTCCCTTTTTATATACTTGCAGTTGTCTTTAAGATAATTAACAACTCTGATTTCATCATCGTTAAGTTTACTCAAGGTTTCTTCCGAAACCTCTTTTACCATATAAGATACAACATAATTTAGACCTATACCGGCCGGAAGCATTGATTTTGCAGCTTCATAAAGAGTGCAAAAGGTTGTTTCTTTAAGCCAGAGAACAAGAGAAAGCATTTCCGCATCAAAAAGAGGCTCCTTATCGAGAACGCTGATTACGGATTTAAGCCTTCCTAAGTTTTCTGTTTCAAGAAGTGGCTCCACAGACAATATAAGTCCTTGTTTTTTTCGGTTACCATTGCCAAAAGGCACCATAACCCTGCATCCATCGACTGCTTTACCCTCTAAGTCCAACGGAATTTTATAAGAGTAAACCGCATCGAAATGGTATGCAAGACCTTCAACGGCTACCTTGGCTAAAAGCGTACCGAGTCCCATAGTTAAATATGAGCGATTTCGTCAGGCTCTACGATTTTGTATTCACCTGCAAGAAGACTGTTAAGAGCATCACTAACGGGTTTTTCAGTTGTGATAATCTTGTCTTCGAGGTTTTTGTCGGAAATCTCACGAGCAAGCTTTGCAGTTGCAGTTACGAGAGAGTAACGGCTAATGTGTCCTGTGAGTACTTTACTAAGATCTTGATTAAGCATAATTTATTTTCCTTTCGGTAATTAATTTTTAGTTTTCTAACATATTTTCAACGATGCTTTCCATTCTGCAATAGCGTAATTTTTCAGATTCAAGAATCTTAACAATCTGCTCTGCACAAAGGTTAATATCATCATTAATAACAATATAATCGTATTCTTTTGCTCTTGAAAGCTCGTCTTTAGCGGTTATAAAGCGTTTTTGGAAGCTTTCCTCTGTTTCTGTGCCTCTGCCTCTCAGTCGTCTTTCAAGCTCCTCCATTGATGGCGGAATGATAAAAATTGAAAGTGCTTCAGGCATTGCCTTTCTCACATTTCCTGCGCCCTCAACCTCTATTTTCAAGAGGATGCAGCCACCCTTATCAATGTGTCTTTCTACCTCGGATTTTGGTGTTCCGTAGTAGTTATCATTATAAACTGTATATTCGAGGAATTCCTGATTCTTAATTCTTTCCTCGAAAGTATTTTTATCAATAAAGTAGTAGTCTACTCCATCCTTTTCTCCGTCACGCATAGCTCTTGTTGTGGCGGAAATTGTTTTATCAAAGGAAAAATCAGTTTCCTTTAATTTTTCTAATACTGTGTCCTTACCTGAGCCTGATGGTCCCGAAAGAACAACAAGCATACCTTTACCCTTCAAATCCAAAGTCCCTGCCTCCTTTTTGGTCGTTGAACCTTGTGAGCAATTGCTCCGCAGACAAAAATGACAAAACAACATTGTCACTATCAGTTATAATAACACCTTTGGTTTTTCTGCCGTGGGTGGCATCAATTAACTGTGCTCTTTCCTTACATTCTTGAATCATTCTCTTTGCAGGTGCAGATTCTGGACTGATAATTGCAACTACTCTGTCAGCATTAATAAGGTTGCCGAAACCTATATTAACAAGCTTCATAATAACCTCTTATTCAATATTCTGAATCTGTTCTCTGATTTTTTCAACTTCTGCCTTAATATCAATAACTCTGCGAGCAATATCAACATCCTGAGCCTTAGAGCCGATTGTATTAGCTTCGCGGTTAATTTCCTGAACCAGAAAATCAAGCTTTCTGCCCACTGCTTCATTAGAGTCAAGCATTGAATGAAGCTGGTCGATATGGCTTCTGAGTCTTACAGTTTCTTCTGCAACCGCAACCTTGTCCGCATAAATAGCAGCTTCTGTGAGAATTCTTGCTTCGTCAACCTGAGTATCGCCTAAAACAGTTTTCATTCTCTCAAGAAGCTTTTCAGAATATGCTTTAACTGTTTCGGGTGAACGCTCTTCTATGTAAGAAACATTATTAATAATTAAATCTGCTCTTGAAAGCACATCTGCTTTAAGCTTTTCGCCTTCGATTTCACGCATTTTGATAAACTCTGCAAGAGCTTCTTTTACTGCTACCTGAACCTTATTCCACAAATCCTCTTCGTCAACGGGAGCTTTTGTAATGGAAAGAATATCAGAAAAACGAGCAAGAGAAAGTGCGGTTAAATCATTTTTTACCTCGAATTTTTCTGAAAGCTCTTCTATTGCTTTAACATAACCAACTGCGAGAGGCTCGTTAACACTTACAATAACGCTTTCGTCTGCAGTTGTTTCAATCTGCAAGGAGCATTCTACCTTACCGCGGGAAATCTCGGTTGAAAGTAAGGATTTAACCTTTTCTTCAAGGAAAGAAAAAGTACGGGGCATTTTTGCATAGAAATCAAAATATCTGTTATTAACGCTTCTGATTTCAACTGTTATATTATAACCTTCAACAGAGGTCTGAGCTCTGCCGAAGCCTGTCATACTTCTAATCATATTTATCCTCTATTAATTTAAATTATCATTGACTTTGTAAGCGATGAACTTCATCCTCTGTAAGTTCACGCCAACTTCCTACTTTAAGCATACCGAGTTTTACTGAACCGATAGCATTTCTTTTAAGACGAATAACATCAAGGCTGACGCTTTCGCACATTTTACGAATCTGTCTGTTTCTGCCCTCATAAATTGTTATTTCAAAAACACTTCTTGCGGCAGATTTCTCGATAATTCTTACCTGAGCGGGTAATGTATCTCTACCGTCTCCCTCAATATCAATGCCTGTTTCAAGCTTTTCAACCTGAGCGTCATTTATGTTGCAACGAACAGTAACTCTGTATGTTTTGGGAACATGCTTTCTCGGATGCATAACCGCATTTGCAAACTCACCGTCATTGGTAAGAAGCAAAAGTCCCTCGGAATCTCTGTCAAGACGACCTACAGGGTAAACAGTTGTACCAACATCCTGCACAAGCTCAGCAACACATTTCCTGCCAAGCTCATCGCTCATAGTTGTAACATAGCCTCTTGGCTTATTTAACATAATATAATATTTCTGCTTAACGGCAACAACCTTTTTACCGCTGACAGTAACAGTATCTTTTTTAGGGTCGATTTTATCGCCCACAACGGCAATTTTGCCATTAACCTTAACCTTACCGGCATTTATAAGCTCTTCCGACTTTCTTCTGGAAGCAACTGAACATTCCGATAAGTATTTTTGTAATCTTACTAGAGCCATATTTTTTCCTATCTGTTATTTAAAATTTCCTTTAATCTGTCAAAGAAAGACATTTTATTTTCTTTTTCCGTAAAATTCATTGGTGCATTTTCCTTAGAAAGCAAAGCACTTTCGCAAAGAAGCTTGCCATCAGCCGAAAACACCTTTACAAAGCCTACTCTATTTCCCTTTTTAACGCCTGAATAGAGAAACCTGTCGCAAAACACAACTATTTCAGGGCATAACTCTTCCTTAAGATCAGTATATGTAAGCGTTTTTTCCAGCTTAACACCAATCTTTTTATTTTCAGACCCAACAACATCTATTTCTATTTCATCTGAATAAAAATCAACATTATAAGCCTTGACTCTTTCAAAGCCATATTTAAAAAGCTTTTTATGGTCATTCCAATCATCAGGCGCACAAAGAGTTACTGCAACAAGAGTTACACCATCTCTTTCCGTGGCACTTACAAGGCAACGCCCCGAAGCTTTAGTAAAGCCCGTTTTGATACCAAATGCTCCATCAACAGAGCTTAATAGTTTATTATGATTTTTAAAGGTTCGCTGATACTCGGGGTTACCGTAAGAAGCTCTGAATGAGCTTAAGGAGCAAATCTCTCTGAATTGCTTGTTCTTTATAGCAAAGCTACCAAGAACAGCCATATCAAAGGCAGTGGAAAAATGACCCTCTGCAGTAAGTCCCGACGGATTTTTAAAGCAGGTATTTTCCATTCCTATTTCTTCGGCTTTTTTATTCATCAAAGAAACAAAGTCTCCTCTGGATTTTCCGATAACTCTTGCGGTTACATTTGCGGCATCGTTTCCACTTTCAAGAAGCATCCCGCAAACAAGGGTTTCAAGAGTTATTTTATCGCCTGCTTTAAGACCGATAGAGGTTCCTTCAACACGAACATCCTCTTCCTTTGCAACATAGGTTTTCTGCAAATCCCCATTTTCAATTGCAAGAAGAGCGGTCATTATTTTAGTGGTGCTCGCCATTCCTCGCTTTTCATAGGCATTTTTCTCATAAACGACCTCATTAGTCCGGGCATTTATTAAAATTGCAGATTTAGCAGACAGAGTAAGCTCTGTTGCATTTACCTTTATACAAAAGGAAGAAAGTATAGAAAACACAATAAATATTGCTGTTAATCTTTTTATCATCTAACCACCCACTTTAAGATAAATATATGCGGATGGCAGAATTTAAATACAGAATTATTCTGCTGCTTCTGCAGAAGCTTCGTTCTTTTTGCTTGTAAGCTTTGTTACCTTATCAAACATTTCAGGAACAAGGCTAACTGCTCTTTCAACTGCATTATCATTAGAAACGATGTGCTTGATTGTTACATCGCCGTCCTTAACAACGAGGAATGCAACCGGATTAATTGTGATACCTGCACCGCCTGCACCACCGAAAAGCTCAACATTATTCTTTGATGGGAAATCTGAACCACCTGATGCAAAGCCATATGTAACCTTTGATACGGGAATGATTGTAAGACCATCAGGAAGATTAATAGGTTCGCCGATGATTGTGCTTACATCAACTAAATCTCTTACTTTTTCAATTGTTGTTTTGAGAATTCCGTTTGCTGATTTTTCCATAGTGGAAACACCGTCCTTATCTATAAAAATTATTTATTAATATTTTCACCCTGCTCTGTTGCGGCTGTATCTAAAATTTCTTTTGCAACAGTTTGGGGGATTTTTTTGCTTTTATCACTTTTCTTTTTAGAGAATAGAATTTTAAACAAGATTTTGAATGCTAACTGCAACGCTAAAACTACGGTACCATTTGTAATTTTAATTGGTCTTAAATGAACTCTTACAAATGCACTTGCAGTAGATTTGGGTGCAAGAAAATCAGGACTTATATCAAAGTCATATTTCTTTACCTTACAGGTTGAAACAAGCTTTCCTAAAACAGGATAAAGCCAAGCGCAGAGTTTGCCGTGTTTAATGGCGGTATCTGCCGCATCGCTACCTGCGGTAGTCATTGTGATATAAAGCTCATCAATGGTAAAAGTTTTATAAAGCTTACCAAAGAAACCACCAAGAGAACCACCTAAATCACGAAGCATCTTTTCAAGACCTTCATAGCCATGGTCAATATAAAGCTGTTTAATAAGGCTGTTACCCTGCTTCTGTGGTTTTTCTTTTTTAGCTTTTTCCTTTGCGGGTTGTTGCGAAGGTTCTTCAACAGTCTCTGCAGATTCGGTTAATTCACCATCAACCTCAACTGTCGCTTCAACATCCTTTTTACCCTTTTTGGATTTTTTATCTTCTTTAGGCTTCTTTTCTTTTTTAGGTTTCTTTTCCTTTTTCTCTTTTGAGGTATCTAATATTGGTATAGTAAGAAAAAGATACTTCAATTTAACTATTGTTTTCTCACCATAATCAACTATTAAAGTAACCTTTAAGGAAAACAAAATCACAAAGAAAAGAATTATACCCAATAATATATATAAAACAGGCATCATATCGCCCCTTTTTCTTAATTATTGATTATTCCTCTGTTGCCTCTTCAAGCTCTTCCTTCGGCTCACTATCACCATCAAAAAGCGAAAGCTGACCATTATCAACATCGGACATTAAAACTTCTCTGTCGGCAGTTGGCAATTCTGGAAGCTCTTCAAGAGATTTCAAGGAAAAGCATCTTAAGAAATTCGCAGTTGTTCCGTAAAGAACGGGTCTTCCGGGAACATCAAGTCTGCCCTTTTCTTCAACAAGCTCCTTCTGACAAAGAGTATTGACAACACCCGAGCAATCAACGCCACGGATTTGTTCTATGTAAGGCTTTGTTATAGGCTGATTATACGCGATAATTGCAAGAACCTCAAAAGCAGCCTGAGAAAGAGGTGCATTTCTTTTAAGGTCAAGAACTGTTCTTATTTCCTCAACAAACTCCTTTTTACTGCAAAGCTGATATTTGGTATCAAGCTGTAAAAGACAAATACCACTATCATCGCTTTCAAGCTTTTTCCCCAATTCATCAAGGACCAAAAGCATTGTTTCGTCGTCATAGCCCAAAACATTTGCAAGCTTTGTATATTCAATTGGTTCTGCTGCCGCAAAAAGCACTGCCTGAGCTGCGGCAATCTGTTTATTCTCTATCAAGAGTTTTCCATTCCTTCCAAAATCTCAATTTGAGCATCATCTCCGTCACCGGAAATGTAAATAGCTTTATTTTTAGCAAGCTCCAATATAGCCAAGAAGGCTGCAACTAAATCTGAACGGGATGTAGCTTCCTTATATATATCAAAAAGCTTGCGTTTTTTTCGTTTTTTTAGAGATGATACGATTGAATCAATCTTTGACCCAACGGAAACTATCTTCTTAGTAACAATAGTTTTAAATGAATCTATTGGTGGTGGTAAGCGTCGCATCTTCTTGCCTGCAGCAAGAGAATACGCGCTTAAAAGCTCACTTGGTTCATGAAGTCTTTTATAGGTATTATCAGGCGATACGCTTTCTTGAAAGCCTCTCGCAGTATAATTGAAGCCGTCTGTCATCTGAGCAAGCTTTCCTGCAAGAATTTTGCAATCACGATATTCCAAAAGCTCATCACGAAGCTCATTTTTCAGTTCCTCTGCCTCGTCATAAACAGGCAAAAGAGAAACTGTTTTGATGTAAACAAGTCGGGCCGCCATTTCAAGGAACTCGCTGGCAACCTCCATATTCTCTTCCTGCATTTCACGGACATAAGAGGTATATTGCTCGACTAATTCCAGAATCGGAATATCGTAGATATCAAGTTTATGCTTTGTTATAAGGTGTAAAAGCAAGTCCATGGGACCCTCAAACACCTCAAGCTTATAGTTTAATTTTTCCATATTTATTCCTTATTTTTATTATGCAAAGGGTAATGATGCAACTGAATTTAAAAGTGACAAAACAGCTCTTGAAAGATAGCTTAAGGGTGTTGAAAGAACACCGGTGAAAAGCAACACAAACAATCCCAACATTATATATCTTTCATACTGCATTATTTTATAATAGTATTTAGCAGGTAACAATGCGGTCGCAAGTCTTGAACCATCAAGAGGCGGAACAGGTAAAAGATTAAACACTGCAAGATTGATATTTATAAGCGCCGCATAGAAGAAAAACAAGCCCATATAGGTCATCATAGCATTACCGCTTGAAGAACCAAAATAGTATAAAGCGTTGTATATAAACAATAATATTAAGCTCTGCAAAAGATTGCTGATAGGACCTGCCAATGCTACAAGCGCCATATCTCTTTTCGGCTTTTTGAAGCGTCTCATTCTTACTTCAACAGGCTTTGCATAGCCAAAGCCAAAAAGCAATATCATCAAAGCACCGCGTTTATCAAGATGCGCCATAGGATTAATTGTAAGTCTGCCTCTTAAACGGGGTGTATCATCACCTAATTTAACAGCAATAAGAGCGTGGGCAAATTCGTGCAAGGGTGTTGCACAAAACACAACAAATGCCATTGAACTGATATAAACAATCAATTCAAGCATATCAAATTCACCGCTTAAAACATCGCCTAAATATCTTAGCATAACAAACTCCTATCTTTTTACTGCAACCACTCTGTCAAGCTCGCTTGCATCCTTAATAATTCTAGCCTTCTCGGCTTTATTCAGGAACAATGATAAAACATCCTTGCCCTGCTCCTCACCGATTTCCATAGCGATATAGCCACCCTTATTTATGTAGGTGAACCAATTCTCTGACAACGCACGATAGAAAACAAGTCCGTCATCACCGCCGTCAAGCGCCATAAAGGGTTCAAAGGATATCTCAGGCTGAAGAGCTTTAATTTCTTCAGTTTTTATATAAGGCGGATTTGAAAGAATTATATCAGGTCTTGGTAAGCCTAAAAATCCAACAGAATCAAGAACATCAGCCTTTACGATAGTTACATTATCGGCAGCTAAAAGCTCTTTATTCATTGTAGTGTATTCAATTGCCTTATCTGAAAGGTCCATACAAATTACCTTTACTGTGGGAAAAAGCTTTGCAACAGTAAGACCGATACATCCGCTACCGCAGCAAAGGTCGTAAACAACCTTAAAATCATTTTTCTGTATTTTTTCTGCGGCAAATTCAACCAAAAGCTCTGTTTCGGGTCTTGGTATCAACACACCCTCGCCTACCTTAAAGCTAAAGCGGTGAAAATCCCACATTCCGATAATATACTGCAAAGGCTCGTGATTACAACGCCTTCTGATGCAATCCTCAAAAAAGAATAATTTACCCTCTTCAATGGGACTGCCTGAATTTAAAAGCAACTGCGTTTTATTCATTCCCAAGCAGAATGACACTAGCTGCTGAGCATCGAACTCAGGGCTGTCGCACCCTGCTTCAGTAAGATTTTTTATTGCTTCGCGATATACTGAATAGAGGTTTTTCAAGCTTCATCTTCCTCCGCTTTATTTTCCTCAGTATCAAAAAGAACCGCCTTTATAGACTCAATACCAACCTCGATAATATCGTCGGTAGGCTCTTTTGTTGTAAGTCTTTGCATCCAGAGACCCGGTGCTGAAAGAACCTTAACAAGCACATTATCGTGCTTTCCTGCATAGCGAATGAATTCATAACCGATACCAACTGTTAAGGGAACAATCAAAAGCTTAATTGCCATCCATACTGCGCGAACCTCATCAATTCCAGGAAAAGCAACAACAAGAACTGAAGAAATGAGAATACTGATAATAAGAATTACAAAAATAAAGCTTGTTCCGCAACGAGGATGAAAACGCTGCTGCTTTCTTACATTCTCAACTGTAAGTTCAAGTCCCTGCTCATAGCAGAAAATTGATTTATGCTCTGCACCATGGTACATAAACACTCTTTTAATATCGGGAACCTTTGAAACAAGCCAGATATAAGCAACGAATATAATCATTCTCATTATACCCTCAAAAAGAGGATGGAGATTTGCAAGAGCATCTTTAAAGAGGTGCTTGTCAACTGTATCAACAAGGAATGTGGGAAGATAGAAGAACAAAACAAATGCAAGACCACAACCGAGAACCATTGATATGCCTGTAATAACTGCCATCATTTTGGGTCCGAAATGGTCTGAAATCCATTTATCAAGCTTGCTCATTTTTTCGGGATCAGTATCATCATCAAGACCTGCTTTTTCGGCAGATTTCTCCATACATTTCATACCGAACATAAGGCTTTCAACCATATTGAAGATACCTCTTATCAAGGGCCATCCTGCAGGCTTGAATTTATCTTTTATATGCTTAACCTCAAGCTTTTCTGTATCAATAGTTCCGTCGGGAAGTCTTACAGACATTGCAGCACCCTTTGGCCCCTGCATCATAATGCCTTCTATAAGTGCTTGTCCGCCTACAGAAACCTTGGGACAACAATTTTCTTTTTTACTCATTTTCTTCAACCTTCATTTCTTCAACAATAGGAACTATGGGCTCTACCGCAACCTTTTCAACAGGGAAAACAACTGTAACAGTTGTACCCACACCAAGCTCACTATTTATTTCAAATGCACCATTATGGAGCTTTATAATTTCATCAACAACCGCAAGTCCTATACCTGAACCGCGAACCTGCAGATTTGCTTTATAGAATTTCTTTTTAATATTTGGCAAATCCTCTTCCGCAATACCGCAACCATTGTCAGCAAAATGAATAGTCAATACGCCGTCATCAACAATTGCAACAACATTAACAAGACCGCCCTGCTCCGAATATTTAAAAGCATTATCTAGTATATTAACAAAAACCTGCTTGATTCTGTTAGGGTCTGCCATCATCGGTGCAGGAACCTCTGGAACAGAATATGTCAACTCAATACCATCTCGTTTTGAGCGTTCCTTAAATACAAAGATAGCTTCGTCAAGCTCTGCAAGAACATCAATTTTTTCAAGACGCAGGGTCATATTGCCACTTTGAATTCGTGAAAAGTCAAGAAGCTCTTCAACAAGCTTTGAAAGTCTTTCAGACTCATTGATAATAACCTCTGTACCTCTTCGTGCAATTTCTCTGTCCTCACCATCAAGCTCCTTGAGCATTTCGCCCCAACCCTTGATAGCGGTAAGAGGAGTTCTTAATTCGTGAGAAACAGTAGAGATAAAGTCATTTTTCAATTTATCAGTTGCTGCAACCTCTGCGATCATTCCGTTGATTGAATCTGCAAGGTCTGTAATTTCGTCATCATCTCTGCCGTCGGACTCAATTCTGACATCGAATTCTCCCTCAGAGAATTTTCTTGCAACATCGTTTATTTTACGAACAGGTGTAACGATTGTCTGAATAAAGAACACACCTGAAAGTGCCACAAAAAACAGAGCAATAAAATATACAACAAGAATTAAAACTATCAGACCTATAATCTGCGTATCAATAGCCTTTAAGGAGGTAATAAAACGAACTGCACCGGTAAATTCATCGTTAGGTCTTGGCAATATCATTGACACTGCCATAATATGCTCGCCATTACTGTTAAAGCCCGACCATTTACTTATACCACTGGATGACTCCAAAGCCTCTTTGACATCATCCATATCCTCTATGGTTTCGCTTACGCCAAAACCCGAGGAAGAAAAGGATACAGTGCCATTACGGTTTACAACCTGAACCTCCATTCTGCCCTTATCAGAAAAGCTATCAACAAATTCCTTGGCTTTCTGATTGAACACCTCGTCACTTGCCTCAACATAAGGGGAAAAGAAGGTGGTTACATTTTCAGTTGCATACCCTGAAAGATAATTGGTTGCATAGTTTCTGTAGTAGGTCACAACAAAAACTGCACACACGGAAAGAAGAACAAATAATATGAGAGCAGTTATAAGCAACGTATTGGTCGCCCATCTTTTTGTAATACCTTTAATTTTCAACGCTCTCACCTCTCCTCTTCCAATAATTTAAAGAATTAAAGCCATTTATAGCCCATACCCCAGACTGTAACAAGATGCTTGGGTATAGAAGCCTCGTCCTCAATTTTCATTCTTAATCTTCTGATATTAACATCTACAACCTTTTCATCACCGAAATAGGATTCGCCCCAGACCTCTTTTAAAATATCAGTTCTGCTTAAAGCCTTTCCTGCATTAGTGAAGAAAAATTCGATAATCTGAAATTCAACCTGAGTCAATTCAATCTGAACACCATTCTTATAAAGAGTTCTGTTTCTTAAATTAAGCTCAAAGGGCTCAAGAGTTATTTTATCAATTCTCGAGGGTTGAACACTGACCTGATTATTTAAAGCAACTCTTCGATAAACACTGTCAACTCTTGCCATAAGCTCAGATGGTGAAAATGGCTTTGTTATATAGTCATCAGCGCCCATAAGAAGACCTGAAACCTTGTCCATTTCCTGAGTTTTAGCAGTAAGCATAATAATTCCAACTGTACCGCTTACGCTTCTTAAACGCTTGCAAACCTCAAGTCCATCAACATTAGGCATCATAATATCAAGCAAAACAACATCAAATTCACCGTTTTTCTCGCTATATAAATCCAATGCCTGTTGACCATCGCAAGCCTCTGTTACCTCATAGCCTGCTCTGCGCAGGGTTATGCCGATAATCTCTCTGATTGCAGATTCATCTTCAGCAATAAGTACTCTTTTCATAACTAATCTCACCTTCTGAAACTAATCAGTTAATTATAATAAACGAGGATTTTACACCTTCGTCTGTAATTCCGAAATCCTCACCGTAGGAGCTGATATTGAAATAATATGTTCCCGAGTCGGTTTTCAAAAGCTTTTCACCACTGACAGCGGTTTCATCCTTTTCGGGTCTGAACGAAATTGAAAGAAGCTCGTCCTTTACCAATTCATTTTCCTTGTCCCACAAGCAGAATTTCAACGCCTGCCCTAAAGAATCATAATAAACTGTTACATCATTGACTCTTGTGACTCTGTAAAGATACAGGTCAATAGGATTGAACAATGTATTAATACTTCCCTCGCTTTTATCACCAATGCAGTTAATCCACTCTAACATTGTGAATGTAAACTGCTCGCCTGTTTTTTTCACTGTCAGCAGGCTTTCATCGCCATAAAGTCGGGTATTGGAGGGAATCTCCAAAAGACCATCTCCGTCTATATCTCGACAATATATTTTAGGGCTCCTTAATGTAGAGTCTACAGGATTTTTTACATATCTGACAATTTTCAAATCCTCAATATCCCAATAAAGCATTTCCGTAAACATAGAGGTTTCTGTTTTTAAGCAGTCAATGAAAACTCGTTTACAATCCTGACCCTTGTAGTGAACTGTATCATATTGAATTTTTGTAACAGAACTGATGTTACTGTCCAATTTCACATCACTGTATTTTACAAATTCGTTATTCCCTGAAAGTGAAAAACAACGGAAATAGGATTTCTGAGTTTCACCTGTATCATCAAGATAAACCAAAACCAAATCTTCCTTTTCATCACCGTTGAAATCGGTTATGGATTTGGAATAATAATACTCGTTCCCCAATGTATTGAGGGCAAAAACACCATTATCACCGGCTATAACCTCATAGACGCTGACAATCTTTGCGGTTTTGGTATCAAACAAGGACCAACCAACAAAAATCTCATATACACCATCATTGTCCATATCGGAAAATGAAAGGTCATAAACGCCACTACCTGCACCCTTGATATCAGCAGAAATCATCCATGTATCATTTATACATTCAAGGAACGACATTCTGACTGATGTATCAATTGCAGAGTCTGTATAGAAAACAATTGCTTCCTCCTGAGAATCGCCATTAATATCAAACAAAACGAAGGCTGTCTGATAATCGCCACTCTGGGGAGTTCTCAGCTGAATTGTTTTTTCTGCCATAAGTTTTTTAAAAGCCTTTTCTACCTCTCCGTTTTTTCCTGACTGAGCAGGCGGACTCAATAAGCTTTCAACAGAAAAGAAATTAAGAGAGCAACCTGAACATACTAAAACCATTACAATACACATTAACAATGCCATAGCCTTTTTAATTTTCAAAAGATTGCCCTCCCTTCAAATTTATAATGATTGTAGATTGTCAAAACGCAGTTGCGTTTCGCAAAAACCGATTTTATCGGCTTTTAGCAAAATTGTTTTTCACAAATACTATTTTGCATTACAATCATTGAAAGGATTATAGTCGATTTTTCGAAGAAAATTCGATACCCAATTATACATTTGGTACCGAAACAGTGTAATTTTACACTGTTTCGACTAACTATAATCGTTATAAGCTTACATCAACAAAATACGAGCCGTAAATCCAACAGTCTGCATTATCAACTGTTACAACTGCAGGAACTGTTATTGATTGACCCTGACTGATATCTATTTCAGATAAATCAATTTCAACCTTAATATCTTCATCAGTTATAGATTCAAGGTCCTTTTCTGTACCAACAATGGTAACAGACTTATTAAGACCCGAAATTGTATATTCTTTATTGTCAGGATTATTGATTAAGAACTTATCCTTGGAATAGGTCAGATACTCCTGTGTGATACCGGACATATCAACGCTGACAACATATTCTACAGTCTTGCTACCCTCTGCCACTGACACATCTTCAGCAAGGAACGTGAAAACGCGGTTAGATGGTGATAAGGTTCTGAAATCAATTGTACCAATAGAATAATCAATTGTTTTATCGTAATCATCAACTGAAATGTTAAACAAATCCTTACTTGGGTTTATCGAATATTTCAAGGGTGTTACAATATAAGTGTCAGGAGCATTCTTAAATGCGACAACAGTTTCAAGCTCTTTAACCTGTAAAACAGGAATTGTAAGAATAACCTTGTCAATGCTCTTGGTCACATATTTGAAATCACTTTTATTTTTATCACTTAACAGAATAATCTCTGCATCTGCAGATTTATTTGAAGAAAGAGATTTTTCAAGCTCAAGTCGAGCGACAACCTTTTCAATTCTGTTGATTTCTGTTGATGGACCTGTAACCGTTACAGAGGTTTCAGACAAGTTAATGTTTCCGCAGGTATAGCCCTCATTGACTATGGGGAAATCATCTGCAATAACCTGAGGCTCTATAACCATCTGAACAGTTTTTACTGTGTCAAAATAAACATCGATATTCTTCTGAGAAATTGTTGTTATTGTGTAATCAGCACTGTCGGGAATTTCAGGCTTAAGCTGAAGTGTTCTGTTACCTGCAGAATCAACATTATTTGTCTGGGCAGTAATAATAATATCTTCTGCCGAAAGAGCAGCGGGTGAAATCTGATATTTCTTACCTTTAACTGTTACATCCACAGTAAATTCCTTTTCACCGAAAACCTCGAGACCAAACTGAGAAGGAACAGTTGAATCAATATTAACCTTTACGCCCTTAATAACTCTCGTTGTTGGCTCACTTACATTAACAACAACAAGAAGCCAGATAACAAGTGCTGCAAAAAGTGAAAAAACAAGCAAAAATTTATCGTTGTTAAAAAGGTTGTTAAGATTGAATTTACTTTTCATCCTTTTTACCTCCGTTTTTATTTTTGCTGAATTTTTTCAAGAATTTGAATGTACCCTTTGCTTCCTCTTCATTCATGTTAGGAATAAGTTCACTTAAAAGAACCTCACGAAGCTTACCTGTTGTTATATCTCTTGAAAGAACACCATTTACTGCAATAGAGATTGAGCCGGTTTCCTCAGAAATAATAACAACAACCGCATCACTGTGCTCACTCATACCGATTGCAGCACGATGACGAGTTCCTAATTCACTATCAAGAGCATTATTCTGAGTAAGGGGTAAAATACAACCTGCTGCATAAATTCTCGCGTCGCGGACAACAACTGCACCATCGTGAAGAGCGGAGTTTTTAAAGAACAAGCCATTAAAAAGCTCCGGAGAGGACTGTGCATCAAGAAGAGTACCGGTTTTGATAATTTCCTGAAGAGGTGCATCCTTTTCAAAAACCACAAGAGCACCGGTTTTAGTTTCACTTAAATCCCCTGCGGATTTACAGAAAGCATTAACTGTTGCTGTAACCTCTTTTTCAAGAGATTCAGAGTTTCTGAAGCCAAAGAAGGAAATATTTGTAAATGAACGCCTGCCGAATTTTTCAAGCACGCTACGAAGCTCAGGTGAGAAGAGAACAACAAGAATTATAAGACCATTCTCAAACAATACTGAAAGCAGATATTCACAAGCCTCCATATTGAACAATTTAACAAGAGCATAAACAACACCAAGAACTGCTATACCCTTGATAAGCTGGAAGGTTCTTGAACCTCTGACAAGTCTTATTCCCTCGTATATAATAAATGCCACAAGAAGAATATCAAGAAAATCTGAAAGTGGATTAAAGCTTAAAAGAGCATCCACGATTTTCTCAAGATAATTCAAAATTGAAGTCATTACATCACCGCTCCCGAAAGTTTTTGAACGATTTTACCCAATATATTGTATATAATATCATATATTTCTTTAAATTGCAATTTTTCTTAACAATTTTAATAGAAAATTTATATCTTTTTCTTGATTGAAAATTGAGGGAGAAATTCTTACGGCACCTTGCTTTTCAGTATTGAATGAAATATGGGCTAATGGTGCACAATGAAAGCCTCCTCTGACTGCAATTCCATGCTCATTAAGATAAGCAGAAACCTGCTCGCTATGCAAATCCTTTACATTAAAGCTGACAAGAGGTGCATAGGCAGAAGCATCAGAATTTTCTCTGTAAAGAGTTATTCCCGACATACCCTTCAACCCATTGAATATGGCTTCAGAATATCTTTTTTCCTTATGAAAAATTCTTTTCACAGTCATCCCTTCAACAAGCTCTATTCCCCTTTTTAAGCCACAGATACAAGGCACATTCAGAGTACCGCTTTCAAGTCTTTCAGGGTAGGAATCAGGCTGAGAAAAATCGAAGGATTTCGAACCTGTTCCACCCTCGATTATAGTTAAAAAATCAAGATTATTATGCAACAATACGCCCGTTCCCATAGGACCTAAAAGTCCCTTATGACCCGGCACGCAAAGGCAGTCAATCCCTTGGTTTCTCATATCAATTTCAACGATTCCTGCACCCTGCGCTCCATCAACAAAAAAGCATGCTCCGTTTTCGTGTGCAATGATTGATAACTCCTTTAAGGGTAAGATATTTCCGAACACATTTGAAACCGCAGTTACAACGCATAATTTTGTGTTATTTTTAAAAGATTTTTTAAAATTTTCTATTGTTTCCTCGTCTGTTTTTCCCACCTTGAAAACGCTATAATCAGCTACATTTTCTTCCTTTAATTTATGAACAGGTCTTAAAACCGAATTGTGTTCAAGGGATGAAATAATTATATGGTCACCGCTTCTTACAATGCCTTTAATTGCAGCATTCAAGGCATAGGTACAATTAGGGAAAAACGACACAAATTCTGCACCGAAGCCATTAAAAAATCTATCAAGGGCTTCTCTGCACAAATACACCTGATTAGCGGCAGAAATAGACATATCATGCCCACTTCTGCCAGGATTCGCACCATATAAATTAAATGCAGAATTCACAGCTTTTATAACCTCAACGGGCTTAGGAAAGCTTGTTGCAGCATTGTCAAAATAAATCATAGAACCTCACCTAAATCCACAACACCAAGCACCTTGATTCCGTTTGATTTCAGAATAGAAAAGCATCGTTTATCAACATTACTTACATAAATAACATACCCGCATCCCTCGTCTGCTTCAGGCTGAGGATTGCGGGTCAGATACGCTTTATAGCCATTTTTTTGCAAAAGGTCACGCCCTTTCATAGCGTAGGTCAAAGAGCCGACCTTGATACCTTTTTTTACCATAAAAAGACCCTTCCATATTAAGTTAAGGCATAGCCTTGTACATAATATGAAAGGGATTTGAATTTAGTTACTTTCTATAAGACAGACACAATGAGCGGAAATGCCTTCCTTACGCCCTGTGAAGCCTAATTTTTCTTCAGTTGTTGCCTTAACGCTGACAAAATCAACATCAACATTGAGAGCTCTTGCAATATTTTCACGCATCTGAACAATGTATGGTGCAAGCTTTGGTGCCTGAGCAATAACAGTTGCATCAATATTCACAACTCTATAGCCCTTTTCTTCAATGAGCTTAACAACACACGAAAGAAGCTTAAGACTGTCCGCACCCTTATATTCAGGGTCAGTATCAGGGAAATGCTTACCGATATCGCCCAATGCCGCCGCACCTAAAAGGCTATCGGAAATGGCATGGAGCAATACATCTGCATCTGAATGACCTAAAAGCCCTTTTTCATAAGGAATCTCAACTCCACCGATAATACATTTTCTATTATCAGCGAAGGCGTGAACATCATAACCGTGACCTATTCTTATCATATAATCACCAAAATTACTTTATTTGCAAAGATTTTCAAGACAAGCGAGCTTTACAGAGGTTGTAAGAACCTTAACCGCCTTTGAAAGCACCTCGGGTGTGGGGAAAGTAGGTGCAATACGGATGTTGCTATCAGAGGGGTCCTTACCGTAAGGGAATGTTGCGCCAACATTTGTAAGTGTAACGCCTGCTTCCTTGCAAAGAACGCCTACTCTTGACGCACTGCCACCTGTTACATCAAGGCTGATAAAATAACCACCGTTGGGATTTACCCACTCTGCAATTCCAAGACCTGCAAGGTCTGCTTCAAGAGTGTCAATAACCGCATCAAACTTGGGCTTAAGAATATTTGCATGGAGCTTCATATGGTTCTTGATGCCGTCAACATCCTTGAAGAATTTAACATGGCGAAGCATATTAACCTTATCATAGCTGATAGCCTGAATGGTAAGTCTTTTAAGGATTTCTTTAACATTTTCAACAGAGGTTGCAATACAAGAAACACCAGCACCGGGGTAAGAAATTTTAGAGGTTGAAGCCACCTCAACAACCATATTTTTATTCTTTTCGGGAAGAACATCAAAGATATTAAGAAGCTCATCAGTTGTATCAGTAAGGTCATGAACGCAATAAGCGTTATCCCAGATAATTCTGAAATCATCCGCAGCAGTATCAAGATTTGCAATTCTTTTAACAGTTTCTGCAGAATATGTGATACCCTGAGGATTTGAATACTTGGGAACGCAGAACATACCCTTAACAGAGCTATCCTTAACAGCTTCTTCAATCGCAGCCATATCAGGACCATCTTCTGTCATAGGAATATTAATCATTTCAATTCCGAGATATTCACAAATCGCAAAATGTCTGTCATAACCGGGACAAGGACAAAGGAATTTAACCTTACCCTGCTGAGCCCAAGGAGTAAAGCCTGCACCCATATACATACACTGTGCAACATAATCAAACATTAAAGAAAGGCTGGAGTTACCACCGATAATAACATTATCAGGCTTAACCTCAAGCAAATCAGCAAAGAGCTTTTTGCACTCGGGAATACCATCAAGAATACCATAGTTTCTAACATCAAGACCATTTTCGCATTTAAAATTTCCGTCTGCAAGAGCATCAAGCATACCATCGGAAATATCGAGCTGATCTGCACCGGGCTTACCGCGGGACATATCAATTGAAAGACCCTGAGCCTTGAGATTTTCATAATCTGCTTTTACTAAATTGTACTCATTCAACAATTCATCTTTTGTCATAGAAAGATATGATTTAGACATAATTTTCTCCTATCAAAATAAACTGTGTAGCATTATAGCAAAATTCTTTCCTTTTGTAAACCTTTTCCGTCATAAAAATATTTATTGTATTTTATTATAACTATTGTATCTTTCGTCCGAATATAATATAATATTTTGTTGTAAAAATAACAAGGAGGGATTTTTTGAAAAAGCTTGCTATTATCGGCGCAGGCGCATCAGGGCTTTGCGCAGCTATTGAAGCCAAAAATGCTAACCCGAATATTGAGATTACTGTTTTTGAAAGAATGCAAAAAAGCGGTAAAAAAATCCTCGCAACCGGCAACGGCAGATGCAATTTCACAAATGACGACCTCTCCTTGAAGCATTTCTATGGTGAAAAAGAGTTTTTGGATTCTGTTTTATTGAGTGATTTCTCTGACATACAGGATTTTTTCAAAAGGCTTGGTGTTCTTTCCTACGAGGAGGAAGGTCGAATTTACCCTCGTTCTCAACAAGCCTCAACAATTAAAGAGGCTCTTTTAAAGGCTGTTGAAAGCAAGAGTATAACCATAAAAACTGAATGTCGCATAAGCAATATTCAAAAGACCAAAATCGGATTTTCAGTTGACGGCGAAGGCTTTGACAGGGTTATAATCTGCGGTGGCGGTAAGGCTGCGGCTGTTCACGGCTCTGACGGCTCATGCTACAAGCTGGCAGAGGGTCTTGGTCACAAGCTGACTCCTCTCCACCCTGCTCTTTGCGGTCTTGTTATAAATGACAAGGACTTGAATTTACTCAAGGGCGTACGCGCAGAATGTAATGCAAAATTATATTCAGGAAACAATCTTCTCGGTAGCGAAAGCGGTGAAATTCAGTTTACCGATAAAGCTATTTCGGGTATTCCTGTTATGAATCTTTCCCATCTTTGCGAAAACAGAAAGGCTTTAAAAATCCACCTTGATTTATGCCCTGAGCTTGACGAAAAAGAGCTTTTCCATCACTTAAAGCAAAGCGTTTCGGCTTCACCAGCTATTGAATTTGAAACAACTTTAAACGGAATTGTCAATTTAAAGCTTGGCTTTGCGGTTATGAACCGAAGCGGTATAAAGCCTCAGACAAAATGCGGGTATCTTAAGGATTTTCAAATCAAGGAAGCTGTCAACCAGTTAAAGAATTTTGAAATAAATATCAAATCAACAAAAGGCTTTGATAACGCTCAGGTTACAAAGGGCGGAATAAAAACAAATGAGATTTCACCTATCACAATGATGTCAAAAAAAGCAGAAGGCTTATTCCTCTGCGGTGAAATTCTTGATATACACGGCGACTGCGGTGGCTACAACCTTCACCTTGCATTTACAACGGGAAGAATCGCAGGCCATAACGCAGCAAAATTTTAATAATAAGGACTAAAAATGATACGAATAAATGAAATAAAAATGCCCTTGGGTGCAACAGAAGAGGAAGTAAAAATTGCTACTGCAAAGGCATTAAAAATCAAAGAAAATGATATAAAATCCTTCTCTCTTGCAAGGCGTTCTATTGACTCTCGAAAAAAAGATAATATTATTCTCGTTTACTCTGTGGAAATTGAAACAGAGCTTGACGAGGAAAGAATAGTTGCACCTTTTCCTCAAAACAAGGCTTTTGTTACACAAAAATATGAATACACTCTTCCTGAAGCAAAAAGGAATTTCCCGTTAAGACCCGTTGTTGTTGGCTTTGGTCCTGCGGGTATGTTTGCTGCATTAACCCTTGCAAAAGCAGGTCTTAACCCAATTGTTTTAGAGCGTGGCTCTGCAGTTGAGGAAAGAACCAACGAGGTAAACCGCTTCTGGACACAAAGAGTTTTAAACACAAATTCCAATGTTCAGTTCGGTGAAGGCGGTGCCGGTACATTCTCTGACGGCAAGCTTACAACCGGCATCAAGGACGGCAGATGCAGAGAGGTTTTTCTTCGCTTTGCAGAATTTGGCGCACCTGAAGAAATCCTTTATTCCGCAACTCCCCATATCGGTACAGATAAGCTTAAAACAGTTGTTAAGAATCTTCGTAACGAGGTTATTCGTCTTGGTGGCGAAATAAAATTCAACACCCAATTAGTTGACATAATAACCGCAAACGGATTTGTTCAGGGTATCACCTATAAAAATCCTGACGGCACAACAACCGACATTGAAACCGATGCACTTATTCTTGCAATCGGTCACTCTGCAAGAGATACATTTGAGCTTGTTTACAGAAAAGGTCTTGAAATCATCCAAAAGCCATTCTCTGTTGGTACAAGAATTGAGCATCCGCAGGAGCATATCAACAAGGCTCAATACGGTTCCTTATGGAATTCACCCTTGCTTCCCGCGGCGGATTATAAGCTTGCTTGTCATCCTAAGCACGGCAGAGGTCTTTACACATTCTGTATGTGTCCCGGTGGTACAGTTGTTGCCGCTTCCTCCGAGGAAGGCGGAATGGTTGTCAACGGAATGAGCGAATATGCCCGTGACAAGGAAAATGCTAACTGTGCTTTACTTGTTGGCATTGAGCCACCCTTTGAAAGCGACCACCCTCTTGCAGGTATGTATCTTCAAAGAGAAATTGAACAGAAGGCATTTAAGCTTGGTGGCGGTGACTATACCGCACCCGCACAGCTTTTAGGCGATTTCTTAAAGGACACACCCTCAACAAAGCTTGGCGCAGTCAATCCCTCCTGCCCTACCGGCGTTACAATGACAGACATAAGACAGGTTCTGCCCCAAAAGGTTACCGACACAATTGCAGGTGCAATTCAGGACTTTGACAATAAGCTTCACGGCTTTAATTTATATGACGCGGTGCTCACTGCACCCGAATCAAGAAGCTCCTCACCTATTAGAATTATCCGTGACGAATTCTATCAGGCAACAAGGCTCCGTGGTCTTTACCCTTGTGGTGAGGGCGCAGGCTATGCAGGCGGTATTGTTTCCGCAGGCGTTGATGGAATACGTTGCGCAGAAGCAGTTTTAAGCGGTGAATATTAAACCATTATCTTTCATAAGACAAACCACCTCAGGAATATTATTTTCCGAGGTGGTTTTTTGAAATTTAAAGTTATTAAAATCAGTTCATTATTTATTGTTTTCTCTCTTCTGACGCTTACTGTTATTTCAGCTGTAACCATTTCACATATCGGTGTTAAAGTTAGCAACAGCACAAGAAAGCTACCGATTTATTCTGTACAGACTAATGAAAAGAAAATAGCAATAACCTTTGATGCGGCATGGAGCGCCGAAGACACAGATGAGCTTATCACAATACTCAAAAAGCATAATGCCAAAGCTACAATATTTGCCGTCGGAGATTGGGTTGAAAAGAATCCCGATGCAGTTAAAAAGTTTAATAAGAGCGGTCACGAAATGGCAAACCATTCCGACACTCACGCCGCCTTCAGCAAAATCGATCGAGAAGAAATAAAGCAAGAAATCATTGAGTGTAATAAGAAAATTGAAGCAATAACAGGCTCACAACCAAAGCTTGTAAGAGCACCAAGCGGTGATTATGATAACAAAAGCATCGAGGTAGCAGAAAGCCTTAATATGAAGCTGATACAATGGGATTGTGACAGTTTAGACTACAAGGGCTTATCAGTTGACGAAATGTATAATAGAATTACCAATAAAGTGCAAAATGGTTCAATTGTTCTATTCCATAACGGAGTAAAAAACACACCCGAGGCACTTGATAAAATCCTTACAAAATTAGAAAAAGACGGCTACGAATTCGTAACCGTCAGTGAATTGATTTATTGGGATAATTATGAAATCGACCATACGGGAAGACAGAGAAAAAACAGTCGGTAGTTTTTAAACTACCGACTAATTTTGTTTATAATATGTTTTTGTTTTGTATTATTATGCAAGCGCCTTGTTCACAACAACCTGATAATCGGCTGTATCAATGACATCATCAAAGTTGCTATCTGCTGCCATTTTATATGCACCACCGAGAGTTTTGCGTCCATTTGATACAAGAACTACCTGTGCTGCATCAAGCACATCACACACACTGTCCCCGTTGGTGTCGCCTGCAACAACCAAGGTGTACTCAGATGAAATATCGTTTCCATCAAATACGGTTATTATTGAGCCTGTTCCAAGATATTCTTTATCACCAACAAAGCTTGCAGTTACAGTTATTGATGAAGTTGCAGGAACATTGAGAATTTCCGTTATATCTTCAGCACCTGTTTTTGTTGCAAAGATAAGCTTATTGGTATAATCAATTGTACAGTTTTCTGTTTCACCAATATCCATAACGATATAATTAAGTGATTTATCAATAGCATACTGCATTGCATAAGAATCGCGGTAGCAATAGATTGTAAAATCACTTGCACATCCGCGGAATGCACTCTCACCTATAGTTGTCACGCTTTCCGGAATCACTATTTTAGACAGTGCTGTGCAATTAAGGAAGGTTAAGGCGCCAATTCCTTCAACACCATTTTCAATTACAACAGAAACCAAGTTGGAGTTTGTTTTAAAAGCACCGGTACCTGTGGCTACAACCTTTTTGCCATAAATAGATGCCGGCATTACAACAGCCGAAGATTCTCCTATATATCCTGTGATTGTGCAAGTATCACCATCGAATGCATATACGAAGTTACAATCCAAACAATCCTCAAAATAAACATCATTCTCATACATTTCAAAACAACGTGTACACTCATATGAAACAGTATGAGGATGTTCTGTTTTAGCTGAAACAGCTTTGTAATCGTGTCCAAGTGCTGAAATGGTGGTTATATCTGACTTTGCATCGCCACATACAGTACAATGATGAGATTTACTACCATCTTCTGTACAAGTAGGAGCAAGGTCAATTGTCCATTCTGTGGAATAGCTATGACCTAATGGAGCAACAACAGTAACATTTGTTTTATCGTCGCACTCTGTACAATGACGAGATTTGCTACCGCTTTCTGTACAAGTCGGTGCAACATCCTGAGTCCATTGGGACGAGTAATTATGCCCTCTTGCGGGAAGCAAATCACAATTAGCTACTATTGAATCAAACGAAAAACCATAGTATTGTACACCGCTATCTGAAGTAATCCTTATGCTAAACGAACCACCATCTAAATAAATCACTGCACCAGAAAGCTCAGAACCTGTATAGATGCTAAACAATGCACCATTTTTATCATAAATATATACATAGTCACAACCTGATTCAAGACATGATGAAGAAGAAAAAGTCAAAGCCAAAGAGGTTGCGCCGTCATAATTGAAAAAATATGTCTCATCCATATAACTCCAATAATTATGGGGAGATTCTGGATACAAGCTTGAATCAACAAGAACTTCGCCAGGTTGATATTCTTGCCTATTATCACATTTAACACAGGCTCTTTCTCCTGTACCACGTTCTGTACATGTCGGGTAGCCTGTAACAATCAAATCGCCATAGCTATGACCTGTTGCAGAAATTTCTCCGGTTACAATATCACCACAAACAGAACAGGTTTTATATTTCGTACCAATTTCTGTACAAGTAGGCTCCACACTTGTTTTCCACTCTCCATAGCTGTGACCTGTTGCAACAATAGCAACAGCATCTACTCTATCTCCACAAACTGTGCAATGTCGAGATTTGCTACCCTCTTCAGTACAAGTTGGCTCAACATCAATTGTCCATTCGCTTGCGTAACTATGAGGAATGGTATCAATAGCTTGAGTTTCAATGTGATTACAAACAGTACATCTTTTATACCTTAAGCCTTCTGTAACGCAGGTAGGTCTAGCATCAATCTCCCAATAGTTATAACTATGACCAAGCGCAGGAATGCTTTCGGTTGCAATCAAGTCTCCGCACTCAAAACAATATTGATCCTTATAACCAGCTGTATCGCAACTAGGATTTTTTTCTGTTATCCAGATTGTTTCAGGATGAACAACAGGAAGCGTTTCTATTACAGATTCTCCGCAAACAGAGCAAGTACCATGCCTTGAACCGGTCTGAGTGCAAGTAGGTTCAGTATCAACTATCCAATTATTACTGGTATGACCAAGAGCTGAAACATTTTTGCCATACCCTATGAAGCTCTCGCACACCAAACAATATTCATCACCGGAATAACCGCCATTCAAGCAGCTTGGTTCTACTTTGTTAATAACCTTTTTATGTGAATGGTTATTACAGCTCAAAGGAGCATAAGCCTCACATGTAGCATAATAACCATATTTATTCACAGAGCCGTCAGATGTAAGCTTAATTTTTACAGCATCTCCGCTAACTGTTATTGTTTTATTCGCAAGTGCTGTTCCGGTATATGTTCCGATAAGAGAGCCTGCACCATCATATATATAAATTTTATCATAAGTGTTTTCAACAGATGTTGATGAGGAAAATGCAACTTTTATATAGCTTGCACCTGTAGCGGTAAAGGTTTTGGTTTCATTTGCATTATTCTGATAATTGTGAGAGGATTCCAAAACACCTGTTTTTATAACACCACTCAAAGCATCTGCCAAGGATATATTACAGTTGACGCAAACATCATTTTCTACTCGATGGCCTACTGCGTCAACAGTTGTTACATCATTTTTATCCTCACAAGCTGTGCAGTGATGAGATTTGGAGCCTTCTTTTGTACAAGTAGGCTCAACATCAACAGTCCATTCAGTTGAGTAATCATGACCACCAAAATAATTTATGATTGTAATATCGGTTTTAACATCACAAGCAGTGCAGTGATGTGATTTTGAGCCATCTGTTGTACAGGTCGGAGCCACATCTATAGTCCACTCTTCTGAATAATTGTGGCCTAACGCGGTCACAACTGTAACATCTGTTTTAACATTACAAACTGTACAATGGTGAGATTTTGAACCATCTATCGTACAAGTCGGAGCTACATCCACGGTCCACTCTTCTGAATAATTGTGGCCTAACGCAGGCACAACTGTAACATCTGTTTTAACATTACAAACTGTACAGTGGTGAGATTTGGAGCCCTCTTTCGTACATGTCGGAGCTACATCCACGGTCCACTCCTCTGAATAATTGTGGCCTAACGCGGGCACAACGGTTACATCTGTTTTTGCATTACAAACTGTACAATGGTGAGATTTCGAACCATCTTTTGTACAGGTCGGAGCAAGATCTGTTGTCCAATCTTCTGAATAATCGTGGCCAAAAGCAGAAACAAATTCACCTTTTTCAACAACTGTTTCACAGACAATACAAAGCACGTCACCTGTATAACCATCATTTTCACAGTCTGCATCAATTTTATTAACAAACTTTTTGTGTAAATGGTTATCGCAATTTATGTCTAGAGGGAAGGTTGCCACACAAGTAGCCGTATACCCTTGTGTTTCAACAGAATATCCCCACTCATCAAAAAACTCGTCAGGAATAGCACTACCTCTAAACTCAATTGATATTACATCTCCGGGTACAGTAATTTTATTTGGTATTTCATAAGAATCGTAATAGTAAGCAAAATAATCGCCATATCGATCTGCATGTGAATATATATATATCGTTCCACCAGCCATCATCTGCAGATATACTGAAGAAAAGGTAATCTCGATATATTCTGCTCCCGGAGCACTAAAGGTTTGAAAGCTATCTATATCTGTATTTGTTTCACCCCACGCTTGTAAAACCCTTGTTTCCTGGCGTGGATTAATAACTGATGCTAATGTTTTTTTGCAATTAACACAAATATCGTTTACAAAATAATGACCCAAAGGATTAAGCACTGTTACATCATTCTTACCATCACAAACTGTACAATGATGAGATTTTGAACCCTCTGCTGTACATGTTGGGGCAACATCTATTGTCCATTCTTCCGGAAAGCTGTGCCCGGTGGCGTTGTAATGGAAGATTGCACTTGTAAGACCTGTGTTGTAGTTAGCTTTTGAAACACCACTCCAAGCATCCTGAGAGCCAGCGTAGAAAACATAGGTAACAACTACATTAACATTGAAAGCATTTTCCCCTATACTTTTCACATTGCTACTCAAAGCAACTGAGTTTACCTTCGGGCTACGCACGGGGTCGCCGGCATAACGAACTACATAACATAAGTATGCTGGTATTTTTTCCACATTATCACCGAACACAAAATCGATTCCCTGACCTGCAGTTCCTGCCATATAGAAAATATTCGATGAGCTTGTGAAATCACCAACATCATTCGCATTCCAATACACTTTTTTAAGTCCTGTGCAATTATAAAAAGCAGATGAACCTATGCTTGTTACACTATCAGGAATTGTAATTGATGTAAGGCTTTTGCAATTATAGAAAGCAGAATTACCTATACTTGTTACACTATTTGGAATTGCAACTGATATAAGACCT
>JAZRDP010000029.1:0-17501 GCA_045660345.1 Acutalibacteraceae bacterium
GTGGCGAAGCCCATTCCACTAATCTGCTTTTCTCTGCGGTATGGGCTAGCCCATACCCTACGGTTGTGTTGCTTTATTTCCGTTTATTGTAGGGTACAGGCTCGCCTGTACCGTAGAACAAATTAAAAGTATCGCGAAGCCACATCACTCCGCACTAAAAAAGTTCAGCCTCTCGCGTAGTGCAAGAGGCTGGACTTTTTTGGAAAGAGAAAATGAAATGTTAAGCATTTAATGTCTATGGGTATTATATACCATATCAATATTGCAACATCTTCACAACTTTGTGAACAAATTGTAAACAAAGTCGCCAGATACCAGTCGTTAGCAAATAGCATTTAGCAATTAGTTAAAATATCGCGAAGCTCATTTCGAATTTCGAATTTCGAATTTCGAATTATAAAATGCTTTCCACTTGCCACTTGCAACTTGCCACTTAACTATGGTATTATTAATACCATAATTATATAAAGGAAGATTTTATGGACATTTTAAAAACACTACAAGACGAATTTTCTGTCAGCGAGCATCACATTAAAAACATTGTTGATTTAATCGATGACGGAAACACTATTCCCTTTATCGCACGATACAGAAAAGAGATGACAGGCTCCTGCGATGACCAGAAGCTTCGTGACATCAACGACCGCCTCACCTACTTGAGAAACCTTGAAAAGCGCAAGGAAGAGGTTCTTTCCTCTATCGAAGAGCAGGGCAAATTAACTGAAGAGATTTCTCTCGCAGTTGCAAATGCAGTAACTCTTGCGGAGGTTGAGGACATTTATCGTCCCTATAAGCAGAAGAGAAAAACAAGAGCCTCTGTTGCTAAAGAAAAGGGGCTTGAGCCTCTTGCAGAGCTTCTTTTCTCATTCACTCTCAAGGGCGTTGACCTTCTTGATATAGCAAAGGACTATGTTGATGCAGAAAAAGGCGTTGAAACTCCCGAGGACGCTCTTCAGGGCGCATCAGATATTATCGCTGAAATTATTTCCGATTCACCTGAAGCACGAAAGGTGCTTAAGGATTTAATCAACAAGCGCGGTGTTATTGAATCTGTTGCAAAAACAGAGGAAGACAGCGTTTATAGTATGTATTACGAATACTCCGAGCCTGTTGCAAAAATCCCTTCTCACAGAATTCTTGCTATCAACCGTGGCGAAAAAGAGGGTATTCTCAAGGTAAGCGTTGGAGTTGAAGAAGAAACCGCGCTTTTGCTTCTTGACAAGCTCTTTATTAAAGAGGGAAGCTCTTCAACAGAATTCTGTCGAGCAGCAGCAAAGGATAGCTATTCCCGACTTATATTCCCCTCTCTTGAAAGAGAAACCCGTTCAACTCTTACAGAAAAGGCTGACGAGCAGGCTATCAAGATGTTCGGCTCTAACCTTAAGCCACTTCTTATGCAGCCACCTATCAAAAACAAAACTGTTCTCGCGGTTGACCCTGCATACAGAACGGGCTGTAAGCTTGCAGTTGTTGATGGCAATTCAAGAGTTCTCTTTACAGGTGTTATTTACCCAACACCACCGCAGTCAAAAATCGCTGAATCTGAAGCAAAGGTTCTCGAGCTTATAAAGAAATTCCATATCGACTGCATTTCAATCGGTAACGGTACAGCAAGTAAGGAAAGCGAAATCTTTATTGCTGACACAATCAAGAAATCTCCTCGTCCTGTTTCATATATGGTTGTTAATGAGGCAGGTGCTTCAGTTTACTCCGCATCCAAATTAGGCGCAGAGGAATTCCCCGATTTCGATGTTTCAGTCCGTTCCGCAGTTTCAATTGCAAGACGACTTCAAGACCCTCTTTCAGAGCTTGTTAAGATTGAGCCAAAGAGCATCGGTGTTGGTCAGTATCAGCACGACGTTCCTCCTGCAAGACTTGAAGAGTCACTTTCAGGCGTTGTTGAAGACTGCGTAAACTCCGTTGGCGTCGACCTTAATACCGCTTCCGTTTCACTTCTTAAATACATTTCAGGTGTTACAAGTGCAACTGCTAAAAACATTGTTGCATACCGCGAGGAAAACGGTGGCTTCAATGCAAGAACAGACCTTAAAAAGGTTAAGGGTCTTGGACCCAAGGCATATCAGCAGTGTGCAGGCTTCCTTCGTATTCCCGATGGTAAAACTCCTCTTGATAACACAGGCGTTCACCCTGAAAGCTATGATGCAGCTAAAAAGCTTCTTGATCTTTTCGGCTATTCACAGAAGGATGTTGCCGACAAGGGCGCAGCAGGAATAAGCGGTAAGGTTCAGGAATACGGTCTTCCCAAGGCAGCAGAGGAATGTGGCGTTGGTACTCCCACTCTCATCGATATTATGGGCGAGCTTGAAAAGCCCGGTCGCGACATCCGTGATGAGCTTCCCAAGCCAATGCTCCGAACAGATATTATGGATATGAATGACCTTCGCGAAGGTATGGAGCTTACAGGTACTGTAAGAAATGTTATCGACTTTGGTGTATTCGTTGACATCGGCGTTCATCAGGACGGCCTCGTTCACATCTCCCAGATTTGCGATAAATTCATCAAGCATCCCTCCGAGGTTCTCAAGGTTGGCGAGGTTGTTAAGGTTAAGGTCCTCTCCGTTGAACCACAGAAAAAACGAATTTCACTTACGATGAAAGGCGTATAAAAAACAGGCACGGGTATTTTACTCGTGCCTGTTTTCAATGCGTAATGCGTAATTCGTAATTCGTAATGAAGGGGAAGCTCCGCTTCCAATCATTTTAAGCTTTGCAAACCACAACTTATACAACAAATCAGCTTAGTTTTAAGTTGAAAATATTTAGAACAATAAATTCGTTCTTTCTATAACTTTTATAATTGCTGTGCGCAGCACCCGATAATTACGAATTACGAATTACGAATTAAAAAATGCGTCCTTGGGGAGTGTAAAATAGGGATTTAATAGCCTTAAATCATTAACTTTGGTGTATAGCTGCGTTAAAATGCTTGAAACCCGTCAGGGTTTCTACACATTTATGCCTTGCTCTACAACCAAATTTAAAAGATTTAAGGTGCAAGGCAGTTTTAAGATAAATAGTTTTCGTTCAGACGAAATGAAAAAACATCGCAAGGCTGACGCCTTACGGTGTTTTTTCATAAAGTATTAACGGAAAATATTATTTTAAAACCTAATAAATCCCTAATTTACGCTCCCCTTTCGGACGCATTTTTTTACATTCCAAGCATTGAAGCCATCATGCCTTTTTTCTTTTCTTTTTTGGGTTTATAGAGAGGGGGATTTTCAAGTCTCAATCTTGCACTTTTGCTCTTGCGGAGATATTTGATAATCTCGTTAACAGGTTCGCTCATTGTTTCGCTGAAATGCTCTTTAGCGATGTCAATAAGCTCAGGGTTATCTGCAAGAGAGCAACCAAGGATTGTAACAGCAACGATGCTCTGAGTATCGTTTGTTCCGTCCTCATAAATATCATTAAGAAGCTTGAAAAGCTTTTTCATTTTTGCAGGATCGTTTTCGCGGATTGTTTCAACAACAACCGCATTACCATACTTAGTAAAGAAATCCTCTGCTAAAAATTCGCCGTAAGCGTCAAGGTTTGCCTTATATTCCTCGCGAAGCTCAGGGTAAACAGTTGTAAATCTGCTGCCCAGAGTGTTTGCATCATAAGCGAGAACACCGCTCTTCGCCTGACTTCTTGAAACAGGAGTTGGAGCTTTTTTACCGCTGTGAGCGGGCTTATGAGAAAAAAGCTTCTCAAATGTTTCATTATATTCCTGACAGATATATTTGATATCTTTTTCGTTGAATGTTTCCAAATCAAGAAGGCTCAAGGATGCACGAGGCATATCATCATCAGGAGCATCTTCCTGAGCTTCCTTGGCGCAGAAAAGACCAAGCTTTCCGTTTTCATATTCAAGACGGATTCTTCCTCTTTCACCGCGATACATAATAATTGATTTTCCGTTCACCTCTTCAACAGGAAGGTTGGGAGGAAAAATACCGTTGGGGTATTCAGGACGGAAGCCGTATTCAGTAGTTTTGCTTTCTATACCTTTTATAATAAGTTCAAGAGCATTATTAAGTTCAAGCATTTATAATACCTCACATATTTAATATACAATTATATAATATACCACATTGTTTCAGGTTTGTCACTATATATTTTAAAAAAGTCTCCAGTCTCCAGTCTCCAGTCACCAGCGGTTAGCAGATAGCAAATTGTGGGATTTATAAAATCAGAAAAAATAGAGCTATAAAGCTGTTTACACAAAAAACTGAGTGCTGGTGGCTGGAGACTGGTAGCTGACAGCTAAATAAAAAACCACCGCATCAGCGGTGGTCATTTTTTATTTATATTCTTGCGATTAAACTGTTTCTTTTTTCTTTCTTGTGAGAACAAATGCTGCGGAAGCTGCTACGCAAACTGTTGCTGCGAGAGCGATACCTGCATCACCTGTTTCTTCTGAACCCTGAGAAGAGCCTTCTGCAGTTGTTTCAAGGTTGGGAGCTGCAGCAGTTGTTGATGTGGATGAACCACCATCATCATCGCCACCGAAAAGACCCATAATGAAATCGATAATCTTATTAAGTAAATCCTCGAGGTCGCTGAAGTCAAGACCAAGACCTGCAAGAATCTGCTGGAACATATCGGAGATATCAACATTACCATCAACAAGCTGTTCGATAATGTCTGTGATTTCAGCGTTACCGAGCATATTAGCGATAGCGTCTGCGATGTCTGCGAATGTTACGCCGTTGCCGTTAAGCATATCTCTGATGAGCTCGAGAAGAGCATTGATATCAGTTGCAGATGTTTCGCCATCAACATCGCTGTCAGCGCCTTCTGTTGTTGCGGGAGGTGTTCCCTCGGGGAAGAGAAAGCTAACTACCATATTCTCTGCAAGAAGAGTTGATGTAACATCGTTATCGTCGTTACCGTCATCGGTACGAAACTCTTCTATGTAGAGGTTGATTGCTGCATCGGTCTTTGTTGTATCAAGAACATTGAAGGTGATATAGAAAATATCTCTTGCAGCGTTCTTTGTTACACCGTTATTAGAAATCCAACCGAATGAATATTCGCTGTTAGAACCTGTTTTGTAGCCGTTTACGGAGATTCCGTTGAAATATGCATTGAAGTTACCATCTGCATCCTCTGTACCTGCAGTACCTGCATTAGAAACAGCGAGAACTGCGGGGTCAAAAGAGAAATAGAGGTTTACACCGGTAAGCTTTGAAACAGCGGGAACCTTAACAGCAACTGTGAAGGTTGTTTTGGTAACAACATCTGTACCGTTGTTACTGCTGTCATATTTGCCTTCCATAACTCGGGTCGCGAGTCCGGGGTCAACAACTGCAAAGCTCATCGGCGCAATACTGATACAGATAAGCATTACAGAAAGAAAAATCGCAAGAATTTTTTTCATTTATATCTTCCTTTACTTGAAATTGAGGACTAATCCTCTGCCATATAAGCGGGCTACAACATGACATAGTTATAGCAACACTTATAGCCTGCAATGATTATATTACAAACGGCACATAAAGTCAATAGATTTTTACATTTATATTAACAAAAAACATAATAGTTTTTGTTGAACAAAACAGCCAAAAACCCTTGTAGCACAAAGGATTTCCGACCGTTCCGTCATTTTATACAAAATAATCGAGTGTTTTTGTACAAGTGAAAATTCAACGATATGTAAAGGTAATGCGATTATTATCATCCCTGTTGCCCTTGGGCAATAGGGAGGGGGACCAAAAGCGTCAGCTTTTGGTGGTGGGTTGCCCCGTAGCTGTACCCCTTTGTTCCTAAGAGCAATACCAAATCTATAATTTTCAAATTGATAACTCCCCTCAGCAACGAAGTAAAGAGGGAGCGTGGCAACCCACCACCATTCCGCCCGAACATAAAGCAATGGTGAATACACTTACCCGAAATGTACTCACCAAAACAATTTCTATATTCAGGAATGGTCCCCCTCCCTATGCCTTCGGCACAGGGATGATAAGGACTGCTCTATTTTTACTTCTCGCGAAGCTTAATTTCGAATTCCGAATTCCGAATTTCATCTTCGTTTCCCACAAAATAATCCAACGAGCCGAATATTCTTTCCTTCAATTCATCATTCAGCTTTCCGCACTCCGAATTTTCCTTTGCGGGAAGAAGGAATACGCCGATTGAACAGCTCTCCCCTATTTTTTCGGGAATCATTTTAACTACTCTGCCGTTGATTGTGCGCTTTGTGAATTTACAATTTCTGTCGCAATAAGTGCAGATATATTCGCTGTCTTCAAAAGCCATAGGGGGATTTTTGGGTGTGGGCACTCTTGTTGTCAATGCACCTGTGGGGCAGACATTCACACAAGCACCGCAGGAAATACATTTACTCTCGCCCAAGGGTAAATCGAATGCACTCAAAGGTAATGTACCGAAGCCTCTGCCGAAAAGACCAAGGTTTTCAGTACCGCTTATTTCCTTACAAGCTCTCACACACTGACCGCAAAGAATACACTTATTATTATCTCTTACGATAAAGGGGTGGCTCTTGTCTTTAGCGTACTGCCTTGTCTTGCCATAGATACCTGAAGCGAAGGCGTCATAATCTCTGGCATATGGCAATAATTCGCAGGAATAAACCGCAGAGCAACCGCATTCAAGGCATCTCTCCGCCTCTTTCATTGCTTCTTCTTTAGTAAAAGTAAATGCCGCCTCGTCAAAGTTTTTGTTTCTGATATCTGCATCAACGAGCTTTATTTCAGCTCGCTGAATTTCGGGCATACCCTTTAAGATTTCAGGGTTAAAATTCTTATTTACCGAGTAATCAGGAAGCTCGGGCGGTACGCATATGCCCTTAAACCAGCAGTCGATGCTTCTTGCAGCATTCTTACCGCCTGCAATGGCTCTGACTGCAATATCAGGGCCCTTATTGATAACATCACCTGCTGCAAAAACGCCATCAACAGATGTCATAAATGTAGTTTCATCAACGGAAATTGTTGATTTTTTTGTTAACTCAAGGCTGTCAATATCGCTACCCACAACCTTCTGTCCGATAGCGGAAATAACTGCATCACATTCAATAATTTCTGTTGCGCCATCAATGGCAACGGGGCTTCTTCTACCACTTGCATCAGGTTCACCGAGCTCCATTTTCTGAACCTTCAAGCCTGAAACCTTTCCATTTTCGCTGATAACCTCAATAGGTGCACAAAGGAATTTAAAATTAACGCCCTCTGCTCTCGCATCGCGGATTTCGTCAGGCTCTGCAGGCATTTCATTTTCAGTACGGCGGTAAATGAGATTAACCTCTTCAGCACCAAGTCTGACTGCAGTACGAACTGCGTCAATAGCGGTGTTACCGCCACCAACAACGCAAACTCTTTTGCCCAAGTCAAGCTTTTCGCCGTTAGCAACCTTATAAAGGACATCAATTCCACCGAAAACGCCCTCGGCATCTTCACCTGCACATCTCATAGAGGATGCGCTCCAAGCACCGATTGCCACGAAAACCGCATCGAAACCACCCTTAAGAGACTTAATTGTAAAATCTCTGCCGAGCCTTTTGTTATAATGGATTTTAACACCCATTTTCTCAACATTTTCAATTTCCTTATCGAGAATATCTTTGGGTAATCTGTATGCAGGAATACCGTAGCGGAGCATACCGCCACCCTTTTCCTCGCCTTCAAAAATCTCAACTGAATAGCCCTTTATTGCAAGGAAATATGCGCAGGAAAGCCCAGCAGGACCTGCACCGATAACTGCAACTCTCTTGCCGTTTTTCGCTTCACATTCGGGAATATAATCCATAAAGGAATCCGCCGCAAAACGCTTCAAGCCACAGATAGAAACTGCGCCTTCAAGATGAGCGCGACGGCATTTTTCTTCACAAGGATGGGGACAAACTCTGCCGATTGAAGCAGGCAACGGGTTATCCTGTTTAATAATTTCAAGTGCCTTTTTCTCTTCACCATTGGCAATAAGACCAACATAAGCCTGAATGTCCTGATGGGTAGGACAAGCCATATAGCAGGGTGCCTTGCAGTCACCTGCGTGGTCGCTCATAATAACAGAAAGAGTCATTTTTCTGCTTTTTTCAAGCTCAGGAGTGCTTGTTGTAACGCGCATACCCTCGGTAACCGCAGTTGAGCAAGCGCGAAGAGGCTTTCTTATACCCTCAACCTCAACAAGACAAAGACCGCAGCCGCCATAGCTTTCAAGCTCTTTATGATGGCAAAGGTGAGGAAGATAGATTCCGTTATCTAAAATGTTATCAAGGAGAGTTTTTTCTGTATCTGCAAGGTAGCTCTTGCCGTTAATTATAATATTAACCTGACTCATTCTGCTACCTCCCCTGAAATGATTTCTATTGCACCGAAGCGACAGCTTTCAATACATTGACCGCAACGAACACAAAGCTCGTTGTCAATTTTATAAGGTGTTTTAATAACACCGCTTATTGCATTTACGGGGCATTTTTTACTGCAAAGGGAACAACCTTTACACTTCTCTGCAACTATATTGAAGCTTATCAATGCCGAGCATTTTTTCGCAGGACATTTCTTCTCCTTTATATGAGCTTCATACTCATCTCTGAAATATTTAATGGTAGTCAAAACAGGATTTGGCGCAGAGTTACCAAGACCGCAGAGAGCACCTGTTTTAATAGCCTCTCCTAATTCAACGAGAGTTTCAATATCGCTTTCCTGACCCTCGCCCTTTACGATTCTCTGAAGTATTTCAAGCATACGGGTTGTACCGATTCTGCAGGGCACACATTTGCCACAGCTTTCCTTGCTTGTGAAATCCATAAAGAATTTCGCCATATCAACCATACAGGTTTTCTCGTCCATAACAATCATACCGCCGGAGCCCATAATAGCCCCTGTTTTTGCGATATTTTCATAGTCAATGGGAGTATCAAGAAGATTTTCGGGTATACAACCGCCCGATGGACCGCCCATCTGAACAGCCTTAATCTGCGCATCATCCTTAATGCCACCGCAGATACCGAAAACAATGTCATTGATGGTAAGACCCATAGGCACTTCTACAAGTCCGCCGCGTTTAACACGACCCGCAAGGGCAAATACCTTTGTACCCTTACTGCCTTCAGTACCCATTTCTGCAAATTTCTCGCCACCATTAGAGATAATCCAGCTTACATTTGCAAAGGTTTCAACATTATTGATATTGGTAGGCTTACCGCGGAAGCCCTTTTGTGCAGGGAATGGCGGTTTTGTTACGGGCATACCTCTGTTACCGCCCAAGGAAGCAAGAAGAGCGGTTTCTTCACCGCAAACGAATGCACCTGCACCCATCATAATACGGAAATCGAAACTGAAACCGCTACCGAAGATATTTTCGCCTAAAATACCTTTTTGGCGCATCTGCTCAATAGCCAATTCAAGTCTTTTAACTGCAAGTGGGTATTCGGCACGAACATAGATAAGACCCATTTTCGCACCAACTGCAATACCCGAAATCATCATACCCTCAAGAACTCTGTGAGGGTCGCCCTCAAGAACTGCTCTGTCCATAAATGCACCGGGGTCACCCTCGTCTGCATTACAAACGATATATTTTTCATCACCTGCAGAATTTTTCGCAGACTGCCATTTGATATAGGTTGGGAAGCCTGCGCCACCGCGACCGCGCAAGCCTGATTTTTTTATTTCTTCAATTACACCATCGGAACCAAGCTCCAAAGCCTTTTTAAGAGCCTCGTAACCGCCGTTTTCTATGTAGGAATCAATGCTTTCGGGGTCAATTTTACCGCAACCCGAAAGAACAATTCTTTTCTGTCCGTTAAGGAAATTCAATTCATCCTCTGTAAGTCGGTTTTCGAGAATAAGAGAACCATTTTTCGCAGACTCACCGAGAGCAATTGCAGACTGTTCGTCAAGGCGACCATAGAGAATACTCTCGCCCTCGTCAGTTATAACCTCAACAATGGGCTCTGCAAAGCAAAGTCCGTTACAACCAACCTTTTCAACTGTGAAACCTGTATTTTCAAAGGCAGTTTCAAGACCTTTAAGAACATTTTTAGCACCTGAAGCAATACCACAAGAGCCGTAACCTAAAAGAAATCTCATTTCTTTTCCTCCTCTCTTATGGTGTCAATAATATTCTGAACCATATCGGGAGTAAGCTTTCCGTAAGCGGTGTCATTAATCATCATAGCGGGAGAAATACTGCAACAACCAAGGCAGGCAACCTCTTCCCATGAGAAAAGTCCATCCTCGGTTACATCTCCCTCTTCAATACCTAAAACCCTCTTTACTGTGTCGCCAACACGCTCCGCGCCGTTAACATGACAAGCAGTACCCATACAAACCATAATTCTGTATTTACCAACGGGTTTAAGGCGGAAGCCTGCATAGAACGAGGCAACACCCATAATTCTCGCAGAGGGAATTCCGCTAATTTCTGTTATATATTCAACGCTTTCTCTTGAAATATAGCCGTCAATCCCCTGAACATCCTGCAAAACCGCAATAAGACTTTCTTCAGGTTTTTCGTACTTCTTAAGAATTGCATCAATCTGGCTTTTTGTAATAGCCATAAAACCATCTCTTTTCGCTTAGTCTAAAGATAAAATAATTACCCTTTATTTTACTATATTAGTTTAAATGTTTCAAGTACAAAAACAGTAAAAGTATTGCGAAGCCTATCCCTCTTTTTTGCTTCAGCAAAAAGGAGGGATAATTATTGCACTAACTAACTTATTTTCACCCTTTACATTTATTACAAAAAAATATAAAATAACGATGGGTGAAATAAAAATGAAAGATTACAACTACTATTTATTCGACTTTGACGGCACTCTTTGTGATACAACCGAGGGTATTTTCAATTCAATTATTTATTCTCTTGACTGCTACGGCATAAAGGAAACCGATATTGAAAAACTTCATTTCTTTGTAGGTCCGCCCCTTTTTGAGAGCTATAAAACTATTTATAATGTTTCCGATGAGGATGCTCAATGGCTTATTGATAAATACCGAGAGCGTTACAGAGAAAAGGCAGCCGAGGAATCAAAAATTTATGAGGGCATAAAAGAAATGCTTGAAAGATTAAAAAAGGACGGCAAAAAAATCGCCGTTGCCTCTTCAAAGCCTATTCATTTTGTTGAAGAAATCTCAAAATATCACGATATCTATAAATACTATGATTTCGTTTCTGCAGAGGATTTCAAAAACAACCATTCAAGTAAAAAAGACTTAATAAACGCCTGCCTCGATTTCTTCGGCAACCCCGATAAAAGTGAAATCATTATGGTGGGCGACCGTTGCTATGATATCGACGGCGCAAATGCAGTAGGTCTTGACAGCGCAGGGGCAGTCTATGGCTTCGGAACTGCAGAAGAATTAACCGAGTCAGGAGCGACATATCTGCTTAACTCTCCTGAAGAGCTTTATTAAATGCAAAATGCTATCTGCTATTTGCTATTTGCTATCTGCTATCTGCTATCTGCTAAATCCGAAATAAGCTTCGCAAAAATACAAACCAAAGAGAACAAAATTGATGTATGGGGTACCTCCTTTCGAAAGGAGGGGGACCATCGCTTGCGATGGTGGAGGATTCTTGACGCGAACCCTTGAGCGTCTTTTCACCGCAAGGTGAAACTGCAATAAACTTTCCATACAGAAGTATAAAGGAGAAGAAATGGATAAACGAAAACCGTTACCCACAAATCCTGAACTAAAAGAATATGCCGTTAAAATGCGAAAGAATATGACCGGCGAAGAAAAGAAAGTCTGGTTTCAGATTTTAAAAGGTCACGTTCCGAAATTTCACAGACAACGAATAATCGGTAATTATATTGTAGATTTCTTCTGTCCTAAATTAAAATTGATAATTGAAATTGACGGTTATCAGCATTTTTATGAAGAAAACAAAGAATATGACAACAAACGAACCGAATATCTTGAAAGCCTTGGCTTTTATGTTTTAAGATTTGAAAACACAGTGGTCAATAAAGATATTGAAGAGGTTCGGTATATTATAAACAATGTATGCGATGCACTTGAAAAGGGTATAAAGGTTGCTCCTGAATATAGAGAATAGTTAAGGTCTGTTTATGTCATTTGAAGCTTACGCTTCAACGACGCTCAGTTCTCGCGCCGAGAACTCTCCACCGCCCGACCAACTAAATTCAAATGTTTTATTTATCCCACGCTTAAAACCTAACTAAAAACAAATAAAAAGCAAAAGGCGGTCCCCCTCTCTTCGAAGAGAGGTAAGGACGCGCCTTTACTTTTTTGCTATACATTCACTTACGGATTACAATTACTACAAGGTTTATAGTCTTTGTTAATCATATCTTGTCTGCTACCTGTATATTCACAGTAATTTTCAGCTTTTATAGTCTTTGCATATCTGCAACTGGGGTAATGGAATTTATCACTTTTTGAACTATAAGCATAAGTATCATAAGAAACAGGTTTTTTAGTTTCTTCAACCTGCTTTCTTGTAGTTTCAACAGGTACAGCAACAGGCTTTTTAGTCGTTTCTCTGTTACCCTCTGCAGACCAACTTCTGCCCGTTGTATAATCAATTTTCACACCGGGTTGAACATTATAGCAGAAAATATTGAAGCAGATGCCTTCCCCATCATCCTCAACGGAATAGGCTTCCATCTGCACACCGCTTGCCACAAGGTCGGAGCCGTCATAAATGGGAGTAATTCTGTATGCAACATGGTTCCCTGTTTCCTTTATGTAGTCGGCAACCATATTTTCAAATGGCAACATACCCTCGGTATTCATATATCTTGTTCCGGTTATAAGGTTTCTCTTGTTGGCATTTTCTGCAGACAACTGCCAACCAATCAAATGACAACGGTTATAAAGATATTTACCTGAAACCCAGTCATATTGCGCCTGAACCCAACCGCTTGGCTTGACTGCACTTATACTGCCTCGCTCTTCATCGGGCTTCGGCATTATCTCTCTTCCGCAGGAAGCAACCGCACCACCGCAACGACCAAGAGAATCAAGGGAAGCATAGGTTTCATAGCCCTTTGTTGTCAACTCATATTTATTAAAGGACGGAACATTTCCATTAATGACAACATAAGGTCTGCCCGAGTATGCAGGAATTTCCGACAATACCGCCTTACTGTTATCATCGCCCACACTTTCAGGCTTATTAACCTTTTCAGTTTCCTTTTCGGTAGCCTTATCTTCTGCCTTTTGGGTAGTTTTTTCAGCCTCCGAATTATCGGTTATATCTTCTTCGATTTCGCTATCTTTTAAGGTTGTTTCTTCGGTTGATTCAACAATTTCCGTTGTAGTATCTGTTGTTATTTCAGAATCCTGACCCGAAAAAGCAGAAATCAAAACCACAAGCAAACCAATAACCGCTATAATTATTTTGGTTTTCTTGCTCATTTTTTTATTCATTTTCATTCTAATCACCTACTGATTATCTCGAATAAATTTCTAATGTAATTTTATCGTGGGAGTTCCCTTGGAATTCCTCTTTTTTTATTTTCTTAAAGCCCTCTGCCTTAAGGTCAACAGAGAAAAACAAATCACCCGGGTACTTTCTGTTCCAGTTGAAAACATAGAAATTCTCAACATTTTCTGATGTTATTTCCTTATCTTCAACAAAGCAGAAATCTCCCTGATTTGCATTGTTTAAAAAATCATTATCCACAACAATGTTTTCAACATTTTCAAACTGTTTAGCAGAATATGAGTTCATCAAAAGCCTTGCACCGCTTGATAATTCAAGAATTTTCTCTCTCAAAACGCAGTCCATACTCTGCCGTTTCCCCATAAAACACATTCCGCCGTTTTTGTCTATGCAAACAATTATGTTCATTAAATCACTCCAGTAAATAAAAGTAGTGCAACTTTTATCATCCCTGTTTTGCGAAGCAAAATAGGGAGGGGGACCGCGTCAGCGGTGGTGGGTTGCCCCATAAAGATTACCCTTTGTAAAATTAATGCGAAGCCTTTAAAATGTTTGGAAGCGAAGCTTCCCCTTCATTTTGCATTTATCATTTTGCATTTTGCATTACTTGAACGCTCCGTTCAAGTATACCGTTCATCCTCGCAATCGCCACCCCATAATTCACCATAGGAACACCTTGCTCATTTGCGAGGTTCATTCTGTGCTTCATTTCCTTTTCGTTAAGGGTGCAGCCGCCACAATGAACAATAAGCGAAAAACCTCTTAAATTCTGAGGAAACTCTCCGCCTGATGTAAAACTGAATTCAGGCTCTGCATTTGTGAACTTTCTAATCATATTGGGGATTTTAACTGTACCTATATCGTTGCACTGTCTGTGATGAGTGCAACCCTCGCTTATAAGAATTTTGTCGCCATCCTTGATTTCGGAAAGCTTTTCAGCACCGTTTATAAGGCTCCCAAGCTCGCCCTTGTATCTTGCCATAAGAATTGAAAATGATGTGAGAAGAATATCATCGGGCACAATTTTTGAAACCTTACCGAAAATCTGCGAATCGGTTATAACCAGCTTCGGTTTTTTGGAAAGTGACTGCAAGGTGCTTTCCAACTCTGTGTCCTGACAAGCAGTAACGATGCAGTTTGCATCAAGCAAATCGCGGATTGTCATCTGCTGAGGCAGAATAAGTCTGCCCTTGGGCGCAGCTTCATCAATGGGAATAACAAGAACAACAATGTCGCCCTTTTCAACCAAATCGGAAACCACATACTTTTTCTTTTCGGTAGTTTTAGCAAGACTGCCGATTTTTTCTTTCAGCTCAAAAATATTTTCATTACGAACTGCACTTACATAGATTTCGTTGTCATTTAAAACCGCTTTTTCTGTGAGCAACTCGCATTTATTAAAGGCAATAATATATGGAATATTTCTCTTTTTAAAGCCTTCTATTAACTCTTTGTCACCCTTTGAAAGCCCCTTTAAAGAGTCCACAACAAGCACCGCCACATCGGTTCTTGCGAGAATTTCGTTAGTCTTCTGAACTCGCATTTCACCAAGGTAGCCCTCGTCATCAAAACCGGGGGTGTCGATTATAACAACAGGGCCTAAAGGCAGTAGCTCCATAGCCTTTTTAACGGGGTCGGTGGTTGTTCCTTTTATCTCAGAAACAACAGAAAGACTCTGCCCTGTAACTGCATTCACAAGGCTTGATTTACCTGCATTTCTCATACCGAAAAAGCCGATATGCACTCTTTCGGCAGAAACCGCTTCATTCAAACTCATAGATTTTCACCTACCAACTTAAAATCTGAAATCTCGTCTGTTGGAATTTTTAATATCGCAGATATTGCTCTCTGCAATTTCTCTTACCTTATCTTTAGGAATCTTCTTAAGCTCTTCTTCAATGAGCTTGTAGCCGATTTCCTTTGTTTCGGGAGAAGCATAGTCCTCAAGATATTCAGTAAGAGTCATAAGCGCGTTTGGATGACAGCAGTTGAGAATCTGTCCTGATTTGCAAAGACTCATAAAGCGGTCACCTGTTCTGCCCTCTCTGTAGCAAGCGGTACAGAATGAAGGAATATGTCCGTTTTCCATAAGCCAACGGACAACCTCATCAAGAGTTCTCTGGTCGGAAACATCAAACTGCTCGGAGTCATGGGGGCGTTCTTCCTCTGTGTAGCCACCAACAGATGTACGGGAAGCACCACTTATCTGTGAAATACCAAGGTGAAGAGCCTCTCCTCTCACCTTTTCGCTTTCACGGGTGGAGATAATCATACCTGTATAGGGAACTGCAATTCTGATACAAGCAATAATTTTCTTGAACATTTCGTCACTGATACCATTGTCGAATGTATCAGGGTCAATATCATCCGCTCTCTTAAGTCGGGGAACGCTTATGGTGTGAGGTCCAACGCCATGCACTGCTTCAAGGTGTTCAGCGTGCATAAGAAGACCGATAAATTCATACATATATCTCTCAAGTCCGAAAAGAACGCCAAGACCAACATCATCAATACCGCCCTCCATAGCTCTGTCCATAGCTTCGGTGTGGTAATCATAATCGTGCTTAGGTCCTGTGGGATGAAGCTCAAGGTAGCTTTCCTTGTGATATGTTTCCTGGAAGAGAATATATGTACCGATGCCTGCTTCCTTAAGCTTTCTGTAATTCTCAACAGTAGTAGCGGCAATATTCACATTAACTCGTCTGATAGCGCCATTTTTGTGGTTAACGCTGTAAATAGTTTTGATACATTCGAGAATATATTCAAGAGGGTTATTCTTGGGGTCCTCGCCTGCTTCAATGGCAAGACGCTTGTGCCCCATATCCTGAAGAGCAATAACCTCTGCTTTAACCTCTTCTTGTGTAAGCTTCTTACGGGCAATATGCTTGTTTTTAAGGTGATAAGGACAATACACACAACCGTTCACGCAGTAGTTTGAAAGGTAAAGTGGAGCAAACATAACAATTCTGTTGCCGTAAAAATCCTGCTTAATCTGATTAGCGAGAGCCATCATTTCCTCTACCTTTTCAGGTATGTCACAAGCAAGAAGCACCGCCGCCTCTCTGTGAGAAAGCCCCGTACAGTGAAGCCCGTCACCTTCCTTTTTAGGCTTCGCCTTTTCAAGAATACTATCAATCAGCTCAACATTATTCTTGTTTTCCTCTGCATATTTTATAGTTTCAAGAATTTCACCATCGTTGATAAATTCCTCTGCTTTTAAAGATTTAATATCATAAATTGCCATAATATTTTCATTCCTTTCAGTAAAATCAAATTAGATGCCAGATGCCAGTGTAGCGGTTAGCAAATAGCAATTAGTAAAGCGAAGCGCAAGCCTATCCCTCTTTTTTTACGAATGTAAAAAAGGAGGGGGGACCGCGCAAGCGGTGGGTGGTACTATTTAATAAACTCTACCACAACATCTTTTTCCAATTCTTCTGCTCGCTCTTTACAAATATCCGCAATTGAAACCGCAATATTTTTTATTGATTTATTAATATCACTGTTATAAAACCTTAAAATTTTATAGCCTTTCTGCTCAAGAAAAGCAGTTCTTGCATTTTCATACCTTTCGTTTTCAGGCATATAGTGTTGCTCGCCATCAACCTCGATAATCAATTTTAATTTCGGACAACAAAAATCGACAATATAGTTACCGATTATTCTTTGACGAAGAAATCGCGGACGTATTTTTTTGAGTATAATGTGCCATAGCTTATTTTCTTCTTCGGTAGGTTCTTTGCGCATTTTATGAGCGCGATCCACCAATATTTTTTTATCTTGCATAAAGACACTCCTTTTTGTACCACCCACCACCTTCGGTGGTCCCCCCTCCTTTTTGCTGAAGCAAAAAAGAGGGATAGTGGTTTGCGATACTTTTACTCCTCGCGAAGCTAATTCCGCACTCCGCATTCCGCATTCCGAATTCTCACAACATCTCCTCTCGCAGTCACAACCTCATACCCAATTGCTTTCATTCTCTCTTCAAGCTGTGCTCTTTGTTGAGCACCTTCTGCTCCTGTGCTGATTTTGTTATCATATAAATCATATTTTTTACGAACTGACAACGGCGACAAATTCGGCATAACTACATTCGCCCCTGAGAGAATTCCTCG